>NZ_CEEDMV010000002.1:0-385412 GCF_979256025.1 Methylobacterium sp. AC832
GAAAGCCGCGCATCGAATCACATCTGCGCCGCCCCCGAAACCCCGGTCGATTCAAGCCGATCGGACACCGCTCTAGGCACGCTTGGCGCTCCTTCTCGAAGCCACCGTCCAGACCGATGCTATCTTCGATGAAGCCGATCTTCTCACTTCTCTGACAAAGACTATCCAGTAGAGAGACGGCATCATTGTCGTAAATTTTTGCCCAGAACGAGTCTTTTTGACCTTGTAAATATTTTGAGCCTTGAAGCCAGAAAAGCAACCATCCTGCCGTTGCGCGGTCCATGTTTGGCTGTTGTATGAGCCATGGCAGAAAGCCATGCTTGTCGCCACGATAAGCAACTGCCGCTATCGCCGCTTCATGCCAAATCGCGGGATCGTTTCGCGATCTCACCCATTCGACATCCGCCGCATTCGTCATGTCCAATTCGGCAGGCAATTTGCTGGATTCTGTCATGACTCGGATCCTAAAGTCGGCTCTATACTTATATTGGCGCGAGAGTAGGATCGGGAATGACATCTTTGGATTGAAAAATCCCTATCGTCTCAGCTGTTCTCCGAACGTGATTTGTCCAATCAAGTGGAAAGACGAATTTGGCACATCCCGCCAGAAACCAGCCCTACGCCACGAAGGCGCTCGGACTGCCGGGGTCGCGTTGTTTGCGCAGAGATGCATCGATACCGCTTGCATTCGTCGCGCACGGTCCTTGCCTTGAGGGCCAACGTGTCCAAGTCTCCGCTCGATTGGCCAACACCCGAGGTTTCCCGTGCTCCTGACCCCGCGCGAAAAGGACAAGCTCCTGGTCGCCATGGCCGCCCAGGTCGCCCGCAACCGGCTCGCCCGCGGCGTCAAGCTGAACTATCCCGAAGCGATCGCGCTCATCACCGATGCCGTGGTGGAGGGCGCGCGGGATGGCCGCTCGGTCTCCGAACTGATGCAGGCGGGCGCCCATGTCCTCACCGCCGACCAAGTGATGGAGGGCATCGCCGAGATGATCCACGACATCCAGGTGGAGGCGACGTTCCCCGACGGGACCAAGCTCGTCACCGTCCACCACCCGATCCGCGGCGCGCCCTCGTCGGATGTGCCGGGCATTGTGACGACGCTTCCGGGCGAGATCGTCTTCAACGACGGCGCACCGCGCACCCTGCTCACCGTGGCCAATGTGGGGGACCGTCCGATCCAGGTGGGCTCGCATTACCATTTCTACGAGGTGAATCCGGGCCTGACCTTCGAGCGCGAGAAGGCGAGGGGGCAGCGCCTCGACATCGCGCCGGGCACGGCGGTGCGGTTCGAGCCGGGCGCCACACGGGAGGTCTCGCTGGTGCCGCTGCTCGGTGCCCGGACGGTCTACGGATTCCGCGGTGACGTGATGGGGTCCCTATGACCGACGAGACATCCCGCCTGCGCGATGGCATCCTCCTCGTCACCCGTGCCGCCGAGTTCGCCGCGCGGCGTCACGTGGGACAGACCCGGAAGGGCGCGGCGCGCGAGCCTTACGTGAACCACCTCGCCGAGGTGGCCTCGCTCCTGGCCGCGACGGCCGAAGCGCCCGATGCCGATCTGGTGGCGGCGGGCTGGCTCCACGACACGGTGGAGGATACCGGGACGAGCCGCGAGGAGATCGAGCAATTGTTCGGTCGGCGCGTCGCCGAACTCGTGGCCGAGGTCACGGACGACAAATCTCTGCCCAAGGCCGAGCGCAAGCGGCTCCAGGTCGAGCAGGCGCCGCACAAGTCGCGCGGCGCCCGCACCCTCAAGATCGCGGACAAGATCAGCAACCTGCATTCGCTCGTGGCGAGCCCCCCGGACGATTGGGGCGCGGAGCGCGTGGCGAACTACATCGATTGGGCGAAAGAAGTCGTTGCCGGCTGTCGCGGCGTCAACGCGGCGCTGGACGCTCTGTTCGACCGCGCCGTCGCAGAGGCACGAGAGGCCGCCTGATGTCCAACACACCCCGCCCCGCCTCCCTCGCCCGCTCGGCCTATGCCGACATGTTCGGCCCCACCACGGGCGATCGCATCCGCCTCGCCGATACCTCCCTCGTCATCGAGGTGGAGCGCGACCACACCACCTATGGCGAGGAGGTGAAGTTCGGCGGCGGCAAGGTCATCCGCGACGGGATGGGGCAGTCGCAGGTGACGAATGCCGATGGCGCGGTGGACACCGTCATCACCAATGCCGTGGTCCTCGACCATTGGGGCGTGGTGAAATGCGATGTCGGCATCGTGAAGGGGCGGATCTTCAAGCTCGGCAAGGCCGGCAACCCGGACATCCAGCCCGGCGTCGACATCATCGTCGGCCCCGGCACCGAAGTGATCGCCGGCGAAGGCAAGATCCTCACGGCCGGCGGGTTCGACAGCCACATCCACTACATCTGCCCGCAGCAGATCGAGGAGGCCCTGTGCTCGGGCGTCACCACCATGCTCGGTGGCGGCACCGGCCCGGCGCACGGCACCTTCGCCACCACCTGCACCCCCGGCCCCTGGCATCTCGCCCGGATGATCGAGGCGGCGGATAGCTTCCCCATGAACCTCGCCTTCGCCGGCAAGGGAAACACCTCGCGGCCCGAGAGCCTCGTCGAGATGGTCCGCGCCGGCGCCTGCGCCCTGAAACTCCACGAGGATTGGGGCACCACGCCCCAGGCCATCGACACCTGCCTCACGGTGGCCGACCTGCATGACGTGCAGGTGATGATCCATTCCGACACGCTCAACGAATCCGGCTTCGTCGAGGACACGATCCGCGCCTTCGCGGGGCGGACCATCCATGCCTTCCACACGGAAGGGGCGGGGGGCGGCCACGCGCCGGACATCATGAAGGTGGCGGGGCTGATGAACGTGCTCCCGTCCTCCACCAACCCGACGCGCCCGTATACGAAAAACACCATCGACGAGCATCTCGACATGCTCATGGTCTGCCACCACCTCGACCCGGCGATTCCCGAGGATCTCGCCTTCGCCGAGAGCCGCATCCGCAAGGAGACCATCGCGGCCGAGGACATCCTGCACGATATCGGTGCGCTCTCGATGATGTCGTCGGACAGCCAGGCCATGGGCCGGGTCGGCGAGGTCGTCATCCGGACCTGGCAGACGGCGGACAAGATGAAGCGCCAGCGCGGGAGCCTGCCGGGCGACGCTTCCGGCAACGACAACCTGCGCGCCCGCCGCTACATCGCGAAATACACGATCAATCCGGCCATCGCGCATGGCGTCTCGGCCCATGTCGGCTCGGTGGAGGCGGGCAAGCTCGCCGATCTCGTACTGTGGACCCCGGCCTTCTTCGGGGTGAAGCCCGACCTCGTCATCAAGGGCGGCATGATCGCCACCGCGCCGATGGGCGACCCCAACGCCTCGATTCCCACGCCCCAGCCGGTGCATTACCGCCCGATGTTCGGGGCGATCGGCCGGTCGCCCTTCGCCACCGCGCTCACCTTCGTTTCGAAGGCCGCCATCGAGGACGGTCTTCGCGAACGGCTCGGCGCGCAGAAGCTCTTCGTCGCCGTGGAGAACGTGCGCGGCGGCATTTCGAAGAAGAGCATGATCCTCAACGACGCCACGCCGAACATCGAGATCGACGCGGAGACCTACGACGTGCGCGCCGATGGCGAGCTCCTGGTCTGCGAGCCGGCCGAGGTGCTGCCGATGGCCCAGCGGTATTTCCTGTTTTGAGCTCTTCCCTGATCCGCGCCACGAAAGTGATCCGCCGAGACGCGCTCTCCGGCGAGATCGTCGACCGCATCGTCCTCGACCATGGTGACCGGCATCGCCGCCGCATGGCCATGCGCGGGATCGGCGGACTGTCCTTCCTGCTCGACCTGCCCGAGCCTACGGTCCTCGACGACGGCGACGCCCTGGTGCTGCAGGATGGCCGCCTCGTCTGGGTCGAGGCCGCGCCCGAGCGCTTGCTCGAGATCCGGGCCGCCGACGACCTCGCCCTCAAGCGCCTGATCTGGCACATCGGCAACCGGCACATCCCGGCCGAGATCGGCGCGGACGCGGTCCATATCGCCTACGACCACGTGCTGGCCGAGATGGTGCGGGGTTTAGGGGGAACGGCCGAGCCGGTGGAGCGTCCGTTCAGGCCCGAGGGCGGGGCCTATGCCGGCGAGGCTGCCGGGCACCACCACGGGCATGGCCATGCCCACGAACACGATCATGCTCACGACCACCCTCATCCGCACAGCCACGGCACGGTGTCCGGTTGAGCCTCGTCCTCTGCCCCCATCCTCTGCCCCATGGGCCGCTGGCGGTTCGGGCTTCCAGGGAAGGGCGCCCGGTACGATGAGGGGCGACCCCTCGATGATCGACACCGTTCGGCTCATGGCCTGGCTCTCGCCGGGCTATCCGGTCGGGGCCTATGCGTATTCGCATGGGCTCGAATGGGCCGTGGAATGCGGCGATGTCGGCGGCGAGGCCTCGCTGCTGGCATGGCTCGGCGACGTGCTCGAACGGGGCGCTGTGCGAAACGACCTGATTCTTCTGGCCCATGCCCATGCCGCCGCCGAGGCGGGGGACGTCCCGGCGCTGATGGAGGTCAACGACCTCGCCGTCGCCCTGGCGCCCACGCGCGAACTCCACCTCGAGACGACCCAGCAAGGCCGCAGCTTCGTTGACGCCACCCGCGCCGCCTGGGGGCTGCCGGAACTCGATCGGTTGAGCGAGGCGCTGCCCGGCGAGGTGTCATACCCGGTGGCGGTCGGGCTCTCGGCCGGCGCCCATCGCATGGCGCTCGCCCCGGTGCTCGCCGGGTTCGGCCTCGCCTTCCTGCAGAACCTCGTCTCGGCGGCGCTGCGCTGCGCGCCCATCGGCCAGAGCGCCGGCACGCGGGTGATCGCGTCCCTCACCCCTCGGGTGGCGGGTTTGGCCGCAACCATCCCGCCCCTGAGCCTGGACGAGATCGGCAACGCGACACTGCGCCTCGATCTCGGCTCGGCCCGGCACGAGACCCAGTATTCTCGGATCTTCCGCTCGTGAAAGACCCCGTCATGACCTCACTGAACGGCCACTCACCGAACGGCCACTCACCGAACGGCCCCTTGCGCGTCGGCATCGGCGGCCCTGTCGGCTCCGGCAAGACCGCCCTGATGGAACAGCTCTGTAAGCGCTTCCGCGATCGCTTCGAGATCTGCGCCATCACCAACGACATCTACACCAAGGAGGATGCCCGTATCCTCACCGTGGCCGGCGCCTTGCCCGAGGAGCGGATCATGGGCGTCGAGACCGGCGGCTGCCCGCATACGGCGATCCGCGAGGACGCCTCGATCAACCTCGCGGCGGTGGCCGAGATGCGCCGACGCTTCCCGAAGCTCGACCTGATCCTGATCGAATCCGGCGGCGACAACCTCGCGGCGACCTTCTCGCCGGAACTCGCCGACCTCACCCTCTACGTCATCGATGTCGCCGGCGGCGAGAAGATCCCACGCAAGGGCGGCCCCGGCATCACCCGGTCCGATCTCCTCATCGTCAACAAGACCGACCTCGCCCCCATGGTCGGCGCCGATCTCGGGGTGATGGAGGCGGATACCAGGCGCATGCGGGGCACGCGGCCCTACGTGTTCTCCTCCTTGCGCGAGGGGCACGGCGCCGACACGGTCGCCCGCTTCATCGTCGAGGCCGGCGGACTGGGATAGGTTTCCGGGAGCCATCCCACCCACGACCTCATCCTGAGGCGGCGCAGCGCAGCGGAGCCCTCGAAGGAGGCGTCCAGGGATCGCCAGTCAGGCCGGAGCCCTTCTTCGAGGCGGCTTCGCGGCACTTCAGGATGAGGAATTCAGATAGGAAGACTTCGCGGGAGCGAGCCCGCCCCCGTCCCCTCGAGGTCCTCCCACGTGACGACACCCCTTTTCGCCCGCGAGGGTTCCGTGCGGGAAGTCTTCCTCGCCTTCCTCAAGCTCGGGCTCACCGCCTTTGGCGGCCCGATCGCCCATCTCGGCTACTTTCGCGAGGAGTTCGTGCACCGTCGGCGCTGGCTCGACGAGGCGGCCTATGCGGATCTCGTGGCCCTGTGCCAGTTCCTGCCCGGCCCGGCATCGAGCCAGGTCGGGTTTTCCCTCGGCCTGATGCGGGGAGGGGGATTGGCCGGTGGGTTGGCGGCCTGGACCGCCTTCACCCTGCCCTCGGCGCTCCTTCTCGTGGCCTTCGCCTATGGCGCCGGTGCCCTCGGCGGCCCGGTCGGATCGGGCCTCGTCCACGGGCTGAAGCTCGTCGCCGTGGCGGTGGTGGCGCAGGCGGTCTGGGGCATGGGACGCAGCCTCGCGCCCGATGTCACCCGCGCGTCCATCGCCTTTTCCGCCCTCTGCCTCGTCACGGCACTCGCTGGATCGGCGGGGCAGGTCGTCGCCATCGCGGCGGGAGCCATGGCCGGCCTCGTCCTGTGCCGGCAGGCGGCCGGAGTGCCGGGCCAGCCGCTCCGCTTCCCGGTCTCGCGCCGGGCCGGCACGGTGGCCCTCCTCCTGTTCGGCCTGTTCCTCGTTCTACCTTCGCTCCTGGCCGAAGGTCTGGCCTCGCAGGGGCTCGCCATGTTCGATGCGTTCTACCGCGCGGGCGCCCTCGTCTTCGGCGGAGGCCATGTGGTGCTGCCGCTCCTGCGCACGGCTCTGGTCGAGACCGGCTGGATCGGCCCGGACGCGTTCCTGGCCGGCTACGGCGCGGCCCAGGCCGTGCCGGGGCCGCTTTTCACCGTCGCGGCCTATCTCGGCGCTGCCCTCGGGCCTGAGCCGAACGGTCTGGCCGGGGCCGTCATCGCCCTGGTTGCGGTCTTCCTGCCGGGCCTGCTCCTGGTCTACGGCGCGCTGCCGTTCTGGGATGCGTTCCGCGCGAAGCCTTTGGCGCAGGCGGCCATGCGGGGCGCCAACGCGGCAGTGGTCGGGATCCTCGCCGCTGCCCTCTACGATCCGCTCTGGACAGGCGCCGTCCTCGGCCCGCGCGATTTCGCCCTCGCAGCCGGCGCGTTCCTGCTCCTGACGATCGGCGCGGCCCCGCCTTGGATCGTCGTCGTGCTCACGGCCGCCTCGGGGGCCGGCTTCGCGGTTCTCGGAGGCTGAGGCCCCCTCAGTCCCATCCGGTCGATTCGGGATGAGGCCGCAGGAGGGAGCCTGGAAAAAGTCATCCCTCGCAATTCGCGGCGAGCAGCGCCAGAATGCGCTGGAAACCCTGATACTGCGCCATGCTGGACGGGTGCCGGATTTCAGCCGCATCGGGGAGGATGCCGGCAAATCCCGATCCGGTATCGGCGACGAAGGGGCGCGGGCCGACATGGACGCCCATCCGGTTGGTCACGTCGACCTCGCCGCAGACGGCGCCCGCCTTGCCCGGTCGCAGCCGGGAATAGCGTGCCTCGGCCGGGCTCTTGAGCCCCTTGCCCAGCAGCGCCGTCGTGGCGGCGGCGACCTCCGCTCCCACCGTTGCGTCGGACCCGTCGGTGATGGTCTGCGCCGTGGCGGGCACGGCGGCGAGAAGGACGACGGACACGCAGACGGTCCGGATCATGACGCCTTCGCCACCACTTCGATATCGCGGTCCATCCCGCTCTCGACCTTGAACTCGCGGGTGTAGACCTGCCCGTCATGGCGGGCGATGAGGACGTAGTCCCCCTCGGCCAGGGTCACCTGCGGGAAGGCGCCGATCGCTTCGCGGATCGTGTCGCCGCCCGGCGTCAGGACGCTGAAGGCGGTGCCGGCGAAAGCCTCTGCCCCGGGCGCGGCCACGAGCTTGAGGGTCACCGTGGCGGCCCGGTGGTTGAGGGTGGCGTCGGTGACCTTGCCGTTCTCCACCTTGAGGTCGGCGCGCTGGATCGCGTTCGATTCCCCATAGTTCGAGACCACGTGGTAGGTCCCCTCCGGCAGGCGGATCAACTCGCCCGCCTTCACGCCGCTGCGCACGAGGCGCCCTTCCGAATTGGTGCCGATGGGCACGAAGACCGAAAAGGCGAGTTCGGCGGGGGCGATCTTCATGTCACCGATGGCACCAGAGAGCTTGAGCGCCCCCGCGGTGATCGTCAGGCGGTCGCTGAGTGCCGCGCCCGCCATGGTGATGCGCTTCGAGGCGCTGGCGAAGCCGTAGGTGACGGTGGCGACGTAGGTGCCGGGTGCCAGGGTGAAGCTCGGATCCGCCGCCTCGGACCGCGCGACGATGTTCGGCCGCACCCCGTCGGACCGGTCCTCGTAGATGCGCCAGGCGAGGCCGGACCGTACAGGCTGGTTGCTGCCCGCGAACAGGGCGGTGAGGGCGAGCGGTGCCTCGCCCTCGACAGGTGGGCTCGGCAATTGCGGTCCCGTGATCGAGGGGGAGGGCAGGGCTGGACCGTTGCGACCGCCGAACGGGTCGCGCTCCTGCGCCTGCGTCGGAAACGCCGCCATCGCCATGGCTCCCGTCACCGCGAGCGCGCGCATTACCGGTCCCATCCGCTATCTCCTTCACGGCGCCACCATGCACGGGGCCGCCATGCATGTCGGCGATTGCCAAGCTGCGGACCGCACGGCATGTTTTCGCTTGTCGACCGTCACCGTGCCGAATGCGACATCCCGCTTTGTATCCGGACCGTGGCGGCTCCAAGGCCGAAGCTTCCTATCGATCGCCGAAGCGGCTCGCCTCAGACCAGCCGCCCGGCGGTGCCCCCACGTCCCTCATTCGCGCCGAACAGGTTCCATGGACACCATATCCGACATTCCGCGGAACGACACGATCGACCTCCTTCGCGTCCGCCGTTCGGTTCCGCCGGTCAATCTCGAGGGCCCGGGTCCGAACACCGAGGAGCTCGATGCGATTCTCACCATCGCGTCCCGCGTACCGGACCACGGCAAGCTCAGCCCCTGGCGCTTCCTGGTGATCGAGGGCGATGCCCGCCTGCGCGTGGGTGAGACCATCGCGGACGCCTATGCGGCGGACCACCCGGAGGCCGATCCGAAGCGCCTCGATCTGGAGCGCCACCGCCTCGCCCACGCCCCCCTCGTGGTCGCGGTCGTCTCCAGCGCCGCCCCCCATGTGAAGATCCCGGAATGGGAGCAGGTGCTGTCGGCCGGTGCCGTGTGCATGAACCTCGTCGTCGCGGCCAATGCCGCGGGCTTCGCCACTGCCTGGCTGACCGAGTGGTTCGCCTATGACCGCCGCATTCTCGACGTCCTCGGCCTCGATCCGCGCGAGAAACTCGCGGGCTTCATCCATCTCGGCCGTGCCCGCGAGGTTCCGGGCGATCGCCCGAGACCGGCCCTGGCCGACATCGTCACCCGGATCTGAGCCGCGCCATGCATTACGATTCCGAGAACCGCACCCTGCCGCACAACCCGCTGAAGGCCCTGGTCGCCCCCCGGCCCATCGGCTGGATCAGCGCGATGAACAAGCAGGGCCACGTCAACCTCTCCCCCTATTCCTACTTCAACGCCGTCGCCACCGGCCCCGATATGGTGATGTTCTCGTCCTCAGGCCGAAAGGATGCGATGACCTTCGCGGAGGAGGGCGGGGAGTTCGTCTGCAACTTCGCCACCTACGATCTGCGCGACGCCATGAATGCCACCTCGGCCCCCCTCGCCCGGGGCGACAGCGAGTTCGTGGCGGCCGGGCTGACTCCGGTGCCATCGCGCAAGGTGCGTCCGCCACGGGTCGCCGAGTCCCCCGCCGCCTTGGAATGCCGGTGGCTCCAGACTGTGCCCCTGACACCTCTCGACGGCAGCGAAGCCAACCACTTCCTGGTGATCGGGCAGGTTGTGTCGATCTATGTCGACGATGCCTTCATCAAGGACGGCCGGGTCGATACCGGCGCCATGCATCCTCTCATGCGGGGAGGATATTTCGATTATTTCAGCGTTACCGACGAAGCGCGTTTCGAGTTGAAGCGTCCGCCCGGAGCAGGTCAGTAGCCTCGGTTCGGCCAGTCTCTCACCAACGGCGCAAGCTGAGCCATGACGAGAGTGGCCGGGGTCTGCTTCGTGTCAAAGTGGGAACCAAGATGAGGGGCAAAGCCTTAATGGGCCGAGCCGTCGTTCGGCGACTCCTTTCCGCGAAACGCCTGAGGGGGCGCTCGCACAGGTAGTCATATCATGTTCCTCAAGTTCACCGCACCGCTTCTGCTGGCCGCTACTCTCGCGACGCCGGCTCTGGCGCAAACGACGACCCGGCCGCCGACCATGCTGATCCATGGCAATTACTGCGGGCCCGGCAACAATGCCCCACTCCCGCCCATCGACGCCCTCGATGCGGCCTGTGCCCGGCACGACGCCTGCACGCCGGATGGCGGGCTGCCCAGCAAGGCTTGCAACTTGCGCCTTCAGCGCGAGGCCGAAGTCATCTCCCGGAGCCCGCGCCAGCCGGACGACATCCGCTCCCTCGCCGGTCTGATCTCGGTGGGCGCTTCGATGATGCTGGCGGATACGGGCTCACGCTCCACCCCCGACGTAACGGCGGTCCCCGTCAGCCACGACCTCGTCTCGCCCGACGCGCAGCGTGATCCGACCGCTCGGACCCTGCCGGCGGATGAGGACGGCGAAGCCGCCGAATAGGCTGGCCCCGACGCGCCTGAACGATGAAGCGCCTTCTTGCCGGCACCGTCATCTCTCCGTGGACGGTGCCGGGGCGCGACCGCCGAAAGCGGTGACGAATCCGGCCTGATCCGGTTCGAGAACGAGCTTCGCTTCGAATCCATCGCTCCACGCAGCATCGACCTCGTCTGCGAAGTCGCCCCACGGCGGGCATGCCGCGTCGATCGCGGCAACCCTCGCTGCGGCGGCGACGAGACGAATGAGGGAGCGGACCTGAGCGAGGGGCGGTCTCAGCGCGCCGCCGCGATCACGGGTGGTGAGCGCCCCGATCTCGGCCCTGATGGCCTCGGCGTCCCAGGCGATACCGGCGAGACGCCCACTCGCATCCGCGAGGGTATGCAAGGTCAGGGCGCCTCGGGACGTCTCGATGAGAGGGAGGATCTGCGTCGACCCGTCGGCCAACCCATGTATCGCCTCCTCGACGGCGAGCCGCGCACCGAGGCGCGTGACATCTCGGGCGCCTTCGCAGCGGGACAGCACGATGCCGTCCGGTGCCACGGCCATCATCGCCGAGAGATCGCGTTCCAGTTCGCATGAGCGCAGGTAGAACAGCGGCGCGCCCTGCCGGCGCTCGGGGAAGAAAGCCGGCGATGCGAGGCCCGTCACGTCCACGATCAGCGCATGCGCGTCGCTCGCCATCGCCGCCGCGACGGCTCGTGCGTCGCCAGGGACGATCAGGAATGCGCGCATGACGGCCTCTCCCGTATTCCGGCGCGGGACGTCCGATCGCTGCCGATCACCTTCATGAAACCGGTCCCTGGCTACGGCCCATGCGCTCGGCGAGGAAGTCCACCAGGACCCGGATGCGGGCGGGCATCGCCGGGCCGCCGACGAACACCGCATGGATCGCTTCGCGATCCTGGGGATTGTACGCCTCCAGAAGCGGCACGAGGCGGCCCGCCGCGAGATCCTCCGAGATATGGAAGGTGCCGACACGGGTGACGCCGATGCCCTGTAGGGCGAGTTGCACCAGGGTCTCGCCGTTATTCGCCGCGATGTTGCCGCGCACCGCCAGGAGGTGGTCGCGCCCGTCTTCGCGGAACGGCCAGCCCGGCTCGATCCGGCGGAAGTTGAAGTCGAGGCAATTATGGCCGGCTAGATCCCCCGGAACCCGTGGCGTGCCGGCCCGGGCGAGATAGGCGGGCGACGCCACGACCATTCGCCCGGTCTCGCCGAGGCGCCGGGCGGTGAGCGGGCTGTCGGCCAGCGGCCCGAACCGGATCGCGAGATCGGTCCGCCCGCCGCTCACATCGGCGATCTCGTCGCTGAGGTCGATCTCCACCACGATCCCCGGATGGCGGGCGACGAAATCGCCGATGAGGGGGACCACCACACGCCTGCCATGGGCCATCGAAGCGCTGACGCGGACCCGGCCGCGCGGGCAGCCCTGGTCGGCGATCTGTGCTTCGGTCTCGTCGAGATCGGCGAGGATCCGCCGCGCCGCCCGGGCATAGGTCTCGCCCTCGGCGGTGAGGTGCAGGGAGCGCGTGGTACGCACGAGGAGCCGGACGCCGAGCCGGGATTCGATGCGTGCCACCACCCGGCTCACGGCCGAGGGGGTGAGGCCGAACCGGCGCGCGGCCGCCGACAGGCTACCCTCCTGAGCCACGGCGAGGAAGACCGCCATGTCTCCGGCCCGGTCGACTTTGTCGCGCAGCATTGATGCCTCCGGCGCACGGATGTTGGTCCCAGCACGATACTACCAGGGAGAAGCGGTATCCGCCATGTGCTGTTCCGGAACAGACGGAAAGCACGAATCATGAGACTCAACCTTCCCCTGCTGGCGCTGTCGGCCGGTGCCTTCGGCATCGGCGTCACCGAGTTCACGCCGATGGGCATGCTGCCGCTGATTGCGAACGACCTGCAGGTCTCGATCCCGGCGGCGGGTCTCGTCGTCAGCGCTTATGCGATGGGCGTGCTCATCGGTGCACCGTTGATGACGTTGGCCTTCGCCCGGATGCAGCGCCGCCGCCTGCTCGTCGGATTGATGGGCATCTTCACTCTCGGCAACCTCCTCTCGGCGGTGGCCGACAGCTATACGATGTTGATCGTCGCCCGCCTCGTCACGTCCCTGAACCATGGCGCGTTCTTCGGGGTCGGGGCGGTGGTGGCGGCGGGCATCGTGCCGCCCGAGCGCCGCGCCGCTGCCGTCGCCGCGATGTTCTCGGGGCTCACCATCGCCACCATCGGCGGCGTGCCGCTGGCGGCCTGGGTCGGGGAGATGCTGGGCTGGCGCGCGGCTTTCTGGGGTATCGCCGCGGTGGGGGCCGTGGCCATGCTGTCGCTGCGCCTGGCTCTGCCGCCCCTCGAGGCCGAGGCCGGTGGCGACATGCGGGCCGAACTCCGCGTCCTGATGCGGGGGCCGGTGCTTGCTGCCCTCGCCCTCACCGTGCTCGGTGCGAGCGCGATGTTCACGGTGTTCACCTACATCGTGCCGATCCTGCGGATCGAGACGGGAGCCGCGACGCCGTTCGTGACGGCGATGCTGGTGCTCTACGGAATCGGCCTCACCGTGGGCAACTGGGCCGGCGGGCGCTTCGCCGACCGCTCGGTGGACGGCACACTAGTGGCCTCCCTGGCCGGCTTGGTGGCGGTGTTGGTCCTTTTCGCCTGGGGCATGCGCTGGGAGATCCCGGCCGCCATCCTGATCTTCCTCTGGGGCGTCGCCAGCTTCGCCCTGGTGCCGCCGCTGCAGATGCGGGTGATGGAGAGGGCACAGGACGCGCCCAACCTCGCCTCGGCCATGAATGTCGGCGCATTCAACCTCGGCAACGCCATCGGTGCCGCCCTCGGCGGAGGCGTGATCGATGCGGGCCTCGGCTATCCGGCCGTCCCCCTCGCCGGGGCTGCCATGGCCGCTGCCGGCCTCGCGATGCTGGTGGCCCTGCGCCGGGGGCGGCGCGGGGTGGCGGAACCCGTATCGTCCTGAAACTTATACAGGTTCGGGACGGCACGAGTGGCGGTTCCTTTAACCTTTATTTACCATAGCCGGAACAGATTAAGGCTTAGGCCGACATCGTCAGGTCCGCCTGCAGCCGGACGGTCATGTTCCTCTTCACGACGCCCCCCGCCAGCACTCGCGAGACCGGCCTCGGCCGGGACGCGGGCACGCGGAACGGGGCGGCCACGGGAACGGCCGCCGGATCGGCTTCGGCGGGCGTGGTCGATGCGATCCGCAGCGGCGCGCGCAGCACCGGCACCGAATTCGACTACCTTCTCGCCACGGCCAAGCGCGAATCCTCCCTCGACCCGTCGGCCAAGGCCGCCACGTCCTCGGCCACCGGGCTGTTCCAATTCATCGAACAGACCTGGCTCGGGACGATGAAGAATGCGGGGCCAAAGCTCGGCCTCTCGGCCTATGCCGACGCCATCACCGCCCGGCCCAACGGCACCTATGCGGTCGAGGACGCCACCACTCGCCAGACCATCCTGGATCTGCGCCGTGACCCTGCGGTGGCGGCCACCATGGCGGGCGCCCTGACCCAGCGCAACGGCGAGGCGCTCACCGCCGCCCTCGGGCGCGAGCCGACCGGCGGCGATCTCTACGCCGCCCATGTTCTCGGCGCACGGGGGGCGGCGACGCTGATCGCCACCGCCCAGGCGAGCCCGGCGCGCGCCGCCGCCCTCGACATGCCGGAGGCGGCCGCCGCCAATAGGAGCCTGTTCTACGACAAGACCGGCCGGCCCCGCGGCGCCGCCGAACTCTACGCGCTCCTGTCCGCCAGCCAATCCGCGTCGCGGCCCGCCCCCACGGCCCTGACGGGTGCAGCTGTCGAGCCGGCCTCCACCACCGATCCCGTCTCCGCCTATGCGGCCATCGATGGCGGCGGATTGCGGGCCCTGTTCCAGACCGACAAGCGCCAGGGGGCGATGTCCGAGGGGGTCGCCCGCCTCTGGCAGGGCAGGGCCACGTCACCATCGCCGGAGCCGGTGCGCAGCGCGCCGACCTATTTCCCGCGCTCGGACGGGACGGGAGAGACGGCCTCCGTGACGGCCGCAATCCCCGCGGAGCCGGCGAAGGTCGTGGCGACGGCCTCGCCCACCGCCGCCACGGCCACCGCCCTCGTCGGCGCACCGCTGCCCCCGCGCCGACCCGCCGAGTTCACGGCCGCCGCCCGGTCGGCCGGACACTTCGCCTCCAAACCTCTCGATCTCTCACTCTTCGCGACCCGGAGCGGTCAATGATCATCCGCCAATTCCTGTCCTGGACCCGTGACGCTTCCATCGACCGTCGCGCGGAGGCCGCGGCGGCGCTGACCCGGGCCTATCTCTATGGCGGGCTCGATGCCGGGGCGGCGCGCGACGCGCAATCGGCGATCCTGGCGCTTCTCGACGACCCGGCCCTCGCCGTGCGTCGGGCCCTGGCGCAAGCCTGCGCCGGTTGCGCCACCGCGCCCCGATCGCTGGTCGTGGCTTTGGCGGGCGACCATCCCGACATCGCCGCCCTGGTCCTGCGGCGCTCGTCCGTCCTGACCGATGCGGATCTCGTCGACGGCATCGCCGTCGGCTGCGAGACCACCCGCACCGCCATCGCCGGCCGGCTCGGCCTCTCCCACGCGGTGGCCGGCGCCATGGCCGAGATCGGCGGCGTCCCTTCGCTCACCACCCTAGTGCGCAACCGCAGCGCCCGCATCACCACCGGCAGTCTGCTGCGCATGGTGGAGCGGCACGGCGACGATGCCGGCCTCAGGAACGCCCTGACGCTACGGGCCGACCTGCCCCTCGAAGTGCGGCAGGCCGTCACCGCCCGTGTGGCGGCATCGCTCTCGGCCTTCGCCATCGCCTCGGGCTGGCTCACCCCTGCTCGTGGGGAGCGGGCGAGCCGCGAGGCCCTGGAGCGCAGCACCCTGGAGGTGAGCGCCGGTGCCGACGGGGCGGATCTCGCGCGCCTCGTGAGCCATCTCCGCATCCGGGGACAGCTCAATGCCGGCCTGATCCTGCGGGCGATCCTGTCGGGCCGCATGGCCTTCGCGGAGGCGGCGCTGTCCGACCTCACCGGCCTGAAGGCCGACCGCGTGGCTGGGCTGATGCACGACCCTTCCGCCTCGGGTTTCGCCGCCCTCCACCGCCGCGCCGGATTGCCGCCCGTCCTGCTGCCCGCCTTCGCCGCCGCGCTCTCGGCCTGGCGCGAGGCCGGTTTCCAGGCCGAGCCGGGCCAAGCCAAAACTAGCCAACCCAAGCCCGGCAATGCCACCCTGTCGCGCCGGATGATCGAGCGCGCGCTCACCGCCTGCGAGACCATGCCGCTTGCGGAGGCGCAGAGCGTCATGGCTCTTCTCGCCCGCTACGAAGCCGAGGCCGCCCGCGAGGAGGTTCGCGTCACTGCCAAGGCCATGGAAGAGAAGGAGAGCCGGGAGACCCGGACACGGATGCAGATCCTCGACGCCGAATGGCGCCTGGCGCAGCAGCTCGTCTCTCCCCGGCCGGCCCAACCCACACCGCTGGTTCTCCAGCCCGTCCGCATCGACGCGGTCACCATCGAGCAGGGGCAGGCGATGGAATCCGTGCTCGATGCCCTGTCCGACGGGCTCAGGGCGAGTGTGCGCGAGGCGAGGGCGCAGGTCCGCCCGCTCGCCGCCGCGCCGATCGATCTGACTGGCCACGACCTCGTGACGATCGACGTGCCCTCCATCGTCGTGTCCCAGCCGGAATTCGACATCGTACCCGACGCCGTGCGGATCGAAATCGGCGTATCGCCGACCCACGAGGCCGATGCGATCCTGGATGCGATTCCCGGCGCCCTGATCGCCAGCTACCGCGCCGACCGCGACCGAATGCGTCTGGCAGCCTGACCTGACGGGGTGCGACCGGCCTTCACCGGCCGTCGCTCCTTGGCCCTCATCCGGCTATGAGGGCGGCATGACAGGCACCGACACCAGAGCCCTTCTTTCCGGCCTCGCCCCCGTGGCTGCCCTGGTGGGCTCGATACTCTCCCTCGTGATCGGCACCTCCTTCGCCAAACAGCTGTTCCCGGTCATCGGCGCGGAGGGCACCTCGGCCTACCGCGTCACCCTGGCGGCGGTGCTGCTGCTCGCCGTATGGCGGCCCTGGCGCCGGTCGCTCAGCCGTCGCGATGCCGGTGTGGTGGTGCTCTACGGGTTCGTGCTCGGCTGCATGAACCTGCTGTTCTACCTCTCCCTGCGGACGATCCCGCTGGGGCTCGCCATCGCCATCGAGTTCGTCGGGCCTCTCACGGTGGCGGTGGCCTCGTCGCGGCGCGCCGTCGATCTGGTCTGGGTGGCGCTTGCTCTGCTCGGCCTGTGCCTGTTGCTGCCCCTGGATCGGGCGAGCTCCGGCCTCGATCCCCTCGGCGTCGCCTTTGCGCTGGGCGCCGCCCTGTGCTGGGCGCTCTACATCCTCGTCGGCCAAAGGGCGGGGCACCTGCCCGGCGGGCAGGCGGTCGCCCTCGGCATGAGCGTGGCGGCCCTGGTCATCCTGCCCTTCGGCATTGCCGGCGCGGGCACGGCGCTGCTTTCGCCCTCCATCGTCGTGGCCGGACTCGCCGTGGCGATCATGTCGAGCGCGATCCCGTATTCCCTGGAGATGGTGGCGCTGCGCGGCCTGCCGCGCCAGACCTTCGGCATCCTGCTCAGTCTCGAGCCGGTCTGCGGCGCGCTCGCCGGTTACCTCATCCTCGGGGAGCGTCTCACGCCCCTGCAGGGAGCGGCCATCGCCTGCATCATGACGGCCTCGGTGGGCAGTACGATTGGCGCCTACCGGGCGAAGCTGGCGGATCCGAACCGATCGGCATGAACGAGAAAACGTATGTAATGCAGGTATTTGCGAGAGTTTATTCTCGCGGCTGATGAGATGAGCGCTAACACTTGAGACGACTGGAAAAGGTGCTGGTCGTGACAGGTACGCTCACGCGAGACGCACCGATCGCGGCAGGAAAGGCCGTGTCCCGTCCCCGAGCTCTTGCGGGCGTTCCTGTATATGCCGCCGGCGTATCAGCCGAACTGTTCGCGAAGAATCCGCTCGTCCAGGCTGTGGCCGGGATCGTGGAGGAGGGTGAGGTCGGTCTTGAGGTCGAGCCAGGTCTCCACGGTGCAGACCCGGCGGAACTCGGTGTGGTCAGCTACCGCCGCCACCGGGCGATGCGCCGCGTCGAGCACTTCCACATGGATGCGGGCGTGATCCGGTAGCAGGGCTCCGTGCCAGCGCCGGGGGCGAAAGGCCGAGATCGGTGTCAGCGCCAGAAGCCGCGAATTCAGGGGCAGGATCGGACCGCCCACCGAGAGGTTGTAGGCGGTGGAGCCGGCGGGCGTCGCGCAGAGCACGCCGTCGGCGATGAGCTCGGGCAGGCGCACATGTCCGTCCACCGAGATCTTGAGCTTGGCGGTCTGGTGCGTCTGGCGCAGCATGTAGACTTCGTTGATGGCCCGCGCCGTGTGCCGGCGCCCTTCCACGTCCACGGCTTCCATGAGCAGCGGGTGGATGGTGCTGCGCTTGGTGCTCTCCAGCCGTTCGAGGAGGTTGTCCTCACGGTACTCGTTCATCAGGAAGCCGACGGTGCCGCGGTTCATGCCGTAGATCGGTATGCCGGCCAGCATGAAGCGGTGCAGCGCCTGCAGCATCAGCCCGTCGCCGCCGAGCGCCACGATCACGTCGGCTTCTTCGGGGGCGACGCTGTCGTAGCGCCGCATCAGCGTATCCGCCGCACCGCGCGCATCGGCGGTGGGGCTCGCGATGAAGGCGATCCTCTGGAAGCGCCGCGCCATGGGTGATCGTCCGCTCGTGTTGACGCCGGGCTCGACCGCGCGCCTCATTCCCCTCGGAACAGGCCGCAGACCGGGAGACCCATAGCATGGAGCGTCCGCTTCTCGTCTACACCACCTTTCCCGATGCCGAGACGGCGCTCGCCATCGGTGAGGAACTGGTGCGCGCGCGGCTCGCCGCCTGCGTCAACGTCCTGCCGGGAATGCGGTCGGTCTATGCCTGGAAGGGCGCGGTGGAGCGGGGTGACGAGGTCGTCGCCATCCTTAAGACCCGGGAGGGGCTCGCAGACGACCTCGCCGCCGCGCTGAAACAGCGCCACCCGTACGAGACGCCGATCATCCTGCATCTGGCGACGAGCGGGGCGGATGCCGCCACTGCGGCGTGGATCCTGGGCGAGACCGGCGGTTGAGGCGCGTGCGGTCACTCTCCCGCCGGGCATGAAAAACCCCGCCTCGGCTCAGCCTGGCGGGGGGAAACGGTACTGGACGGGTGCCGATCGATCGGCGTCGGCTCAGGCGGCCAGACGGTAGGAAGCCTGGGCGTTGTCGTTGATGGCGACGAACATGCCGGCCGAGGTCGTGTTGGAGACCGGCTCAGCCGATTCGGGGCGGTCCGTGAGCAGCGCCAAAGCAGGGCCGACGGCGACGGCGGCGAGGCCGAGGATGAACAGAGCGATCATGAAAGGAGCCTCTCTTGCAGCTGCAATGAAGCCTATATCGCACCGCACAATGGTGTTTGGTATATCACATTCCGTATGACGGTTATGTTCCGGACGCGGATCTGCGGATGAAGTCCACTCTGCGGTCGCACGAGGGGCCAGCCGGTCATCGGAAGGGTGCGTGAGTGTCGGGAATGGGACGGGGGGCGCCGTTCCGGTGCCGGTAACCTGGCTGAGGGCGTCTCAGCGATGGTTGCCGCCGGACACGCCGGGCATCAGCGGAAGTGCATGATAGCCGTCGCCGAAGATGATGATCGATAAGGTCAGGCCCAGGGCTGCCACATACAGCACCGCGAAGAGGTCGCGGTTGGCACCGGCCGTGGCGAGCACCAGGGCCGCGAACGGAATGCTCTGCAGGGCGAGGATGGCGGCGATGTTCATCTCGGGCACTCCGGCGATAGCCGAGCAGAGTTGGACATGACGGCGCATGGGGCAACACGGGGGCGGCGGACAGGATGGCGCACCGTGTGCCGGGCCGGAGATGGCGCTCCTCGGAGGGGCGCCATCGGGGCCGGTCGCTGAAGGAGCCGGTCATCGGCTCCTTCAGTCGTGCCGGGCTCGCCCCGCCGGTCGGGCGGGACGAGCCGGGGATCAGGCGTGGGCCAGGGCGCCCGCCGGAGTGACCGAGCCGTTGGCGACGTGGTGGCGCTTGAGCATCGGCCGAAGGACGGCCACGGCCAGGAAGGCGGCGAAGAGATCCATGACCGCCACGGTGTACAGCACCGTCGCCCAGGTGCCGGTGGCCTGCATCAGCAGGTTGCCCACCGGGACGAACAGGGCGGCGAAACCCTTGGCGCAGTAGAGCACGCCGTAGATCTTGCCGATGTGCTTGGAGCCGAACGTGTCGGCGGCCGTGGCGCTGAACAGCGAGTAGACCTCGCCCCAGGCCAGGAACACGATGCCCGACAGGATCACGAAGGCCCAGGGGTTCGAGCCGAAGTAACCCAGGGCGACGATGCCGATGCCCTCCATGGTGAAGGCGATGAACATCGTCTTCTCACGCCCGATCCGGTCGGAGATGTAGCCGAAGAGCGGCCGCGAAATGCCGTTCATGATCCGGTCGAGCATCAGTGCGAAGGGCAGGGCCGCCATGGCGAAGAAGTACAGGTTGACCTGGAACTCCTTCACGCCGAGATCCTGCGCGATGACGCCGAGCTGGGCCACGGCCATCAGGCCGCCGGTGACCGTGCAGGTGAACATGAGCAGCATCACGTAGAAGACCGGCGTGCGCAGGGCTTCCCCGAGGGTGTAGTCGCGCCGGGTCTGCAGGACCTTGGTCGAGAAGATGACCTGGTCCTTGGCCGGGGAGCGCAGGCCGATGGCGGCCAGCATGATGACCGCGCCCTGGATCAGGCCGAAGATGAAGAAGGCCTGGGCGTAGCTGCCGTGCGAGATCATGCTGGCGATCGGCAGGATGGTGAGGGCCGAGCCGGCGCCGTAGCCGCCCGCCGTCAGGCCGACCGCGAGGCCGCGCTTGTCCGGGAACCATTTCAGGGCGTTGTTGATGCAGGTGGCGTAGACACAGCCCACACCGATACCGCCCGCCACGGAGCCGAGATAGAAGCCGGTGAGCGAGGTGGCGTAGGAGTTGATGACCCAGGCGAGGCCGGTCATCAGACCACCGAACATCACGACCCGGCTCGGGCCGTACTTATCGATGAAATAGCCTTCAATCGGGGTCAGCCATGTCTGCACCACGACGAAGATCGTGAACGCGACCTGGATCGCGGCGCGGTCCCAGCCGAACGTCTTCTGAATTTCCGGGACGAACAGAGTCCAAGCGTACTGAATGTTCGCCGCGGCGACCATACAGGCAACGCCGAGAATAAGTTGGAGCCACCGCTTTGAAGGTTGCACCGCTATGGGCGCGGTCACGGACGTCGCCATGAGCTTTCTCCCTGATCATGGACATGGATACTTGAAGGCTTGGTGGTCGAGGCACCCCAGCGCATCGGCTTCCTTGGCCGCGGCAAGTGATCGTCGAGATCAGAGGTCGCTGGCTGGTATTCAGTATTTGGCATATCAGATTGGCTTGCAAGCAGCATAATGCATGAGCCGAAGAGGATTCATCCAGAATTCGCGAAATTTTGCTCCGAAACGCCTCACGGATGAGCAGGATTTTTCATCCACCACAGTCGGGAAAAATAATTTCACCGGCTTGGCCGCGACGATGACGGGAAGGCAGAAGATCGAAGCCATCGCATTCCGAGCTGTTTGACCGGCACGGGCAGGCTATGATCGGATCCCTGTCGGGGTAGACAATGTCGTGCCGCGTAGATCCGAGTATTCGATCTGCATAAATTATAAAACCAAGAGTTTTTTGATATTTACGTCAAAAAAAACAAACACTTGGTATACTTCGTTCCACGCTCCGGCGGTCTCCGGTTCAGCCGACGCGTCGTCGTGATGCCGAGCCGATCCTTGTGGTCGCGGGGATAGAAATCCTGTGCGCGGCCGGTCAGCTGGGGAACAGCCGGCAGGCGACGGTACCGCTTGAAAACCCGGCCTCGCCTACGGCTGGGAATGGGGCGTCTTCGTCCCCTTCACCGGATAGCTCCGCCCCTTCCACACCGCCGCTCCGGCGCGCTTGGGGTGCAGCAGCACGTTCCACTGGATCGCCAGGGCCACCACCACCCCGAGCGGGTGGAGGAGGATGGTCGCGGCCGGCTCGTGGGTGATGAGGGTGATCGCCGCGCGGGTGGCGAGCGACACGACGAGGGCAGCGAGCGCCACCAGCCCGGCCGTCGGAGTCGCGAGGCCGAAGGCGGCGGCGAGAACGAGCAGCAGCGGCAGGACATGACCCGCGAGCAGGAGCAGCGTCCAGACGGGGAGGGCACGGGGCGTGGCCATACCCTCATGGGCGTTCTTCGAGAAGCCGGCCCAGGATTCGGCGAGGTTCCGGTACATCCGGCAGGTGGCGAGCGCGTGCCCGGCCACGAGGTCGGTCCGATGCCCGGCATGGCGCAGGATCCGGGGCAGGAACACGCCGTCATGCAGGAGTCCGCGGATGGCGCCGTGGCCGCCGGTCTCACCGTAGACGGAGCGGTCGATGAGGACGAGCTGGCCGCAGGCGGCGCCGAGTGCCGGACGGAGCGAGGCGCGCATCATCGGCACGGGGAGGTAGCCGACGAGGAGGAAATTGATCATCGGCACGGTGAGCCGCTCGCCCAGGCTGCGCATGATCTGACGCGGCACGGCGCTCACCAGGGCGGCCCCGGTGGCGCGGGCATGGGCGACGAGCCCTGCCGCGGCACTGGGCGCGAGGGAGACGTCCGCGTCGATGAAGAGGAGGTGCGCGCCCTTCGCCTCGGCCGCGAGGGCGGCGCAGGCGTGGTTCTTCCCCGTCCAGCCCTCGGGCAGGGCGGGAACCGGGACCAGCCGGAGTCGTGGATCGGTCTGCGCCAGGGCGCGGACGAGGCCCGCCGTGGCATCGGTGGAATGGTCGTCCCCCACCAGCACTTCCACGGCGATGCCGGTGCTCGCCAGGGCGGCCCGCACCGTGTCGACGATGGTGCCTTCCTCGTCGCGAGCGGGGATCAGGATCGAGACCAGCCCGTCCTGCGCCGCTTCCGGCTCCGGCGTGCGCAGGGCGATGAGGTTCGCGCAGGCCAGAATGGCGGGGAGGAGGGCGAAGGCGAGGGCGACGAGCGCCAGGACGAGGGTCACGGGGCTCTGTCTCCCTCGGGGCGATGGGCGGGGTCGAAGCGGCGACCGGTGAGGATAGCCCGCATCCGGCGCCAGCCGTCATAGATTCCACCGATACCCTTGCCGCCGGAGGTCAGGGTCGTGAAGCGGTCGGGCTCGCGGGCGACGACGTCCGCGGAGAGCCGGTCGAGGGTGGCGGTCAGGTCTGCCTCCATCCGGGCCAGCCGCTCCGGCCGGGGCAGGGCGAGGAGGTCGGCACCCCGCACCGGCGTCCCGAAGGCGGCGAAGGCTTCAGCGCCTCGTTCTTCCCAGAAGGCGTAGTCCAGGGCCAGGGGCACGAACAGCGCGTCCGGGGCGATCTCGGGGAGTCTCGCGACTCCCGCGCGCAGGTCGAGCGGGCGGGCGCGGACATCGACGAAGCGTCCCTGCGCCGTGATCCAGAGCATCTGTCCAGGCGCGCCGAGGATCACGCGGGAATGGGCAAGGAACTGCGCCGCTCCACGCAGTGACTCGAGATCCACCGGAAACGCGCCGATTCGCCCGAAGACCGCGTATTTCTCCAGCGCCGCCGCATCGAACGGGGCGTGGCTCGTCCGCTCGGGAAACAGGCGGCCGGCCAGGAGGATCACCACGGCCGCGTCCCACCAGGACGGATGGTTGAGGACGACGACGATGGGGCCGGCATGACCGGCACAATCCGGCGCGCCCCAGCGGGCGAGCCGGAGCGCGTTCATGTGCCGGCGCAGGAAGCGGTCGAAATATCCGACCATGAACCGCCAGATCAGCGGCGAATGGCGGGGAGCCGGTCGGGCCGGGGACGCCGGTGGCCTCACGCGCTCTGCCGTACCTCGCTACCGGTCGCCCCACCCTGCCGAGCGTCGGAATCGAGCGCGTCGGCGGCGATCCAACCCGACATCATCACCATGGGCATGCCGGGGCCGGGATGGGCCGCGCCGCCGGCGAGATACAGGCCGCGCACCTGCCGCGAGCGGTTGCCCGGCTTGAACGCGCCCATGAACTTGCCGTGCGAAGCGAGGCCGTAGATCGCCCCGTTGAGCACCTTGTAGCGCTCGTGGATGTCCTGCGGCGTCAGATGGCGCTCGACGACGATGCGCTCTTCGAGATCCGGCATGTTGCCCGTGCGCTTGAGCTTGTCGAGGATGACCTGGCGGTAGGCCGGGAACATCTTGGACCAGTCGTGATGCGGCCTCAGGTAGGGCGTGTGGACGAGGACGTAGAGGGCCTCGCCGCCTTCGGGAGCCACCGACGGGTCGGTGGAGGAGGGGGCGGCGAGATAGGCGGTCGGGTCCGGGGCCGGCTCACCCTTGCGGTAGATGTAGTCGAACTCCTCCTCCGGATCGCGGGAGAAGACGAAATCGTGGTGGTTCAGGTGCTCGTAGCGCTTGTTCAGGCCGAGATAGAGCACCACGCCGGAACAGGCCGGCTCGAAGCTCTTCTTCTCGTAGGCCTTGCCGACATCGCCGCCGACGAGCTCGCGGTAGGTCCGCACCGAATCCATGTTGGAGATCACCGCGTCGAACGGGGTGATGCCGGCGGCGGTCTTCACGCCCTTCACCGTGCCCTTCTCGATGGCGAGCCCGGTGACCTCGTCGCCAGGCCGCAGGGTCGCGCCGAGTTCGGAGGCGAGCTTCGTCAGCGCCTCGGCCACCGCGCGGGTGCCGCCCATCGGGTACCAGACGCCCTCGGCGGTCTGCATGTGGGCGATGGCGCAGAGCACGGCCGGCGCGCCGTAGGGGGACGAGCCGACATATTGCACGAAATGGTCGAGCATCTGCGCGAGGCGCGCATCCTTGACCTTCGAGCGGATGGTGCTGGCAACCGACGAGCCCATGCGGAGGGAAAGCACGTCCCGCAGGGTGCCGGGATTCATGTTGGCGCGGATGTTGATCGTGTCGAACAGATCCTCCACCGGCTTCCAGAAGAAGAACTTGTTCGAGACGTCGTGCAGGTGCTCCGAGATTTCGAGGAACTTCTTGTAGCCCTCACCCGCGCCGGTATTGGGCGCGAAACGCTCCATGTCGGCGGCCATGGTGGGCACGTCGGCCATGAGGTCGAGATGGGTGTTGTCGTCGAAGAAGCAGCGCCATTGCGGATCGAGCCGGCGCAGGTCGAGATAGTCGTGGATGTTGCGGCCGGCCTCCTGGAAGATGCGCTCCAGCACCTTCGGCACCGTGAGGATGGTCGGGCCCATGTCGAAGCGGAATCCGCCTTCGTGCAGCACCGCCGCTTTGCCGCCGAGCCAATCGTTCTTGTCGTAGAGAGTGACCGTGTGGCCGCGCGCAGCGCTGACGCAGGCCGCCGCGAGGCCGCCCAACCCTGCGCCGACCACGGCGACCGAAGACCCGACCCGCATGTTCATCGTCACTCCCTGGGCCCGGCCGATGCCGTGCCTCACGGGTGAAGCTAGACCGGATCGCCGCGCGGTCAACGCGCTAACCGGTCGCGCCGCCGGAGTTATCGCCCATTTCAAGGCCGAGAGCGGGGATTGCAGGTCCGGGTCGGCCAGTTCTAGGCTGGAGTGACGTCCGCAGGCTTACACCACCCGGCGCGCCACCAACCCCACGGCGGCCACGAGGCCCAAGGCCGCCACGGTGATCATCACCCCCCAGGCCGGCATGGCCGCGGCCATGCCTTCGCCGAGCGCCGTCTGATAGGCTTCGATCGCCCAGGCGTTCGGGGTGAGCCAGCCGACCTGCTGCAGCCAGGGCGGCATCAGGAAGCGTGGGACCATGCTGCCGCCCACCGCCGAGAGCAGCAGAACGCCGAAGGTGGAGGCGAGATGTGCCTGCTGGCGGGTATTGGCCGCCGCGCAGGCGGCGAGCGCCAACCCCGCCGCCATGGCCGAGACGAGGAACGAGGTGACGATCCAGGCCGGCCAGTGCGGGCCGATCTCGACCCCGTAGACCAGGGCGGCGGCGGCGAAGATCAGCCCGGCCTGGACCACGCCCTGGATCACCAGGAACAGGAACTTCCCCACCACCACCACGGCGAGCCCTCCGGGCCCGGCCATGAGCCTGTCGGCGAGGCCCGATTGCCGCTCCTCCACCAGGGACATCGCTCCCTGCATGGCCGCGAACAGCAGGAACACGGCGGTGATGGCGCCGGCATAATAGCTCACCCGCTCGTTGGTGCGGCCCGAGGCGGTGCTCTGGCGTTCTACCAGGGAGGCGAAGGAGAACGGCTCCTTGCGGGCGCGCTGCTCGGCGAAGGCCGAGTTGAGGAAGGCGCGCTCGTCCGGCCCGATCTTGCCCGACCGTTCCACGTCGGCGACGATCCGGGCGAGGACCACGTCAGGCAGGGCCTCGTTGAGGATGCGCTGCAACTGGCCGAGCGCGATCGGCGTGGCCAGTGCCCGGGCGGGGTTCTCGATGAGGATCACCGGCTGGGCGGCCTCGGGCGGGGCTCCGGCCACGGGTGCGTCGAGGTCGCCCCGAAGGACCAGGGCGGCGTCCACGTCCCCGCGCCGGACCGCGCTCGTCGCCCCGGCGAGATCGGTGGCCTTCAAACGCTCGATGCGCAGGGAGGTGTCGGCCTCCAGGGCCGCCATCAGCCGCTCGGTGGTTGCCGTGCGGGCGAGGTCGACGAGACCGAGATGGATGCGGATCCGGTCGCCGATGGCGCCCGAGAAGATCGCGGCGAAGATCATGAAGATCACGGTCGGCAGGACGAAGGCCATGACCAGGGCGGCGCGGTCGCGCCGCAGGCTGATCAGCATCACCCGGAAGGCGGCGGTGATCATGCCTCGTGTCCCGCGTGAAGGGGCATGGCCCGGCCCGGCCCGGCCCGGTCGAGGGCCTCGCGATAGATCGCGTCCAGGCCCGGTGCGCGGATGCGGATTTCCCCCACCGGCACGCCTTCCGCCCGCAGGCTGCCGAGGAGCGCGGTCCCGTCGAGCCCGGCCCTGTGGCTCGCCCTCCAGGTCAGTCCGGTATCGATAGGGGTGAATCCCGCCCGGCGCAGGGCGGCCACGGCGTCCGGGCCGGCAGGATTGGTGAGCGCCACCTCGTGCTCGGGCACTTCCGCGCGGATGCGTTCGAGGAGGAGGGCGAGCCGGCCTTCATGGATGAGCCGCCCGTCCGCCAGGATGGCGACCCGGTCGGCGAGGCGTTCGGCCTCGGCGAAATCATGGGTGGCGATGAGGATCGCGGCGCCCTGCTCCCGCAGGCGGGCGAGCACCGCATGGATCGCGGCGCGCGCGTGCAGGTCCACTCCCTGGGTCGGCTCGTCGAGGAGGACGAGGCGCGGCCGCGCCATCAGGCTCGCGGCGATATTGGCCCGGCGCTGGTAGCCGCCGGACAGGTGGCCCACCGGACGCCGCGCCACCTCGCCGAGATCGGCCAGATCGAGGGCGGCCTGGACCGCCGCCTTGCGTTCACGCCGGCCGATCCCCGAGAGCTGCGCGAAGACGGAAAGGTTCTCTGCCACGGTGAGGCGTGGATAGAGGGCGATTTCCTGAGGAACCCAGCCGATGGCGCGCCGTGCCTCGCGCTCACGGAACGGATCGGCACCAGCGATCCGCACGGTGCCGCTCTCCGGCGGCAATCGTCCGGCCACGATGCGCATGAGCGAGCTCTTGCCGGCGCCGTTCGGGCCGAGCAGGGCGAGGGTCTCGCCGGCCTCGATCCGGCAATCGACGCCCCGCAGGACCCGATGCCCGCGATAGGCGAGGACGGCGCCCCGGACCATGACCAGGGGCTCCTGTCCCGGACTCATCCTGGGCGGGTTCAGCGGGGTGGCAGGGCGCGGACGAGGCGCACCCGCAGGGCGAGACCCGGTTCGCGCACGACGACGCGCGCACGGGCGAAATCCGGTCGCGCGCGCGCCGCCTCGCCGGAAAAGCCATAGGGTTCGAGGGGAAGGCCAAGGCCCGTCCGGTCGAGGCGACGATTGCCGTTGAGATCCTGATAGGCCGCCACCGCGTAGGCGCCGGGTTCGATCCCCGTGAGGATCACCCGCTGGCTCCTGCCGTCGGCGGGAACGTCCTGCCCATTGCGACACTCGGTCTCCGACAGGCCGCCCTGGCAAAGGGCGACGTAGACCGTGCCGGCCCCCGGCTCGATTCCCTCCACCACGACCTCGACGGTGGCTGCCCGCGCGGGATCGAGAGGCATGACGAAGGCCAGCGCCAAAGCGGTCGCGAAGAAACGCCTCACGAAGCTTCGCCCGACGTGGCGAGCGGCTGGGTGGTGGGGATGCCGGCGGCCTCCGCGCCGACGCGCCCGGCTGAGAGCTCCTCGATGAGGAGACGGGCGGTGATGCGCGCGCCCTCGTAGATCACCGGCAGGCCCGAACCCGGATGCGTGCCGCCGCCCACGAGGTAGAGCCCTGGCCCGAAGCGGTTGTGAGGGCGGAAATACAACATCTGCATCAGGTCGTGGGCGAGGTTGAAGGTGGCGCCCTCATACACGAAGAAATCGTCCCGCCATTGCGACGGGTCGACGATACGCTCGTAGCGGATGCGATCCTCGATATCGTCGAGGCCGAGCAGCTTCAGCCGGTCGAGGACGAGGCGGCGGTAGCTCTCACGGGTGGAGGGCCAGTCGATCCCCGATTTCAGGTTCGGCACCGGCACGAGGACGTAGAGGCTGGTATGGCCGGCCGGCGCCATGCCGCCATCGGTGTAGCCCGCGTGCTGGACATAGAGGGAGGGCTGCATCGGCAGGGTGCCCTCGGTGATTTCCCGGATGTTGCGGGCGTATTCCTCCGACAGGAAGATCGTGTGGTGGCCCAGCGCCGCCGGCACTTTCCCCTCGATCCCGAGATACATCATGAAGGTCGAGCAGGAGAGGCGGGCCTTGCCGATCTTGGCGTCGCGCCAGCGTGGGCGATGCGTCTGCGGCACCAGATCCTTGATGACCTTGGCGAAATCGCCGTTGATGACCACCGCGTCGGCCTTCAGGGTCTCTGTCCCGCAGACCACCCCGGTGGCCTTCTTGCCATCGAAGATCACCCGGTCGACCGAAGTGTCGAGGCGGATGTCCACGCCCATGCGGCGGGCGAGCCCGGCCATCGCCTCCGACACCGCGCCGCAGCCGCCGACGGGATGGTAGACCCCGTGTTCGTATTCGAGGAACGACAGGATCGTGAACAGGCTCGGGCACCGGAACGGCGACATCCCGAGATATTTGGTCTGGAACGCGAAGGCGAGGCGGACCCGCGGATCCTTGAAGTAGCGCTGCAGGTCCTTGTCGACGCTGCGGCCGGGATGGAGATGGGGCAGGGCGGCGATCATGGCCGGGGAGGCCATGGCGCGCAGGGTGTGGAAGGCCTGTTCCAGCACGGGCTTGAAGAATTTCAGCTTCACCCGGTTGTCGGCGAAGAACTTCCGGACGTTCTTGGCGTCATCCGGGGCGATGCGGGCGATCTCCGCCTCGAGGCGCTCCATGTCACCGGTGGCACGGATCTCGCCCGAGACCCCGTTCCTGCCCTCCGCATCCTTGCCCTCGAACACGAGGTGATATTGCGGATCGAGCCGCTCCAGCTTGACGTGATCCTCGAGACGCTCGCCGCATGTCTCGAAGATGTCGGCGAGGATCTGTGGATAGAGGAAGAAGGTCGGGCCGATATCGAAGCGGTAGCCGCCGGGCGCCTCCACCGTCTTGGTCCGGCCGCCGACCGCAGGGTCCTTCTCGACCACCGTGACGTGGATGCCCGCTCGTGCGAGGAGCAGCGCCGTCGCCAATCCCCCGGGGCCGGCGCCGACGATGATGACGCGGCGTCCGGACAAGGTCCGCATGCCATCCCGAGACTGAAGCAACGCGTTGAACTCCTTCGGCGACAGGCCCCCTACGGCGGATCGTTCCTCCCGTAAGGGGTATCGAGATTCATTCCAAGCTCAAGGTCGCGGCGTCCGGAATCCCCGATGCACCGGCCTAGCTTGCCGCCTAATCTCGACCGGCATCACCAGCGGGACAATGGGTGCGGATTGTCGCGTGCCTGCATCGCCAGATGGTGGAGCGCCAATGCTCCCGCTGTCGCCACGTTCAGCGAGTCGAATCCCGGTGCCATGGGAATGCGCACTGTTCGGGCGCGCGCCATCAGGCCGTGCGACAGCCCCGGCCCCTCGGTGCCGAGGAGCAGAAGCGTGCGCGGCGAGGGCGGCAGGTCCGCGAGCACCGCCTCCCCGCGCGGGCTGAATGCCAGGGGGACGAGGTCGTTGGCCTGCGCGAAGTGCAGCATGGCCTCCGCCTCCAGCCGCGCGAACGGCACGATCAGCGCCGCGCCCGCCGAAACCCGGATCGCCTTGCGATAGAGCGGGTCGCAGGTGGCGGAATCGAGAAGGATGCCGGTGGCTCCAAACGCGGCGGCGTTGCGGAACAGGCCGCCGACATTGTCATGGTTGGTCAAGCCGACGAGCCCGACCATCGTGACGGGCGCCGGGGACGGAGGCAGGACGAGAGGTGGGGGCTCTCCGCACGAGGCCACCGCCATCACGCCCCGGTGGATCGGGAAGCCGGCGATGGCGCTCATCACCGCCTTCGAGGCCGTATAGACCGGCAGCGAAGCGGGCAGGGCGGCGAGCGCATCGGAGAGGGGCGCCAGGCGCTCGTGGCTGAGGAGCAGTGATTCGGCCGGGAAACGCGCGGCACCCGAGAGCAGGACCCGCAGGGTCACCTCCCCCTCCACGATGAACCGGCCCTCGCGGCCGATCAGATCGCGCTCCCGCATGGCGGCATAGGCCGCGATGCGGGGGTCGGAGGGGTCGTCGATGGGGATGGGTGTCACCGCTGGCCGCATCCTATGCCCTGGCAGATGATGCGCATGGCTGGGGCTGCCCCTCTTCCCGCATGCGGAAAGAGGGGTATGCGTGGCGCTACGCGTTCGCGGGGCGGCCGCCCATGCGGATGGCGAGCGGGTCGGCCTCCTCCTTGGTCGGGACCTTCACCAGGGCCTCTCCGTCGAGGACGACTTCACCCGCCACCGAGCAGGTGCATTTGAGCCGGGCGCGGCGGCGCTCGGGGACGAGCTCAGCCACTTCCACCGTCACCTGGACGGTGTCGCCGATGCGGACCGGCGCGCGAAAGTTCAGGGTCTGGCTGATGTAGATGGCGCCAGGGCCGGGCAGGCGGGTGCCGAGCACGGCCGAGATCAGCCCGGCCGTATACAGGCCGTGGGCGATGCGGGTGCCGAAAGGTGTGCGGGCCGCGAAGTGCTCGGACAGGTGGATCGGGTTGCGATCGCCGGTGATCTCGGCGAAGCCCACCACGTCGGAGGAGGCGATGACCTTGTTCAAGGTTTCGGACAATCCGACCTCGAGATCCTCGAAATACAGGACGCGCAGCTCTGGCATCATCGGTCGGTCTCCCCCCGTCTCACGTCGTACTCACGGGACTTGGCCCCGCATCCGACGTGTCGCGTCGCACAAGCGCTGCTGCAAATCCAGCGCAAGCACGCCGAAAATCGCGGCTCGACAGGCCTGTCGTCGTCGGTCCAAGAGGCAAAGACTTTTTCGAGAGCCGATCCTGAGAGCCGATGACCGACGCATCCACCCCGGCAGGTCACGCCACCCTGCGCCCGGTCGTCCTGCGGGTGGCGGGACTGAACCTCGCCTATTTCAGCATCGAGATCGCCGTGGCTTTGGCGATCGGCTCCCTTGCGCTCATCGCCGACAGCCTGGATTTCCTGGAGGATGCGGCGCTCAACCTGCTGATCTTCGCCGGGATCGGCTGGAGCCTGCGAAACCGGGCGCGGCTCGGCATGGCGCTGGCCGGCATCCTGCTGCTGCCAGCACTCGCCACCGCCTATGCCGCCTTGGAGAAGGTCTCCGACATGGCGCCCCCCGCGCCGCTGCCGCTCACCCTTGCCGGCCTCGGTGCCCTCGGCGTGAACCTCGTCTGCGCCATGATGCTGGCGCGTCACCGCGAGGGCGGGGGAAGCCTGACCCGGGCAGCCTATCTCTCGGCCCGCAACGATGCCTTTGCCAATCTCGCCATCATCGGCGCAGGCCTCGTCACGGCGCTCACCCTCTCGCCCTGGCCCGATCTCGTGGCGGCGGCCGGCATCGCCGTGCTCAACGCGGATTCGGCCGTGGACATCCTCAAGGCCGCCCGTGCCGAATGGCGCGCGGCGCATCCCGTCGCGTGAGAGCGTGCCCCGCCGCCCGGCCGCGCCGATGCCCGGCATCGCCAAGACGATGAGGTTCTGAAAGATGCGCCTGTTCCCGATCTCCGACCTGCATCTCGAGCGCCGGCGTCCGGAGACGATCGCGCGGCCGGCAGAAGCGTTCGACGTGCTGGTCTGTCCCGGCGATCTTTACGAGGGCCGGCCCGAACTCGGCCTCGCCGCCCTGCGACAGATCGCGCAGGGCCGTCCCATCGTGCTCGTGCCGGGCAACCACGAACATTATGCGCCGACGGGTGACCCGCGCACCGCGCCCGAACTGATCGCCGCCCTGGAGGCCGAGGTGGCGCGGATCAACACGTCGGGGGAGGGCGGTCCGGTCCACCTCCTCAACCACGGTGCCAGCGTCGTCCTCTATGGAATCCGCTTCGTCGGCACTACGCTCTGGAGTGACTGGTCGCTGGCCGGTCGCTGGCTCGACGAGACCATCGCCGGCCACCCGGCCGACCCCGTCGCCTTCGCCGCCGCGCGGATGACCGATCCGGTGACCGGTTCGCGAGAGTTTCGCGGTTCGATCCGCAAGGGTGACGGCACGGTCTGGTCACCCGCCGACGCCATGGCGGCGCATCTGGCCCAGAAGGCCGAGCTGACCGGCGCCCTCGCCGTGCCGCATCCCGGCCCTACCGTGGTCGTCACCCACCATCCGGCCAGTCCACTGGCGGCCGACGCGTTCCGGACCACGCCCGGCGTGCCCTGGTGGGTGCCGGCCTTCTACGCCACCACCGCTCTCGACGATCTCCCCGAGGCGAGCCGGCCCGATCTCTGGGTCTCCGGCCATTTCCACTCCGGCCACGACCTGCGCGTCGGCCGTACCCGCTGGGTCGCCAACCCGGTGGAGGGGGCGACTTACTCGGCCGAGAGGTTCGTCGATCTGGGGTGAAGGGCAGGCCTCGACTCTCCGATCGTCTTCGAGAGAGCGGGCTCACGCGAAACCGAAGCCCTCCGTCCGACGTAGAGGGCCGAGGGGGGCACGGCCCCGCCTCGCACCGGAGCCTGTCATGAACACTTTCATCGCCGTCGTGCTCGTCTGCGCCAACGCGATCCCGATCGAGGCCTGTTCGGACGACAAGGCGAGCGAGGTGCGCAAGGTCCGCGTTTCCAACGAACTCGGCTGCACCAACGGCTGGCAGGAGATCATCTCCCGTACGGATCTCAACGAGGAGATCGGTAAGACCGCCTATCTCAAGACCGAGTGCCGGAGAGTGAAGGAGGCGCGGTGAGCCCTACTTGTCGTACTTGATATAAGCGAAGCGCGCGTCGCCGGGCGTGCCCTCCAGGCCTTGGCCTTCCGTTCCAGGCTGCCAGCCCACGACCTCCTCGATCTTCTTCGCCAGGGCAAAATCCTTGTCGGTGATGCCCTTGGCGGCATGGTTCATCAGCCGCACTTCGACCCAGGCATAGGAAGCGGTGAGATCCGGATGGTGCCAGGCGGCCTCGGCGAGGTGTCCCACCGTGTTGATGACCATCAGCGTGCTCTTCCAGCTCGCTGTCTTGTAGGTCCGCCGGATCCAGCCATCCTCGTAGGTCCAGGCGGGCAGCTCGGCGCTCAAACGCTCCGCGATGGTGGCGTCGTCGATAACGTCTTCGCGTGATCCGGCCATGGCCTGCATTCCTGTTGGGTGAGGTGGATGTCATCCGACGACTGGATGTCGTGATTGGTACCGGAGGCATTCCGGGTCCGGACCCTGCCCCGAGCAGCGTAGTCCGGCAAGTTTTCCGGAGCTCGGGTTTTTCGGATTTCTCGCCCCCGGTCGTCTGAGCTCGTCACCTGCGGCCACTCGACCATGGCGCGCGTCGGTGGACGACGGAGATGTGAGACCCTATTAAATATAAGAACCGCCGGGCAGTCTCAGTGATGAGGCCGTCGAACGGCAAAATCCGGGCTTTCAAAATCCGGTTCCAAAATCCGGGCTTTCAAAATCCGGTTCCAGGGAGACGATGCTCATGCTGTCACGGCGCGGATTGCTCGCGACGGCGGCGCTCTGGCCCATGGCCGGCGCGGTGGCGGCCGCATCGGCGAGCGTGCGCGTCGGCAGCCTGCCCTTCGGCACCGTGTCCTGGGAGGCCGCCATCATCAAGGCGCGCGGCCTCGACACGGCCAACGGCTTCACCCTCGACGTGGTCAAGCTCGCCGGTAACGACGCCGCCCGCATCGCCTTTCTCGGCGGTCAGGTCGACACCATCGTGGGGGACCTGCTCTGGGCCGCCCGCCTCGGCAACGAGGGCAGGGCGATGCGCTTCATCCCCTATTCCACCACCGAGGGATCCCTGATGGTGCCGCCCGGCAGTTCCATCGCAGGCCTAAAGGATCTCGTCGGGAAACGCCTCGGAATCGCCGGAGGGCCCCTCGACAAGAACTGGCTGCTGCTCAAGGCTCAGGCCAAGGATGCCGCCGGGATCGATCTCGAATCTCAGGCGCAGATCGCCTATGGCGCGCCGCCCCTCCTGGCACTGAAGCTGGAACAGGGAGAACTCGACGCAGCCCTGCTCTACTGGACCTATTGCGCACGGCTCGAGCCCAAGGGGTTTCGTCGCATCATCGGCTCCGACGACATCATGCGCGCCTTCGGCGCCACCGGCTCCATCGCCCTCATCGGCTACCTGTTCGAAGGGAGCACGGTCTCGGGCAAGGCCGAGGCGATCGCCGGCTTCGCCCGCGCCTCGCGCACCGCCAAGGAGATGCTCGCCAACGACCCGTCCGCCTGGGAGGTGGTGCGACCGCTGATGTCGGTCGATGACGAGCCGACCTTCGAGGCCCTGAAGCGGGACTTCCTCGCCGGCATTCCGCGCCGGCCCATCGCCACCGAGCGCGGCGACGGCGAGCGCCTGTTCGGCGTTCTGTCCAAGCTCGGCGGCGAGCGCCTCGTCGGGGCGGGGACGACCCTGCCCCCCGGCCTGTATTTCGACGGGGCCGGAAACGGTTGAGCCGCTGCGGCCTCTCCGATCGGCACGGCGGACATTGATCCGGCCCGGCTCCAACGCCATGGGGGTGGCGACCCGGCTCGTCTCCGTCCTGCTGCTGCTGGCGGCTTGGCAGGCGGCGGCAAGCCTGGCGGGATCGCGGCTCCTGCCCGCACCGCTCGCGATCCTCGATTTCATCGTCAGTGAATCGGCCAGCGGCGACCTCTGGCGCAATGTCGGCATCACCCTCACGCGGGTGGGCGTCTCCTTCATGATCGCCATGGGGCTCGGCGTGCTCCTCGGGATCGCCCTCGGACGCCTCAAGGGCTTGAACCTCGCCCTCGACACACCGCTTCTCATCCTGCTCAACACCCCCGCCCTCGTCATCACCGTGCTGGCCTATATCTGGGTCGGCCTCAACGAAGGGGCCGCGGTGCTGGCCGTAGTGCTCAACAAGCTGCCCAACGTGGCGGTGATCGTGCGGGAGGGCGCGCGGGGCCTCGATCCGGGGCTCGAGGAAATGGCGCGGACCTACCGGTTCGATCGCCGCACCTGGATCGCCCACGTCCTGGTGCCGCAACTGCAGCCGTTCGTCGTGGCCGCGGCCCGGTCCGGCCTGTCGCTGGCCTGGAAGATCGTGCTGGTGATCGAGCTGCTCGGGCGGCCGAACGGCGTCGGTTTTGCCATCAACTTCTACTTCGTTCAGAGCCTGAACGTGGCGGCCATCATCGGCTACAGCGTCGTCTTCATGAGTGTCATGATCGCCATCGACATCCTCATCCTCCAGCGCCTCGAAGCGTATGTCCGGCGCTGGCGCTGAGATGGCGGACGCTCTCTCCGTCTCCATCCTCCGCAAAGTCTACGGCGCCAATGGGCCGGAGCCGGTGGAGGCGGTGCGCGACCTCTCCTTCACCATCCGCCGCTCGGAGATCGCCTGCCTCATCGGCCCCTCCGGGGCGGGCAAGACCACCACCCTGCGCATCCTGCTCGGCCTCGACGACGCATACGAGGGCGCGGTGACCCCCGATCCGCGCGAGGCGGGGATCGCCATGGTCTTCCAGGAGCCTCGCCTCCTCCCCTGGCGCAGCGTCGAGCAGAACGTCCGCCTCGGCCTGCCCCGCCCGGAGCGGGGGCGTGATCTCGACGGCCTGTTCGAATCCCTCGGGCTGACGCCGTGGCGCAGCCGCTATCCGGGAAAGCTCTCCTTGGGCATGGCGCGTCGAGTGGCCCTCGCCCGCGCCCTGGCCCTACGTCCCCGCATCCTGGTGCTCGACGAGCCCTTCGTGTCCCTGGATGACAGGGCCGCCGCGTCCCTTCGGGAGATCGTGGTGGAGACGGTGGGGCGCGAGGGGATGAGCGTGCTCATGGTCACCCATAACGTCGCGGAGGCGATCGAGATCGCCGACCGGCTCCTGCTCGTCTCCGCGCGCCCAGCGAGCCTGCTCGCCGACGTGACCCTCGACCGGCCGCGCAACAGACGCGACCGGGCATGGTCGGAGGCCATGCGCGAGGATTTGGCGAATCGCTTTCCGGGCGTCATCGCCGCTTGAGCGGCGTTTACCGTCCTGCATGAGGCGCAAGATATCGCCGACGCAACATTATGCACATGCGCACAAGACGTAAGGCGCATGCGCGGCGCGCTACGTACTCATGCGGCGAGACAACGCAGCGCCCGATCCAATGGCGCCCAATCGATGTTTCCGCACATGCAGGGGGCACTCGATCTATTTTGCAAGCAAGCAAAATAATGCTTATTCCGAGTGATGAAACTTGCCCTTCCGTGGGACGAAGCGGTCGTTTCCACCAGTGTTCTCTGCTGCAACAGAGAGAATCTGGCATGCCAGGCTGATCGCATGCATGGAGTGCATAAGAAGCACCTGAGTCTTACAAATGCTTTTGTCTTTGAACTTGGCGATTTTGCAACGCAGCATTTCCTTGTGCAGGTGCATGGAATGCCTGCCGGGGAAGACATTCGTTCACCAGAACTTGATGCAGACCATGCTCAAGCTTGCTCAATCGAGTTGACGCCGCCGAGATTTTTCTTAGAGTTCATTCAAGCTTCGGTTCGGAGGGGCGCCGCAAAGGGGTAGCGGCGACCGGGAGAGCAGGCGGTGGTTGAGGCGAAAGTTTCGCGGAAACAACCGCTTAGGAGACTCTATCGAAGTGAACTATCCCTGTCGCAAATAACAGGTCGCGCAAACGGAAGCAGGTCGAACTGCTCTCCAGTTGTGTCAAAGACTTGTCGGAGGAATGCATGAGAGCGGTCCATCTTCTCGCACTCGGCGCTGGTCTGGTGGCTTCGGCCCCCGCCTTCGCCAACGACGACGTCCTGAAGCGCTCGGCCGATCCGGCCCAGCAGGTTCTGCAGACGGTCGATTACGCCAACACGCGCTATTCGAAGCTCGACCAGATCAATGCCAGCAACGTGAAGCAGCTGCAGGTGGCCTGGACGTTCTCGACCGGCGTCCTGCGCGGCCACGAAGGCTCGCCGCTCGTCATCGGCAACATGATGTACGTGCACACCCCCTTCCCGAACATCGTCTACGCCCTGGACCTCGACAAGGACGGCGTGATCGTCTGGAAGTACGAGCCCAAACAGGACCCGAGCGTCATCCCGGTGATGTGCTGTGACACGGTCAACCGTGGTCTGGCCTATGCCGACGGCGCGATCATCCTGCACCAGGCTGACACCACCGTCGTCTCGCTCGACGCCAAGTCCGGCAAGGTGAACTGGTCCGTCGTCAACGGCGACCCGAAGAAGGGTGAGACCAACACCGCGACGGTTCTGCCGGTCAAGGACAAGATCATCGTCGGCATTTCCGGCGGCGAGTTCGGCGTGAACTGCCACGTCACCGCCTACGACTCGAAGTCGGGCAAGAAGGTGTGGCGCGGCTACTCGCAGGGCCCCGATGCCGACATGATCATGGACCCGGAGAAGACGACGTCTCTCGGCAAGCCGGTCGGCAAGGATTCCTCGCTGAAGACCTGGGAAGGCGATCAGTGGAAGACGGGCGGCGGCTGCACCTGGGGCTGGTTCTCCTACGACCCCAAGCTCGACCTGATGTACTACGGCTCGGGTAACCCCTCGACCTGGAACCCCAAGCAGCGTCCGGGCGACAACAAGTGGTCGATGACCATCTGGGCACGTAACCCCGACACGGGTGCGGCCAAGTGGGTCTACCAGATGACCCCGCACGACGAGTGGGATTACGACGGCATCAACGAGATGATCCTCACGGATCAGAAGATCGACGGTAAGGATCGTCCGCTCCTCACCCACTTCGATCGTAACGGCTTCGGCTACACCCTCGATCGCGCCACCGGCGAGCTCCTGGTCGCCGAGAAGTTCGATCCGGTGGTGAACTGGGCTTCCAAGGTCGACATGGACAAGGGCTCCAAGACCTACGGTCGCCCCCTGGTCCAGGCCAAGTACTCCACCGAGCAGAACGGCGAAGATACCAACTCCAAGGGTATCTGCCCCGCGGCCCTCGGCACCAAGGACCAGCAGCCTGCTGCGTTCTCGCCGAAGACCAACCTGTTCTACGTGCCCACCAACCACGTCTGCATGGACTACGAGCCGTTCCGGGTCTCCTACACCCCGGGTCAGCCCTATGTCGGCGCGACGCTGGCCATGTACCCGGCCCCCAACAGCCACGGCGGCATGGGTAACTTCATCGCCTGGGACGGCGTCGCTGGTAAGATCAAGTGGTCGAACCAAGAGCAGTTCTCGGTGTGGTCGGGCGCCCTCGCCACCGCTGGCGACATCGTGTTCTACGGTACCCTCGAGGGTTACCTGAAGGCCGTTGACTCCAAGACCGGCAAGGAACTCTACAAGTTCAAGACCCCGTCGGGCATCATCGGTAACGTGATGACCTACCAGCACAAGGGCAAGCAGTTCGTCGGCATCCTGTCGGGTGTCGGTGGCTGGGCCGGCATCGGCCTCGCGGCCGGCCTGACCGACCCGAACGCCGGTCTCGGCGCGGTGGGTGGTTACGCTGCCCTCTCAAACTACACCAACCTCGGTGGTCAGCTGACCGTCTTCTCGCTGCCGAACTAATCGGTCGCACGAAGTCTGAGACAATAGGGTGCCGGCGCGGGTTTCCGCGCCGGCACCTTTATGATTAGATCGTTATTAAGAACACTTCGAACGTCGGTCGAACGGGCCGACGGTTGCTCCTGGGAGAAACGTCGTTGCAGTATCAAAGCAAAGCCGCCATCCGTCCGCTCGTGGCCGCCCTCGTTTTCGCATTCGCTTCCGCCGGCGCCGTTCAGGCCCAGGATGCCAAGCCCGCCGCTGATCCTGCCGTTGCGAACCAGCTCGATCCGAATGCTCCTGAAAAGGACGCCAAGCTGATCGACAAGTATCAGGCGGTGAAGGTCGAAGACGGAAAGTATTCCGACGGGGATGGCGCCCCGACCTACCACATCACCAACGACGGCAAGAAGTTCGACTGGTACGCCTATTCCGGCTACCGCCGCTACCATGCCGAGTGCCACGTCTGCCACGGCCCCGACGCCATGGGTTCGACCTACGCGCCCGCCCTCAAGGACTCGCTGAAGCGCCTGTCTTATGAGGAGTTCGTCGGCATCATCGCCGGTGGCAAGCAGGACATCAGTTCGAGCGGCACCAACGTGATGCCCGCCTTCGGCGATAACAAGAACGTGATGTGCTACGCCGACGACCTCTACGTCTACCTGAAGGCCCGCGCCTCCGGTGCCATGCCGCGCGTGCGTCCGACCGACAAGGAAGACAAGCCGGAAGCGGCCAAGAAGGCCGAGAAGGAGTGCCTGGGCGGCTAATGGCACGCTTTGGCTCCTTTACCACGACGGTTTGCGCGCTCCTGCTGATCTCGGCAGGGGCGCGTCCCGCGTTGGCGCAGTCGCTTCCCGACCTCGTCACCACGGATGTCCTGCGCGTCTGCGGCGACCCGGGCAACATGCCGTTCTCCGAACGCAAGGAGAACGGATTCGAGAATAAGATCGCGGCGATCCTCGCCGACGAGCTCAAGGTCAAGCTCCGCTATTACTGGCTGACGCAGGGGCCCGGATTCGTTCGTAATACGCTCGGGACCGGGTTGTGCGACCTGATCATCGGCTCGGCTGCCGGCGGTGAGCTGGTCCAGCACACCAATCCCTACTACCGCTCCAGTTATGCCCTGGTCGTCCGCAGCGGCGAGTTCGACGACGTGACCCGGCTCGACGATCCGAAGCTCAAGGGCAAGTCCATCGGTGTCATCGGGGGGACGCCACCCGTGAACCGGATGGGTGAGCTCGGCTTGATCGCGTCGATGAAGGCCTACGCTCCCTACCAGCTCGATCCCTCGCGCAAGTACCAGACGGTCTCCGCCGAGGTCATCGGTGATCTCGCCGAGAAGACAATCGACGCCGCGATCCTGTGGGGGCCGGCCGCGGGTTGGCTCGCCAAGCAGAGCGGTGTCGCCATGAAGGTCGTGCCGCTGCTGCAGGAGCCTGATCGTCCTGCTCTCACCTTCCGCATCGCCATGGGCGTGCGGATGGAGGAGAACGATTGGAAGCGCAGCCTCAACACGATCCTGCGCAAGCGCCGGGCCGATATCGAGAAGGTTCTGCGCGACTACGACGTGCCGTTGCTGGAGGACGAAGGCAACAAGCTGCTCGAACCGGCCGCGCCCTGACAGGTCGTCAGGACTCGCGGGGTTTGGTATGAGCCCCCCAGGTTCGAGCGGAGAGAGTGGCAATGCGACGATGGCGGATCGGCCTTGCGGTCGGAGCTCTCTTCGCCTTGGGTGCGGTGGGGATCGTCGCGGTCGATCGCGCCCAGATCGGCCGCGTCGCACCCGAGCTCGTCGCAGAGCCTGAACGGGCCGACCGTGTTCTCGTCGAGAAGTCGGCCCGCCGCCTGACTCTTCTGCGTGAGGGCCGCGTTCTGGCGACCTATCCCGTCTCTCTCGGATTCTCGCCCATCGGTCACAAGCAGCGGGAGGGCGACGGGCGTACGCCTGAGGGGCTGTATTCCATCGCCTACCGCAACCCGCTCAGCGTCGCCCATCTTTCCCTGAAAGTGTCCTATCCGAACGAGGCCGATACGCTGGCCGCCCATGACGGCGGCTACGAGCCGGGCGGCGACATCATGATCCACGGGATCATGAACGGCTTCTCCTGGCTCGGCCGGCTCCACCGGCTGAAGGACTGGACCAGCGGCTGCGTCGGCGTGGCCAATGACGAGATGGCGGCCATCTACGCGCGGGTGGATGTGGGAACGCCCGTCGAACTGCGTCCCTGAGCGGGTGGATCTCAGTCCCGCACGATACCGGTGGTGTCGAGCTTCGACAGGGCTTGGCTCACGGTCTCCGGCCCGATGACCAGATCCGGCGCGATCTCGGCGAGCGGAACGAGGACGAAGGCGCGCTCCCGCACGAAACGATGCGGTAGGACGAGACGCTCGTCGGAGATCGCCGCCCCCTCATACGAGAGCACATCGATATCGATGACGCGTGGCCCCCAGCGCCGCTCGCGCACGCGACCCATGGCGGTCTCGATGGTGAGACCTGTCTCCAGCAGGTCGTGGGGAGTCAGGTCGGTCTCGACGGCGATGGCCGCGTTGAGGAACCAGTCCTGATCGGTATCGCCCCAGGGGGGCGTGCGGTAATCGCTTGACCGTGCCGTGAGACGGATGCCCGGGCTGGCTTCGAGCCGCCGGATGGCTTCGGCGATGGTCGCGGCCTTGTCGCCGATATTGCTGCCGAGACCGAGATAGGCGGCACTCATCGCGGGAGTCCGGCCCGGCTGCGCAGGATCGAGATGGCGACGCCGTCGATCACCGCCGGTACCGGCGCGCTCGGCTTGTCGACGCGCACGACGATGCTGTCCACGCCCTCGAACCGCTCGAGGATCTCGGCGGCGATGGCCTCGGCCAGAGCTTCGATGAGGGCGAAGCGCCGGGTGGTGGCGATGCGCACGACGATCTCGGTGAGGTCGGCATAGCTCACGGTCTTCGCCACGTCGTCCGACAGACCGGCCGGCCGCAGGTCGATCCGGCAGTCGAGGGAAATGTAGAAGCGCTGGCCGATCCGCGCTTCCTCCTCGAGGAGGCCGTGATAGGCGAAGACGGCGATGCGTTCGACCAGGATGCGGTCGGTCATGGAGCTGTCCGCATCACGGCGTCGACCACGCGAAGGGCGTCGACATGGGGCGCCACATCGTGGACGCGGACGATGTCGGCCCCCAGCGTGGCGGCGAGGACGTGGCTCGAGAGCGAGCCGAACAGGCGATCCACCGGCTTCGTCTCGGCATTGTGCAGGCGCCCGAGCATCGACTTGCGCGAGACGCCGACGAGGACGGGAAAGCCCAGCGCCTTGATCTCGGGCAGGCGCCGCATGGCTTCGAGATGCTGGGCCCAGCTCTTGCCGAAACCGATCCCCGGATCGAGTACGATGTCCCTATCCGAGATGCCGGCGCGGCGGGCGATGTCGAGGGATCGCTCGAAGAAGCGCAGCATGTCGGCGATGATGTCGATCGCGGGATCGATGGTCTCTCGATTGTGCATTACCATGACGGGCGCGCCATGGGCAGCCGCCACGCGGGCGATGTCGGGCTCGCGCTGCAGGCCCCAGACATCGTTGACGATGCGCGCACCGGCCGCCAGCGCCACGTCGGCGGTAGAAGCCTTGTAGGTGTCCACCGAGATGGGGACCGCAAGGCGCGGGGCGAGATCGCGGATGACGGGCAGGATGCGGGCCTGCTCCTCCTCGGCCGACACGGGCGTATGGCCCGGCCGCGTCGATTCTCCGCCGATATCGACCAGGGCCGCCCCTTCCGCCACGAGCGCGCCAGCCTGGGAGCGTGCCGCCTCGACACCCTCGAAACGTCCGCCATCGGAGAAGGAGTCCGGGGTGACGTTGAGGATACCCATGACGAGCACGCGCTCTCCGAGACCGGGCAGAAGGGTTTTCAGGATCGGAGGAGAAGACGTCACGGGAGCTCTTCGACGAGGGATCGATCTCTATGCTGTAGACCAGGATGGTCCCATTCTTCCACCTCATCCTGAGGTGCCGAAGCAAAGCGAAGGCCTCGAAGGAGGCCTCCAGGTCGCGTCGCGAGCATTGGAGGGCGCCTTCGAGGCCACTTCGCGGAGCCTCAGGATGAGGTGGGTGGATAGGGGCACCGAATCTGGGGTGGATCCCGCCGGTTACACTCCGCCGCGATAGCAGCGGATCTCGGCTTCGGCCTGGGCGCGGCGAAGATCCGCGACCTTGTCGTCGAACACTTTGGTCGATTTGAATTCGTTCGAGCGGGCGCCGATGCCCTGGCGCATGGACAGGACCGTGCTCGCCTGGACGTATTTGTCATAGGTCAGGATCGACGCGAGGGCGTCGATGGAGCAGGAGCAGCGAGAGAGCGCTTCCCGCGATTGTCCGTTGGCCGCCATGCAGCCGAACACGTAATCGGCCCGTGCCTCGGTAGGGTAGTCGTTCTCGCTCTCCACGGCCTGGGCCGGTGCGGCGGCGACGCCGAGCGCGAGCGCGATAAGGCCGCCTTTAGCCAGCATTCGGATCATAAGTCAGGTTCTCCTGGAGAAGCTCGCCGCCATCCTTGGACTTCGACTGCGCTTCGATGGAGAGCAGCTCGCCGGGCACGGCAGACGACGTCACGAAGGTGTATTTCAGGTTCTCGAGGCCGCGCATGCGGTCCTTCATCTTGTCGTCGATGAAGGGCTGCACCTCAACGCGCCAGGCATCCACGGTCTGCCCCTTCACGGTCGCCGTCGTCGCGGTCACCGTCGCGTTGTCTCGCAGGGCCTTGCGGATCCCGTTCTTGATGTAGCGTGGGTTGGCCGAGAGCACCTTGGCGAGGTCGATGAGGTGATGTTCCAGAAAAAGGGTCATCACCGGGTTGCCGGGCATGTCGTTGAACGGGCCGGCGGGGAAGCGGTTCGCGCCCGAAAACATCTGTACGCGGATCGTCCGGTTTTCCGGCGCCGCACCGGGCTCGATGGTGAGCTTGATCTGGTCGTCCATGGTCGGGCCGAACGGACCCTTGGAGATGCCGCTGCGCCGGAGATAGGCGTAGGTGAGGGTCGAGCCCGGCGGCACGTTCTTCATCTGCGGCTCTTCGAAGAGCAGGTCCGAGGCGTTGGGCGGGGTGGCGGTGCTGGCCTTGGTGACAGCGGGCGCATCGGCCGGGGGCGTACCCTGCGCCAGGGCGGGCAGGCCGGCAAACGAAAGAGCGAACGCGACGAGAACGGGCTTCACAGGGGAGCATCCTCTTTCAGGGGCGGCGGCGCAACACGGTCCACGTTGCTGCCGATCGTCCGGTAGACATAGTCGGGCGGTGTCTCGGCCGCCTCTTCCTTGGCGAGTTCCCGCACCTTCGAATGGAGGGGGGAGAGCGAGCAGGCTGGGTCGGTGGCGGCGGCATCGCCGGCCAGAGCCAGCGCCTGACAGCGGCAGCCGCCCCAATCCTTCTCACGCCGGTCGCAGGAGCGGCACGGCTCCTTCATCCAATCCGTCCCGCGATAGGCGGTGAAGGCCGGGGAATTCGCCCAGATATCGGCGAGCGAATGGTCGGAGACGTACCAGAATTCGAGATGCTTGATGGTCTCGGCGGCGTGGCAGGGGAGCACCTTGCCAGCGGGCGTGACGTTCATCAGCTTGCGGCCCCAGCCGCCGGCGCAGGCCTTGGGGTACTTCGCGTAGTAATCGGGCACGACCAGATCGATGACGAGCTGGCCCTTCAGCCGCTCGCGCGCCGCCTCGACGATACGGATCGACTGATCGACCTGGGCCTTGTCCGGCATCAGAGCGGCGCGGTTCACATAGGCCCAGCCGTAATACTGGGTGTGGGCGACCTCCAGGCGCTTGGCGCCGAGCTTGACGGCCAAGTCGATGAAGCCCTCGACCTCGTGGATGTTGCCCCGATGGATCACGGAATTCAGCGTCAGCGGAAGGCCGAGCTGCGTCACGCGTTCGGCAAAGGCGAATTTCTGCGGCTGAGCGTTCTTCAGGCCGCCGATTTTCTCCGCGTTGGCCGCGTCGACGCCTTGCACCGACAGCTGCACATGGTCGAGGCCCGCGTCGTAGAGGGCGTCGAGCTTGGCCAGAGCACCGCCGACGCCCGACGTGATGAGATTGGAATACAGGCCCAGCTTGGCGCAGGTCTGGGTGATCTCGACGATGTCGCTGCGGGCCGTGGGCTCGCCGCCGGAGAGGTGGACATGCAGCACGCCGAGACCCGCCGCCTCCGTCAGCACGCGCTGCCATGTCGCCGTATCGAGCTCGCCCGAGCGCCGGTCGAGTTCGAGCGGGTTCGAGCAATAGGGACAGCGCAGGGGACAGCGATGGGTCAGCTCCGCGAGGAGCCCGACCGGAGCCGGCAGGGAAGGGGTATTCGGCGTGATGGCGTTCATCGCTCCAGAACCCGTTTCGTGGCGAGGTCGTTGAGCATGGCCAGGACGTCGACCTCGATCACGTCCGGGTCGGCGGTGAAGGTCTCGGCGAGCTTCACCGCAATGTCTCGCACGCTGCGCTGCCCATCCACGAGGGACAGGACCGCCACGGCATTGGCGTCGAGGTCGAAGGTGCGCTCGGGCGCCAGCAAGACGTGCTGGCCGCGCACTTCGTCATGGCGCAGGCGGACGCCGCGAGGCAGACGAGGCACGTCGCCCGACCGGATCGTGCCGGTGCCGGCCGCCTGCGCCACCTCGGGCACGAGGCCGGTGCCGGGCGTCCAGGCATCCGGCGGGGTCATGCCCGGAGCCACATAGGAGAAGTGGAGCGCGTCGAGCTGCGTCCAGAGCACGTTGCACTTGAAGGTCAGCGCGGCCATGGCCTGACGCTGCAGCTCGGGCGTTGTGGCGTGCTGCTTGACGTAATCGATGGCGAATTCCGCATCGCGCGGGGCCTGGGTCAGGCGCTTGTCGAAATAGGCCAGCGTGTCCTTGGTGATGAAATCGTAGTTCTTCAGCATCCCGGCCACGCGCTCGGAGATGATCGTCGGCGAGAACATCTCGGTGAGCGAGGAGGCGATGGCCTCCAGCAGCGAGCGCTCCTTCACGAAATGCACGTAGGCATCCACCGAGAAGCGCGTCGCCGACAGGATACCTTGCGTGGATTCCACGTAGTCGCGACGGAAGCCGACGCCCTCGGCCAGCTTGAGCCAGCGCTCGATGCCGCCATCGCCGGGTGCGTCGCCATCATGATCGACGATGCGCTGACGCCAGACGCGACGCAGGCTCGCATCCTCCATGCGGGCGAGCACGGCGGCGTCCTTCACCGGGATCATGGCCTGGTAATAGTAGCGGTTGAGGGCCCAGGCCCGGACCTGGTCCTTGTTCAGCTTGCCGTCGTGAAGCAGGCGGTGGAACGGATGCAGGTTGTGATAGCGCCTCGCGCCGATGTCCCGAAGCGCCGCTTCGAGTTCTTCGGGGCTGAGCAGGCGCAGGGACTCGTCGGTCTTGGGCGTGGGGAAAGGCGCGGTCATGGCGTAGCTCGGCGTTTCGACGAAGGGCGGCGAGGAGAACTTTTCTTATAGATGGCGCCGATTTCCGTGAAGGCCACGGACATGGACCGCACAATCCCATTGGACACAATATAAGGTGGCGGCATTAAAATGCCAGCCGGGCGCCGATCTAGAGCGCCAGGGTCAGCCCGTCATGGGCGACGGTCCAGCCTTCCGCCTCCACCGATCGGCGTTCGTCCGATTCTTCCACCAGCACAGGATTGGTGTTGTTGATGTGAACGAAGACGCGGCGACCGATTTCCACATCGGCGAGCGCGGCGATCGATCCGCCCTGTCCCGTCATCGGCACGTGGCCCATGCGCCATCCGGTCTTCACGCCGACCCCGGCGCGGATCATGTCGTCGTCGAGCAGCACGGTCCCGTCGAACAGAAGCGCGTCGACACCCGATATGCGTCGCTTCAGCCCATCCGTGACGCGGGCGCAGCCGGGAATATAGGCGAGGCGACGCCCACCGGACTCGATCATTGCACCCACGGTGGTCTCGGTCTCTGCGCCGATCTCCATGGTCTCGTCCTCGAGCCAGAGCGGCACCTTTCCCGGCACCGAGAACAGTGTGACGGTCAGGCCGGGAACTGGCTCGAAGGCATGGTCGAGGGCGATCTTCTCGCGCGACACCACGTCGGCGGCCATCACGTCGAAGACCCGGTTGGCGTTGACCGAATCGAGGATGCCGGAGGTGGCGTAGAGCGTGTAGGGCTGGCCTTCGCGCAGGGTGAGCAACCCCGCCACGTGGTCGACATCGCCATTCGTCAGAAGCACGGCATGGATCGGCGAATGGCGCAGGCCTTCGCGCGGATGCATGGCCGGATTGTCGAAGAGTTGCTGCCGGATGTCCGGCGAGGCGTTCACCAGGAGCCAGCGCTCGCCATCGGGCGACACGGCGATGCTCGACTGGGTTCGAGGGCGCACCTTCGAGGAATCCTCGCGGGCGAGCGAGCAGATGGGGCAGCGGCAATTCCACTGGGGAAGGCCGCCGCCCGCGGCCGAGCCGAGGATCACGACATGCATGGCTGAACCGGCGCTGCCTCGATCCTCAAGCACGACATGATGTCTTAGTTGAAGGTGTCGATCTCAGCCGACTCGTAGCTGGTGACTTCCATGCCGACACAGATCTCGGAAACGACGGGGGCAGCCCAGGTCATGGTGTTTCTCCTAGATGGTTTCTTGAACGTCAGCAGCGTCCAGATCTCGCTTAAGAAGATCCTAAGACACTGACGGCGCAGTCATTTCTGTCGCGGGAGCTATATCGACAATTCCGCCGGACTCTTCAAGCGATAAATTGCCGGATCGTCCCGGAACAGGCCGAGAAAGCGCATCGTGCTCAGTGGCGGAAATCCTGGCCCCGCAGGTCGAGCATGAAGCCCCGGCCCCGCACGGTGACGATGACCGGCCCGCCGAAGCGCACGAAATCGGACAGCTTGGTACGTAGGTAACCCACGTAGACATCGACGACATTCAGCGACAGGCCGCCCTGGCCCGCCCATAATTTGTCGAAGATGTCGCCGCGCGACACCGGCTGGTTGGCCTTGTCCATGAGGAGAGCGAGGAGCTCCGCCTCGCGCGGCGTGAGGCGCGCCGTCGCATCCCCGAGGGAGACCTGACGAATGTTGAGATCGAGGACGAGCTTGCCTGCGGTGACGATGGTGCGCGGCTGGTCCGATTCCTTGCGGCGCAGGAGATGCGTCTGCAACCGGGCGAGGAGTTCGTCGAAGACGAAGGGCTTGACGATGTAGTCGTCGGCCCCGAGCGCCAATCCTTCCGCCCGGTCACGGACCTCGTCGCGCGCCGAGAGGAACAGGATCGGGCCGGGATAGCCGCCTTCGCGCAGGGAGCGGCAGACATCGTGGCCGGACCCGTCGGGCAGGGTGATGTCGAGGACGACGGCGCCGGGCGCCTCGTCACGGGCGGAGGTGAGGGCGTCGTCCACGCAACCGGCTACGCCCACGGAGAACCCTTCGGCCTCCAGGCCCCGCGCCAGCATGGCCCTGATGTCGCTGTCGTCCTCGACGATGAGCACTCGCGTCATGCGGCGCTGTCCTTCCGCTTCGTTTCCTGTCCGTCCCCGGGATCGAGGTCGAGGATGGGCAGGACGAGCGTCACGCGCGCACCCTTCCCGTCCTCGCCCGCACCGAGGCTGATCGCCCCATCATGGCGCTCTGTCACCCAGCGCGCCAGTGCCAAGCCGATGCCAAAGCCCGATTCCCCGGAATGGCCCTCCCGCCGGAAGCGCTCGAACAGATCCGCACCCGCCGCCGGGAAGCCCGCGCCGTCATCCGTCACCGTGATCGTGGCGGAACGCGCCTCGTCCACGGTGAGTCCCACGACCACGCGCGTCAGGCCCGTCGCGTGCCGCAAGGCGTTGTCGATGAGGCTCTCCACCACCTGCCGCAGCCATTCCCTGTCCGCCAGGAGCGTGACGTCGCGGCGGCCCGGTTCGAGGGTCAGGGCCACCCGCCGGCGCGCCGCCTCAGAGGCCGCGCTGTCCACCGCATCGGTGAGGATGGCCACGGCGCTGGTGGCGCGCCGGTCGAGCTCGATCTGGCCGGATTCGGAGCGCGCGACCCGCAGGAGATCCTCGACGCGGCGCTGCAGGCGGAGTGCCCGCTTGCGGATGGTGGCGAAGACCGGCGCGTAATCGACCCCCGGCCTGCCGGCCGAGCGGGCGGCGATGTCGCATTCGCCGAGGATGACCGTGAGCGGCGTGCGCAGCTCATGGCTGACATCGGCGAAGAAGCGCCGGCGCGACCGGTCCACCGCCTCCAGGCGCTCGTTGGCCGCCCGCAGGTCGGTGGTCCTCGCCTCCACCGTATCCTCGAGGGCAGCGCGGTCGGCGGCGAGCCGCCCCTCGCGCCGGGCGAGGCGTGCGGCCATGCGGTTGAAGTTCGCCACCAGCAGGCCGAGCTCGTCCCGCGTCGCCACCGACAGCCGCGTATCGAGCTCGCCGCGCCCGACGGCGCCCGCCGCCCGCCGCACCGCTTCGATCCGTGCCAGGGTCGGCCGGGTCACGGCCCGGTACAGGACGAAGACGAGGGCCAGCGCCAGGACGACGGCGGCAAGCGACGCGATCCGCAGGGTCGAGGACAGGTGGCGGGCCTCGTCCGAACCCGCGATCATCGAGCGGCGCTCGACTTCGATGAGAAACGAGAGCGGCTGGCCGGTCATGGCGCCGAATCCGTTCAGCGCGCCGCGAATGGTGTTGCGCCGCTGCTCTTCCTCCGACTGGCGCAGGACCTGGGAGACCTGCCGGTCGAGGATGGCCCGGGCAGAACGGAGCTGAGCGAGGGGACGTGTGCGCGCCGCATATTGCATCCGGTCGAGGGGATCGTCACTGACGGCGATGCTCTTGCCGAGAGCCTCGTCGACGGCCACCAATGCCCGGTCGACATTGGCCCGGGCGATGGCGAGCCCTTCCGGCTGTGCATCGGGATTGCTCACCGCCTCCAGGGCCGCGAGCCCGTACTGGGTCATTCGCCCGGACAGTTCCACCAGTAATTCGAGCCGGCCTTGTGCCGCGAGCGTCCGATCAATGGTGCGTTCGGCCGCGCCGATGGAGCCCAGCACCCCCAATGCCGCCAGGACGACCAGAAGTGCTGCGCCCCCGAGCAGCAGCGCGAACCTTACCTTCAGAGAGCGCATCGCTTATGGCCGCCCGTGTCTCGCCGTTCCCCGGAGGGTGAGCGATAGCGCAATCCGCCAGGGCGTCCAGACCCATCACAGATGGGACCGGGTCACAGGTCTTTCGGCAGGCTCTCCCGCGCCGCGCAGCGCCACCGCGTCACGTGCCATTCGGGGTGGCTCTCCTGCCAAGTGGCGAGCGCGCTCTGAGCGGTGCGCAGGCAGATGAACGGGTTCGTCGCCTCGTAGGACAGGGAGATCCTGTCCTCCTTGCACTGGGAGGGCTGTGCCGCGAGGCAGATGGAGAGCAGGATCAGCATGGGGCGAAAGCCTCGAGCCGCGAATGACAATCCGGCAATGGTCCGCCAGACCGGCGGGCGGACGCAAGAGCGGATGAGGGCGTTCGCACGCGTAGGGTTGTCGCGGAAGACAGGGCCGTCGGGAGCATCCCCCCTCTCGCCGAGTGCAGGGAGAGGGGGGATGCGCATCGTCGTTGCGTCGGTCTCGCCTCCAGGGAGGAGAGGCGAGCCGATGGATCAGGCCTTCTTGCGCGTGGCCGGCTTCTTCGCCGTAGTGGTTTTGGCAGCACTCGTCTTTGTTGCCGTCGCCGTGCTTTTCGCGGCCGTCCCGGCCGGTTCCTTGGCCGCCGTCGCCTTGGTCGCCGCCTTCTTGGCGGGAGCCTTCGCCGTCCCCGCCTTGGTCGTGGTCTTGGCAGCCGTCTTGGTCGCGGTCTTGCGGGCCGGAGCCTTCTTCTTGCTGCCGCCCGCCGCTTCGCGGGCGGCGATCAGTTCAAGCGCCTGGGGCAGGGCGATGTCCTCGGCGGCCATGGTCTTGGGCAGGGTCGCGTTGGTGGTGCCGTCGGTAACGTAGGGGCCGTACTTGCCCGATTTCACCACGATGGCCTTGCCCGTCTCGGGATGCGCCCCGAGGGAGCGGCCGGGATCGGAGGCGGGACCCCGACGACCGCCACCCTGCTCTTTGGCAACGATGAGATCGATGGCGCGGTTGGCGCCGATCTCCAGCACGTCGTCGTCGCGGCCGAGATTGGCGTACATCTTCCCGTGCTGGACGTAAGGTCCGAACCGCCCGAGATTGGCCAGGATCGGCTCACCGGTCTCGGGGTGCTTGGCGACTTCGCGGGGGAGGGAGAGCAGGCGCAGGGCCTTCTCCAGATCCACCGCGGAGGGGCTGAGCCCCTTGGGCAGAGAGGAGCGCTTCGGCTTCTCCGCGCCCTTCTCCGTCGACGCCTCGCCGAGCTGCACGAAGGGGCCGAAGCGGCCATCGCGCAAAGTTACCGGCAGGCCGCTGACGGGATCGTTGCCAAGTACGCGGGTGCCCGGCTGGCCCCCGTTCTCGGACGAGCCATCGCCCTCGCCCTCGACGCCGGAGGCGGCGAGCTGGCGGGTGTACTTGCACTCCGGGTAGTTCGAACAGCCGACGAAGGCGCCGAACTTGCCGAGCTTGAGCGACAGCTGTCCCGAGCCGCAGGTCGGGCAGGTGCGCGGGTTCGAGCCATCCGCCTTTTCGGGGAAGATATGCGCGCCGAGGAGATCGTTCAGCGCGTCCAGCACCTCGGTGACGCGGAGCTCCTTGGTTCCGGAGATCGCGGCCGAGAAATCCCGCCAGAAGTCTCGTAGCACTTCACGCCAGTCGATCTCGGCATTCGAGACCCGGTCGAGCTGGGTCTCGAGGTCGGCGGTGAAATCGTACTCGACGTAGCGCTTGAAGAAGCTCTCGAGGAAGCCGGTGACGAGGCGGCCCTTGTCCTCGGCCACCAGGCGCTTCTTCTCGATCTTCACGTATTCGCGGTCGCGCAGGGTCTGCAGCACGGCGGCGTAGGTCGAGGGCCGGCCGATGCCGAGTTCCTCCATGCGCTTGACGAGGCTGGCCTCGGAATAGCGCGGCGGCGGCTCGGTGAAGTGCTGAGTCGAGACGATGCGCTCGCGCTTCAGCGCGTCGCCCGCCTTCATCGGCGGCAGGCGCTTGCCGTCCTCGTCCTCCTCGTCGTCCTTGCCCTCCTGGTAGAGGGTCAGGAAGCCGTCGAACTTCACCACTTGACCGGTGGCCCGCAGCTCGATCCTGCGCGGGCCGACGGAGGCGACGATATCCACCGTGGTGCGTTCGAGCTCGGCCGATTCCATCTGGCTGGCCACCGTGCGGGTCCAGATCAACTCGTAGAGCTTGGCCTGTTCGGCATCCACGTAGCGGGCTACCGACTTCGGTAGCCGGCTCATGTCCGTAGGACGCACGGCCTCGTGGGCCTCCTGGGCGTTCTTCGCCTTGGCGCTGTAGCGGCGCGGCGCGGTGGGGAGGTAGCGCTCGCCGTATTCCTTGCCGATGACGCGACGGGCATCGGCGATGGCCTCCGGCGCCATGTCGACGCCGTCGGTCCGCATGTAGGTGATAAGACCCACCGTCTCGCCGCCGATCTCGACACCCTCGTAGAGCTTCTGCGCGGCGCGCATGGTCTGGGCGGGAGCGAGGCCGAGCTTGCGCGAGGCCTCCTGCTGGAGCGTCGAGGTGGTGAAGGGCGGGGCGGGGTGGCGCTTGGCGGGCTTCGCCTCCACGCTGCCGACCTCGAACGTGGCGAGTTCGAGGTCGCGCTTGAACGCGGCGGCGTCCTCGCCGTTGCCGACGTCGAGACGCTGGATGCGCTTGCCGTCGGCACCGACGAGACGCGCCTCGAACACCGCGCCCTCCTGGGTCACCAAGGTCGCGACCAGAGACCAGTATTCGCGGGGCTTGAACGTCTCGATTTCACGCTCGCGCTCGCAGACGAGGCGCAGGGCCACGGACTGGACGCGGCCGGCCGAACGGGCTCCGGGCAGCTTACGCCACAGGACCGGCGAGAGGTTGAAGCCGACGAGATAATCCAGTGCCCGGCGCGCCAGATAGGCGTCGACCAGGGCCTGGTCGATCTGGCGCGGGTTGCGCATGGCGGTGTCCACCGCCGCCTTGGTGATGGCGTTGAAGGTCACGCGCTCGATAGGCATGCCCTTGATCGCCTTGCGGGCGTTCAGAGCCTCGACGACGTGCCATGAGATGGCCTCGCCCTCGCGATCCGGATCGGTGGCGAGGATCAGGCCGTCGGCACCTTTCAGTGCCCTGACGATCTCCGAAACGCGCTTCGAGCCGCGGTCGTCGAGCTCCCAAAGCATGCGGAAATCCGCCTCCGGGTCGACGGAGCCGTCTTTCGCCGGAAGGTCGCGGATATGGCCGAACGAGGCGAGCACCTCGTAGTCGCGGCCGAGATATTTGTTGATCGTCTTGGCCTTGGCCGGCGACTCGACGACGACGACTTTCATGTGCGGATCAGCCTCTCGTCAGCGCCCGAGCTGCCGCCGGGGCTCGCAGCCGGCGGGGTTCACACCCGTCGGGACTCACAAATTGTGTGCAAGACGTAAAACATGGCCTGGCACCATGGCCGGCCCGGCGCTTGGCGGGGGACAAGTGGGTCAAGGGCGCGGGGTTGTCAAATCGGAAGGAGCCCGGGCCTTTGCAAGATCCGGTACCTGTCAGATCCCCGCATACCATTCGTAGCCGCGATCCTCCCAATAACCGCCCTGGCCGTCTCCGATCCCGGACAGGCTGTCCACGACCTCGATCCGCATGACGTATTTGGCGTGTTTGTAGCCGAGCTGCCGCTCGACCCGCAGGCGCAGGGGCGCGCCGTTCGAGACGGGCAGGGCCTTGCCGTTCATGTCGTAGGCCAGGATCGTCTGCGGATGGAAGGCGTCGGTGAGGTCGATGCTCTCGTAGTACCGGATCGGACGACCGTTCGGACCGCCATCGCCGGCCTCTATCTCCGCCACGTCCCCACCCTCGAGACCGCCACCGGCCATCTCCATCGTGTCGGCGCAATGGAACACGACGTAGCGCGCATTCGGTTTCAGCCTCGCCCGGGTCAGGACTTCGCCGAGCGGAACGCCCGTCCACTTGCCGATGGCGCTCCACCCCTCGACGCAATCGTGCCGGGTGATCTGGGTCCGGGAGGGCAGGGCGCGCAGATCCGCGAGGGACAGGTCCTGCGGTTGTTCGACGAGGCCGTCGATTTTCAGCCTGAAGGTCGCGAACCCGGCCTTGGCCAGGGTCTTGTAGTCGTCGTCCGGAGGGTCGATCGTCCCGTTCGGCTTGAACCAGGGCGAGATGTCACCTTCGTAAAACTCGTGGGCAAGGGAGGTGGGCGTCAGCAGCAGGCGCTGCACGAACAGGTTGGCATCCTCCCCGAGCTTCAGCGTGCGCCGTCCCCAACCGGTGCCGGCGATGCGGTCGCAGCCGCCGAGGAGGGCAGCACCCAGCAGGCCGGCTGCGCCGGTGAGGATGCCGCGACGGTTGGGAGCGCGCGTCATCGGCCCTTCCTCGGATCGGAGGTCTTGCCCGGATAGGAAGTCCTGCCCGGATCGGAGGTCTTGGTGGTCTCGATCACGAACCAGCCGGTGACCATGCCGCGCAGGTTGTTCCAGGCCCCCGAGACCAGCACCAGCGCCACATGGACGAGGGTGAAGAGCACGAGCAGGTTCGTGACGATGAAATGGACTGTCCGCGCCGATTGCCGGCCGCCGAACAGGGCGGGCAGGGGCAGCACGGCATTGAAACCCGGCGACATGGCGAGGCCCGTGAGCAGCATCAGCGGCAGGAGGAGGACGATGACGACGAAATAGCTCAGTTTCTGCAGCGTGTTGTAGCGCCGGGCCTCGTCGCCTTTCGGGAAGGTCAGGGTGAGGTGCTCGCGGACCGAGCCGCCGAAATTCCGCAACTGGTCTCTCTGAGGCACGATCCGGCGGCGCAACTGGCCGCTCTCGAGGCCGTAGATGAGATAGATCAGCCCGTTGATCACGAAAGCCCAGGCGAACAGGAAGTGCCAGCGGCGCCCGGTGGCGAGGTCCTGCTGCGACGGCAGGGTGATCCAGACGGGGAAGGCCCGGCCCGTGGCCTGTCCCTGCACGGTGGAGAGGCCGAGCCAGCCGGTCGTGTCGATTGCGTGATCGCCGATCCTGACGATCCCCCGCGCCGCGCCCTCCGCCGTCTCGTCGTTCGTGATGGCGAGGAGCGGCGCGTCGAAGGTCGAGGCCGAGCCCCAGTACAAAGCCGGATGGGCGTTGAAGATCTGCAGCCCGCTCATCAGCAGCACGGCGAGGCAGACGAGGTTGATCCAGTGCGCGGCCCGGATCACCATGGGGTGGCGGAAGATCCAGCGGCGGTGGATCGTCTCGATCCGCTCGTCGGGCCGTCTCGTCGTGCTGGCTGCCAAGGGGCGGACTCCGGCCTCGATCACGTCTCGCGCCCATCCCGAATCGCCGGGTGCGCGCATGCTCGGCGAGACTACGAGCCAGGGGGTGGAAAGGTTACACGTCTCGGACTTCTTGCCGGGCTCCTTGCCGCTCCCCGTCCGCCTCCCTATAGCCATGGTCTCAGAATGACCGTCGCACCCGCCTCCTTCCCCCATCGGCACCTTCTCGGCATCGAGGGGCTGTCGCGCCCCGATATCGAGGCCCTCCTCGACCGGGCGGAGGATGCCGTGGCCCTCTCCCGCCAGGTGGAGAAGAAGCGCACCACCCTGCGCGGCCGCACCCAGATCAACCTGTTCTTCGAGCCCTCGACCCGCACCCAGAGTTCGTTCGAGCTCGCGGGCAAGCGTCTCGGCGCCGATGTGATGAACATGTCGGTGGCCTCTTCCTCGGTGAAGAAGGGCGAGACCCTCATCGACACGGCCGCCACCCTCAACGCCATGCGGCCCGACATCATCGTCGTGCGCCACCACTCCGCCGGGGCCGTGCATCTCCTGGCCCGCAAGGTGGATTGTTCGGTGGTCAATGCCGGCGACGGCGCCCACGAGCACCCGACCCAGGCCCTCCTCGACGCGCTCACCATCCGCCGCAACAAGGGGCGGATCGAGGGGCTGCGGGTCGCGATCTGCGGCGACGTCCTGCACAGCCGCGTCGCCCGCTCCAACATCATCCTGCTCCAGGCGCTCGGCGCCCGCGTGCGGGTCATCGGCCCCTCGACCCTGCTCCCCACCGGGATCGAGCGTTTCGGCGTCGAGGTCTTCACCGACATGCGAAAGGGCCTTGAGGGCTGCGACATCGTGATGATGCTGCGGCTCCAGCGCGAGCGCATGAACGGCTCCTTCGTGCCCTCTGTGAAGGAGTATTTCCGTTATTTCGGCCTCGATGCCGAGAAGCTGGCGCTGGCCGCGCCCGACGCCCTGGTGATGCATCCGGGACCCATGAACCGCGGCGTCGAGATCTCGTCCGAGATCGCCGACGGGGCGCAATCCCTGATCCGCGAGCAGGTGGAGATGGGGGTCGCCGTCCGCATGGCGGTCCTCGAAGCCCTCGCGACGCATCTGCCGAACGCCTGATGGTCATGACCGGACACGTCCTCCTCACCCATGCCAGCCTCCTCGATCCGGCTACGAGCCGCGAGGGGCCGGGCCATGTCCTCGTCCAGGACGGCCGCATCGCCGACATCGCCTGGGGTGCGTCACCCGCTGCCCCTGAGGGCGCCGAGATCGTCGATTGCGGCGGCCATGTCCTGAGCCCCGGCCTCATGGATCTCCGTGCCTTCGTCGGCGAGCCGGGCGCCGAGCACCGTGAGACCCTGGCCAGCGCCAGCGCGGCGGCGGCGGCCGGCGGGGTCACCACCCTCGTCTGCATGCCGGACACCAACCCGGTCATCGACGGGCCGGCCATCGTCGATTTCGTCCTGCGCCGCGCCCGCGACACGGCCTGCGTCACCGTCCTGCCGGCCGCCGCCATCACCAAGGGGCTGGCCGGCCAGGAGATGACCGAGTTCGGCCTGTTGCAGGAGGCGGGAGCCGTCGCCTTCACCGACGGCCTCAAGGCCGTTCGCAACGCCCAGGTGATGCGCCGCGCGCTCACCTATGCTCGCGATTTCGACACCCTGCTGATGCAGCACGTGGAGGAGCCCGACCTCGTCGGCGAGGGCGTGATGAACGAGGGCGAGATGGCCTCGCGGCTCGGCCTCGTCGGCATCCCGCGGGAGGCCGAGACGGTGATGCTGGAGCGCGACATCCGCCTCGTTCGCCTCACCGGCGGCCGCTACCACGCCGCCATGATCTCCTGTGCCGATTCGGTGGAGATCGTGCGGCGGGCCAAGCACGACGGCCTGCCCGTGACCTGCGGCGCCTCGGTGAACAACCTCGTCCTCAACGAGGGCGATATCGGCCATTACCGCACCTTCTGCCGGCTCTCGCCGCCGCTGCGGCACGAGACCGACCGCCTCGCTTTGGTGGAGGCCCTGAACGAGGGCGTGATCGACGTCATCGTCTCCGACCACAATCCCCAGGATGTCGAGACCAAGCGCCTGCCCTTCGCCGAGGCCGCCGATGGGGCGCTCGGCATCGAGACCCTGCTTGGCGCGGCGCTCCGCCTCGTCCATACCGGCGACGTGGCGCTGCCTCGCCTGCTGGAGGCCCTCACCGTCACCCCGGCGGCGATCCTGCGGCGCGAGGCCGGGCGTCTCGCCGTCGGCGCGCCGGCCGATCTTGTGCTGATCGATCCCGACCTGCCCTACGTGCTCGACAAGCGGCGCCTCAAGTCGCGCTCCAAGAACTCGCCCTTCGACGAGGCGCGGCTGCAAGGTGCTGCAATCCTGACCATGGTCGGCGGGCACGTCGTCTACCGGGCCGCGCAGGGTACGGAGGCGGCGGCGTGACCCCCGTCCTCGATGCCGGCTGGCCTCTCCTGCTCGCGAGCCTCGCCGGCGGCTATCTCGCCGGCTCGATCCCGTTCGGGCTGATCGTCACGCGTTTTGCCGGCCTCGGCGACGTCCGCGCCATCGGCTCGGGGAATATCGGTGCCACCAACGTGCTGCGCACCGGCCGCAAGGGGCTCGCCGCCGCGACCCTGCTCGGCGATGCGCTGAAGGGTACCCTCGCCGTGCTGGCGGCGAAACAATTCGGCGAAGGTGCGGCCTTGGCGGCCGGGCTCGGCGCCTTCCTCGGCCACCTCTTCCCGGTCTGGCTCGGGTTCAAGGGCGGCAAGGGCGTCGCCACCTTCCTCGGCGTGCTCCTCGCCTTCAGCCCCATCGGGCTCGCCGCCTTCGCGGCAATCTGGCTCTGCCTCGCCTTCACGTTGAAATACTCGTCGCTCGCCGCGCTTGCCGCCTCGGCCGCGACACCCATCGTCCTGTGGGTGGCGGGACAGCCTGCGGTTGCGCTGCTCTTCCTCATGCTCGCGATCCTGCTATGGTGGAAGCACGCTCCCAACATCCGCCGACTGCTCGACGGCTCCGAGGGGCGGATCGGGCAGAAGGGCTGACCTTCCGTCGAGGGAGGTCCGGGGCATGGGCATGCAACTCAACCCCGCCCAGCGCCTCGACTGGCTCCGGCTGATCCGCACCGAAGGCGTCGGCCCGCGCACCTTCCGCACCCTGATCAACCGGTTCGGCGGAGCCGGCGCGGCGTTGGAAGCCCTGCCGGACCTCGCGAAGCGCGGGGCCAAGCGCGTCGTGCCGGTGACGCGGGCGCAGGCGGAAGCCGAATTGGAGGCGGCGGCCAGGATCGGGGCCCGCCTCGTGGCCATGGGCGAGGACGATTACCCTAAGCTGCTCCAGGCCGCCGATTCGGCGCCGCCCCTGATCGCGATCCGGGGGCAGGCGGCGATCCTCTCCCGGCCCGCCATCGCCATCGTCGGCTCCCGCAACGCGTCGGCCGCCGGCCTCGGCTTCACCGAGCGTCTGGCGCGGGGCCTCGGCGAGGCCGGCCTCGTGGTGGTCTCGGGGCTGGCGCGCGGCATCGATGCCCGCGCGCACAAGGCGTCCCTGGCCTCGGGGACGGTGGCGGTGCTCGCCGGGGGCCATGACCGGATCTATCCGGCCAATCATCAGGCCCTGGTGGAAAGCATTCTCGATTCCGGCGGCGCGGTGCTGGCCGAGATGCCCATGGGCTGGGAGCCCCGCGGCCGGGACTTTCCCCGGCGCAACCGCATCATCTCCGGCCTCGCCTATGGGACCGTGGTGGTGGAGGCCGCGCGGCGCTCGGGCTCGCTCATCACCGCGCGCTTCGCCCTCGAACAGGGCAGGGAGGTCTTCGCCGTGCCCGGCTCGCCCCTCGACCCGCGCGCCGAGGGCACCAACGACCTCATCCGCCAGGGCGCGACCCTGGTCTCGGAGGTGGAGCACGTCACTTCCGCCATCGCGCCGCTGCTCGGGCGCGGGGATTTCGAGCAGGGGGCCGGACAATTGGCCCTCGACCGGCCCGATCTCGCCGACGCCCCGATCTTCTGGGACGAGCTCGACGGAATCGGCGGCCCGGCCCCCGAGGCGGAGGAGAAACTTGAGGGGCTGGAGCCCGAGGAGGCGGAACCCGCCGACGACCGCGCCCGCCTCATCGCCTATCTCAGCCCGACCCCCATCGGCACCGACGATCTCGCCCGCGCGGCGGGCCTCAGCGTGCGCATCGTCCAGACGACGCTGCTGGAACTCGAACTCGACGGCCGGATCGAGCGGCATGGCAGCGGAGCCGTGTCGCTGGTGTCATAGGGAGGACGAGTGTCCGTCTCTCTCGCCGCCTGCCTACTGGTTCTCCCATCTCGCGGGATGCGCTGTCCTGCCCTCCTCCCCAGCGGATCGCGGACCTGCCCGAGATTCATCGAGCTTGTGGGGAGGAGTTGGAGGTAGGGGTGGTTGGGCGACCCTGATCCTTCGGAGGCTGGCGGAGCCACCCCCACTCCTAACCTCTCCCCACAAGGGGGAGAGGGACGCGTTCTGCCTGAAAAAGCAGGTGTGGGAATGCCATAGCACCGCCCGCGCGGATGCGCGCGCTACCGCAAAAAGTCCCCGAACGAGCGCGGGCCGTCCGGCACCGGGATGTCCTTGATCACCTTCAGCGTCGTGGCGTCGATGACGCCGAGGGTGTTGGAGCCCCAGTTGGTTACATAGAGGCGGCTGCCGTCGCGGGAGGCGGCGATGCCTTCCGGGTGGTCGCCCACCTCGATGGCAGCCACGTTGGTGAGGGTCTTCAGGTTGAACACCGTGACGGTGTTCGAATACTGGTCGGTGACGAAGCCGCGCGTGGCGGTGAGGGCCACCACATAGGGCCGCTCGCCGGTGGTGACCCGGCCGAATTCCCGCCGTCCGGCCACATCGATGACGGAGACGTCGTTCGACATGACGTTGGCGGTGTAGGCGCGGGTGCCGGTCTCATCGAGGGTGATGCCGAACGGGTGCTCGCCGACCGGGATCTTCACCGTCTCGGTGGCGGTGGCCGCATCGACCACGGAGACGGAATTGCCCTCGCGGTTGGCCACCAGGATCGTGGCGCCGTCCGGCGTCACCGCGATGCCCGAGGGCGAGGCGCCCACCTGGATCTCGGTCTCGATCTTGGAACCGTCGGCCGAGACCACGAAGATGCGGCTGCCGTACCAGTCGGCCACGTAGACTGCCCCGGATTTCGGATTGACGGCGACGCCGAGCGGGCCGCCGGGCAGGGCGAGCGTGCCCGTCACTGCGCGGGCGTCGAGATCGACGATGGCGAGGCCGTGGCCCTCGGGGCGGGTGACGTAGGCGGTCTTGCGATCGGGCGACAGGGCGATGCCGGCCGGCGCCCCGTCCACCGGGATCTGGGCGGTGACGACCTGCGTGTCGAGATCGACCAAGGCGAGGATGTTGGCCCCCTGCGCCGTGATCAGGGCCTCGTCGGCGAGGGCGGGGGCGTTGGTCAGGGTGAGGAGCAGGCCGACGACCTGCGCCACTCTCCTCCCCCTTGTGGGGAGGAGTTGGAGGTGGGGGTGGTTGGGGGACCCTCCTGCTGCGGAGGCTGGCGGAAGCACCCCCACCCTCGGTCCCTCCCCACAAGGGGGAGGGAGGAGCGCGTCGCCACTCGGTCCGGTACGAACCACCGGATCCGAGGCCCTAGGGTAAAACAGGCTCAAGAGCCCTTCTCGGCCTTGGCCTTCACGTTATCCAGGCCGGCCTTGTAGAGGCCGAGGACGGCCGCCTTGGAAGCCTCGTCGTTCAGGTCCGGCGGCGGATCGTTGTTCATGTAGCCGCGGTAGAACGCGCCGCGCCACGTCACCTTGGACTTGGCGCCGTCGCCCTCGACCTCGATGGTCGAGGAATAGTCGTTCACCGGCAGCGTCTTCACGTCCACCTTGGTGATCCGGTACATGTAGGTCTTCTTCTCGGCGTCGTATTTGGCGAGCTCTTCCTCGACCGTGGCGCCGCCCTTGAGGGTCAGGACGCGGGTGGCCTTGACCTCGTTGCCGCCCTTGCCCTCGGTCTTTTCGACCACGGGAATCCAGCTGCCATCCTGGAAGTTGCCGAGCACGGCCCAGACCTTGTCGGCCGGGGCGTTGATCTCGATGGTCTGCGAGACCTTCTGGCGGGTCGGGCCATGGGCCTGCGCCGCGTAGGATACCGTGGCGAGCGCCGCCACGGCGGCCAGCGTCTTGAATCTCATCAACCCTGTCTCCTCGGGAACGCACCTTCTAGGGTGCTTGGGGGGCTCGTGCGAGAACCGGTTCGTCGCGCCCGAGGGCAGCGGCGACCTTGTCCTCGATCCAGTCCCAGGCCTCGCGCTCGGCGGGCCCGGCTGTCTTGGATATCGCGATGGCGTGGTAGCGCATCTCCGTCAGGATCTTGTCCGGCTCCAGCATGTGCAGGCGCGTCGACAGGATCGCCGCCTCCAGCACCGCACCTTGAGCCCGGTTGTAGCCGAAGAACGGCATATGGCTGGCGCTGTGTACCATGCGGGCACGATAGCGCGGGCGCGTCGCATCGTCCTCCACAGAGATCACCTCGAACTCGGCATGGCCGAAGCTCTCGGCGAGGCGCCGGCCCGGGATGCGGTCGCAGGGCAGGGTGGCCCAGTCGCGCCGCCCGGTGACCGCGCCGGCGATCACCCGCACGTCGCTCGGGCTCGACGCGGCGAAGACCGGGTTGGCCTCGAGGTTGAGGATGGTGGGGGAGGGCCGGAACGGGGCCAGCACCCAATCCTCGCCCTCGCGGATGAGGCCGAAGGGTACGAGATGCAGGTCGCCGGAGGGCGAGGTGGTGGTGACGATGGTCTCGAGGATCAACGGCATCGGATCAGGACTCGCCGCTCTGGTCGGGCCGGTCGTTCGGGACGAATTTTCCGCAGACGATGCGGCCGCCCTCGTCCGAGAGCGCATCGCCGGCCCGCGACCGGCGGGGCTCGTTCGGGGCTGGCTCGATCCTCTCCGGCCTGGCCGCACCCGCTTCCGGGGGCACGGCATCGCGGGTGGCGCGCTCCGCGCCGCTGGGGCCGGAATGCTTGGTATGCCCGGCCTTCTTGAAGGCAGTGGTGTCCTCCACCTCCTCGTCGGCGGCGACGCCCCAGCGCAGGGGCTCGTCCTGGACGTAGCGCTTGCCGAGGCGCCAGGCCGTCTCGGCCTTGGTCAGCTCGCCGCCGAGATAGAAGGCGTGGGCCCCGTCGGCGGCGACATCGAGATCGGGAAAGAACGCCATGGCGTCGGTGCCGATCGTGTGGACGTCGCGGTTGAAGGCGTGGATGCCGTCCTCGGCCACCGCGATGCGGTAGTTCGGGTCGCGCACCTCCGCCGCCTGGGCCGCGATCTCCTCCGGGGTCTGCACGAAGGGGCGCTTGTCGTGCACGGCCAGCAATTGGCGTCCGTAGCCCTTGGGCAGGGCGGAATCGGCCTTTGCGGCGAACATCACCCGGCGGGCGGCGTCGTGCTCCTCCACCGTGCGCCGGGTGTGGTTGGAGACCTGCACGATCAGGACGTTGCGGATCGACAGTTCCGAGCACATGCCCACGAGGAGGGCGGTGACGCCGAGGCTGTCGGCCTCGGTGAGTTCGGTGAGGTTGCCGGTGCCCATCATCATCTCGATGCCGGGCCAGCGCTTGCGCGTCTCGTGATAGCGCGTGATCGATTCGACGAAGCCGAAATGGATCGGCTCCAGGATCGGGTCGGCCATGTAGGGCCGGCCGGCCTTCTCCATGCGCTCGATGGCGCGGTCGAGGGAGGGCAGGTCGTCGGGCCGCATCGGCACCAGGATCGGCACCGCATCGGTCTCGAAGGCGAGGTCCAGGGTCTCCTCGTTGAGGCTGAGCAGGAAGTCGGCCCCGGCTTTCGCCCCGCGGGTCAACTCGTCGAGGGAGAAGGAATCGACGCTGACCTTCAGGCCCGCCCCCTTCAGCAGGCGTACGCACTCTTCGAGATGCGGGAACTCGGTGTCGGGGAGGCCGCCGAGATCGATCACGTCGGCGCCGCGTCGCGCCAGGTCGAGGCCCTTGGCCAGAATCTGCTCGGGATTCATCTTCGAGGCATCGACGATCTCGGAGAAGATGCGCAGATCGTGCCGCGAGAGATCGACGTTGCGTCCCGCGAGGCCGAGATAGGCCGGAAGGTCGACCACCTCGTCCGGCCCGCGCTCCACCGGCAGGCCGAAATGGGCAGACAACGCCTCCTGATTGGCGCGGCAGCGGCCCGGCAGAACGATGCGCGTGGCACCGTCGGGGATCGTCACGCGACGGCGGATGATCTCCTCGGTCATCAGGGCGGCGACCTTCACACCGGCATCGGCGATGCTCCAGGTGAAGCGCTCGGCCGGCAGGGTCGCGGCGACCTTCTCCAGGCGAGCTTTCGCCATCCGGCCGGTGATGAAGACGAGATGTTCGGGCGCGCTCACGCGGCGGCCCTTACGATATCGGCGCCCGGACCCCGGATCACGATCTCGCCAGCGTAGGACGCGGCGAAAGCGGGGAAGGCCGCATCGATCACGCCCATCCGGACGAGGTCGGACAGGCTGGCGCCCGCCGGGCGATCGATGGATTTCACCAGGATGCAGCGGGGCGCCTCGAGTTCGGTGGCGAGCCAGAGGGCGAGGCTGTCCGACGTGACGTCCCAGGTCTCGGGGATGGAAGGGTGTCCGTTTTTCAGCGCGACGGGGTCCCAGATGACGGACGCCTCGGCCGAGCGGGCTTCCATTACGCTGCGCACGATGGCGAGGCGCGGCTCGCCCTCCGAAAGCACCTCCGCCATCCGGCCCATGGCATCGAGGGCGAGGCGGTGGGCGAGGGCGTCCGAGAAGCCCAGTTGTCCCTGGGCCTGACGCACCGCGTCGGCGAACGGACCGCCGCCCGGCACGACGATGCAGCGGCCCTCGCCGCCATCCGCCAGGACGCCGAGAAGCCGTCCGAGCCGCGCCGCGTCCGAGACGAGGCTGCCGCCGAGCTTCACGATGGTGGGAGGCGCGCCCGTCACGCCGCGTTCCGCCGGTCGAGCCCGCGAAGAGTCTGCACGGCCAGGGCCACGCGCTCCGCGTCGAGGCCGCGCGTCCGGTCGCTGCCGAAGCAGAGGCCGCCGCGAAAGCCGAGATAATCCGGCCGGTGCACGGCGAGGACGGCGATGTCGGCGATCGTCAGCGATCCCGCGAGACCGGAGAGCAGGCCATGGAGGCGGGCGTCGGCGGTGAAGGCCGAGAGGCGAGGGGCGGGCAGGAGGTCGCCGAGGCGCCGGCCGTCTTTGGCGGCGGTGTCGATCATCACCCCGGCAAAGCCCGCCCCGGCGAGGCGGCCGACGAGGTCGTCCGGCATCGGTGCTCCGGCGAAGAGAACCGCGATCAGGCGGCCGGGGGCGGCCCGCGCCGCGGCGGCGAGGGCGTCGTCGTCGAAATCGGCCCGCACGGCGACCTTGACGTAGCCGATCCCGGTCCCGGCCATCGCTGCGACCGATCCGGGCAGGGAGGCGGCGTCCTGCGGCTCGCCGGCCACCGCACTGCTGACGGCCTCGTCCGCGATGGACGCGACGATCGCCCTGACCGTCTCGACCGGGAGCGCCCCGAGCGCGCCCCGGACGGGGTCCTTGGCATCGACGAGGTCGGCGCCCGCCCGTGCCGCCATCACGGCCTCGTCGGCGTCGCGGACGCTGACGAGGAGGCGGGGACGCGCGCGCAGATCGGATGACATCGGCTTCGACACGGAATGATGGGGCAACGGGAGACTCAGGATCGGTTGGGCAAGGGTTCGGCCAGGAGACGGTTCTTGACCACCCATCGCATGGCATGGGCCCATGTGTCGTCGGTATCGGCCCGGATCACCACCTGTCCAGCCCGCACGACCTTGCCGGAAGCGGCGTCCGAGATAAGGACGTAGAGATTGAAGATCTGGTTGGAGCCCTTCTCCACGAAACCGTTGACGGCAAGATCGGCCCCGAGGCTCTTGGCAATGGTGGCGGCGCAGCCCTCGCATTTGAAGAGGGGAGCCTGTTTGGCGATCTCGGCGGCCTGGGGCGCCACGTCCACGACCTCCACCGCATTGCTGGCGGTGAGCGCCTTGCGGAGCTCCTCCGTGACCAGGGCGAGGCGTCGAGCTTCGTCGGGACGCGCCTTGCGACCGCCGACCACACCCGGATCGTTGAGTTCGATCCCGAAGATCGCCGCCTTGTCGGGGGCGGCGAGGGCCGGTTCCACCAATACCGGACCCGCCAGAATCGCGAGCACGGCGGCCCGCGCCACCGCGTGTCCGAGGCTGGGGAGTGGCAATGAAACCATGGGCTTGGCGCGACGAGACCTGACGAATGGGGACATGGCGAACCTGTGTCACGATCGATGCGGCCTGCGGCGGACACCGCGCCCGTGCCTTGAAAGTCGAGCAGTGACCGGATTTGACAAGTCGTGCAAATCGGCTCGCCCGCTCCGAGCGATCTCGCGTGTATTCGCGCTCATCGGCGCGCAAGCGACGCTCCGCCGCGCCTTAGGGTTTCCTTATGCTTCCGCGATTGAGCGTATCCGCGCAATGTTGTTAGCGTGCCGACCGTATGAACGCATCGCTCCTCTCCCGATCCGCCGCCCTCGTCCTCACGCTCAGCCTCGGCGGCACGGCGTCCCTCGCGGTGGCGCAGGAACCGGCGGCCTCCGCGCAGGCGGCGGCGGCCGCTCCGGGTGACACCCATATCGGCCTGATCTACCGGCCCGAGATCGCGCCGTCCTCTTACGATGCCGAGGCCGCGCCGGAGGATGAGGGCGTCGCCGGCGCCCGCATGGCGGTGAAGGACAACAACACGACCGGCCGCTTCACCAAGCAGACCTACGCACTCGACGAGGTCGCCCTCGCGGAAGGGAAAAGCGCCGTCGACGCCGCCCGCGATCTCGTTGGCAAGGGGATCCGTTATCTCGTCCTGGCGCTGCCGGCCGACGAGGTTCTGGCGGTCGCCGACGCGGTCAAAGGGGAGGGCGTGACCGTGTTCAACACCGCCGCGCCCGACGACCGCCTGCGCGGCGCCGAGTGCCGCAAAAACGTCTTCCACGTGATCCCCAGCCGGGCGATGCAGACCGACGCGCTGGCGCAATTCTTCACGCTGATGCGCTGGCGCAAGATGTTCCTAATTGTCGGCCCCAACGACAACGACAAGCTCTATGCCGACGCGTTCCGGGCCTCGGCCAAGAAGTTCTCCCTGAAGATCACCGCCGAGAAGCCCTGGACCTTCGGCCCTCTCGCCAAGGCGCGGGGCGACACGCCGACCCGCTCCGAGGCGATGGTCTTCACCCGAGGCGTCGATTACGACCTCGCCATCGTCGCCGACGAGGCCAATGATTGGGGCGACTACGTCCCTTTCCGCACGGTGGACCCCCGGCCGGTCGCGGGAACGCAGGGGCTCATCGCGGCCACCTGGCACCCGACTCTGGAGACCTGGGGGGCGGCGCAGGCGCAGAACCGCTTCCGGCGTCTCGCCGGCCGGCTGATGCGGCCCCTCGATTACCAGGTCTGGGCGGCCGTGCGCTCGGTGGGGGAGGCGGCGACGCAGAAGAAGACCGCCGATCCGGCCGTGCTCGCACCCTACTTCGCCGACCCGGCCTTCAGCCTGCCCGCCTACAAGGGCGTCTCGCTGACCTACCGTCCCTGGGACCATCAGCTGCGCCAGCCGATCATCGTGGTGCAGCCCAAGGCCATGGTGACCGTGGCGCCCGAACAGGGGTTCACCCATCAGCGCACGCCACTCGATACCCTCGGTGTCGACCTTCCCGAGACGGCGTGTCAATTCTGACGGTCCGCGAATGTTCGGGGATCTGCGAATTTTCGCGCCCGTCCTGCGGCAACGCGCTTGCGTTCCGCGTGCAGGCATGCGCTCCCCGTCAGGACAAACTGCACTATAATCACTGTCAATCGCGCAAAGAAGCGATGCCCAGGGAGAAGACGGAATGAGCCTCGGCTTCAAGGCAGGCGTGTGTGTGGCCGCCCTCGTCGGTGCGACGATGGCTCTGACCGCCACCGCGCAGGCCTACACGGTCTACGTGACCAACGAGAAGGGCAACACCGTCAGCGTCATCGACACGGCGACGATGGCCGTGACCGGAACCTGGAAGGTCGGTCGGCGCCCGCGCGGGGTGACGACGAGCAAGGACGGCAAGGAGCTGTTCGTCTGCGCCAGCGACGACGACCGCATCGACGTGCTCGACACCGCCACCGGCAAGGTGGTGCGCTCGCTCCGCTCCGGACCCGATCCGGAGCAGTTCATCCTCGGCCCCGGCGGCAACCCGCTCTACGTCGCCAACGAGGATGACAGCCAGGTCACGGTCATCGACATCGAGAAGAACAAGGTCCTGGCCGAGGTGCCCGTCGGTGTGGAGCCGGAGGGAATGGGTCTGTCGCCGGACGGCAAGATCCTGGTGAACACCTCCGAGACCACCAACATGGCGCATTTCATCGACACCACCACGTTCCAGGTGATCGATAACGTGCTGGTGGATGCGCGGCCGCGCTTCGCCGAATTCACCTCGGACGGGAAGTTCCTCTGGGTCTCGGCCGAGGTCGGCGGCACGATCAGCATCATCGACGTCGCCGCGCGGCGGGTCATCAAGAAGATCACCTTCAAGATCCCGGGCGTGAACGACGAGGCGATCCAGCCCGTGGGTATCCGCATCACCAAGGACGGGACCAAGGCCTTCGCAGCGCTCGGCCCCGCCAACCGCATCGCGGTGATCGACGCCAAGACCTACGAGGTTCAGAAGTACCTGCCCGTGGGACAGCGGGTCTGGCAGCTCGCCTTCACCCCGGACCAGAAGTTTCTGTTCTCCACCAACGGCTCCTCCAACGACGTCTCGGTGGTGGATGTGGAGGCGGACAAGGTGATCAAGAGCATCCCGGTGGGATTGCTGCCCTGGGGGGTGACGGTGTCGCCGAATTGAGGTGCACTTCCCCTCCCCACAAGGGGGAGGAGGGACGCGCGGATATGCCGAAGGACGGACCGCCTCAAGGCGGCCAACGGGAGGACGATCACATGACGAGGACGATGCGGACGATCACCCTCGCCCTGGCGGCCCTGCTCGCCACCGGGCCGGCCTCGGCCCTCGATCTCACGAAGAAGCGCTCCACCCTGCCGGATCTCGTCCTCGGCAATGAGGAGGGCAACGATTTCGTGGTCGAGAACCGGGAGATCGAACTCGAATCCGGCAAGGCCTATCGCCTGCGCATCGTCGCCAAGGGCCGGCAGGAATATAAGTTCTACGCCACCGAATTCTTCCGCAACATCTGGTTCAACCAGATCGTGATCCAGCATCTCGAGATCCACGGCAGCGGCCCACCGGACCACCTCGAATTCGACGATCCGGGCGAGATCGCCATCGAGTTCGTGACGATCAAGCCGGGCGAATATCCCTGGTCGATCCATGGACTCGAATCCAAGGGCATGACCGGCAAATTCATCGTCAAGTAAGGCAGGGCCTCCGCATGCGTCTCCTCATCCCCACATTCGCGCTCCTCTTCGCCGCCGGCCCGGTGCTCGCCGACGACAAGGCCGCCTGTGCCGAGGGCATCGCCATGATCAAGGACGCCCTCGCCAAGGGGCCGTCCGAGGCGGCGGCGCCGAAGCTCAAGAAGGCGCTCCGCGTGGCCGAGCGCGAGCAGGGCGAGGGCGAGTTCGACGAATGCCTCGATGCCGTCGGTGACGCCAAGCGGGCGATGAAGCCGTGAGCGACGGGGCAGGGGAGAGTGCGGCCCTCGACGTGGCCGGCGTGAGCCATCGCTTCGGCGCGCGCGCGGCCCTGTCCGACGTCTCGATCCGGGTGGAGCGGGGCCGGTTCATGGCCCTGCTCGGCCCCAACGGCGCCGGCAAGACCACCCTGTTCTCGGTGATCACCCGGCTCTACGCCAACCAGGACGGACGGGTCTCGATCTTCGGCCACGGCCTCGACCGCGAGCCGTCCCGGGCGCTCGCCCGCCTCGGCGTGGTGTTCCAGGCCCGGACCCTCGATACCGACCTCACCGTCGAACAGAACCTCCTCTACCATGCCAGCCTGCATGGCATCGTGCGCCGGGCCGCGAAGGCCCGCATCGCGGCGCTGCTCGCCCGCGTGGGCCTGAGCGACCGGCGCGACGACAAGGTGCGCACCCTCTCCGGCGGCCAGTCGCGGCGCATCGAAATCGCCCGCTCCCTGGTGCATGAGCCGAAACTCCTCCTCCTCGACGAGCCCACCGTGGGGCTCGATCTCGAATCGCGTGCCGACATCGTCGCCATCGTCCGCGCCCTGGTGCGGGAAGAGGGACTGTCGGTCCTCTGGGCGACCCATATCTTCGAGGAGATCGACGGGGCCGACGACGCGGTCGTCCTTCACAAGGGCCGCATCGTCGCGCGGGGGACGGCCGCGTCCATCGCTGAAGGCGACGAGACTTTGGAAGCCGCCTTCCGGCGCCTCGTCGCCGAACCGCCGAGGCAGGCCGCATGACGAAGACCGTCGCCACCACCGTTTCGACGGCTGCGAACGTCACCGAAAAACCGGTGCCCCATCTCGGCCGCCTCGACGCGGTCGGCTACCTGATTTGCTTGGGCGGCATCGTCCGTCGCGAGCTTCTGCGGTTCTTCAACCAGAAGGAGCGGTTCTTCTCCGCGCTCGTGCGGCCGCTGGTCTGGCTGTTCATCTTCGCGGCGGGCTTCCGCAACACGCTCGGGGTCTCGATCGAGCCGCCCTACCAGACCTACGTCCTCTACGAGGTCTACGTGGTGCCGGGGCTGGCCGTGATGATCCAGCTGTTCAACGGCATGCAATCCTCGCTCTCCATGGTCTACGACCGCGAGGTCGGCTCGATGAAGGTGCTGCTGACGAGCCCCTATCCGCGCTGGCTGCTGCTGCTGGCCAAGCTGATCGCCGGCGTCACCGTCTCGGTGGTCCAGGCCTATGCCTTCCTCGCCATCGCCTGGTTCTGGGAGCTCGACATCCCGGCCATCGGTTACGTGGCGGCGCTGCCGGCCTTCATCGCCTCGGGGTTGATGCTCGGCGCCATCGGTCTGCTCCTGTCCTCGATGGTCAAGCAGCTCGAGAATTTCGCCAGCGTGATGAACTTCGTGATCTTCCCGATGTTCTTTGCTTCATCGGCCCTCTACCCGCTCTGGCGCATCCGCGAATCGAGCGAGACGCTCTACCTGATCTGCATGGCCAATCCCTTCACCCATGCCGTCCAGCTCGTGCGCTTCGCCCTCTACGGGCAGTTCGAACCCGTGGCCTGCGCCGTCGTCCTGGGCACGACCATCGCCTTCTTCACCCTCGCCGTCATCGCCTACGATCCCGGTCGCGGCATCATGGCCCGGCGCGGCGGACCGGCCGGAGACAATTCATGATTCTTTCGCGGACATTCGTGCTGGCCATGGCGGCCGGCGCTTTCCTCTGTGGGCCGGCCCTCGCCCAGCCCAAGGCGGACCCGGACTGGCCTTGCGTCCAGCGCAAGGTCTCGACCCTGAGTCCCGGCACCGTCTGGACGGGGCCGGATCTGGAGGCCGCCGGCCCGTGGGGCGACGATTACGAGGCGGCCTCGCTCGCCCAGAAGATCGCCTCGCGCCGCACCGACCTGAGCGAGGTCGATCCGCTGCTCGACGAGTTCGTCGCCAAGGCCGGAGACGAGAAGGCCAAGCGCCTGACGCGGGTCTTCGCCGGGGTGTTCGAGGTCGTCAACAATGAGCGCAGCCGGGTCATCGGCGGCATCGCGCGCTATGCCCAGGGACAGCGGCGCATGGCCGAGCGCATCCGCCAGGAGGCCGACCAGATCAGCGCGGTGAAGGACGGCCCGAGCGCCAACGACGCCCGCGAGATGCCCAAGGAGGCCTCGGAACTGGAGACGAAATTCGCCTGGGATCGGCGCATCTTCCAGGAGCGCAGCCAATCCCTCAATTATGTCTGTGAAGTGCCGACCCTGCTGGAACAGCGGCTCGGCGAGGTCGCCCGCAAGATCCAGGCGCGCCTCTGACCCGACGGCCTCGACGCCCGCAAACCCGCATCCTCGTCAGGCCCGCCGAATCTCCCGGCGGGCCTTTTTCATGTCTTCTACGAGGTTCTCCGTAAGCCCGACCCATGGGTCACGTTCACGCAGGCCCGGTCTTCGATCCATGCGGCCGGGCGGGTCCCACCACGTTCGATTCGTCCGGCCTGACGTGAGGCCGCCACGTTCGAGGGGCCTGCTCAATCCAAGAATTCACCGAAAACATTCCGGCACCGTAGATTGCCGAATGATCCCGTTTGTCGTTCCTATTGGTCCCGAAGCCTCTGAATTCTCAGGTGAATTATGTTGCGCGGAGGTCACGCGAAGACACCATCTCCGTAAGACCCTTATGAGAATCGGTGAAACCCCTCGTCACCGGATTGTCCAAGCCCGATACGCTCCGCAACATTGATCAACGAGCCGGGAAAACCGGCCACGCTGTGGAAACCGAAGGGTCTTGGGACATGAAGAAGCGGACGCTGCGGAGCAGCCTCCTCGTTTCGGTAGCGCTGCTGCCGGGCGTCGCCTACGCGCAGGGCACGATCGTCGGCGGCCAGCAGGCCGTGACGCTGCAGGAGCTCGATGTCGTCGCCACCACCCCATCGGCGAGCGTGCGCAGCGCCCAGGGCGTCCTGCTCGGCCAGGAGCGTGACAAGCTTCCACAGAACACCAGCGTCCTGACATCTGCTGACGTGAACCGGGTCGGCACTCCGAGTGTGCTGCGCGCCCTCGACGAGCGGATCGGCTCGATCAGCATCAACAACGCACAGGGCAACCCCTTCCAGCCGACCATCACCTATCGCGGCTTCGAAGCCTCGCCGCTGGGCGGAAGCCCGCAGGGCGTCGCCGTCTACGTGAACGGCAACCGCTTCAATACCTCGTTCGGCGACACCGTGCAGTGGGACCTCATCCCCGACATCGCCGTCGACCGCATCGAGCTCGAAGGCTCGAACCCGGCCTACGGCCTCAACGCCCTCGGCGGCGCCCTGAGCGTGCAGCTCAAGAACGGCTTCACCTATCAGGGCACCGAATTGAACCTCTCGGGCGGCTCGTTCGGGCGCTTCGGCGGCTCGTTCCAGCACGGGCAGCGCTCGGACAATGTCGGCCTCTACATCGCCGGCACCGCGCTGTCCGAGAACGGATGGCGCAAGCACTCGCCCTCGCGTCTGCGCCAGTTCTACGGCGATCTCGGCGTGCAGGCGGAGAAGGGTGAGTTCCACCTCAACTTCATGGGCGCGGTCAACAGCCTGACCGGCAACGGTACCCTGCCGGTCGACCTGCTCGATTTCCGTCGCAGCGAAGTCTTCACCTATCCGGACAAGACGCTGAACGCCTTCGGGCGGATCGGGATCTCGGGCAACTACGACATCTCGCCCACGGTCACCCTCTCCGGCAACGCCTATTACGGCCGCTTCGAGCAGAACACCGCCAATGGCGACGCCGCCGAGGTGGAGCGCTGCGAGGAGAACGAGCGATTCCTCTGCTCGGAAGGCGCCAACGAGGAACAGTTCTTCCTGCGCGACCGGTTGAACCGCCGCGTCCAGGCGAGCAGCATCCGCACGGCGAACTTCGCCCGGCTTCCGGCCTTCGCCGAGCGGTTCGACGAAGGCGGCCCCTACGCCTTCCTCAATTCCACCCGGACCAACACCGAGAATTTCGGTGTCTCGGTCCAGACCACCGTGCGTGAGACGCTGTTCGGCCTGCCCAACCGCTTCGTCCTCGGCGGTTCGTACGATGGCGGTCGCACGGCCTTCACCGCCGACAATGCCGTTGGCGGCCTGACCTTCGACCGCGGCTTCTACGGGCCCGGCGTTGTCGTGCGCAGCGACGACAACTCGATCACCCCGGTGAGCGTGAAGTCGAGCAACGATTACGGCGGCATCTTCCTGTCGAACAACACGGACCTGACCGACCGCCTGACCCTGACGCTGCAGGGCCGCTTCAACATGGCCAAGATCGTGCTGGAAGATCAGCTCGGCACGGCGCTGAACGGCAACCACTACTTCCAGCGGTTCAACCCAGGCATCGGCGCGAGCTACAAGATCGTGCCCGACTTCCTCACCGTCTATGGCGGGTATGTCGAGGCGAACCGCGCGCCCACCCCGGCCGAGCTCTCCTGCGCCGATCCGCTCGCCCCGTGCTCGCTCACCAACTTCTTCGTCGGCGATCCGCCCTTGAAGCAGGTCATCTCGCGCACGGTCGAGGCGGGTTTCCGCGGCAAGCTGCCCTCGCCGATCGAGCTTGGGGTGCTGAGCTGGAAGGCCGGCGTCTTCCGCGCCCGCAACGAGGATGACATCACCTTCGTGCCGTCCGACATCACCATCGGCCGCGCCTATTTCCAGAATGTCGGTTCCACCCGCCGCCAGGGCGTCGAGGCGAGTCTCACCATCACCACCCCGGTCTGGAACGCCTTCGTCGATTACGCCTTCGTCGACGCAACCTTCCAGTCGCCGCTGACCCTGGCCTCCGGCGGCAACCCGTTCGCCACCCCGAACCCGGCCCAGCCGGACAATTCGGAAGCCAACCAGATCTTCGTGAGACGCGGCGACAAGCTTCCCGGCGTCGCGCCGCATCAGGTCAAGATCGGTGTCCAGTACATGGTCACGCCGGAATGGAAGGTCGGCGTGCTCGCCCGCGTCGCCACCGGCAAGTTCCTCGTCGGCGACGAATCGAGCCTCAACAAGACCACCGGCAACTACGCGGTCATCGGGTTCAACACGAGCTACCGGGTGAGCGAGAATCTGGAGGTCTACGGCTATGTCGAGAACGCGCTGAACGCGAATTACGCGACCTTCGGCACCTTCTCGCCGGTCGGCGAGGTTCCGATCCTGGCCCTGCCCAATGCCAGCTCCAACCGAAGCCTGGCACCCGGCGCGCCGATCGCGGCCTATGGCGGAATGCGCATCTTCTGGTAGGCGCCCTCAAGCCCCTACGTTGGGCCACCGCTCCGGAGACGGAGCGGTGGCCTTTTTTGTCGATAACCATGTGCGGCGGAGTGTCCCGTCAGGGGATGATCGGCCCCGGCTCGACGATGTCGCAGCAACATGCGGGGTGATTCGAGCGTTGGCGTGCCATGTTCGACATCATCGGAAAGCATCGCATGACCAAGGCCCCCAGCGAGACCAGGACGTCCTCGACCAAGGCGCATTCGCCGACTACGGCCTCGCCGCTGATCCGCATCCTCGCGCCCGCCCTCGTCTTCACCGCCATTGCGGGTCCGGCCTTCGCCTCGGCCTGTTCCGACCAGATCGCCACGATCGAGCGTCGCCTCAACAGTTCCGGCGCCGTGTCGGTCACCGGCACCGCCTCGGCCGACGGCAAGGTCGCCACCAACCCGTCGATGGGCCTCGACGCGCCTCCCGGCGGAAAGCCCACCGACGCCTCGACCACTCCCAATGCCAAGAGCATCGACCACGCCCGTCACCTGATCGAGCAGGCGCGCAAGCAGGAAGCGGCCGGCGATGCCAAGGGCTGCGAGAACACGATGACCGAGGCCAAGAAGGCGGCAGGCTCGCTGCCGTAGCAGAAGGCCCGATCACGCCGGCTTTCGGCGCAGGAACGGAAAGAGGCCGCCCTTCGCGATGCGAGGGGCGGCCTCTTTCGTGGTTGGGTCCCACATCGGACCTCACTGCCCCTGACCTATGTGTCAGGGGCGGTGAGGCTGGGTTCAATAGGCGTTCTTGGTGGTGACAAGGGACAGAGGCGTCGCCAGCATGATCTGCACGTCGAACAGGATGGACCAATTCTCGATGTAGTAGAGATCGTGGTCGACGCGGCGCTGGATCTTCTCGTCCGTGTCGGTCTCGCCGCGCCAGCCGTTGATCTGGGCCCAGCCGGTGATGCCGGGCTTGACCTTGTGGCGGGCGAAATACCCATCGACCACTTGGTCGTAGAGGGTGGTGCTGGTCTTGGCCTGAACCGCATGGGGGCGCGGCCCGACCAGGGACAGTTCCCCCTTCAGGACGTTGAACAGCTGCGGCAACTCGTCCAGCGACGTCCTGCGGATGAAGCGGCCGAGGGGCGTGACCCGAGGGTCGCCGCGCGTCACCTGCTTCGACGCGGTGAAATCGGACTGGTCGGCATACATCGACCTGAACTTGTAGACCTCGATCGTCTCGTTGTTGAAGCCGAGACGCTTCTGCCGGAACAGGATCGGACCCGGCGAGGTGACGCGGACGGCGAACGCCAGACCGAGCATGACCGGCGCCAGCACGACCAGCATGGCTGCGCCGACGACGCGATCGAAGATGGCCTTGGTGACGATGTCCCAATCGGCCATCGGCTTGTCGAACACGTCGAGGACCGGGACGGAGCCAAGATAGGAATAGGCCCTCGGGCGCAGCTTGAGCTTCGTCGCCTTGGCGGAGAGGCGGATGTCGATGGGCAGGACCCAGAGCTTGGCCAGCATCTGGAGCAGCCGATCCTCGGCCGCGATCGGAAGCGTGAAGATCACGAGGTCGAGGCGGGTCGAGCGCGCGTAATCCACGAGGTCGCTCACCGTGCCGAGCTTCGGGTAGCCGGCGACGACCGAGGAGGACCGGTTGTCCCCCCGATCGTCGAAGACGCCGACGATGCGGATGCCGGATTCGGTTTCCGCCTCGAGGGAGCGGATGAGCTCTTCCGCCAGCGGACCGCCGCCGACGATGGCCGTGCGCCTGTCGAACTGCCCGCGCAGCATGCGGGCCGTGACGAAGCGGAGGAGGGCGAAGCGTCCTGCGAGGAGCAGGACGAGCCCCAGGCCGTAGAACGTCGCGAGCCAGATCCGGGAATAATGGTCCGCGACCTTGGCGAAGACCATCGCCGTGGCGACGACGAGGAAGGTCAGCGACCAGGCGGCGGTCAGGCGCAAGGCCGGTTTGAAGAAGGTCCGGAAGGCGGCGATCCGGTAACTGCCGAAGATCTGGAACGACGCGACCGCCAGCACGGCCACGGCCAGGATCGCCGTGGAATAGCTCCACCCCAGGCCGACCGTGCCGCCGATCTGAACGCGATGCACGGCAAAGCCGAAGAGGGCGATGAGGAGCAGATCCGCCAGCCGAACGCTGCCCGACAGCACGACGGGAGACAGCACGCCGCCATGATCGCGCGGCGCCCCGATTTCGGCGGGGGGAATGGTCGACGGGGCAGGGCCATACTGGGACGCATCTCCCGCTTTGGGCTGGCTGGGTTGCCCCGCCGCCTTCAGAAGATCGCGAACGTCGAAGGCGCTCATCGTTTGCTCTCGTTCAAGCTTTCCGCCGATGCGATAGAAGAGGATGCCAGACCGACATCACGGAACGTTTAACGAGGTTCTGGCCGCCAAAGCATGGCGAAGAGCAAGTCAGCGTCACTGTGGCGGTTCCTTCATCGCAGGCGGCGATGCTTCGTGCATCGATTTATCTCGCCGCAGCAGGGCGGCGGCGTAGCCCGACAGGACATCCGCCCCCATCCGCCGCATGGAGAAGCGTGCCCGCACCGAGTCACTGAGAGCTCGGGCTCGGGCGGCGCCCTCGGCGGTGTCTTCGTCGAGCAGGCGGACAATGGCGTTCTTGAGGGCAACGGGATCCCCGGGTCTGACGAGATCCGTTGCCGCCGTTCCGAAGATTTCCGGGATGCCGCCGACATTGGTGGAGACGAGGGGCTGCTGCGCGGCGGCGGCTTCCAGCACCACGTAGGGCAGGGATTCGGCGAGCGACGGGACTACCATGATCCGTCCCTTCGCCAGGGCGATCCGGATCGGCTGGGGCGGCTCGAACGCCACCGCGCCCGATAGGCCGAGCTTCCGGGCCCGCTCCACGAGCTGGTCTTCATCCGGGCCGGAACCGACCATCAGCAGGCGGGTGGGGCGCCCCTCGGCGCGGAGCGCCACCAGGGTGTCGAGCAGGACCGGGATGCCCTTCGCCTCGCGCAACTCGCCGATATAGAGGAGGTCGTAGGCGTCCGCCCGGTGCAGGACCGGTGCGAACTCCACCTCGTCGATGCCGTTATGGACGATCCGCACGGTATGGGGTCTGCTCCCCACGAAGCGGCCATGCCGACCGGCGACATATTCGCTCTCGAACAGGAACACGTCGGTCCGCGTCGCGAGCAGGCGCTCGACCCCCATATACAGGCGGTGGCGCAGCGTGCCGGGCTTGTAATTGTAGCTGCCGCCATGGGGGGTATAGGCCCTGATCGGCGAGGCTACGCCCGCTGGCAGGCGGGCGATGCGCGCATAGGCGCCACCCTTGGCGCCATGTCCGTGCAGGATCGTGGCGCGGATCTCCGCGGCCCGCCTCGCGACCGCCCGGACCACCCCGATGTCCGAAAGATGCGGGTTGCGCCGCATGGGAACCCGGACGATGCCGAGCGCGAGATGGGGCAGGAGCTCGTTCAGAGCCTGGACCGCACGCTCGCCGCCGGTGGACGCATCGCAGACGAGCCCGATTTCGTGCCCGGCGGCGGACTGGATCCTGATCAGGTCGCAGACGTGGCGGAACAGCCCTCCCACCGGCGCACGGAACACGTGCAGGATGCGATGGACGGCCTCGCCCGCGCTGCTGGCGGGGCTGACGGGCAGAACGGAGGCGGACGCACTCACGACGGACAAGCTCCACGCGACGACCATTCCAGCCGAATGGCGGTACGATGTCGACGGACACTGGTCCCCAGAGATGGTGCGATCGTTAAGGGCCATCCGCCTTGGCCTCGATTCGGGCCGGCGAACGCCCTGAAACCTTCCGTTCGGTTAGGCAGCCCCTAACGCACCGTCGCCGAAGCCCTGCGCTGGCCTAGGCATGGAGAAGCCCGCTGGGGCAATAGGAACACCCGATACGTGCCGTCTTGCCGCAGGCCGGTGGGCCCACCCCGCCCGCTGCTTGGCCTCACCTCGACCGCCGGACACCTCGCGAGAAATACTGAGTTCTCCGTTTATTGCGGCTTCCTACCTCAAATGGGGGTTGCCAATATTTGGGCCGCTTCATAGACATTTTGACAAGCAATATACCCGATTCGTATTTAGTTTATCAGCGGATATGGTTATATTGATGTTTTAATTCTGTATTTAATTGGATCGGTTAACCCTATGTCTTCGATAAACGGAACTCAATATTCTGATCTGTTGAATGGTTCTTCATCGGCAGATGTCATAAAAGGTTTCGGCTATGGGGACGAAATCTATGGGAATGGTGGCAATGACACCATCTACGGAGGAACATCTGTCATCGTTGCTCCGGAGGATGATGATGACGGTGACGACTATCTCGATGGAGGGGCCGGCGATGACAAGCTATTCGGGGGCGTAGGCGACGACCTGCTTGTCGGTGGAACGGGCAATGACAGGCTCACCGGCGGCGACGGTGGCGACACTCTCTTGACTGGTGACGGAAATGACGTCGTCGTCATCGAGCGTTTTGCGGATGGGGAGTCTTATTACTCCAATTACGACACGGTGCTCGATTTCTCGCGGGCATTCGACCGTATCGATGTGTCGTCGCTGAATATCTCGTCGTTCGATACGATTCGGCACCTGCTGACATCCACCGGTAGTGGCGATGCGACGCTGTCGTACACATTCGGTTCCTACGTGGAGCAGACGACGTTCCTCGGAGTCGCTCCCTTCCGGCTCAGCGCCTCGAACTTCGTGCTGTCAAACGTCGCGGCCGACGATGTCCTGGACGGAACCTCATCGAGCGACGATCTGTTCGGCGGGCTCGGCAACGACACGCTGACGGGCCTGGAGGGCAGCGACCGCTTGTTCGGCGAGGCCGGCAACGACACGCTGATCGGCGATGCCGACGAGGCCACGGAAGCGTATTCCGCCGATCTTCTGGTCGGTGGCGTCGGGAATGACCGGCTCTTCGGGAATGGTGGTTACGATCGTCTAAACGGCGGTTCCGGTGACGACGTCCTCGATGGCGGCAGCGACGACGACAAGCTCGTTACCGGTTCCGGTTCTGATACCGTCGTCTATGCGCCACACGAATACGGCGAGACCGATATCGTCCGGGATTTCGACGTGGCGAGCGACAAGATCGACCTACGTGCGTTCAACATCTCGTCGATGGCGACGGTCAACGATCTTCTCAGCGTCAATTCCGATGGCGACACCGTGCTGTCCATCGAAGGCGACGGCATCTCCACCGACCTGATCCTGGCCAACGTCGATCGGTCTACACTCGGGGCAAGCAACTTCGTCTTCGATCTTGTGGTCCAGAGCGAGCGCATCACTGGATCGGATTATGACGACGACCTGTTCGGTGCCCTCGGCAACGATACGCTGACCGGTGGCGACGCCAACGACCGGCTCTATGGTGAGGATGGCAACGACATCCTGCAGGGCGGCGTCGGGACGACAGTCGCGGACAAGTCACTCTATGACGGCGACGACATCCTCATCGGCGGCACAGGCGACGACTCGCTCTATGGGGGCGGGGGCAACGACGTCCTGCGTGGCGGCGACGGCGCCGACAAGCTCTTCGGCCAGAACGGCGACGACTCCCTCTATGGCGGCGCCGGCGATGACACCTTCGTCATGCGGAAGCTGACGGCATCGGAGACCGACACGATCTTCGACTTCGAGGCGCCGAGCTTCGATAGCGAGACCAATACGGCCCATGGCGACCGGATCGACCTGTCGGCCTTCGGCATCGGGTCGATCGAGGCGCTCGATGAGATCCTCAGCATCGACGAGGACGGCAATGCCGTCATCGAGATCACGAGCAACGGATATGCCCAGCGCCTCGTGATCGCCGGAGCTTCCCCCGACGAACTCGATGTGAGCTCGTTCGTGTTCAATGCATCGACCGCGAACAACAGCGTCACGGGCAAGACGAGCACGGATGATCTCTTCGGCGGCGGCGGCAACGATACCCTCAAGGGTGGAGAGGGTGGCGATCGCCTGTTCGGCGAAGAGGGGAGTGACATCCTTTACGGAGGCGCCACGACCAAGGCCGTCACCGAGGCGGATGGCGGAAGCGATCTGCTCTACGGCGGTGCCGGCGACGACACGCTCTATGGCGGTGGCGGCAGCGACATCCTGCGCGGTGGCGACGGCGCCGACAGGCTGTTCGGCAATCTCGGCGAGGACACCCTCTTAGGTGGCGGAGGTGCGGATAGCTTCGTCTTCGATCGCGCGACCTCCAGCGGTTTTTCCAGCGATACCATCCTCGATTTCCGCGTTGCAGACGGTGACCTGATCGATCTGTCGATCATTGACGCCGTAGCTTCCTCGACGACGACGAATGAGACATTCACCTATATCGAGGGTGCGCGGTTCACCGGTGCAGGTCAGGTCCGCTTGTCCCGTGACGGCATCTATACGGTGATCGAAGGCAGCGTCGACAAGGACGCCTCCGCCGAGTTCGAGATCAGAATTGCCGGACGGCCCGCCATCGATGCGGGTGACTTCATCCTGTAAGCGCCGAACGCGACACGGAAGAACGGGGGCATCGATCCGGTGCCCCCGTTCCTCGTTTGGCGGGGTCGTCCTGTCTTCTCGATCATTGCCCCCACAATCGGCAATCGGGATCGGCCCCGCCTTCGCCCATTGATCGATGAGCCCATGACAGAGAGAACCCCACATGGCAGAGCTCAACGCATACGGTACCCTTAATATGGAGGGCATCTACGGTACAGGCGAGTATTATTTTTATGAATATCTTTACTATGAAGATAGTTATCTGAGCATCGGATATGAGTAATTCGAAGGGGGTGATTTAATTGAGTACTATTGTTCAAACTTTACTTACGACGAGGGCGGTTTTATCGCTAAAGGGTTGGTCGCTCAAATATAGTATACGGCATATTTTATTGACTATAAAGAATATTATGATGAAGAAACGGGGGGATTGCGAATATTATGACGAATATGTCAGCGGGGGCTATAAAATCACAGGCCTGAGTGTCGATTTTTTTCTGATATATTGCTCAATTCCGTCGAAGAAAACCGAGAGCTGATCTTTGGTGGAAAAGATTTGATCACAGGCTCGAACGGGAACGACTCCCTGATCGGGTATGACGGCAACGACAGGCTTTATGGGGGCGGGGGAGACGACAGCCTCGACGGCGGAAACGGTTCCGACAGCGACTATGTCGGCAACGATAAACTCTATGGCGGCAACGACAAGCTTATGGGGCGTTATGGAAACGACCGGCTTGAAGGCGGGAACGGCAATGACAAGCTGGATGCCGGCTCCGGCAACGACACGCTCCTGGGGCAGGATGGCGATGACGTTCTCACCAGCGGCAAGGGAACGGACTATCTTCTGGGTGGGGCAGGATCCGATATCCTGAATGGCGGCGCCGACAAGGACCTCCTGTCCGGCGGCGGTGGCAAGGGACTCGACACGTTCGTCTTCACACTGGACAAAACCCCGGGCGCGATCTCACGCTCGGATACGATCCTGGACTGGAATTCGACCTACGACAGCATCGACCTCAAATATGCCGGCACGCGAGACAACTATTTCGAGACCAGGACCGCGGCTACCTCCGCCGAGATGGCGTATGCGCGCTATGACGGCGTCCTGAAGAACGACGACATGACGCACCTGTTCCTCTACAACGCCTCGTCGAAGACGGGTTACCTGCTTTCCGACCAGAACGCCGACCACATGTTCGACACGGTGGTCGTGATTAACAATGCCGCCAGCGCTGCGAGCATGAATTATCTCGACATCGTCTGACCGGGCAAGAAACGACGAAGGCCCGGATCCGATGGATCAGGGCCTTCGTCGATCGACGACGTATCGAAGACGAGACGTCCTCAGAAGAAGCGCTCCTTGATGACGATCGTGTCGCCGGGCCTCACCAGATAGGTCATCGGGACGATGCCCGAGACGAGGCCGTTCGGCCCCTCGCGGGTGAGGACGGCGTAGTCGCGGGCCGCCCGCGGTCCGAAGCCCGCCGCGATCGCCACCGCCGTCTCGACGGCCATGCCGTTGACGTAGGGATATTGCCCCGAGGTCGTGACCTCGCCGAGGATGTAGAACGGACGATAGGCATCCACCTCCACGGTGACATGCGGCTCGCGCACGAAGCCCGCCGCGAGCTTGGCCTCGATGGTCCGTGCGGCCTGGGCCGTCGATTGCCCTCCCACCTTCACGAGACCGATGAGCGGCATGGCGATGCCGCCGGATCCGTCGATCGCATAGATGTTGGACAGGTTGTCCTGGCCGAAGACGATGACGCGCAGCCGGTCGCCGGTGGCGAGCGTATAGCGCCCGCCGATCGATCCGGTGGCGGTGGCGTCGAGCTGCGCGGTCCGGAAGTCGGGACGCAGGCATCCGCCCAGTGCCAGAGTGGAGGTGAGAGCGAGGAGAAGGGAGCGCCGGTTCATCATCCAAGCCGCTAAGAGCAAGTTTCTGCCTCTATTTGTAGGATCATATGGTTAACAAAAACTGATATCGCGGAGGGAATGCGATGCGTTGTGGCCGATCTTAACCGACGATCAATCTTAACGAGTTCTAGTCTTCCGGGAGGCGCCCGATGCGGCGTCCTGCTTTGCGTAAAGATCCTCTCATGCCTCGCTCGCAGCAGCCCGTTTCCACGATCGAGCCGATCCCCCAGCGTGACGAGGGGCTCGGCTTGTCCCAGCTGTTCGGAGTCCTGGCGCGGTCCTGGCGCTGGATCGTCCTTCCCACCGTGGCGGCGGGAATCGGGGCCATCGTTTTCGTGCAGGTCGTTCCGCCCCGCTACACCGGCGAGGCCAAGATCCTGCTGGAGAGCCGCGACGCGAGCTTCGCCCGCACCGCCCAGGAACGCGGCGAACAGCCCCTGGCCATCGACGAACAGGCGGTGGCGAGCCAGGTCCAAGTGGTGATGTCCCGCGATATCGCCCGGGAGGCGATCCGCCGCCTGAAGCTCGTGGGCAATGCCGAATTCGATCCCGAGGTCGACGGCATCGGTCCGGTCCAGCGCGTCCTGATGATGATCGGGCTCACCAAGAACCCGATGGAGCGGGCGCCCGAGGACCGGGTGCTGGAGACCTATTTCGACCGGCTCCTGGTCTACCCGGCCGGCAAGTCCCGCATCCTGACGGTCGAGTTCCGCTCGCGCGATCCGGAACTCGCGGCCAAGGCCGCCAACACCATCGCAGAACTCTACATCGCTTCCCTGGAATCGGCGAAGGTGGACACCGCCCGCTACGCCTCGACCTGGCTCGGCGGCAACATCGACACCCTGCGCACCCGCGTCTCCGAGGCCGAGGCGAAGGTCGAGACCTTCCGAGCCCGCAATGGCCTGATCAGCGGCGGCGGCGGCACCACCAGCCAACCCCTGGGCACCCAGCAACTCAGCGAATTGTCGACCCAGCTGTCCCAGGCCCGCACGGTCAAGGCCGATCTCACGAGCCGGGCCAAGCTCATCCGCGAAATGATCAAGGACGGCCGCGCCTTCGAAATCCCGGACGTGGCCAACAACGAGGTCATCCGGCGCACGGTGGAGCAGCGCATCACCCTGCGCGGGCAGCTCGCCCTCGAATCGCGGACGCTGATGCCGGCTCATCCCCGCATCAAGGAGCTGACGGCGCAGATCGGCGACCTCGACGCACAGATCAAGGCCACCGCCGACCGGGTGGTGCGGACGATGGAGAACGACGCCCGCATCGCCGAAGCCCGGGTCGACAGCCTGAACGCCGCCGTCGACGCGCAGCGCGAAGTCGTCTCCAAGGGCAATTCCAGCGAGGTCCAGCTTCGCGCCCTCGAGCGCGAGGCGAAGGCGCAGCGCGACCAGCTCGAATCCTATCTCTCGCGCTATCGCGAGGCCTCGGCCCGCGATGCCGAGAGCGCAGCGCCCGCCGATGCCCGCGTGGTCTCCCGCGCCGTGGTGCCGCAGGTCCCGTCCTTCCCGAAGAAGCTGCCCATCGTGGCCCTCGCCCTCGTGATGGCGATGCTGCTGTCCAGCGGCGGGGTGGCGGCGCGTCATCTTCTCCGCGATCCCGGCGACACCCGCCGCCGGACCGGACCGGACGATCGGGCCACCGAGCCCACTCCCTTCACCTTCCCGGAAGCCTCCGTGTCCCTGTCGCGGAGCGGTCCCGCCGCCTCCCTCTACGAAGCGCCGCTGACCGCCCGCGTTGCCGTGCCCATGACCACCGTTCCCGCATCCGCCGCGGAACTGGCGCCGATTCCGGTGCGTGAGGAAACAGCCGAAGAGGCGGGCCGGTCGCCCGTCTCCAGCTACGATCTCCAGGCCCTCATCCATCTCCTGCGCGAGCGGATCGGCCGCAACGGCGGAAGCATCCTGGTCGCGGAGACCGACACGGCCGCCGACCGGCAACTCGCCGCGATCCTGGCGGAGGCCCTGGCGGCGGGCGGGCGCGTTCTGATCGTGGACGTCAACGGCCCGGCCTCACCGTCGGACGATGCCGGCCTCACCGACCTCGTTGCGGGTGAGGCTGCCTTCCTCGACGTGATCCGATCGGTGGCCTCGGTGCGCAGGCTCCACGCCATCCCGCGCGGTTTCGTCGATTGCAACATTCTCACGGACGAGCCGGAAGCGCTGGCCATCGCCCTGGACGCCCTGGCCCAGAGCTACGACTGGGTCGTCTATCGCCTCGGCGAGGCCCTGTCGCAGGAGGCCCAAGACCTGCTGGAGGCCATGGCGGGCCGGATGAACGCCATCGTCATCGCGTCCGACAAGTCCCCCGAAGATCCCGAACTCGTCTCGCTCCACGGCCTGGCCGAACGGGCGGGGGCCGGCACGATCCTCGTCGCCGGTGAGCAGACCGAGAGCGAGGGTGCCGCCGGGGGGAAGCCGGGAAGCGGCCTCAGGCTTTCGGCGGCGTAAGACCGACATCTTGCGGATGGGCTGCTGCCGCGCGGCCGCAGGTTCGGCCCGGATGACCAGCGCCGATGCCGCGTCCGGGTTCCTGGGCGATGCCTCTAAGGATTCGCCTCGCCGGCGGCGCTGCCGTGGCGAGCCGGGCGGTGGAGCGCCTTCCGAACCGCCTTCGCCAGACGCGCCAGGCGCTGGCTGCGCTTGATCCGGCGCTTGAGCCGGGTGGTGGCCATGGCTGGAATGGCGAAGAGATGGCCGCGCAGGGTGACGGCGATGGTCACTTCACCGAGCTGGATCGTCTCGTCGCAGATATTGGCCTTGTAGCGGGCCTCCCCGACTCCGAGATCGAAGCTGCGGCGGCCCCGTTCGGTCTGATCGCGGATGAGGTGGTGCAGCAGGATGTCACCGGGACTCGACCGCCCCACCGTGGGTGTCTGGTCGAAGGAGGTCATCATGCCGCTGTAGCGCGTCTCGCTCACCGCACCGGCGAAGGTCGCGAAGACCTGCCCGGTGTTGCACGACACCAGGGCGGCGACCTCGATCGCCGCGCCCCGCACCTCGTTCGGATCGTCCTGCCGGCAGGCGCCGGTGGCGATGAAGCGGCGTATCCCCTCGTCGGCATAGGGGTCGGCGATGTTCATGGCGGCGAAGCGCGAGGCCTTCTGGGCGAAAAAGGCGGAGAGGTACGTCCTCACCTCATCGGCATTCGAGGCTACGCGGTACTCCACCGGGCCGAAGGCCTCGATCAGCTTCTTCTCCTTCGAGCGCATCTTCTTGCGCGCGTCGGCGCTGAAGACGCGCTTGGCGGTGGTCTCCGCGTCGGGGCCGAGGATCAGGCCATAGGCGTCGCTGACGGCCGGCGCGGCATGGAGGCTCAAGGGATTGGCCGCGCCGTCCCAGAAGCGCGGCTGATGCCCGAGGAGATAGACGTCGATACCGGCCTCGCGCCCGACCCGGCGCAGGAGCTCGACGAGATCCTCGGCGCGCATGGACGCGGCCTCGCGGGAGGCGAACATCGGCATGTGATAGTTCGCGTGCTTGCAGCCGATCACCCGCGCCACGCGGACCCCGCGTTCGCGCGCGACCTGGAGCGGCAGGATCACGCGGGGCCGTCCGCCGGGATCGCGCAGCACGATGACCCGTAGGGAGGCGTCCTGTTCCTCTGGGGTGCAGCCGAGCTTCGCCGAGACGAAGGCCGAGACCCAGTCGAATCGCTGATAGGGAGTCGACAGCGCGGCGGGATCGCTCTCGACGCTCCGCCACAGAGCCTCGACGCTCGCCAGATCGCGAAACACCTCCGGAACAAGCCGCCCGCGGACGCGCTCCTGCATCATGCCGACTCCGGTGAGATCGTGAACAAGGACCCTCATCACCGCCTCCCCATCATCGGCACCTAGCGCTCCGGCTCTTAAGCGCTGGTGACGATGGGAAACGGCAAGCCATCATTGTGCGATGTGGGTAACGAAACCTTGCGGGTTCAGGATCGAAAAGTCATCCCCGCCACGCCTCCGCTCCGGTGACGTCCATGCCCTCGGCCGAGTTTCGTCACCGCCTGTTCGATGCGGGGTTTCGCGCCATCGTGGCTTCCGGGGCCGACCGTTGGCTGAAGCGCGTCGCGCAAGGGCACGGTCTGATCCTCACCTTCCACCATGTCGACCCGGCCCCCGCGGGGGCCTATGCCCCCAACGGCCTGCTCTCGATCACGCCGGATTTCCTCGACGCGGTGCTGGGCACGCTGGTCTCGCGGGGGTTCGACGTGATCGGCCTCGATTCCGTGGCCGAGAGGCTCGTCCGGCCCGCCGGGGACAGGCCCTTCGTCGTCCTGACCTTCGACGACGGCTATCGCGACAACGCCCGGTACGCCGTTCCCCTCCTGAGACGGCATCGCGTTCCCTGGACGCTCTTCGTCACGAGTGACTTCGCCGAGGGGAGGGGGCGCCTGTGGTGGATCGAACTCGAACGGGCGATCGGCCGTCTCGACCGGGTGCGGGTTCCTGCCGACGAGGCGCCGGCCCTCGATCTGCCCGCCGCCACGGCGGAGGAGAAGACGGCGGCCTTCGCCGCGCTCTACCGCCGCCTGCGCGCAGGATCGGAGGAGCGCCTGCTCGCCACCATCGCCGTTCTCTGCGACGAGGCCGGCATCGGGGTCGGGCGTATGGCGGAGGAGCTCTGCCTGTCATGGGAGGAGCTGCGCGGCCTCGCATCCGATCCGCTTCTGACCATCGGGGCCCATACCATCACCCATCCGATGCTGGCGAAGCACGGCGAGGCACGGGTCCGCCGGGAGATCGGGGAGGGCAGGGCACGGATCGAGCGGGAGATCGGCCGGCCGGTCAGGCACCTGTCCTATCCGGTGGGGGATCCGACCTCGGCCGGGATGCGGGAATTCGGCATCGCCCGCGAGACCGGTTTCGACACGGCCGTGACGACCCGCCCCGGCCATCTCTTCCCCGGCCATGCCGACCATCTCCACGCCCTGCCGAGGGTTTCGGTGAACGGGTTGCATCAGTCGAGGGCGGCGCTCTCCGCGCTGCTATCGGGTGTCCCGTTCCTCGCCTGGAATCGCGGGCGGCGGCTCAATGTCGAGTAAGACCGATCGACTGAGCCCGGTCGGGTCAGTCCCGCGCGGTGCCGGTCAATGCCGCCGGCGGCGGCGATAGGACGAGCGGCTCTCGCTTCCCCCGACGGTGAAGCTGGCGCTCTGGCGGCCCTGGCGGGTGTAGCGTCCGCGCCTGCCGCGCTGGCCCTTGCGGGTCTCCTGCGCCGGCTCGTCGGCCATGGGGAGCGATTCGGTGCTGACCGGCGGGACGGCGGCGAGCGCCGTCGCGACGGACGAGGAGGCCGATCCACCGTCGCTGCCCCCGCCCCCGCCGCCGACATTCTTGGCGGCCGGCCCGAACATCGCGAGGCACTGATTGTAGGCGAGGTCGTTCTTGAGGCGCTCGCATTCCGCCATCGAGCGGGGCGCATTCTGTGCCGAGGCTGGCGTGCCGAGAGCCGGAAGAGCGGCGCAGCCGAAGCCTACGAGCAGGAAAGACGCGAGGAATCGGTTCATGGGGCGGAGGATCTTGGCCTGGATCTGACGAAACGTCGAAGCTTGCCCAAGCCTGTGGCTGTCGAGTGCGGCGAAATCCCGGCGTCGGGGGAAATCCTCAGCGGGCTCGCATTGGCAAGTCAACGCCTCACCTCGCTTAAGTTATTGAAGTGTCACATGTTTCAGGACGCAAAACCGGTGACCACTTTTGCTAAACCTGCTTAGGGTTCAGCGCCCGCCATCGACATCCTTTCGCTCCATCCAGCGGATCAGCGGCATCAGGGGGAAGATCCAGGCGATGCCGAGGAAGGCGTAGAGGATGGCCTGCACGGCCGGAGGCGTCTGCGAGATGCGGCTGTCGGCCAGCGCCATGGCGAGGGGCGCATAGAGCGCCACGAAGGCGAGCATGCCGATCGTGCCGAGCAGCGTGCGGGTGCGGCGGCGCATGGGCGCTCTCCTGGCATGGGCCTTCTCCCCGGCAGGGAAGTCCGGCGGTGACGTCCATCGACTGTCGTGCAATCGGTCCGCCGGGGTTAGGCCGACCGCCCCGGCAAGGCAATTGCCGCTCGCGCCGCATCCAAGCCTTCTGCGGCCCAAGCCCTCTGCGGCCCTCGGCGCCGTTGCCCCCGTGGCCGCGCATGCGTAACGCAGGGGCGCAGGCACGGGACACCCGCGCCGATCCCGACACCACGCGAGCCCCTACCGCGATGCCTACACGCGAAACCACCTCGACCGCACCGGTCCGTTCCACGAACCCGGTCCGCGTCTGGCTCTACACCCTGGCGATCCTCGTCGTGGCCATGGTCGCCGTCGGCGGCGCCACCCGCCTGACCGGATCGGGCTTGTCGATCACCGAATGGCGGCCGGTGACGGGCGTGGTCCCTCCGGTCTCCGAACAGGCCTGGGCGGCCGAGTTCGACAAGTACAAGGACACGCCGCAATACCGTATCCTCAACCAGGGCATGGGGTTGTCGGACTTCAAGGTCATCTATGCCTGGGAATGGGGCCACCGCCTGCTCGGGCGCATCCTCGGGCTCGCCTTCTTCCTCCCGCTCCTGGTGTTCTGGTGGCGCGGCCTCGTCGACCGGCGCCTCGGATACGGGCTCCTCGCCCTTGGCGCCCTCGGCGGTCTTCAGGGCGCCATCGGCTGGATCATGGTCGCCTCCGGTCTCCAGCCGGGGATGACGGCGGTGGCGCCCCTGAAGCTCGCCCTGCACCTGACCACGGCGAGCCTTATCCTGGCCGGCCTCGTCTGGCTGGCGGCCGGGTTGCGGTCCGGCCCGTCGGAGCCGGCACCGGGTCGCCTGAGGATCATTGCAGCCCTGCTGCCGGTCCTCGTCCTGGTCCAGATCGGCCTCGGCGGTCTCGTCGCCGGGTCGAAGGCCGGGCTCGTGCACAATACCTGGCCCGACATGGACGGCGTTCTGGTGCCGAATGCCTCCGAACTGTTCGCCGTCAGCCCGTGGATCGAGAACTTCGTCGACAACGTCACCCTGGTTCAGTTCAACCACCGCCTGATGGCTTATCTCCTTCTGGCGGCAGCGCTGTTCCATGCCGTCGATGCAAGCAGGCGGCTTCCCGGGAGTGGCACGGCCCGCCGCGCCATCGGCATCGCGGGCCTGACCGCGGCACAGGCGGGACTGGGCATCGTCACTCTCCTGCTGGCGGTGCCGCTCTGGGCGGGCCTCGCCCATCAGGTCTTCGCCATGGCGGTCCTGATGATGGCGACGGTGCATGCACGGCTGAGCCGCGGCGCAACCCGGCGCACCCTGGCATCTCCCGCCGGCGCGACCACCGCCTTCGGCTTCGAGGGCATGACGGGCCGAGGCGCTTAGGCCCTCGCGGAACGCGTCGTAGCGGAGGCCGGACGGCTCGGCGCGCCGGCCTCTCACTCGCGAACGATGGGGACCTGACCCGACCCTGTTTCCGGACGTTTGCAGAGCGAAGGCTGCTGCATCGCACAGACCGTTTCACCGCGATGCAGGATAGGAAAAGGCGGATTGGCCGGATGCTTGCACCCTGCCAGCCACCATCGGCGAGCGTCCCCCTCGGCCATTTTTGTTGCGTTGCAGCGAAACTAAGCTTGGGGTTGTGCCGTTAGCCGATGTGTCGATGGCGCCGTGAGAGCGGGGCCCGGCAGCGTCACGCCACAACCGAAAGGCCGTCCAGCATGCACGACCAACGCCTCGTGTCGGAAGAGCAGGTACTCGTTGAGCGCGACCAGATGGTACGCGAAGGTGCCGACGTGGAGGGGACGAGCCACGCGCGGACCCGGAAGGTCGTCGTCGGCCTCACGGGACTTCTCGGAGCGGCCTGGGCCGTCGTCCTCGCGAGCCGCTTCACGACCTTCTCCTTCTAGGAATCCTCCCACCGGGAAAATATGCAGGAATCAGGTAGGCGGCGGTTCACGATGCTCGCCGCCTACGCAGTTCGAATAGGGAACGAGTCCGCCCCTTCGGTGCTTAAGCTTAGGTTAGGAAAGTTCGGAGTCAGCGATGTTCCTGGCTGAGGACGGTAGACCCATCGGACTGACCTGGAACTACACCCGCCGGGAGCTGATGGCGGATGCCGCCGTGCATATCGCCGGCATCGCGTTCGGTGTGGCGGGCTCGATCGCCATCGTCATCCTGGCGGCGATGGCTCCGCTGGATTGGACCGAGCGGGCGGCCGTCGCGGTCTATGCCGCCGCCCTGGTGTCGATGCTCGGTGTCTCGGCCACCTACAACATGTGGCCCGTAGGGCGCCGCAAGTGGATCCTGCGCCGAGCCGACCACGCCCTCATCTACCTGATGATCGCGGGCACCTACACGCCTCTCGTCGCCCTGGTCGGGCGCGGATCGACGGCCTGGATGCTGCTCGCCTTCATCTGGGTCCTGGCGGGAATCGGCATCGCCCTGAAGCTTCTCATGCCCGGCCGTTTCGACCGGGCCGCCATCGGCCTCTATCTCCTCCTCGGATGGAGCGGCGTCGCCACCTACGAATCGGTGATCGGCGCGCTAAACCCCGAGGCGCTCTGGCTTCTGGCGATCGGCGGCGTGCTCTACTCGGCCGGCGTCATCTTCCACGTCTGGCGCAGCCTGCCGTACCAGAACGCGATCTGGCACGCCTTCGTCCTCGCCGCCACGGCCTGCCATTACGGCACCGTCCTCACCAGCGTGATGAGCGCCGCTCCCTAGGCGGCGCTCAGTGGCACGTCCCCCGACTTCCCGGTTCTTCGCCTACTTCCCGTTGCAGAGACCCTGCCCGGAGAGTCGGTTGTGTTCGCGCGGATCGCAATCCGTAGCCAGGAAGGAGGCCCATTCCGCGGTGGTGCCGTAGAACGCGTTCCGGTCCACGTCACCGCGCACGCCGGGAACCCGGCCCGTGGAGGTGAACTGCCACAGCATCCACTTCCGCTTGGCGAAGCGCTGCTCGGGCTCGGCCGCCGTGGAGCGAACCCAGTGCGGATAGTCGAGCAACTCGTCCTCGAGCACGTCCTTATGGAAGGTGATGTCGGTATAGATGATCGGCCGCTTGCCGGTGTAGCGCTCCATCTCGTCGAGCATGTAGCGCATCATCGCCAGCGCCTGGGCCTTCGGCAGCTTCTTCGGGCAGAGCTGCGAATGGCCGTTCCATTCCACGTCGAGGACGGGGGGCAGGGCGGTGGGATCGTTGGGGACGTTCTTCTTGAACCACTCCACCTGATCCTGGGCCGAGCGGCACCAGAACACGAAATGGTAGGCTCCGCGCGGCACGCCGGCCTTGGCGGCTCCCTCCCAATTGGCGCGGAAGCGTTCGTCCACGTGGTCGCCGCCCTCCGTCGCCTTGATGAAGGCGAACTGCGTGCCGGCTCCGCGCACCGAGGCCCAGTCGATCGGCCCCTGCCATTTCGAGATGTCGATGCCCTGGATCGGGTGCTGCTTGGCACGCGCGACCCCCGGATGGGGCTTCACGTCACCCTTTGTGGGATAGAAGTCGCTCTGGTTGCCGGCGCAGGCCGCGAGCGTCGCGAGCAGGGCGGCGGTCAGCGAGCGTTTGGCCCAGCGCATCGCGGCGTTGCGTGGCATCACGGCCAAGTCTGTCGGGGCGATCCCGTTCTCAAGCGACATTGATGCCCGGTCCACCGTTCTCACGCGCTACACTCATGGGTAAGGGATGGCCCCGTGCGGTTAACAGAGCTTTGACGGCAATGCGGCGGAATTCCGGAACTCGTTGCGGACGAGCCACATAGGGTGGATTCAGGCGCTTTCGCCGCAGGAAGGTCGCGGATGCTAAGTCCCGAGCCGATCAGGCATTTCGAGGGGAGGGGACTCTGGACAAGGTTTTGTTCACCATCGGTTACGAAGGGTTGGATTCCGAGCGTTTCGTGGCGACTTTGAAGGATGCCGGCATCGCGACGCTGGCCGACGTTCGCGCGGTGGCCAATTCGCGCAAGCGGGGCTTCTCGAAGAACGCGCTGAAGACGAGCCTGGAAGAGGCGGGCCTCACCTATGCGCATGCGCGGGAACTCGGCACGCCGAAGGCCGGGAGAGAGGCTGCGAGGGCCCATGATGCCGCGCTGATGCGCCGGATCTACTGCGAAGAGGTGCTCGACACCGCCGATGGCGGGCTCGCCCTCGCCGCCCTGTGCGAGGTCGCCTCGCGGGCGCCGACCTGCCTCCTCTGCTTCGAGCGCGACCCGGAGCGATGCCACCGCCGCGTCCTGGCCGAACGACTGGAAGCGAACGGTTTCAGGACGGTCGACCTGTTCGGATAACACCGTCCCATGACTTGCCCGCGTGAGGCCGGTTCCGGCCGAGCGGAGTCGTTGACAATCTAGAGTTCTGTTGCCCACATGTTTCTCGACCATGAATGGTGGTCGGATTCTCCGGCGAGAATGCGGGTGACGCGCAAATCCCTCGATCAGACCCTCGGCTTCCTCCGTTCCCTCGACCGGACGGCGAGCGGCGAGGACGTCGCCCGGGTTCTGGCGGCGGAACTGGCGGATCTCGGCGTCGCGCATATCATGGCGGCCACGGTGCCGGTACGGGGCACGTCCGTCCGCCAGCAGCGCGGCCACGTCCTGCTCAACACCTTCCCGATGGAATGGGGCCGGCGCTACCTGACGCGCGGCTATGCCTTCCACGACCCCACGGTGCAGCGCCTCGGCTACTCGACCGCGCCTTTCGCCTGGAGCGACGCCACCGATGAGCATGCCGACGATCCCCTGGCGCGCAGGGTGATGGACGAGGCTGCGGATTTCCATCTGCGCGACGGCCTGACGATCCCGCTGATGACCCTCGACGGCGAGACCGCCGGGTTCAGCGTCTCGGGCGAGCGCCTCGCCATCGATCCGGCGGATCGCGGCATGCTCCAACTGATCGCCACCTACGCGTTCGGCCACCTGCTGCTGCTGAACGGGCAGAGCCCGGCGGCCTCCGCGCGCCTCGCCCCGCGCGAGCGCGAGGCCCTGCAATGGGCGGCCGAAGGCAAGACCGATTGGGAGATCGGCGAGGTCATGGGGATCTCCGCCCATGGCGTCGATTTCCACCTGCGCTCCGCCCGCGCCAAGCTCGGCACCGCCAACCGCACCCAGGCCGTCGCCATCGCCCTGCGGCGGGGACTCATCATCTGATGGGATCGGGACCGGATCGTTGATATCCTCATCCGTGCCCGGTCTCGCGAGAGGAGTCGACGATGCCCAAGGTCAGCACCTGCCTGTGGTTCGGGAGGGATATCGAGGCGGCGGTCGGCCTCTACGTCTCCCTCGTCCCCGATTCGCGGATCGACCATGTCCAGCGCTCGCCTGGACCCTGGCCGGGCGGGGAGGCGGGCGATGCGCTGCTGGTGGCCTTCACCCTCGGCGGACAGAGCTTTCAGGCCCTGAACGGAGGCGCCACGGCCGATTACGGCACCGCCGCTTCGATCTCGGTGGCCTGCGCCGACCAGGACGAGGTCGATCGGTTATGGACGGCGCTCATAGCGGATGGCGGGGCCGAGATCATGTGCGGCTGGCTCCGGGATAGGTGGGGAGTGCCCTGGCAGATCGTACCCACGATCCTCCCCCGGTTGCTGGCCGACCCCGATCCGGCCGTGGCGAGCCGCGTCTTCTCCGCCATGCAGCACATGATCAAGCTCGACATCGCCGCCCTCGAGCGCGCGGCCGCCGGCTGAACCGGACGTCTCGCCTCACCCACCGCCTGGGCGTTCGCGGCGGCCGAAGCGCTCGGCGATGACGATGCCGCCGAGCACGAGGGCCAAGGCCGCGGCCTGGTACCATTGGAACGCTTCGCCGACGACGAGGATGGCGAGGCCCGAGCCGAAGATCGGCACGAGGTTCACGAACACCCCCGCGCGGTTCGGGCCGATCAGTTCGACGCCCCGCATGAACGAGAGCTGGGCGATCAGGGACGGGCCGAGGGCCACGAAAGCGACGATGGCCCACCCCTTCGGTGTCGGCCAGATCAGGGTTCCGGCAGCCTGTTCGAGGACGAGGGCGGGCAGGGAGGTCACGAGGGCCGCTAGCGCCATCGCCGAGAAGAAGGTCAGGCCGGACATCTTGGGGCGGTCGGCGAGGGCGACGGTGTAGCCGGCATAGAGCAGGCAGGCGCCGAGCATCAGCATGTCGCCGATGTTGAAGGAAAGCGTCGACAGGATGTGCCAGTCGCCGTGGGTCGCCGCGACGCCCGCGCCGCCGAGGGTGATGACGACGCCGAGGATCTGCGCCCCGGTGACGGCGACGCGGTGCACGACATAGTTCAGCAGGATGACGAGGACCGGGATCGCCCCCTGGAACAGCGCGACGTTGACCCCGGTGGTGTAGATGCCGGCGGCGTAGAACAGGCTCGCATAGGCGGTGTAGCCGCAGGCCCCCATCAGCAGGACGTAGCGCCAGTGGCGCGCGATCAGGTGGCGCTCGGCCACGATCCCGCGCCAGGCCGGCAAGGCCAGCGCGAGGCAGGCGAAGGCCCAGCGCAGGCAGGTGAGCACCTGAGGCGAGACTTCCCCGACGGCCCATTTGCCCGCGACCACGTTGCCGCCCCACAGCAGGGTCGTGAACAGGAGGAGCGGGTAAGCGGCCCCGGCGCCACGGGTCTCGACGGCCGGGCCGGGGGAGGCGGACGGAGAGGTCATGATCCCTTCGGGGGCTTTGCTCGGAGATGTTTCTTCGCTGGCGGTACCGCCATCCCCTTCTGTCCCGCCCATGACGGGCTGAGCAAGGCCGCCGGAAGCAGGGCTGACATTACGGATCCTGCCCGGAGACGAGCCGGGGAGGGCGGCGCTTGGCGGCGGGTTTGGGGACAGGCAGGGCGGCGGCGATCCGCGCGGCGTCGCTCGTCCAGAGATGCACTGCGGCGTAGGCCCGCCAGGGCCGCCAAGCTTCGGCGCGGACAAGCAATTGCGCCGGTGTCGGACGCCCCGCCCCGGTATCGAGGGACCGGAGCAGGGCGAGGTCGCTCGCCGGCAGCGCATCCGGTTCGCGCAAGGCCCTGAGGGCGATGTACTGCGCCGTCCACTCGCCGATCCCGCTCAACGCCCTCAGGGCGGCCACCGCCGGATCGAGCCCGCGTCCCCGTGCGAACAGAGCGGGATTTGCATGGGCCTCCGCCGCAAGGGCGCTGATCGCTCTGCCGCGTGCCCCCGGCATGCCGAGGGTCGCGGCCACGTCTGCATCGAGCAGGCGATCCGGCGTCGGGAACAGGTGGGTCAGCCCCGTTCCGGCGTATTCCGGCGCCATCGCTTCACCGAAGGCGGCAACTAGTCGGCCGGCGAGCCGGGTCGCCGCATTGACCGAGACCTGCTGTCCGAGAATGGCGCGTACCGCGATCTCGAACCCGTCCCAGGCGCCCGGAACCCGCAGGCCCGGCCGTTCGGCCACGAGGGGGGCGAGGTCGGGGTGGCGCGAGAGCGCGGCCGCGATCAGGGCCGGGTCGGCATCGAGATCGAACATCGGCCTCAGCCGTGCCAGAACGTCCGGCAGAATCGCCGGATCGGGATGATCCACCGTCGCGACGAGGGCATCGTCCCCGCCCCGCATGACGGAGATCGTGCCGGGGAGCCCGCCGATGAAGACGGTCCGGGCATAGGCGTCCGACGTCACCACCTCGACACCCGGAATGGCCCGGCCACCGAGATAGGCCCGGATCGCGGGCCAGTCGTAGGGCGGCCTGTAGGGCAGCGGGATGATGTGGGTCACGACGCTCTCCGGCCGCCTCCACCATCTCACGGCCGCGGGAATCGCGAAACCGCGCGCAGGCCGGCGCAACGGTGCGAGGCAGGAGGTGAGGCAGGACGGGAAAATCCGGCATCGCCCGTATCGGGTTGCGGGGCGACGCTGTATCCGTTCACGAGGGACAACGCGGCGTATCGATCGCGAGGCCGGGGAGGGCGGTTCTGGTGTCGTGGGTGCGTGGTCTCCTCTTCGCGGGAATCGTGGCCGGAATCGCCGCCTTCGCGGTGAGCGAAGCCGGCACGGCCCTCATCGCCGAACTGCGGGAGCGGGTCGCCCCCGGTCCCCCTACCCCGCGTCATCTTCCGGCTCAGCGCACCGCCATCGAGGACGGGCGCACCGTGGTCCGGCTCAAGCCGGAGGAGCGCGAGCGCCTCGGCATCGCCACGCAGGTCCGCCCTTACGCGCCGCACCGCGAGGAACTCCAGGCCTATGGCAGCGTCCTCGACGTCGCCAGGGTCACCGACCTTACGAATTCCTACGCCAGCGCCAGGGCGCAGCTCCAGACCGCCCAGGCCCGGGTCGAGGTCTCGCGCAACGCCTTCCAGCGCGCCAAGAATCTCGGCCCCTACGCCACGACAGTCCAGGTCGAGACCACCGAGGGCACGTTCCAGACCGATCAGGCCGCTCTGGCGGCGGCGGAATCGCAGGTCCGCACCCTCACCGCCACGGCGCAGCAGGAATGGGGGCCGGTGATCGGACGGGCCATCGTCGAGCGCTCGCCGGCCATCACCCGGCTGATCGAGCGCGTCGACTTCCTGGTCCAGGTGACCCTGCCGCCGGGCGAGATCATCAAGGGCCAACCCGCCGCCGCCTTCGCCGAGGTGCCGCCGCAGAGCGCGCGGATCGCGCTGCGCTACGTCTCGCCGGCCACCCGCACCGACCAGCGCATCCAGGGCCTCAGCTACTTCTACACCGTGCCGGGCGATAGCGGCTTCCTGCCCGGCATGAGCATGCTCGCCTTCCTCGCCTCCGACCGGAGCGTCACCGGCATCAGCGTGCCCGAGGATGCGGTGGTGCATTGGCAGGGCGGAACCTGGATCTACCGCGCGGTGGCGCCCGACGCCTTCGCCCGCCACGCCCTCAAGGCCGACCCGCCCATGTCGGCCGATGCCTATGTGGTGGAGGACCTGCCCGGTGAGACCGAGATCGTGCTGACGGGCGCGCAGGCGCTCTTGTCCGAGGAGATGAAGAGCCTGCTCTCCGTCTCCGGCGGCGTGGACGACGATTGACGTGAGCGACGTTCCGAACGCTTCCCCGAGCGGCCCCCAGGCGGCTCTCGTCGCCTTCGCGGTGCGCTTTCGCGGCATCGTCCTGGCGCTCAGCCTCGCGCTCGCCGGCTACGGCATCTACGTGCTGGGGGACGCGAAATACGACGTGTTCCCGGAATTCGCCCCGCCCTCCGTGGTCGTCCAGACCGAGGCGCCCGGCCTCAATCCCGAACAGGTGGAGGTGCTGGTCACCCAACCGATCGAGGTGGCGGTGAACGGCTTGCCGGGGATCGAATCCCTGCGGTCGAGCTCGATCCAGGGCCTGTCGGTCATCACCGTCACCTTCGGCACCGGCAGCGACGTCTATCGCGTCCGCCAGCTCGTCACCGAACGGCTGACGGCGCTCGCCGGCCGTCTGCCGCAGGGCGTGCTGCCCCCGGCGATGACCGCTCTCACCTCGGCCACCAGCACCGTGCTCCTCGTCGGCCTGACCTCGGAGCGACGCTCCGACCTCGACCTGCGCACCATCGCCGACTGGACCGTGCGCCTCCGGCTCCTGGCCGTGCCGGGCGTCAGTCAGGTCTCGGTCTATGGCGGCGCCGTGCGCTCGCTCCAGGTCCAGATCCGGCCGGCGGACCTCATCCGCTACAATATCGGCATGAACGACGTGCTCGCCGCCGCCCGCAAGGCCACCGGCGTGCGCGGGGCGGGCTTCGTCGACACGATCAACCAGCGCGTCACCCTCCAGACCGAGGGGCAGTCGCTCACCCCGGAGGAACTGGCCCGCACGGTCCTCATCAACGAGGGCGGCGCCAGCGTGACCCTCGGCGACGTCGCAACCGTGGTCGCCGCCGGCGAGCCGCCGATCAGCGCCGCCCTGGTGGACGGCAAGCGCGGCGTGCTCCTCATGGTCGGTGCGCAATACGGCGCCAATACCCGCGAGGTCACCGCCCGCGTGGAGGCCGCTCTCGAAGACCTGCGCCCGGCCCTCGACCGGGAAGGCGTGGCGTTGCGGCCGGATCTGTTCCGGCCGGCGAACTTCATCACCATCGCCAATGCCAACGTGCTCCAGGCGCTCGGGCTCGGCGGCATCCTCGTCGTCGTCGTGCTGTTCGCCTTCCTGTACGATTGGCGCACCTGCGTGATCTCGTCGGTGGCGATCCCGCTCTCGCTCATCGCCGCCGTGGTGGCGCTCCAGGCCATGGGCGAGAGCCTCAACACCATGACCCTGGGCGGCCTCGCCATCGCCATCGGCGAGGTGGTGGACGACGCGGTGATCGGCGTCGAGAACGTGGTGCGACGCCTGCGCGAGAACCGGCGCCTCGCTTCGCCCGTCCCGGAGGGGAGGGTGGTCATCGACGCCATCCTGGAAGTCCGCACCGCGGTCGCCTACGCCACCTTCGCGGTACTGCTGGTGTTCCTGCCGGTGCTGGTCCTGTCCGGCATCGCCGGCAAGCTGTTCGCCCCCCTCGCCCTCGCCTACATCCTCGCGGTGGTGGCTTCGCTCGCTGTGGCGCTCACCGTCACCCCCGCCCTGTCGATGATGCTCCTCACCGGGCGGCGCGAGACGGACATGCGCGACCCGCCGGTGATGCGCTGGTCGCGCGGCGGCTACACCCGCCTCCTCCAGGGGATCAACCGCGCACCGCGCATCGTCATCGCCTTCGGCATCCTCGTGACCCTGGCGGGCGCCGCCGCGACGCCGTTCTTCGGCAGCACCTTCCTGCCCGACCTGAAGGAGGGCCACCTGATCCTGCACATGGCGGCGGCGCCCGGCACATCGCTGGGGGAATCCATGCGCCTCGGCGGCCGCATCACCACCGAACTTCGGAAGATCCCCGGCATCCGCGCCGTGGCTTCTCAGATCGGCCGCGCCGAGGCGGGGCAGGACACCGCCGGCACCCATTACAGCGAGATCCATATCGACCTCGAACCGGGGCTCGACGGCGCGGGGCAGGGCAGGGCCGAGGCCGATATCCGCACCCTGATGGCGGGGTTTCCCGGCGCCGCCTTCTCGCTCAAGACCTTCCTCACCGAGCGCATCGAGGAGACGGTTTCAGGCTACACCGCGCCGGTCGTCATCAACGTCTTCGGCAACGACCTCGCCCGGATCGAGGCCGCCGCCCGCGACATCGCCCGCGAACTCGCAGAGGTGCGCGGCGCCACCGACATCCAGCAGGCTTCCCCGGCCGGGCTGCCGCAGATCAACGTCGGGCTCCGGCCCAACGACCTGCGCCATTGGGGGCTCTCGGCCGTCGAGGTGATGGAGGTGGTGCGCACCGCCTATCAGGGCGACGTGGTCGGCCAGACCTATGAGGGCAACGCGGTCTTCAACGTCCTCGTCATCCTCGATTCCGGGGCGAGGGGACGTCTCACCGCTTTGGGCGACCTCCCCTTGCGCTCCTCGAACGGCCGCTTCATCCGCCTCGCCCAGGTGGCGGACATTTACGAGACCTCGGGACGCTACCAGGTCCAGCATCAGGGCGCCCAGCGCGTCCAGGCCATCACCGCCAACGTCACGGGGCGCGACGTCGCCTCCTTCGTCGAGGCCGCCCGGCGCAAGATCGCCAAGGAAGTGGCCCTGCCGAGCGGCGTCTATGTGAGTTTCTCAGGCTCGGCCGAGGCCCAGGCGCGGGCCAAGCGCGATCTGCTGCTGTTCTCCGGGCTCGCGGGCCTCGGCATCGTGCTGCTGCTGGCCATGGTCACGGGCAGCGCGCGCAACCTCATGCTGGTCCTGGTCAACCTGCCCTTCGCCTTCGTTGGCGGGGTACTGGCGGTCTTCGCCACCGGGGCCGTGCTGTCGCTCGGCTCCATCGTCGGCTTCGTGACGCTGTTCGGCATCTCGCTGCGCAACACCATCATGATGATCTCGCATTACGAGCATCTCGTCGCCATCGACGGCCGGGCGTGGGACCGCGACACGGCGGTGGAAGGGGCCGCCGACCGGCTGGTGCCGATCCTGATGACCTCCCTCGTCACCGGCCTCGGCCTGCTGCCCCTGGCGCTGGGAGCCGGCGAGCCCGGCCGCGAGATCGAGGGGCCGATGGCCATCGTCATCCTCGGCGGCCTCGTGACCTCGACGGTCCTGAACCTCCTGATCCTGCCGACCCTGGCCCTGCGCTACGGCCTGTTCACCACCGGCGAGGGCAGGGCGCCGGACACGGCGCGGGCATCCTAGGGAGATCCAGTGCGAGCCGTCGGTCGGTACCGTCCGGCACGGCGAACCTGGATGGCGAATCAGGCCCTTTCAGAACCCATATCTGCCATTCGCATAAGATATATTATGGAACATGAAGCCCTGGAGAACGGGGTGAGGGGGGGCTTACAGGACCAACTTGACACGAAGCTGGGATTCACCATTCCATGAAGTGTCGCCGAGAGATGGCGGCTTTACGCCTTGCTCACCAGCTTCCTTAAGCGATCCGCCAGTTTCAGGGGCAATCGTCACAATCCTATCTCAAAACGCGTGTCTAACCCGTGGCGGAGTGGGACCGGTCTTCGCGACCGCCCGCCCCGATCGTTCTCGAAGCGGATCCGATGCTGACCCTTCTCAAACCCTGCGCCGCCCCGTTCCTCGGCCTGGCCCTCGTGGCTTTGGGCCTCGGCGCTCCGGCATGGGCGGAGCCCGTGGTATCGAAGCCGGCCATTCCCGCCCGGGCGCTGGCCAAGCTCTCCCACGTGGCCGCCCTGGTGAAGGCGGGATCCGACATCCGCATCGTCGCCTTCGGCTCCTCGTCCACGGAAGGGTCGGGGGCCTCCTCCCCCGCCACCGCCTACCCCGCCCAATTGCAAGAAGACCTGCAGGGACGTCTCGACGTCGCTGGCGCCAAGCACCCCATCGTCACGGTCCTCAACCGCGGCAAGGGTGGTGACGACGCCGAGGCCATGGCCCGCCGCCTCGACCGGGACGTTCTGGCCGAGCGGCCCGACCTCGTGATCTGGCAGACCGGCAGCAACGACCCGATGACCGGCGTCACGGTGGAGCGCTTCACCGAACTGACGCGCCAGGGCATCACGGCGATGCGCGCCGCCGGCTCCGACGTCATCCTCATGGACCAGCAATGGTGCCGCCGCCTGACGACGACCAACGGTGCCGAGCGCTACGGCGACGCGTTGCACAGCCTCGCGGCCGAGCTCGACGTGCCGGTGATCCGCCGTCACGCCCTGATGCGGACCTGGGCCGCCAGCGGCCTCCTGAGCCCGGCGCAGATGATCGGCCCCGACGGGCTGCACATGACCGATGCGGGCTATGACCGCCTTGCCAAGGCGGCCACGGCGCAGATCCTGGTCAATGCCGGCCTGATCCCGGCCGACCCCATGCGCAACTGACGCGCGCCCTCCCCGGCACCCTGCCTGCGCGTCTAGAGGTCCACGCTCACCGACAATCCGTCATAGGCCGGAACCACGCCCGGCGGCAGCTTGGCCGCGAGCGTGGCGTAGTCGAGATCGGTGTGGAGATTGGTGAGAATCGCGCGGCGCGGGCGCACCTCCTCGATCAGCGCGAGCGCATCCGAGACAGAGTAATGGGTCGGGTGAGGGGTGTCGCGCAGGGCATCGATGATGAGGAGATCGAGGCCGCGGAGTTGCGCCTTGGCCGCTTCCGGCATCAGGCTGACATCTGGCGCGTAAGCCGCCGGGCCGAAGCGAAAGCCATGGGCGCTCTCGGTGCCGTGCTCCATACCGAAGGCCACGGCCTCGATCGCACCGCCCTCACCCGGAATCGTCACCGGCTCGCCCGCCACGAGATCGTTCATGTCGAGGATCGGCGGATAGGCGCTGCCGGGCGGCGTCTCGAAGCAATAACCGAAGCGCATCGTCAGCAGGGCGCGAGTCTCGGCATCGGCATAGACCGGGATGCGCCGGTGCATGTGGATCACCAGCGGCCGGACGTCGTCGATCCCGTGGGTATGGTCCGCATGGGCATGGGTGAACAGCACCGCGTCGAGGCTCTGGACCCGCGCCGCCAGAAGCTGCTCCCGCAAATCCGGCGAGGTATCGACCAGAAGGGTCGTGGACCCCGCCTGCCCTCGCCGCTCCACCAGGATCGAGCAGCGCCGCCGCCGGTTCCTCGAATCGGACGGATCGCAAGCGCCCCAGCCGTAACCCACACGGGGAACGCCGCCGGACGAGCCGCAGCCGAGGATCGTCAACGTCAGAGAACCCATCCGCACCTCCCGGTCCGTTGGTAGCGGAGCGCGCGGGCCTCTGTCATGCCGCCCGGCCGCCGGATGGGGTCGCCTTGTCGAACAGGCGGTGGAAATTGGCCGTCGTCAGGCTCGCGAAGGCCTCGAACTCCATGTCGAGGGTCTTGGCCAGGGAGCGGGCGGTGTCGGCGGTATAGGCCGGCTCGTTGCTGCGCCCACGATGCGGCTCGGGCGCCAGGAACGGCGCGTCCGTCTCCACCAGGATGCGGTCGCGGGGCACGGCGAGGGCGATGTCGCGGAGCTCGTGCGAGCGCCGGAACGTGACGATGCCCGAGAAGGAGACGAACAAGCCGAGTTCGACCCCGACCTCGGCCAGGCGCCGGCCCGAGGAGAAGCAGTGCAGCACCGCCTTGAAGGCCCCGCGCTTCATCTCGTCGACGAGCACCGATTCCATGTGCTCGTCGGCATCGCGGGCATGGATGACGAGGGGGAGGCCGGTCTCGCGGGAGGCCGCGATATGCCGGCGGAACACCCGCTCCTGCACCGCTTCCGGGGCGGCGTCCTCGTAATGGTAGTCGAGCCCCGCCTCGCCGATCCCGACGCAGCGCGGATGATGGGTGAGGGCGACGATCTCTTCCGTGGGCACGTCGGGCTCGTCCCCTGCCCCGTTCGGATGGGTCCCTACGGTGTGCCAGATCTGCGGATGAGCCTCGGACAGGGCCTCGTAGACCCGCGCCTTGGCGATTCGCGTCGAGATGGTGAGCATCCCCGTCACGCCCGCCGCCTCGGCGCGGGCGATCACGCCGGGAAGATCCTCGACGAAGTTCGGGAAGTCGAGATGGCAGTGGCTGTCGACCAGCATGGACAAAACTCGGGATTCTCGGTGACGCTGCGGACCCCGCCTCAGACGGCGGGAGCCTCCGGCTCGACGAAGCGCGGGAACAGCCCGCTCGGCGCGGGGAGCGCCGTGCCCGGCACCAGCCGACCCCCCTCCCCGATATCCGCGAGCTGCCGCCTGTCGGCGGGCACGGCCAGGAGGTCGAGGAGCTTGGCGCCCGAATCCGGCATGAAGGGCTGCACTAGGATGCCGATGGCCCGCAAGGTCTCGGCCACCACGTAGAGCGAGGCGGCCATGCGGGAAGGGTCGGTCTTGCGCAGGACCCAGGGCTTCTGCGCGTCGAAATAGCGGTCCGAGGCCGTCACCACGGCCCAGATGTCGGCGAGCGCCGTGTGGAGGGCGAGCTTGTCCATCGCCACCCGCACGGAGCCCGGCAGGGCGTCCGCCAGCGCCAGGAGGGCCCGGTCGTCCTCCGTGAAGTCGCCGTGCTCGGGGACGAGGCCACCGCAATTCTTCGCGATCATGGAGAGAGAGCGCTGGGCGAGGTTGCCGAGACCGTTCGAGAGGTCCGCCGTGTAGCGGGTGATGATGGCCTCGTGGCTGTAATTGCCATCGCCGCCGAAGGGGACTTCGCGCAGGACGAACTGGCGCAACGCATCGACCCCGTAGGTCGCGATGAGGTCCATCGGATCGACCACGTTGCCGAGCGACTTCGACATCTTCTCGCCCTTGGAGAGGAGGAAGCCGTGGCCGAAGACGCGCTTGGGGAGCGGCAGGCCCGCCGACATCAGGAAGGCCGGCCAGTAGACCGCGTGGAAGCGCACGATGTCCTTGCCGATGACGTGCAGGTCCATCGGCCAGAAGCTTTTTCGTGGATCCGCATCGTCGGGGAAGCCGGTGACCGTGAGGTAGTTCGTCAGCGCATCGACCCAGACATACATGACGTGGTCCGGGTGCCCTGGCACCGGCACGCCCCAGTCGAAAGTGGTGCGGCTGACGGAGAGGTCCTTGAGGCCGGAGCGGACGAAGCTCGCCACTTCGTTGCGCCGTGTCTCGGGGCCGATGAAGTCGGGCTGGGCCTCGTACAGAGCCAGCAGCCGATCCTGGTAGGCGGAGAGACGGAAGAGGAAGTTCTCCTCCTCCATCCAGGTCACGGCCGTGCCGGTCTCCCGCGCGCGGCGTGTCCCGTCGGGGGCGGTCTCGGTCTCGTCCTCGTTGTAATAGGCCTCGTCGCGCACCGAGTACCAGCCGGCGTATTTCGACAGGTAGATGTCGCCATTGGCCTCCATGCGCCGCCAGAGTTCCTGGGCGGCGGCATAATGGTCCGGCTCCGTGGTGCGGATGAAGCGGTCGTGGCTGCAGTTCAGCGCCTCGGCCATGGCCTTGAAGCGCGCGGCCATGTCGTCGACCAGGGCCTTCGGACTGATCCCGGCCTTGGAGGCGGTCTGCTGGATCTTGAGTCCGTGCTCGTCGGTGCCGGTGGAGAACAGCACGTCGTAGCCGTCGAGGCGCTTGAAGCGCGCGATCGCGTCCGTGGCGATCACCTCGTAGGCGTGGCCGATATGCGGCGCGCCGTTGGGATAGGAGATAGCCGTGCTGATGCCGAAGGTTTTCGCACCGGAGAAGGTCTCGGCATCGGAAAGGGTGGGGCCTGGATCGTTGGCCATCGCGTAGCGGTATCCCCGGATACAGGGTTCATGGGTTCACGGGACGGCTCCGGGAGCACGGGCCGAACCGGCTCACGTCCCTTCAGCGTACGGCGCCCGCGAGGTCGCCGAACAGCGAGAGGATCAGCGGCCGGCGGTCGAGATTGTAGGTCGCGGCCTCCCGGGCGGCGCGGGCGATCTTGTCACACACCTCCACCAGGGCCGCAAGGCGAGCGGGGGGCTCGTGGCGCCGTCTGTCGAGTTCGGCGGAGACGAAGCGGAACACCGCCTCGAGGCTCGCGGCGAAATGCTCGTCCGCGTCCCGCCCCGAAAGCTTGTCGGCCAGCGCCAGGATGCGGCGCCAGTCGGGATGGTCGAGGCGCGAGAGCAGGGTCTCCATCTCGCCGACGAGGCCGGACGTCGCCGGGTCGAGCATGGCGAAGCCCTGCGCCACCGAGCCCTCGGAGAGGGCGGCGGCACGGGCCAGGACCTCCGGGTCGGGCCGGACGAAAGGGGGAGGGAAGCTTCCCAGGACCTCGGCCACCTCCCCCTCCCCCAGGGGGCGCAGGTTGAGGGCGCGACAGCGTGAGCGGATCGTCGGTAGGAGCCGGCCCGGCGCGTGGCTGACGATGAGGAACAGGCAGCGCGGCGGCGGCTCCTCCACCATCTTGAGCAGGGCATTGGCGCTGTTGGCGTTGAGATCCTCGGCGCTGTCGACGATGCAGATGCGGTAGCCGTCATTGCCCGCCGTCGAGCCGAACAGGTCGAGGGCATGGCGCGCGGCATCGACCGAGATCTTGGTCGCGAGCGTCTTGGCATTGTGCGGCCGCGTCCGGCGCAGGGCCACGAGGTTGGGATGCGACAGGGCCGCCACCTGCCGCGCCGCCGGATGCGAGGGATCGACCGCGAGGGTATCCGGGATGCGGCCGGGGCGCGGGTTGGCGATGAGCCAGCGCGCCACCCGATACGCCAGGGTCGCCTTGCCGATACCGCGCGGGCCGCCGATGAGCCAGGCATGGTGCAGGCGTCCCGAGCCGATCCCTTCGATGAAGGCGGCCTCCGCCTCCGCATGGCCGACGAGGCCTGCCTGCTCGCGTGGGCGGGGGATGTCGGCGAGGTCGCCGGGTTCGACATCCTCCGGAGCACGGTCAGGCCGCATCGTCGGTGGCCTCCGGGCCGGAGAGAAGGCTGGGCAGGCGGGCCGCGAGGACGGCTGCGATCGCCTCTTCCACCGCATCCGGGGGGAGGCCGGCATCGATGACGACGCAGCGCTCCGGCTCCATTGCGGCGATGGCGAGGAACGCCTGCCGCAGGCGGGTGTGGAAGGCGAGGGCCTCCGCCTCGAACCGGTCGGCCGCCTCCCCCTCCCCGGCGCGGGCCTTCGCCCTGGCGAGGCCGATGACGGGGTCGAGGTCGAGGATCAGGGTGAGGTCGGGCTTCGTGTCGCCGACGACGACCCGCTCCAGGGTCGAGAGAAGGGTCGGTTCGAGGCCTCCCGCCGCTCCCTGATAGGCACGGGTCGAATCCGAGAAGCGGTCGCACAGCACAGTCTCGCCGCGGTCGAGGGCCGGGCGGATCAGCGTGTCGAGATGGTCGATCCGGGCGGCTGAGAAGAGCAGCGCCTCGGCGAAGGGGCCGTGCCGCTTCACCGTACCGGCCAGCAACGCCTCACGGATTTCTTCGGCCTTGACCGAGCCGCCGGGCTCGCGCGTCGTTACCACCGGCATGGAGGACGCACCGCGCAGGCGCGCCGCGAGACGGGCGATCTGGGTCGATTTCCCGGCCCCCTCCCCGCCCTCGAAGGTGATGAAGACCCCTCCCCGCCCGCGGTTTCGGCCGGTCACGACTTGGCGCCGGCCTTATCGGTCGCGCTGGCCTTATCACTGGCACCGGCCTTGTCGAAGGCGCGCCGGAACAGGCCGGTCCCGAACTCCCAGGCCCCGTCGAGGGCGCGCTGCGGGATCGTGCCGGCTGGCACGTCTTCTCCGGCATAGACCGGCAGGTCGAGGGCCTGGGTGTCGCCGCGGGTGATGCGCAGGCGGCCCACCTCCTTGCCCTGTTCCACCGGCGCGGTCAGGGGACCCTGATAGACGACGCGGGCGCTGATGCGGTCGCCGTTGCCACGGGGCAGGAGCACCCGGACCGGCTTCTTGGCCACCAGCGGGACGCTACCCTGCGCCCCGCCGAAGACGGAGGCATCGGCCACGGTCTCACCGCTGGCGAAGATCTGGCGCGGCTCGAAGGCGCGGAATCCCCATTCCACCAGCTTGCGCGACTCGGCGGCGCGGTCGCGCGCCGTCTTGAGGCCGCTGACCACCATGATGAGGCGCTGGCCGTTCTGGACCGCCGAGCCCGTGAGGCCGTAGCCCGATTCCTCGAGATATCCGGTCTTGAGCCCGTCGGCCCCGATATCGAGGGTCAGCAGCGGATTGCGGTTCTGCTGCTTGATCTTGTTCCAGGTGAACTCGCGCTCGGCGAAGATCTTGTAGAGATCGGGATAGGTGTCGATCAGGTGGATCGCCAGCTTGGCGAGATCGCGTGCGGTGACCTTCTGGTCCGGCGCGGAATAGCCGGTGGCATTGCGGAACGTGGAGCGCGTCAGGCCGATTTCCTTGGCTCGCACGGTCATCATCCGACCGAAATTCTCCTCCGAGCCGGCGATGCCCTCGCCGATGGCGATGGCCGCGTCGTTGCCCGATTGCACGATCAGGCCGCGCAGCAGATCGGACAGCTTGATGCGGCTGTTGAGCTGGGCGAACATCGAGGAGCCGCCTCCCCCGGCACCGCCCCGGCGCCAGGCGTCCTCGGTGATCTGGAATTCGCTGTCCATGCTGAGCCGGCCCTGCCGGATCTCGTTGAACACGATCTCCGTGGTCATCAGCTTGGCCATGCTGGCCGGCGAGAACAGCTCGTCGGCCGCTTTTTCGAACAACACGGAGCCCGAATCCGCATCGATCAGGATGGCGTGGGGAGCGGCTGTCTGAAAGCTCTGGGCGAGGGCCGGGAGGGCGGCGAACCAGCCGATCGCCGACAGGCTCAAGCCGGCCAGTCCGGCCCGAAAGCCGGCGGCCAGATTCGTCCGGTTCGTCGTCGCACGCATCGTTCGCCTCATGCCCGTCGGCCCCGAGGCTTGGCTGATAAGCCCGGTCCGTTCTCGCCCTTGCGAGATGGTATAGCGGATCGCCCGCGAAATCGAACGCAACTTTGCCGATGATGTCGCGACACGGTGGACGAGACGATACCGCCGGTCTCGGTCGTTCGACGGTCAGTTGACCTCGGCGATGCGCGAGCGGCGTGGCTGGGCCGGTTTCGCTACGGCGGTGGCGACTGCCGGGGCGGACGACTTGCCGCGTCCGGCCTGTGCGCCGACGGGCTGCGAACCGGCCGGAGGCACGGACAGCTTGGCGACGCTGGCCTTGGCCGTTCCCAGCGGGCTCGAGGGCGGCGCAGCCGGACGCAGGTTCGCCACCGCGGCATGGCCTGTCGCGGAGCGTGCCGGGGTCGTGGTGCTCGCCGTCTTCACCACCGGGCCGCGCGAGGGAGCAGGGGCGGCCGCCATCCTCTGCGGTGCCGCCGGGACCGGCACGTGGGCGAGTTTCGTCTTCGGAGCGGAGGATTCCAGCTTGGCCTGGAGCGTCTTCGCGTCCTTGGTCGTCGTGGCGCCGTGCTTCGATGCCTGGGCAGGGGCTTGGGCAAGGTTCTGGGCTGGGCCGGCGTTCGAGGCGAGGCGCATCGCTGCCACGGCGTGGGGCGGCGATCCCTTCGCCTTCGGCGCGGCATGAGCCATCTGCAGGGCCGGTGCCGGGCGATCCGGCATGGTCGGCCGGAACGCATGCGACCGGGACGCGGTGGGCTGCAGGGCCGCCGGTACGGCGACGCTGGAGCCGCCTGCCACCAGGACCGGCGCGGGCCGGGCAGGACGCGGCGCGGGAGCTGCATCGTCCTCGTCAGGGGCCGGCTTGAAGGCCATGGCGGGACGCTGCGCGCGCGACAGACGCTCCGTTTCGGCATCGGGGCCGAGATCGGCCATCATCACCGGTGAAGCGCCGCCGACGCGGGCAGGCGCGCCATCGGTGCGCAAGGTCGCCATCAGCTTGCGGTCGTCGCTGCCGGCAGTGGAGGCCTTGCCCACATACTCCACCCGGACCTTGGCGGTGCCGCTGCGGTGGAATTCCAGGGCCTGGGCCACCTCCTCCGACACGTCCATGAGCCGGTTGGCATGATAAGGGCCGCGATCGTTGACGCGCACGATCATCGAATGGCGGTTGGCGAGGTTGGTGACCCGGACGTAGCTCGGCAGGGGCAGCGTCGGGTGGGCGGCTGCGATGGAGTGACGGTCGAATACCTCGCCGTTGGCGGTCATCCGGCCGTGGAACGCGCTGCCGTACCAGGAGGCCAGGCCCTCGCGGACATAGCCCTTGGCATCGTCGCGGGGCACGTAGGTGCGGCCCGCCACCACGTAGGGCTTTCCCGAGAAGCGGCGGCCGCCGCCCTTGGGGATCGTGTCGCCCTCATTATAGAGGCGAGGACTGGCCTTCACACCGTATTTCGGATCGTAGGACGATCCAGAGGACCCGGCCGGGCCAGCGAGCTTCTGGGTGTTCTGCGCGCAATTGGCGGTGGTCAATGCCACCACGGACACGGCGAGGAGGCGCAGCAGCGGTACGCCCGCCGTTGGAGCCGATCCGGCCTTCGTCGAACGCGCCATACCGAACCGCCCAGCACTCTACGCTCTCGAAACACCATACAGGGCTCGGGGAACGGAAGAGCGATCCGGTCCGGCCGTCGAAGGCCGCCCGGAAAGAACGGGCTTCGATTGCACAGACAATTGTCGGGTTGACGTAAAGGAAAGCTGAACGCTGCGGGTCGAGGGCGGGGCCGGTCTTATCCGATCATTCATCAAGTGAAGAGCGCGCTGCAAAACCCTGTCAGAGTGAAGAGAATCACGTTCTCGCGGTTGTGGACATCGTCGCGAAATTCCGCCCGGAAGGTCAGGAGGTCGGTGCCGCCAAATGCGGATGTGTCAATTGAGGGTGTGTAAATAAGTATTTGGCAAAAAATGATTTTCTCCTGTCGATGCCTGGCATCGACAGGAGACGGGATATCAGCGGTGGCTCGTCTCGTTCAGCCGCTCGATCGGCATGGTCCCGCGCTGTTTGAACAGCAGATCGAGGGCTTCCAGCATGAGCGCATGCATCTTCGTGCGCTCGGTATGGGCGAGGTCGCGCAGCTGGTCGTAGACCGGCGGCTCCAGATAGACCGACATCTGCCTGGCACGCTCCTTCAGGGTGCCCGGCGCCTTGCGGGCGGGCGTGTGGCCCGTATCGAGCTGGACGATGTCGGCGCTCCTCCCTGGGGAGGCGGCTCCCGCGACGATGGAGGCGAGGCTCGGCCTAGGCGGCTTTGGCATGTTTGACGACCTGCATCCGCTTCTCGATCCACGTCCAGAGCTTGCGGACTTCGCCGGCGGCCTGGCCCTTGGGGTTGAATTCGGTGACGCCCTGACCGACGCCGATCGCGTCCTGGTGATCGGTCCGCGCGACGATGTTCACGTCCGGCAGGATGCCCAGCACGGCGAGGCCGTCGGCCGCGTCGCGAATCCGGTAGGAGCGCGGCGGGGTCTGGTTCAGCACGAAGGCGAACTTCTTCTCCAGGCGGTAGATGGCGGCCAGGGTCGGCTTGAACGCGCGCAGGTCCGCCGGGGTGGGGCGACAGGGGATGATGCAGAGATCGGCCGCGCGGATCGCCGAGAGCGTGCCGGTGGAATCGACGCCCGGCGTATCGATGAAAACGTAATCGTAGGAGGATTCACGCAGCTGGGTCATGACGGCTTCGATCTGCGTCGCGTCGATCTGCGCCACTTCCGGGCCATCCGCCGTGCGGTGGTCGAGCCAGTCGCTGATCGTCGCCTGGCGGTCCATTTCCAGGATGCAGACCGACAGGCCGCGCTCCTGCGCCGCCACCGCCAGTGAGATGCACAGGGTGCTCTTTCCACTGCCTCCCTTCTGGGTGACGAAGGTGATGGCTTTCATACGGGAGCCCTTCTCGCGGCTTGAGATGTCGCATTCCTGCCGTGCCGGGGCGAATATCGGCCCGGAGGCCGATCGAATTCCCGGCCTCGGATCGACACCGGACGCGCTCGAAGCCGTCGTCCCGTGACACCAGGATGCCCTGATCCCGGTTTTTGGCGGGTCATGGTTAATCAGTGGTTAAGATCCATGCCGGGGCTCGGAGGGTTCCGTTGGCTGAGGATCGTGGGCCACGATCGATCTCCCCGTCCCCCGGCGAACATGCACTTGATGGCAATCTCAGGTTGCCTTTAATGCACGTTTGACGTGTTAAGCGCTTTCGGTGATGCAGTTTAAGGGGTAGGATGCGGCCTCTGTCGCCGGATAGCGAAGCATTTCTCAACCTCAGGTAATGACCCAATGGAGGTCCGATCTAGCTTCGGGATGCTCCGCGGTCACTGTTTCGCTGTCAGTGCCCCGGCCCCTGCGGCCCAGGAGATCCATGCCTGCGCGCACCAGCTTTTTCCCCGACGACTCGGATAGCCTTCGGGATGCGCTCGACGCATCGGGAATCGTTGGCATCTGGTCCCACGACGTCTGGGCTGGCCGCATCGCCGTCTCCGGTTTGCTCGCGGAGATTCTCGGCTTCGTTCCGGAGACGGAGGTCGTGAGTTTCGACGCCTTCCTGACGGCGATCCACGATGAAGACCGGTCTCGCGTGGAGAATGCCCTACATGCCGCCACCGAGGGGGGCGGTCTGTTCGAGATCGTCTTCAGGACGGTTCGAGGCGAGCGCCGGCTCGGCCTGCGCGGACGGGTTGAGCGGGACGGGTCTGGCGAGTGCGCAAGGGGGCTCGGCATCGTCATCGATCACACCGAGGATGGCGCCCTCCCTCATCAGCCCGACATGCAGGCCCAGGCGGCGGCCAACCGCATGGCGGAACACGCCATCGCCCTGCAAGACCTCGCGACCGGTCTCCACCAGCCGAAGCTGACGGCACTCCTCGATGCCCTGATGCGAGAAATCGGCTTCACGCTGGCCGGTCACATCGAGAGGGGCGAGCGACGCCGCGATCATTGAGGGCGAGGTAGGCGTCGAGAGACGTGATCCTGGCCTAATCGGCCGGCTTCCGTAGCAGGTAGATGTCCATGATCCAGCCGTGGCGTGCCCTCGCCTCCGCCCGGATGCGCCGGATCTCGGCGGCGACGTCGCCGAGGCGGCCCGAGAGGGTGATCTCGTCGTCGCTCCCGAGATAGGCGCCCCAATAGATCGTCAGCTCCGGGTCGAGTTGGGCGAAGGTCGGGTCGCCGTCGAGCATCACCACGGTGGTGTCGGCCTCGGCGGACAATCCGCCGGCGATCTGGCGCCCGGTGGTGATCTGCACCGGCGCGCCGATGCGGTTGAGGGCGATGCGGTGACTGGCCGCCAGGGCCTGGACGCTGGTGATGCCGGGGATCACTCGGTACTCGAAGGCGAGGCGGCCTCGCGCGACGATCCGGTCGATGATCCGCAGGGTGCTGTCGTAGAGCGAAGGGTCACCCCAGACCAGGAAGGCCCCGGTCTCGTCTTCCTGCAGTTCCCGCTCGATCATCGCTTCGTAGAGAGCCGCGCGGGCACTGTGCCAATCCTCCACGGCCACGCCGTAATCGGCAGGGTTGCGGTCGCGCTCCGGATCCTGGGCCTCGACGATGCGGTAGGGCCGCTCCTCGATGTAGCGCTCGCAGATCTCCCGCCGCAGGGCGACGAGGTCGGCCTTCTCGCCCCCCTTGTCGAGGACGAAGACCACATCCACCGTGTTCAGTGCCCGGATCGCCTGGATCGTGACATGCTCCGGATTGCCGGTGCCGATGCCGATCACGAGGATCTGTCTCACGCGTCTAGCCTTCCGAGTTGCGATCGGCCCTGTCGCGGGCGCATGCCCTATGCTACGCTCTGCGCCGACATGAAACCCATCCGGCGCAATCTGGACCGGAGCCTCGCGCTCTGGCTGATGACGGTGATCCTCGCGATCGCCGGCTTTGCCATGTCGTCGCCCGCGAGCGCCCATACCGGGCATGGGCACGAAACCGTGGTCCAGGTCGAGCGAGTTCAGGTTCAGAACGCCCGCGAGACGAAAGCGGTCCAGGGGATCACGTCCGATAGCCGCATGCGTGCCGTGGTCTCGGTCCTGCGGGCCGAGCCTCATCTTGGCTGCGCCGGTCCCTGCTGCGCCGGCGGCTGTGGCGCTCCCTGTTGCGCCCTCGGCCTCGCTCCCACCGAGGGCGACGTCGCATCCTCCGCCGGACTGACCGGACCCGTTCCCGTGGGTGCCGCCTCCGCACGGACGGATGCCGCCCCGGATTCCCCGTCCGAACCCCCGAGATCCTTCGCCTGACGTAACGACGGCGTTCCCGCGCGGCTGCCTTCCGGCCTCGCGTGGATCGCCGTCTCCTGCTTCAACGGCGCCAAGGTTTCTCGCATCATGTCCATCGTTTTTCCGGCTGCCCTGCGCCGTGTCGCAGCGTGCGCCATCGCCTGGGCGGCCCTGACCGGCGCGGTCCTGTCCCATGAGGGCCATTCCCACGGAGACGAGGCCCCTGCCCTGCCCGTCGCGGCGGCAGCACCGCGAGCCGAGGCGAAGTCGGAGCGCTACGAACTCGTCGCCACCGTGCAGGGGCACGATCTCGTCTTCTATCTCGACGCGTTCGAGACCAACGCGCCGGTCACCGACGCCACCCTCGCCCTCTCGACGCCGGACGGCCGCCGGAAGGCCGAGGTCCAGGCCGACGGCACCTACCGGCTTTCGGCGCCCTGGCTCGAGGAGGCGGAGCATCACGATCTCCTCGTCGCGGTGACGGCGGAGGGCCGAACCGACATCCTCTCCCTCGATCTCGACCTGCCCGCCCCCAAAGTCGCGGCTGCGGCGTCCGAGACGGCGACCGCCGCCTCCCTGGTCGAGCGCCTGACGCACCAGCCGCCCTCCGTCACCGCCGCCGGGGGCTTCCTCCTCGGCCTCGGCGCCGTCGTCCTGTTCCGGCGTCGGCGCACGATTCCCATCGTCGTCGTCCTGGCGGCCACGGCGACGATCGTGCTGGGCAGCGCCGCCCTCGCCCATGAAGGCCACGATGCCGCGCCGGCCGAGGGGGGGATGATGGCGAGCCCGCCCTCCGGCGGCGCCGACCGGGCCAAGCGCTTAGGCGACGGGTCGATCTTCGTACCCAAATCCCTGCAGCGGCTCCTCGTCCTGCGCACCGCCCTGACGGCGACGGAGAACGTGGCCCGCACCGTGGCCCTGCCCGGCCGGGTCATCGCCGATCCCAATGCCAGCGGCGTGGTGCAATCCTCCGTGGGCGGCCGCCTAGCCCCTCCGGCAAGCGGATTTCCTCGCCTCGGAACCCGTGTGACGCGCGGCGAGGTGCTCGCCACCGTCACTCCGCCCGTCCAGGCGGTGGACGTCTCCGACATGCGCCAGCGCCAGGGCGAACTCGACCAGCAGATCGCGATCCTCGACCGGCGCGTGGTCCGGTTCGAGCGTCTGGCGGGGACCGGCGCCGTGGCGCAGACCCAGCTCGACGATGCCCGCTCCGAGCGCGACGGGCTGAAGGACCGCCGCGCCGCCCTCGATGCGGTCCGTGGCTCGCCCGAGGCACTGGTCGCACCCGTGGACGGAGTCATCGCCGAGGCCAGCGCCACTGCCGGTGCCATGGCCGCCCCCGGCACCGTCGTCTTCCGCATCGTCGATCCGAAGAAGCTTTGGATCGAGGCGCTGAGCTTCGAGGCCCTGTCCCCTGAGGGTGCGGCGACGGCCCGGCTCGGGGACGGGCGCAGCATGGCGCTGGCCTATCGCGGCGCCGGCCTGGCCGATCGCAATCAGGCCGTTCCCGTGCAGTTCGCGGTGGAAGACGACACGACTGGTCTTCGTCTCGGCCAGTTCGTCACCGTCCACGCCCCCCTGACGGGGGAGCGGACCGGTCTCGCCGTCCCACGGTCCGGCATCCTCCGCGCCGAGGGCGGGAGCGTCGTCTACGAGCATGTCGGCGCCGAGCGTTTCGTGGCACGCACCGTCCGCACCGATTCCCTCGATGCCGACCGTACGCTCATCGCCGGCGGTTTGGAGCCGGGACGGCGCGTCGTCGTCCAGGGTGCCGAACTCCTCGACCAGATCCGCTGAGGAGGCAGACCCATGTTCGGCCTCATCGTCGCGCAATCCCTGCGCAACCGCCTGCTCGTGCTGGCCCTCGCCTTCGCCCTGGTCCTGACCGGCGCGCTCTCCCTCGCGCGCCTGCCCGTCGACGTACTCCCCGACCTCAACCGGCCCACGGTCACGATCCTGACCGAGGCCGAGGGGCTCGCCCCCACGGAAGTCGAGCAACGGGTGACCTACCCGATCGAGACCCGCATGAATGGCCTGCCCGGTGTCAGCCGGGTGCGCTCGGTCTCCGGCATCGGCCTGTCCATCGTCACGGTGGAGTTCGAGTGGGACACCGACCTGTTCCGCGACAGGCAGTTCGTCAATGAAAGGCTGGCGCTCGCGCGTTCGGAGCTGCCGCCGAACGTGATTCCGCAGATGGGGCCGGTCTCCTCGATCATGGGCGGCATCCTGCTGGTCGCCCTCACCTCGAAGACCGCGACCCCGATGCAGGTGCGCGAGACCGCCGACTTCACCTTGCGCCCGCGCCTGCTCTCGATCCCGGGCGTGGCGCAGGTGATCCCCATCGGCGGCGAGGTGCGCCAGTTCCGGGTCGCCCCCAATCCCGCCGCCATGCGGGCGCTGGGCGTCACCGACGAGGCCCTCGCCCGCGCCCTCCAGAATTACGGCGGCAATGCCGGCGGCGGCTATTCCGAGGCCGGCGACCGTGAGGTCCTGATCCGCGCGCTCGGCCGCACCACCGATCTCGACGACCTTCGCAATCTCGTCGTCACGACGCCGGGCGGTCCGGTCTACCTGCGGCAGGTCGCCGAGATCGCCTTCGGAGCGCGGCCCAAGCGCGGCGACGGCGGCTTCATGGGCAATCCCGCCGTGGTGGTCTCCATCGAGAAGCAGCCGGGGATCGACACCGTGCGCCTGACTCGCGAGGTCGAGGCGGCGCTCAAGGAGATCGGCCCCTCCCTGCCGCACGGAATCGAGGCCGGCAACGTCTTGTTCCGGCAGGCGGATTTCATCGAGACATCGCTTCGCAACGTGATCACGGTACTGATCGAAGCCGTGGCCGTTGTGGCCGTGGTGCTGTTCGCCTTCCTGATGAACGTGCGGACCACGCTGATCTCGCTCGCCGCCATTCCCGTCTCGATCCTCGCCACCGCCACGGTGTTCTCTCTGCTCGGCCTCTCGATCAACACGATGACGCTCGGCGGCCTCGCCATCGCCATCGGAGAGCTGGTGGACGATGCCGTCGTCGATGTGGAGAACATCCTGAGGCGCCTGCGCGACAACCGGGCTGAGGGTTCGCCTCGCAGCACCTTCTCGGTGATCGTGGATGCCTCGAACGAGGTGCGCTCCGGTATCGTCTACGCCACGATCATCATCTGCCTCGTCTTCGTGCCGCTCTTCGCCCTGTCGGGGATCGAAGGCCGGCTCTTCGCGCCGCTCGGCCAAGCCTACATCATCGCCATCCTGTCGAGCCTCGTGGTCTCGCTGACCCTGACGCCCGTCCTCTCCTCCTGGCTGCTCCCTGGCCTGAAGAGCCTCGACCATCCCGAGAACCGGCTGATCCGCGGCCTCAAGCGGGCCAATGGGCGACTGGTGGAAACGGCCTTCGCCCATCAACGCCTTGCCATGGTCTGCGCGGTCCTGGCGGTGATCGCCGCCGGCTACGGCGCGGGCCGGTTGCCCCGCGCCTTCCTGCCGACCTTCAACGAAGGCTCGTTCACGGTCACCACCACCTTCACCCCCGGCATCTCGCTCGCCGAATCCGCTCGCGTCGGCGCCATCGCCGAGCGCCTGCTGATGGAGATCCCCGAGGTCGACAAGGTCGGGCGTCGGACGGGCCGCGCCGAGCTCGACGAGCATGCCGAAGGGGTCCATTCCACCGATCTGGAGATCCGCCTGAAGCCCGGCGGACGCGAGCGCGACGCCATCACCGCCGAGATCCGGGGGCGGCTTTCCGTTCTTCCTGTCACGGTGAATGTCGGCCAGCCGATCTCGCACCGGCTCGACCACATGCTCTCCGGCGTTCGGGCCGAGATCGCCCTCAAGCTGTTCGGCGAGGATCTCGACGCGTTGCGCCGCACTGCCGAATCCCTGCGTGAAACCCTGTCCGGCATTCCGGGCGTCGCAGACCTCCAGGTCGAGCGGCAGGTGCGCGTTCCCCAGATCGAGGTGCGGGTCGATCCGGCGAAGGCCGCCCTCTACGGCGTCTCCCCCGCGACGGTGGTGGATACGGTGGGGCAGCTCGCCAACGGACGCGTGGTCTCCACCCTGGTCGAGGGACTGCGCCGCTTCGACGTGGTCCTGCGCCTGCCCGAGAGCGGCCGCTCCATGGCCGCCCTGCGCGACCTCCTCATCGAGACGCCGTCGGGCTGGGTGCCCGCCCACGCCCTGGCCGACATCGCCGAGCGCGACGGTCCCAACCAGATCCAGCGCGAGAACGGCCGCCGCCGCATCGTGGTCCAGGCCAACACCGTGCCGGGCTCGGACGGCTCGAAGGTCGCCGCCGACATCGCGCAGGCCCTGGCCCGGACGACGCTGCCGGAGGGGATCAGCGCGCGCCTCGAAGGCGCGTTCGAGGCGCAAGTGGAGGCGACCCGCCGCATCGGCCTCCTCGGCCTCGTCTCCTTCGCCCTGGTCTTCGCCCTGCTGGCGAGCCGTTACCGCTCCGGCGTGCTGGCTCTCATCGTCATGGGCAACGTGCCGCTCGCCCTCATCGGCAGCGTCGTCGCCCTCACCATCGCCGGGCTGCCGCTTTCGGTGGCCTCGATGATCGGCTTCGTGACGCTCACCGGCATCGTCGCCCGCAACGGCATCCTGAAAATCAGCCACGTGCTGAATCTCGGGTTGAACGAGGGGCTGCCCTTCGGCCCGGCTCTGGTGCTGCGGGCGAGCAACGAGCGCCTCGTGCCGGTGCTGATGACGGCGCTCGCCGCCGGCATCGCCCTGGTCCCGCTGCTCCTGGACGGGACCGCGCCCGGCAAGGAGATCCTGCACCCCGTGGCCGTGACGATCTTCGGTGGCCTCATCAGCGCGACGCTCCTCGACGCCGTGCTGACGCCGGTTCTGATGCTGCGCTTCGGCGGCCCCGCCTTCGCCCGACTTCGCGAAGCGCCCGGCGATGAAGCCCCCTCCCCGGTGGCGGGGACCATGCCCTCCCCGCCCGCAACCTTCTGACGACAGGGAAATCCCATGACGAAGACAGCCCTCCCAGCGATCCTGGCCGCGATCCTGGCTCTGCCCCTCGCCTCACTGGTCCTCGCGGCCGAAGAGCACCGCCATGAGGACGGCACCACCCATTCGCACAGCCATGACCACGGGTCGAAGCCCGCCGCGAAGGGCAAGGCCGCCGACACCCCGGCGACCCGCGCCTTCAAGGAGGCGGCCATGCGCATGCACGGCGACATGGAGATCCGCTATTCCGGTGACGTCGACCGCGATTTCGCCGCCGGCATGATCCCGCACCACAAGGGCGCGCTGGCCATGGCCAAGGTGGCGCTTCAGTATTCGAAGGATCCGGAGGTCCGCACTCTGGCCGAGGCCATCGTCAAGGCACAGGAGACCGAGATCGCCCAGATGGAGACGATCCTGAAGCGGACCGAACCCGCCAAGAAGTAAGGCTCCCGCCTCGCCCCTGAACAGTGTCGCTCAGGGGCGGCACCGCTTGCCCTCTCGACGCCGGACCAGTCGCCTTGTCGACGGCGGGAACTCTAGACGACGAGCATATCCGCGAAGGTCAAATGCACTTTCGTATCGATGACGGCGAAGGTGTGGGCGGTGCCGGCTCCGCTCCCGTCGGCATCGTAGGAGAGGGTGCCGGTCGTGGCGTCGTAGAGAACGCGGTCATCCGCATCGGCCGGTCCCGACGAGAGGTCCTTGAAAGCTTTCTCCGCGAGGGGGCCGGCGCGAAGGGCCGCGAAGACCTTGCTCGAGAGCGCGACGACATCCTCGGCGATGGAGAAGTCGCGGATGTGATCGATGTTGCCGGTTCCGGGCCGCGTGCGGAACAGGAAGGTATCCGCCCCCTCCCCGCCGGTGAAAACGTCGTTTCCGGCTCCGCCCGTCAGCATGTTGCCGGCGCCGTTGCCGGTGATCGTATTGGCGACGGCGTTGCCGATGCCATCGATCGCCTTCGAGCCGAGGAGCCTCAGAGTTTCGAGATTCGTGCCGAGGCGGTGGCTGGCCGAACTCAGCACCTGATCCGTACCGCTCCTGGCCGCCTCCTCGATCGTGTCGCGGCCGTCCGTGACATAGGTGTCGTTTCCGAGCCCACCGCTCATGCGGTCGGCCCCCCGTCCGCCGTCGAGTCGGTTGGCGCCGTCATTGCCGATGAGGATGTCGTCGCCCGCCCCGCCCTTCGCCTTCTCGATGGAGACGCCATTGGCGATGGTCACGCCGCCGGTCAGGGTTTCCGACGTCGAGAGCCAGCCGCCCCCGCCGATCTCGGCTTTCAGGGTCGCCGCGCGCAGGTCGATCTTGGCCGCGCTCGACCCCTCATAGACGATCGTATCGGAGCCGCCCGTATCCCAGATCGTGGTGTAACCGCGATTGGCGTCGACATCGTCGCTGAAGCGATAGACGTCGTTGCCGGCGTTGTGGGCGCGGGCTCCGTAGAGATGCTGCAGGGCTGCGATGTCGATGGCCCCGAAGGAGCCCGGCTGGGCATTGAGCGCGGTGTTCTCGTCGCGCTCGGGCGTGAACGGGTTGTCCTCGCCCCAGAACGGGAAGGTGTAGCCCATCACCGTATAGATCTGGGAGTTGAGGTTGCCGGTGCCGAAATCGCCCGGCTCGACGACACCCGGCAGCTTGCCGTTCTCCCCGTCATGGGGGTGGCCGAGGCCAAGGCTGTGGCCGATCTCGTGGATCCAGGTTTCGGAATAGGTGCCGAGGCGGACCACGTCGGCGGCCCCTTTCACGCTCGTCGGGTCGATGCCCACCGCGGTTTCCAGCGAGGTGACGCTCGGGGCGGGCGTGCCGGATTCGCCGCCTCCGCCGACATCGAGCCGCTGGATCAATTGGGCCCGCGCCACGCTGCCTTCGACGAAATCGACATTCGCGACGCTGCTGACGGTGTCGTAGATCTCCCTGTAGAACGCCTTCCAGTCGCCCTCGGAGAAATCGTCGATCCCGTTCGCATCGATGTCCTGCGCCTTGAACCCGTAGGTCAGGGTCGCGGCGTTCCAGGCGCCGCCGAGGATGAGGCTGTCCACGACAGCATTCCCCGTCAGGGCAACGGGTTTGAAGAGGTCGGCCATCGATTGATCTGCCCCTGGGGAAAAGCTTCTCGAAGCTTGGCCGTTCGAGCCGGCCGGGGCAGTCCCTAACCACGATGCCGCGTCATAAACAATTGATGGTCCCACTCCTCCGTGGTGAACCATGCCAGGTGGAAGCAGTATGCTTTATCGGCTCCGAGGGGGAACCGACCTCACGGCGCTAAATCCGGGCTCGTCCGCCCGCATAGGTGCTCAGCCAGCCGAGCCCATCCTCGGTTCGGCCACTCGGATTGTACTCGCACCCGACCGAGCCCGAATATCCAAGCCTGTCGAGTTCGGTGAAGACGAAGGCGTCGTTCACCTCCCCCGTACCGGGCTCGTGGCGCGCCGGTACGCTCGCGACCTGGACATGGCCGATCAGCGGCAGGAGGCGGGCCAGACGCGTGGTCACGTCGCCATGCAGGATCTGGCAATGGAAGATGTCGAACTGGAGCTTGAGGTTGTCGAACCCCTCCGCGCGCAACGCCGCGACGAGTTCTGCGGCGGCATCGACATCGTCGAGAAAATAGCCCGGCATGGAGCGGCCGTTGATGGGCTCGATCAGGAGGTCGATGCCATGCCGGGCAAGGCGTTCGGCTGCATATCGCACGGACCGGCGATACGCTTCCATGGCGTGGTCATCCTGCCGGTTGGCCATGCCCGCCATCAGGTGCAGGCGAGGGCAGCCCGCGGCGAGCGCGTAGGCGAGCGCTGTCTCGACCCCGGCCTGCATCTCGTCGAACCGTTCCGCCAAGGCGGCGAGCCCTCGGTCGCCGGTTGCCCAATCTCCCGGCGGCATGTTGAACAGGACGAGGTCCAGGCCATTCGCGGCGAGGCGCCCGGCGATGTCGTCCGGCGAATGCTCGTAGGGGAATAGGAATTCCACCGCCGTGAACCCGGCACGGGACGCGGCCTCGAACCGGTCGAGGAAGGCATGCTCGGTGAAGAGCAGCGTCAGGTTCGCGGCAAAGCGCGGCATGGGAGGGCTCCATCGTGGCGGGCTCCGATCCGGGCCGCCCTCAATCGCGGATGAGCTTGCCAGTATAGACGACGGGGCCGGTAGGCAGGCCGGTGGCAGAACCGTTCGGCGGCTCCACCGAGACGGCGAAGACACCCTCGCCGCGCCGCGCGGCATCGGACCCGGCGGGCAGGGCCACGCGTGCCGCGTCCTTGCCGATCAGCCCGAGGGATTTCGGCGTCTTGTCGGCTCCCACATACCACAATTCGAGGCTGCTTCCCGCCGGCGCCTCGGCGCCGACCGGGCGCACTCGTGCGGTTCCCGCCACCGTATCGATGCTGACGATGAGGGCCGGAGCCTCGCCGCCGCTGGAGACCACGGCGACGTAGCGTGTCTCGCCCTCTCCGCCGGGGCGGGGGCCGACGGCGATGAACAGGGCGAGCCCGGCAGCCAGCACCCCTGCGCCCGCCGCTGCGGCCCGCCACAGGCCGAGCTTGCGCGATAGGGCGGCCACGCGGTTGTCGTTCGCCGCCGGAGACGGGGAGGCCCGGTTGGGCAGCGCGCGCAGGATTGCCGGCCATACGCCCTCGCCCGGTTCGATCTCGGGAATGACGGCGGCGAGAGGGGCCAGGCGACGCTCCCACTCCCGCACGGCGGCGCGAGCGGCGGGGTCGACGGCGAGCTCCAGGTCCATGGCGGCGCGCTCGGTGGCGTCGAGCGTACCGATGACGTATTCGGCGGCGCGAAGATCGCGCTCGGTGGGGTCTTCGGTCATGCCGGCCCCTCCAGGCAGCCCCGCAGGGCCGCTAGCCCGCGATGCAGCCACGTCTTGATGGTGTTGACGGGACGCGCGAACCGTTCTGCCAGTTCTTCCCGGGAATGCCCCTCACAATAGGCGAGTACGATGCAGTCGCGCTGCGTCGCCTCCAGGCGGGACAGGCAGGCGCGCAGGGCATCGCGCCCGAGAATCGCCTCCTCGCTGTCGTGGGGATCGGCGAGCCGTTCCACCCAATCCTCCCCGTCCTCGGTCACCGGCCCCTGGACCTCTCCCTTGCGGCGGACCCCGTCGATCGCCCGGTTACGGGCGATGGCGCAGAGCCAGGGCAAGGGGCGACCCGCCTCCGGAGAGAACGAGCCGGCACTTTGCCATATCCGCAGGAAGACATCCTGGAGCACGTCTTCCGCCATGCCGCGATCTCGCTGGATACGGAGCACGATGCCGAAAAGTTTCGGGGCGGTCAGATCGTAGAGCGCGCGCAAAGCCTGCTCGTTGCCGGATGCGACCGCCGAGATCAGGCGCGCCAGTGCCGCATCGTCACGCAAGGGTCAGGCGTCCTCTCGACAAGACAAGACTCGACAGGACATGGCGCAGCCGTTCCATCTGGCGTGAACGTTAACCCAAGTCTTAATCGAGCGCACGGGCCTAGGCTACTGTGTTGCGGGCGATCGATGTGGATCGGCGCACCTCTGTCACGCGCCCGACCTGCGCAGGGTGTTCGACGGCGAGCCGGCGACCTATCTCCCGGATGGAACCGATGACCCCCACGCTCTGCGGATCCGCCAGAGCTCATGGGTCCGAGGCGCAGGACAGGGATACGGGATTGATGACGTCGCACGGAGACTGGAAGATTCCCTCCGCCGTGCAGCCCAAGGCCGGCGATTACGCGTACGATCTCGACAGGGCCCTCTCGGCCATGGTGTCGCTCTCCACGCGCATCCCGCCCGAGGCGTTCACGGCGGAAACCCTGGGGACGGAGCGCGCCGGGAACGGCGTGGTGATCCGCGAGGACGGCCTCGTCCTCACCATCGGCTACCTCGTCACCGAGGCGGAGAGCGTCTGGATGACCACCCATGACGGGCGCTCGGTCCCGGGCCACGTGGTCGGCTTCGATGCCGTGACCGGGTTCGGCCTCGTCCAGGCATTGGGCGATCTGCGGCTGCCGCCGCTTCCCATCGGGCGCTCGGAGAGCCTGAAGATCGGAGACAAGGCCGTGGTGGCCGGGGCCGGGGGGCGCACGCGCAGCGTCGCCGCCAAGCTGATCGCCCGGCAGGAATTCGCCGGCTACTGGGAATACGTCCTCGACGAGGCCCTGTTCACCGCGCCGTCTCACCCGCATTGGGGCGGTACGGCTTTGATCGGCCCGGCGGGCGACCTCCTCGGCATCGGCTCCCTGCAGCTGCAGCAGGGCGGGACCGAGGGTCCGAAGGCGATCAACCTCGTCGTTCCCATCGACCTCCTGCCTCCGATCCTTGAGGACCTGACCACACGCGGGCGGGCGGACCGGCCGACCCGGCCCTGGCTCGGCCTCTATGCCAGCGACAATGACGGCGCGGTGGTGGTGATGGGCCTGGCCGATGACGGGCCGGCCGAGAGCGCGGACCTGCGCGTGGGCGACGTGCTCGCCGCTGTCGCGGGCGAGCCGGTGGAGGATCTCGCCGGGTTCTTCCGCCAGATCTGGGCGCTGGGCGAGGCCGGGGTGCGGGTTCCTCTCACGATCGAGCGGGAGGGACGCCCGATCAAGCTGACCGTGACGTCGAGCGACCGCGAACGCTTTCTCGTCTCGCCGCAGCTGCATTGATCGGGGCGGGTCACGGGTCTATCCCGTGACCATGACGGACCGAGCAGACACTTCCCCCATCCATATCGTCGGCGGCGGCCTCGCCGGGTCGGAGGCCGCCTGGCAGATCGCCGAGAGCGGCCATCCTGTCATTCTCCACGAGATGCGGCCTGTGCGCGGCACGGAGGCGCATAAGAGCCGGGATCTCGCCGAGCTCGTCTGCTCGAATTCGTTCCGCTCGGACGATGCCAACGGCAACGCCGTCGGCCTGTTGCACCAGGAAATGCGGACGCTCGGGTCGCTGATCCTGCGCGCGGCCGATGCCAACCAGGTCCCGGCCGGGGGTGCGCTGGCCGTGGACCGCGACGGGTTCGCTGCTGCCGTCACCGCTGCCCTGGAGGCGCATCCCCTCGTCACGATCGAACGCGAGGAGATCGAGGGCCTGCCGCCGGAGGAATGGGGCCGGACCATCATCGCCACCGGCCCCCTCACTTCGCCAGCCCTGGCGCAGGCGATCCGCGCGTTCACCGGCGCCGAGGCCCTCGCCTTTTTCGATGCCATCGCGCCCATCGTCCACCGCGACTCCATCGACATGGACAAGGCGTGGTTCCAGTCGCGTTACGACAAGGTCGGCCCCGGGGGCACGGGGGCGGACTACATCAACTGCCCGATGAACCGCGAACAGTACGACGCCTTCATCCAGGCGTTGATCGAGGGCGACAAGATCGGTTTCAAGGAATGGGAGGCAACCACCCCCTATTTCGATGGCTGCCTGCCGATCGAGGTCATGGCCGAGCGCGGCCCCGAGACGCTGCGTCACGGCCCGATGAAGCCCGTCGGCCTCACCAACCCGCACGACCCCACCGTGAAGGCCTGCGCCATCGTCCAGCTGCGTCAGGACAACGCGTTGGGCACGCTCTACAACATGGTCGGCTTCCAGACGAAGCTGACCTATTCCGAACAGGTCCGGGTGTTCCGCACGATTCCCGGCCTTGAGAACGCGGAATTTGCGCGTCTCGGTGGGCTGCACCGCAACACCTATCTCGACTCGCCTCGTCTCCTCGACGCGACGCTCCGCCTGAAGGCACGCCCGAGCTTGCGCTTCGCTGGCCAGATCACCGGTTGCGAGGGGTATGTCGAGAGCGCCGCCATCGGCCTCATGGCCGGGCGCTTCGCCGTGGCCGAGGCCCGCGGTGACACGCTGGAGCCGCTGCCTGCCACGACGGCGCTGGGTGCCCTCATCGGCCATATCACCGGCGGCCACATCGCGGCCGAGGATGCCGGCGCGCCGCGCTCGTTCCAGCCGATGAACGTCAATTTCGGCCTGTTTCCGCCGCTCGCCCATTCTCCGAAGGGAGAGGGCGGCAAGCGTCTCAAGGGGCCTGAAAAGGCGGTGGCGAAGAAACGCGCCTATACCGACCGGGCACGGGCCGATCTGGCCGCCTGGATGGGACATGACACCGGGCGGATCGCAGCAGAATAGGCCATGATCCGGCACGCGGGTCCCATGATCCGCGGCTCGGGATGTTTCTTAGGCAAACTTGCAGGGCCTTTGCGGTCAGCGATTCGTTTCGACGACCGACAAATTCATTCTTATTCAAGCTGCCAAATCCAGGCATATTGCGAGAATACCCTTAGGGGAACGGGATCGATTTAACGATCCATCCATGATGACGAAGAACCGAAAATTAGTCTGAGGGGAGCTATCGATACCTAATCGATTCCTCCTTTCGTTCCGGTGTCATGTCTTTCGAATCCTCGCCTCACCTTGCCACGCATCCAGCACTGGTCGCCCAGGCGGAGTTCGGCCGGATTCCCGGCACCGTGTCTCGTTCGGGATCGTTCGGTCGGAGTGCGCTCCTGATCGCCGCCTGTGCGATCGGCCTTGCCGGATGCGTGTCTGCGGAGGAGCAGCGGAAGCTCGATCTCGGTCAGTGCTCCGGTTACGGGTTCGCCCCTGATTCCGAAGGATTCGCGACCTGCATGATGAACATCGACCGGGACCGCCAGCACATGCGGGCCGAGCGGAATCTCCAGATTCAGGCCGATCACGCCGCGCAGAACCGCGAGCGCGAAGCCCGCGCGGATCTCTACAAGGCTCTCAGCCAGCAGCGCGTCGGCGACAAAACCTTGTCGGTCTGCAATGCCGCTTCCGGCGGCGGCTTCGATGCCCGGACGGGGTACTGGTACGGTAAGGATTGTCGGAGCCGCTGAGGCTCGTAGGCCGTCCGATCCGTTCAGACCGGATCCAGCGAGAAGATCCGCCGGCCCGGCCGATGCCCCTCGTCGCCGGTATCGCGAAAGCCGGCCTTGAGCAGCAGCCCGCGCGAGGCTGCGTTCTCCGGCCGGCATTCGGCGACGATGAAGCGGTGGGGAAAGCGCTTGCGCAAGATCGCGACGACGCCGACGACCGCTTCACTGCCGTAACCCCGACCGCGGGCGGCGCCCCCGACCCAATATCCGATTTCGACCGCGTGTTCTCCGCGCAGATGGACGCCGATCACCGCCACGAGAGCGCCATCGGCCTTGGCCCCGAGAAAGCAATCCTTCACCGGCTTGCCGCTGCCGATGAGGCGGCGGGCGTGGTCGAGAGTGAAGGGGGTTGGCAGGAAATCCACCACTCCGGTGATCGCCGGGTCGTCGGTCAGCGCGCGGACCGCCTCCGCATCCGCCTGGACCAGCGGTGCGATCCGCAGGCGCTCCGTCGCCTGCGCGGGCAGGTTCGACAGGGAGTAGCGCGAGGCGAGCGTGCGAAAGAACATGGATTCGACGTGGGGTCACGACGCGCCAAGAGCAAGATACAACGAGGCCGGAGAACGCCTTCGGCAGGGGATCGCTACCAAAAAAAGAAACCCGCCCCGGCATGGCCGGGACGGGTTCCGTCGAGATCGGTCTCTCGCCGGTCCTACGGATGGATGACCATCGCGGTGAACGGATAGACGTAGGCCTGTAGCATCACGAGGCCGCCGACGAGGCAGGCCAGCACGATCGAGTGCCAGAACACGAAGCGCAGGATCTTGCCCTCCTGGCCGAAATAGCCGGTGGCGGTGGAGGCGACGACGATGGACTGGGCGTCGATCATCTTGCCCATGACGCCGCCCGACGAGTTCGCCGAAGCCATGAGGATGCCCGACAGGCCGAGCTGCTCCGAGGTGATCTTCTGCAGGCCGCCGAACAGCACGTTCGAGGCCGTGTCCGATCCCGTCAGCGCCACGCCGAGCCAGCCCAGCAGGGTGCCGAAGAACGGGTAGAGGATGCCGGTTCCGGCGAAAGCCAGGCCCAGGGTCGCGTCCACGCCGGCGTAGCGGGTGAGGACGCCCAGAGCCAGCATCGCTGAGATGGTGATGAGCGAGTAGCGCAGCACCCAGATGGTCTCGATGTAGGCCGTCACCAGACGCCACGGCGAGAACCGCATGAGCAGGCCCGACAGGATGGCGGCGAACAGCACGCCAGTGCCGGTATAGGACATGTAGGTGAAGGCGAAGACGGCGGCTTCCGGATGGGCGGTCGCCACGACCGGCGGCACCTTCATGATGACGTTGTGCAGGCCCGGCACTTCGTAGCGCCAGGTGAAGATCGGGTTGACGATGGCCTTGAACCAGCCCGTGCCCCAGATCGCGACGATCACCGAGAGGATGATCCACGGCACCCAGGCCATCAGGATCTCGGAGGAGGAGGCGGTGCGGGCACCGGCGCCCGTGGGGGCCACTTTGGCGCCACCCTCGGCGGTGACGAAGCCGATCGAGGGATCGTTGCCGCGCAGTGCCGGCGAGGTCCAGATCGTGGCCGGGCGCCAGAACTTCAGGAACAGGACCAGGGCGCCCATGGAGACGAGGGCGGCACCGATATCGACGATCCACGGGTTGACGTAGTTCGAAATGCCGAACTGGGCCAGCGCGAACGAGCCGCCGCAGACCAGGATGGCGGGCCAGATCTGGACCATGCCGCGGAAGCCCGCGAACACCCAGATCAGCCAGAACGGCACCAGCACCGAGAAGAACGGCAGCTGGCGGCCGATCATGGCGCCGAGGATGTAGGGATCATAGCCGGTCACCGAGGCGAGGCCCTGGATCGGGGCGCCGAGGGCGCCATAAGCCACGGGCGCGGTGTTGGCGATGAGCGACAGGCCCGAGGCGGCGAGCGGCGAGAAGCCGAGGCCGATCAGGATCGCGCCGGTGACGGCCACCGGGGTGCCGAAGCCGCCGGCTCCCTCGAAGAACGCGCCGAAGGCGAAGGCGACGAGGAGGAGCTGAAGCCGCCGGTCGGTGGTGATGCCGGCCACCGATTGCTGAAGCGTGGCGAACCAGCCCTTCTCCACCGTGAGACGGTAGAGGAAGATGACGTTGAGGATGATCCAGCCGATCGGGAACAGCCCGAGCGCCACGCCATAGGCGGAAGCGCGGGTGGCCAGATCCGCCGGCATGCCGAAGAGGAAGACGGCGACGCAGAAGGCCAGGACCAGGGACAGAACGGCCGCGATATGGGCCTTCACTTTGCCGCTGGCGATCATGCCGAGCAGGGCGATGACCGGTAGGGATGCGGCAAGCGTCGAGAGCCATGGGCTCCCAAAGGGATCGTAGACCTGGTTCCACGTATTCACGGGCGTCGCGCTCCTCGGTGAGCCCGATCTCTCGTCGGGCCCTTGACATCGTAGCTAGCAGAGCAGTGGAGCGGGCTCAACGCGAAGAATCTTGTATTCAGATCATGTTGCGCGCGTGCTTCGCTTTCTGTCCGCCGAGACCGAAGACGCTCAAGAATGGCAAGGCATCTCCTTCGAAACGCAAGCGGGGCCGTTCCAAAACGCAAGCGGAGCCGTTCCAAAACGTAAGCGAAGCGGCCGTGCGACCTGTCGCAGCCTCGGAACATGAGAGTGGGGAGACCGTTCCCGTTGGTATCCTCCATACCGGCGATACGGAGATCAACCTATGTTTATGCGCGTCGACAAGCTACAAGCCGAGCTTCCCGCACCCAAAAGGAAAGATCCGAACGCCGCCGCTGCCCTGCAGGAACTGCTAGGCGGCAAATATGGTGAGATGTCGACTCTTGGGAACTACATGTTCCAGAGTTTCAATTTCCGCAGCAAATCTAAGCTGAAGCCATTCTATAGCTTGGTGGCGGCCATCACCGCCGAGGAATTGGGCCATGTGGAGCTCGTGAGCAACGGCGTTGCGATGCTCAATAACGGCCCCGATAATGACGGCGACGAGAAGGATGGTGGCGACATCTCCAAGGCGCCGTTCGAGGACATGAAGGATATCCGGCTCGCGGCCGCGTTCCTGTCGAATGGCGGCGGCGTAACGCCGGTCAACAGCAACGGCGCATCCTGGAACAACGACTTCATTACGACGACCGGCAACGTCGTCGTCGACCTGCTCCACAATTTCCATCTGGAATGCGGCGCTCGCCTGCACAAGCTGCGCGTTTACGAGACCCTGACCGACCCGACGGGCCGTGAGGTCTGCGGCTACCTGCTGGTGCGCGGTTCCGTTCACGCCCATGCCTACGCCTTGGCACTGAAGAAGATCACCGGCGTGGAGATCGAGAAGTTCCTGCCGACACCGAACATCAACCTCGACAAGATCCCCGAGTGTCAGAAGTACCTGCAGGAGGGTTCGCACCGCCGGCTCTACACGTTCAGCCCGGGTGACTACACCGAGATGGCCGGCATCTGGGGCAATGGCGAGATGGCTCTGCCGGGCGACCCGCCGGGCGAACTCAGCGTCGTCGAGGGCATGCCCGAGGGCGGCAAGATCCACCAGCTCACCGGCGTCCCCTCGGCCTTCACACCGGATTATGCTCCGGAGGAGATGTTCGAAATCGCCGAGAAGCTGACCAAGAAAGCCCGCTGAGGTCAAACTCGATCGACCGCCTCTTCTGCATCCCGGGGCCGCTCAGCGGAGCCCGGGATGCAGAACCCCAGGTCGTTAGACATCGGACTCTGGCAGAGCTCTGGATGGCACGGTTCTGGTGCGGATCTCTGCTTTTGGATGAGCCTGCAGTACCCCCGGAATGATCGGGACGATATTCGCCGCGTCCCGGCTCTACGAGGAAGAATAGCCAGCGTTCTTCGGGAGCCCTGGGTTCAACCCCGCCGCGATCCCCGCCACAGCCGCCACAAGCGACGCCAGCGCGGCAGCGCGATGACGGTGTTGAGTGGGTCGTAGCCCGGCCGCTCCATCATCGCGAGGCTGGGTTCGACCAATGCAGTGGGCAGGAAGGCCGGCAAGGCGGCGGGCGCGATGGTCGTGCGCGCTGTCTCGAAAGCCTCGAGATGTCGGCGCGCCAGAGCCCGAAGGTCGGCCGTCGCGCCGAGAAGGCCGGGGCCTCCCCGTCCCGTGACGATGTCCTCGCGGGTGACGCCATGGTCCTTCAAGATGTCGGCCGGTAGATAGACCTGTCCGTTGCGTGCGTGCCAGGGCAGGGCCCGCAAGAGGCCGGCGACGCCATAGGCAACGCCCGCATGCCCTGCCGCGGCAGCTCCGCCCGGCTCGGCGCCATCGCACAGGACGAGCCCGCCAAGGCGGATGAGCGAAGAGGCGGTCTCGCCGCAATAGCCTTCGAGGTCGTTTATCCGGGGCATCGGATCGTCATAGAGGTCGAAGACGCGGGCATCGATCAGGTCGACGAAGGGCTGGCGCCCGAGCCGGCGCTTGACGATGGCATCGTCGAGGGCGGCGGCGACGGGGTTGGCCTTCACATCCCCCCTCGCCTCTCCCTGGAGTGCATCGCGCCACCATTGCAGGCGGATCTCGCCCGCCACCGGATTGGTGACGGCGTCGCGCACGCGCGCAATGGTGAGGCTGAAGGCGGCGAGCGCGAAGAGATGCGGCCGGTACGCCACGGGGGCGAACAACGTCGCGAAATAGCGGTCGGGATCGCCCTCCCGGACCAGTGCCTCGCAATGCTCGAAAGCGAAGGCGAGAGGGTCGGCCGTTCCGGGGCTGGTCTCGGTCTTCGTCACGCGACCGCGATCAGGGCAGTGGCGACCTTGCGGTTCTCCGCCATCAGGATGTTGTAGGTCCGCGCGGCCGCTCCCGTCTGCATCACATCGAGGCCAATGCCGTTATCCTTGAGCCATCGCCGCAGCGTATCGGGAAAGGGGGCGATGTCGAGGCCGGTGCCGATGAGGAGGAGCTCCACCGCCCCCGCCTCGGCAACGACGGGACGCAGGGCGTCCCGGTCGATCTCTTTCGCCTGCGTGACGTCCCAGGCCCTGATGCCGCTCGGCGTCACCAGGATGGAGCCACGATGCGACATGTCGGCAAAGCGGAAGCCGCCATTGCCGTAGGCGTCGATGAGATGGCGCCCTGGAACGAAACCGTCGTGCAGGCTGCCGTCCGCCATCGTTACTCCGCCGCCTGGGGCACGCGACCGCCGGTGGGGCGGTTCTGGGATTTCACGCCCGACAGCATCAGGCCGAGATAGATCAGGACCGGCGTCGAGACGAAGATCGCCGAGTAGGTGCAGATGACCACGCCCGCCAGCATCACCACTGCGAAGCCCTGGATCGCCTCGCCGCCGAACAGGACGAGGGCCAGCAGGGAGAGGAAGGCGGAGGTGGCCGTCATCACCGTGCGTGACATGGTGGAATTGATCGACAGGTTGAGGAGTTCCACCGTGGGGATGGTCTTGTAGCGTCGCATCAACTCGCGGGTCCGGTCGAACACCACCACCGTCTCGTTGAGCGAGTAGCCCACGATGGTGAGGATGGCGGCGATCGAGGTCATGTTGAACTCGATCCGGCTGATGACGAAGATGCCGATGGTGAGCACGATGTCGTGCAGGGTGCCGACGATGGCTCCGAGCGCCAGTTCCCGCTCGAAGCGGAACCAGAGGTAGAACAGCACGGCGAGCACCGAGAGCACGACGCCGAGCGTGCCCGACTGGACGAGTTCGCCCGACACGCGCGGACCCACCGTCTCGGTGCGGCGGAACTCGTACTCCGCGTCGAAAGCGCCATGCGCCTTCTGCATCACGGCCGTCTGGCCCTGCTCGCCGGGCTGGAGCGGGAAGCGAACCAGGATCTGGCCCTGGCCGCCGAGCTCCTGCACCTCGGTCTCACCGAAGCCGAAACCGTTGGCGGTATGGCGCACGGTTCCGACATCGGCGGTGCCGGACTTGGCCTGGAGCTCCACCAGGGTGCCGCCCTTGAAGTCGATGCCGAAATTCAGGCCGACCGTCAGGAACAGGATCACCGTCCCGACCGACAGCAAGGCCGAGAGCGGGAAGGTGAAGCGCCGGAAGCGCATGAAGTCGACGTGCGACTCATCGGGCCAGAGGCGGAGCAGGCGCATGATCGGTCTCGGTCTTTCGGCAATGAGGTCGATCTGGTCGTCGAAGAGAACCCGTCCGGTTCCACCGCACGTCCGACATTCCGGGGCGCCCGCAGGGCGGGCCCGGAATCCAGACACTCAGGTGGAGACTAGCCTGGCAATCCCGCGTGTCTGGATCCCGGGCTCCGCTTCGCGGCCCCAGGATGACGGGATTGTGTTTCGGATGGACGGATCACTCGAAAACCGGATCGGGCTCCTCTCGCAAACTGTGAATGCTCGGACGGACTTCAGAACGGCAAAGCCTTGGGTCGGGCGTAGTTGTACCACAGGGCGATCATCATGCGGGTCAGCGTCACCGCCGTGATGACGGTGGTGAGGATGCCGAGGATGAACACCACGGCGAAGCCCTTCACCGGGCCGGAGCCGAGGAAGAACAGGATCACGGCGGCGATGGCCATGGTCGAGTTCGAATCGATGATGGTGGCGAAGGCCTTGTCGAAGCCGGCCTGCAGGGCCGAGACGATGGAGCGCCCCGCCCTCACCTCTTCGCGCACGCGCTCGTAGATCAGCACGTTGGAATCCACCGCCGTGCCGATGGTGAGCACGATGCCGGCGATGCCCGGCAGGGTCATGGTCGCCTCCAGCACCGACATCAGGCCGAGGATGAGACCCACATGGACGAGGAGCGCGATGTTGGCGAAGAAGCCGAACACCCCGTAGGTGGCGAACATGAAAATGATGACGAGGGCGCCCGCGACCAGGGTCGCCTTCTTGCCGGCCTCGATGGAATCGTTGCCGAGGCCGGGGCCGACCACGCGGCGCTCGACGACGGTGAGCTTGGCGGGAAGCGCACCGGCGCGCAGCAGGATCGAGAGGTCGTTGGCCTGCTTGACGGTGAAGTTGCCGGTGATCTGGCCCGAACCGCCGGTGATCGGCGTGTTGATGCGCGGCGCCGACACCACCTCGTTGTCGAGGACGATGGCCATGCGGCGGCCGACATTCTCCGAGGTGGCCTGGCCGAAGCGCTGGGCGCCCTTCAGGTTGAACTTGAAGCTCACCATGGGCTCGTGGCTCTGCTGGTCGAAGGCCGGCTGCGCGTCGGTGAGATCGCCGCCATCGGCCATGACCCGACGCTCGACCGGTACCTTGCCGCCGCCTTCGTCCTTGTTGGTCAGCATGTCCACGTCGCCGGAGGGCGAATCGGCGAGCATGCGGAATTCGAGCTTGGCGGTCTTGCCGAGCTGATCCTCGAGCTGCTGCGGGTCCTGCAAGCCGGGAACCTGAACGAGGACGCGGTCGGCGCCCTGCTGCTGGATCGAGGGTTCCTTGGTGCCGCCGAAATCGATGCGGCGGCGAATGACCTCGATGGCCTGGGTCACGGCCCGGCGGGTACGGTCGGTGAGGCCGACATCGGTGAGCGTGAGCTGGATCGTGCCGTCCGGCCGCTCCGCCACGTCGAGGGTCTGGCCGCCGGCCTGCGCCACCATGGCGTTGGAGATCGGCTGGGACAGTTCGCGCAGCTTGGGCAAAGCCTTGGCGCGGTTGGCCGGATCGGAGATGCGGACCTGGACGCCGCGCGGGATCACCTGGATGCCGCCTTCGGGGGTGACGTTGGCTTCACGCAGGGTGCGACGAACGTCGTCACGCAGGCCCGTCGTCTGCGAGCGGATCAGATCGGTCTGGTCGATCTCGAGGAGGATCTGCGAACCGCCCTGGAGGTCGAGACCCAGCACGATGGCCCGCTGAGGTACGATCCAGCTCGGGAACCAGCCCGGCAGCGAGGCCATGAAGCCCTTGCGCTGCTCGGCCGAGAAGAAGCTCGGCACGGCGAGACTCAGGCCGATCAGGATGACGGCCAGCGTCGCGACGATCTTGGTTCTCGAAAAGCGCAGCATCCGCCAGTCCCGTTTCTTCTTATGGTGCCGATGCTTGCATCGGCCCCTTCAAGCGGAGTCACAAGCCGTGTGCCGGGGCGCGGGCCATCGGTTCCGCACCACGTCTCACGGCATTCGGCTCACGCCGCTTTGACCGGCCCGCCCTTGACACGCACTTCCGAAATCATCGTCCGGACGATCTTCACCCGCACGTTCGGGGCGATCTCGACCTCGATCTCGGACGCTTCGTCGGCCACCTTGGTGACGCGCCCGACGAGGCCGCCGGTGGTGACGATGGTGTCGTCGCGGCGCACGTTCTTCACGAGGGCCTGATGCTCCTTCACGCGGCGCTGCTGCGGGCGGAGGATCAGGAAGTACATGATGACGAAGATGAGGACGAACGGCACCACCTGCAAGGCGATGTCCGCTCCGCCAGCGGCCGAGGTGGCCCCTTGCGCGAAGGCGGGGGTAATCAAGCGGGTGACTCCTTAGGCTGAACCGGTCCTCACATCGTCGCGCACGGGCCGATCTCGGCGCGTCTGGACCGGTCTAAAAGCGCGCGGACTATAGCCATGCACTAGGTGAAAGCAACGGCGCGTCTGCAGCCGGCAAGGTGCGGATCGCAGGCGCCCGATGCCGCACCCGTGATTTTCGTGCCCGATGTCCGTAATGACGCGCTCAAGCGCGTATTCCAGGAGCTTCGAGACGCCATGACCGCGACCCAACCTGCAGACCGGGAGATGATCGAGGCGATCCTGCCCGTCCTCGAGCGGATCGCCGCCGCGCTGGAGCGTTCCGCCCCGGCCGCGAAACCCGTCATCGACATGAATTCCGCCGACGCTTTCCTCTGGGGCGCCGAGTGCCGCCTCATCCCGGTGCCGCGGGTGAACAGGGTGGAGATCGATCTCCTCACCGGCATCGACCGGGCTCGTGACATCCTCGTCGACAACACCGCGCGCTTCGCCAAGGGGCTGCCTGCCAACAACGCCTTGCTCTGGGGCGCGCGCGGCATGGGCAAGTCATCGCTGGTGAAGGCGGCCCATGCCCGCATCAACGCCGAGCGGGCGGAGGGCGAACTGCCGATGAAACTGGTGGAGATCCACCGCGAGGATATCGAGACCCTCCCCGACCTGATGGCGACTTTGCGGGCGGACCGGCACCGCTGGATCGTATTTTGTGACGACCTGTCCTTCGACGGCGACGACACCTCGTACAAGTCCCTGAAGACCGCTCTCGACGGCGGAATCGAGGGCCGGCCGGAGAACGTGCTGTTCTACGCGACCTCGAACCGGCGCCACCTGCTCGCCCGCGACATGGTGGAGAACGAGCGCTCCACGGCCATCAATCCCGGCGAGGCGGTGGAGGAAAAGGTCTCCCTCTCCGACCGGTTCGGCCTCTGGCTCGGCTTCCATAAGTGCAGCCAGGACGAGTACCTCGCCATGATCCGTGCCTATGTCGAGCGGTACGGCCTGAAGGCCGACCCGGACACGGTTCGGGCCGAGGCGCTGGAATGGGCCACCACCCGCGGCTCCCGCTCGGGCCGCACGGCGTTCCAGTTCATCCAGGATCTGGCGGGGCGGTTGGGCCAGCGGCTGGAATGAGGTCTCGCGCACTCCCAGCCGAAACGGCGGGTCGCCCCTTTTTCCCATCCACGACCTCATCTGAAGCGCCGCAGCGTAGCGGAGGCCTCGAAGGAGCCTTCCATTTCGCGCAGTGGGGGCTGGAGCGCTCCTTCGAGGCCCGCTGATGCGGGCACCTCAGGATGAGGTGGAATGGGTAGGAATCAGGCGGATCCACAAACGAAAACGGCGGCTCCTGCGAGCCGCCGTTTCTCTTTGGATCTTGAATGCGCTCAGTTGCTGGCGAGGTGCGGCATCGGGTCGACCGGGGTCGCGCCCTTGCGGATCTCGAAGTGCAGCTGGGGCGAGGTCACGTTGCCCGAGGCGCCGGACTTGGCGATGGTCTGGCCGCGCTTGACCTTCTCGCCGGGGCGAACGTCGAGTTCACCGTTATGGGCGTAGGCCGAGACGTAGCCGTTGGTGTGGCGAACCAGCACCAGCTTGCCGTAGCCCTTCACGTCCGAGCCGGCATAGGCGACCGTGCCGTCCTCGGCGGCCTTCACGGCCGTACCCTCGGGCACCGAGATGTTGATGCCCTCGTTGCCGCTGGTGCCGTAGCCCGAGATCACCCGGCCCTTGGCAGGCCAGCGGAACGACTGGTCGGGCTCGGCGGCGGGAGCCGCAGGTGCGACGGAGCCGGTGCTGGCGGGCTCGGCCTTCTCGGGCACGGGCGTCAGGGAAGCGACCTTGACGGGCGCGGCCTTGGCCTTCTCGGCGGCCTTGGCTTCGGCGACCTTCTTGGCCGCATCCTTGGCGGCTTCCGCCTTGGCGAGCTTGGCTTCGGCTTCCGCAGCCTTGCGGGCGGCCTCGGCCTTCGCCTTGGTGGGATCGACCTTCGGTGTCTCGGCCTTGGCCACCTCGACGGGCTTCTTCACCTCGGCGAGTTTCTTGGTCTCCGCGAGCTTCTTCGCATCGGCGAGCTTCTTGGCTTCGGCCGCATGCTTGGCATCGGCCGCGAGCTTGGCGTCGGCGAGTTTCTTGGTCTCCACGGCCCGCTTGGCCTCGGACACCTTGTTCGCCTCGGCGATCTTCCTGGCTTCCGTAGCCGTCCTGGCTTCGGCGACCGCCTTGGCGGCGGCTTCCTTGCGGGCCGCTTCCTGACGGACGCTGTCCTGGCGAGCGGCCTCCGCACGGGCAGCCTCTGCACGAGCCTTGGCTTCGGCGGCTTTTGCCTCGGCAGCCTTCGCTTCCGCTGCCTTGGCGCCGGCATTGAGCGGAAGACGGGCCGGGGGTGCGGCAGGCACGGTGCGCGGGGTCGCGACCATGCCGCGGCCGGCATCCGGATTCATGCCCGCGGGATTCATTCCCGAGGGGTTCATGCCGGACACCATCCCGGAATTCGGCGCGGTGGAAGCGACACGGCCCGTGGCCATGGGAGGCGTCGCCGCCAGCGGACGCGGCGACATCGGCGCGCCGAGTGACTGCGACTGGATCCTGGAGGTGCGCACCGCCGGGGCGGCGGGCATCTCGCCCTCCTCGGGCAAGCTGCCCGTGGCGCTGGGCTCACTTGAAATGTTGGAGGCGAAGGGGTTCCCGAAGGGGTCGCCCAACCGCGACGCATCGGTGGAGCATCCGGCAGCACTGCCGCCGATCACACCGATGAGCGCGAAACGCGACAGCGTCCTCAACCCTAGACCAGTCCCGCGAACCCGCATCGACGCACCTGTTTGCCTGACGCAACTTGATGACGTCATTCAAACGGGATTCAGGTTAAACAACCGTTCCCGTTCACCACGTTTTCGACACCGAAGGAACTTTCCGAGGGCCGGAGTTCCATGGCCGGTTCAGGTTCGAATGGCCTTGGGGAGCGATAAGATCGTGTCCGATCAAAGGTTTGGCATCTCCCCTCGAAGACCCTGCTCCTCGCTTTGGCAAAGCGAGGTCTTTCGTCAAAGAATGAACGCCCTGCCGTCTGTCAGGGGAGCCAGCCTTAATCCGCTGCCGAACCCTTCGCTGATGCGACCGTCCCGATCCCGGTCGATGAAGGCCAGCCGGCTACCGGTCCCGTAGCCGAGGGCGCCGACGAGACGGCCGCCGGGCAGCAGGGCGGCCGCGAGATGCTCGGGGAAGGCTGGCAGGGTCCCGTTGACGAGGATACGGTCGAAGCCGCCCTCCCCGGCCGATGCGGGATCGAGGCCGTCACCCGTCTCGACACGGGCGATCACTCTGTCCTCCGGGTCGAGGGCGGAGACGGCGTCCTCGGCCAGCGTCGCATAGCGCTCGACGCTCAGGATCGCGGCGGCGCCGAGACGGATCAGCAGAGCGGTGACGTAGCCGGAGCCGGTGCCGATTTCGAGAATGCGGGTGCCGGGCTTCACCTTCAACGCGGTCAGCATGGCGGCGACGACGGTGGGCGCCGACATGGTCTGGCCGCAGGGCAGCGGCAGGGCGATGTCGCGCCGGGCCAGATCCCGATGCCCTTCAGGGGCGAATCGGGCGCGGGGCACGCGCTCCATGGCGCGCAACGTGTCGGTGTCGCGCACGCCAAGACCGCGTAGGGCCATGACGAAGGCGGCATCCTCGACCGAGCCTTCCATCGTCACGAGCTGTGCCTCATGGCCGTGTTCGATCGTTCCGTGGCTTGGATCGTCCGCGGTCCCGCACAGGGGCGCTGGAGCGCGATAGCGCTTGCGCCGTGCGAAGACCGGGATTCCTCACTCGGCAAAGGCTTGTGCGAAGCGGGTCAGGCTCGGTTCGTCGGTGAGATCCAGGCGCAGCGGGGTCACGGAGATGCGGTTCTCCGCAATGGCCTTGAGGTCGGTGCCATGGCCCGGCTCGAACTGCGCCTTGGCGAATGCGAGCCAGAAATACGGGTTGCCGCGACCGTCCTGCCGGGCATCGATGGCGAGCAGCGCCTGATTGCGCATACCCTGCGCTGCGACGGAGGTGCCGACCACCTCCTCGGGTTCGCAATCGGGGAAGTTGACGTTGACGACGATGCCGGGCTCGATCCCGATTTCGAGGATCTTCTTGACCACGCCCGGCCCGTGATGGGCAGCGCAACCCCATTTGATCGCCCCACGCCCACCGGCGCCGTAGGCCTGGCTCAGGGCGATGGAGCGCACGTTGAGGATCGTGCCTTCCATGGCCGCCGCGATGGTGCCCGAATAGGTCACGTCCTCGGCGACGTTCTGGCCGCGATTGACCCCGGACAGGACGAGATCCGGCCCGTGGTCCTTGAGGATGTGGCGCACGCCCATGATGACGCAATCCGAGGGCGTGCCCTTCACGGCGAAGCGCTTCTCGGAGACCTGGCGCAGGCGCAGGGGATCGTTGAGCGACAGCGAGTGCGAGACGCCGGACTGGTCGCTCTCGGGCGCCACGACCCAGACGTCGTCGGACAGGGTCCGGGCGATGCCCTCTAGGGTTTCGAGGCCCGGCGCGTGGATGCCGTCGTCGTTGGTGACCAGGATGCGCATCAGCTCTTCAGCCCTTCGATCTTCTCGATGCCGCCCATGTAGGGCTTGAGAACCGACGGGATGGTGACGCTGCCGTCCGGGTTCTGATAATTTTCCATCACGGCGATGAGGGCGCGGCCCACGGCGACGCCGGACCCGTTGAGGGTATGCACGAATTGTGCGCCCTTGCCTTCCTTCGGCCGATAGCGCGCGTTCATCCGCCGCGCCTGGAAGTCGCCGCAGACCGAGCAGGACGAGATCTCGCGATAGGTCTCCTGCCCCGGCATCCAGACCTCGATGTCGTAGGTCTTCTGGGAGGCGAAGCCCATATCGCCCGTGCAGAGCGTCATGACCCGGTAGGTCAGGTCGAGCTTCTTCAGCACGGCCTCCGCCGAGCCGAGCATGCGCTCGTGCTCCGCCGCCGATTGATCGGGCGTGGTGATCGAGACGAGCTCGACCTTGTTGAACTGGTGCTGGCGCAGCATGCCGCGCGTGTCGCGCCCGGCCGAACCTGCCTCGGCGCGGAAGCAGGGGGTGAGCGCGGTGAAGCGAAGCGGCAGCTCGTCCTCGGAGAGGATGCTCTCGCGCACGAGGTTGGTGAGGGGCACTTCGGCCGTGGGGATGAGCCAGTGTTCCTCACCGGCCCGGAACTGGTCGTCGCGGAACTTCGGCAACTGCGCCGTGCCGAACATCGCCTCGTCGCGCACCAGGATCGGCGGGGCCACTTCGGTGTAGCCGTGCTCGCCGGTGTGAAGATCGAGCATGAACTGGCCGAGCGCCCGCTCCAGCCGCGCGAGCTGGCCCTTGAGCACCACGAACCGCGCGCCGGACATGCGCGAGGCCGCCTCGAAATCCATCAGGCCGAAGGCCTCGCCGAGCTCGAAATGCTGGCGGCCGGTGGCGAGCTTGGTCCGGCTGCCGGAAAAGGCGCGGTGCTCGACATTGCCGTGCTCGTCGGCACCCTTGGGCACGTCCGGGTTCGGGCGGTTGGGGATCGCCACGAGGCGGTCGTCCAAGACTTTGCCGGCCTCGGTCTGGGCCGCCTCCAGGGCGGGCCCCTCCTCCTTCAGCCGCGCCACCTCGGCCATGAGCTCGGCGGCACGCGCCTCGTCCTTCGCCTTCTTCGCGCCGCCGATCTCCTTGGCCAGCGCGTTGCGCCGCTCCTGATTGGCCTGCGCCGCCGAGGTCGCGGATTTGCGCGCGTCGTCGAGGGCGATCAGCTCGGCCGAGAGCGCATCGAGGCCGCGACGGCGCAGGGCTTCGTCGAACGCTTGCGGATTCTCGCGGATGGCGCGGATGTCGTGCATGGAACGGCCCAACGGCTGTCATTCCGGGGCCGCGGAGCGGAGCCCGGAATCCAGACCCGCATCGGCTCGTCGCGTGACGCCGTCAGCGGCTCTGGATTCCGGGCTCTCGCCTGAAGGCGAGCCCCGGAATGACGGGGTGACGGATCGGCCTGCGTTCTGTCAGCATCGCGCCCGCATGTCCACAATCAGCGGACGGGGCGATGGGCCTCGGCGCTACGGCTCCAGCCCTTCCGCGACCCGTTTGGCTTTGCGGCGGCGCTCGACGCGGGCCACCGAGAAGATCGAGGCCTCGTAGAGGAGGAGCATCGGCAGGGCCAGCGACAGCTGCGAGATCACGTCGGGCGGCGTCAGGATCGCGGCCGCCACGAAGACGAGGACGATGGCGTAGCGGCGCTTCTCGCGCAGGAAGACGGTGTCGATGACGCCGATCTGGCCGAGCAGGGTGAGGATCACGGGTAGCTGGAACGCCAATCCGAAGGCGAAGATCAGCGTCATGATGAGCGAGAGATACTCGTCCACCTTCGGCAGAAGCGAAATCGTCGCTTCACCCGGCTGGCCGACCTGCTGCAGGCTCACCGAAAACTGGATGAGCAGCGGCATCGCCAGGAAGAACACCACCAAAGCGCCGAGAACGAAGAAGATCGGCGTCGCCACGAGATAGGGCAGGAAGGCCTGGCGCTCGTTGCGATAGAGGCCCGGCGCGACGAAGGCGTAGATCTGCGTCGCGATGACCGGAAAGGCGAGGAAGGCCGCGCCGAACACGCTGAGCTTGATGTTGGTGAAGACCTGCTCGAGGAAGTGCGTCGCGATGAGCTGCGCCTTCTCCGCCCCCACTACGGAGACGTAGGGGTAGAGCAGGATGTTGTAGATGTGCCGCGAGACGAAGAAACACGCGAAGAACATCACAATGAACGCGGCCAGCGACTTGATCAGCCGCGAGCGCAATTCGATCAGATGATCGAGGAGTGGCGCGCGCGAAGCCTCGACCTCGGATTCGTCGACCGAATCGATCATGTGCTTGCGCCGGTCTCGGTAGGTTTGGTGGAGGATGCCTCGGGCGCGGTCGTACGCGGCGGAAGGTCCGGCAAGGCGTGCACGGGCGGTGGCGGCTCCGGCGAGGCTATCTCGGGTGACGGCGCTTCGGGTTCGGGCTGCGGATCGTTCTCGGCGAGCTTGGCAGCCACGTTGGCGAGGGGCTGGGTGCTCGACTGGGACCGACCGTCGACCGCACCGCGAATCTCGTCACGTATCGTCTGGACGGGGTTGAAGCTCGGCCCCATCGTGCTCGCGGAGCGCTTGATGTCGTCGACCTCGCGGCGGACCTCGTCGAATTCCGCCTCGCGGATCGCCTCGTTGAACTGGGCATGGAATTCGCCGGCCATGCGGCGCATCTTGCCCGTGACCTGACCAACCGTGCGCAGGGCCTTGGGCAGATCCTTGGGTCCGATGACGATGAGGGCGACACCGCCGATCAGCATCACCTCACCCCAACTCATGTCGAACATGGCGTCGCTCGTCCCGCGGCCGATGGCCTTTGCCTCGTCACGGCCGGCGGCCTAGCATAGTTTGCGCAAGGCCGATGCCTGTCCGTAGGGTTTGCTTCAGACGACCTTGCGGTCGGCCGTGACATGGCTCGCCGTGGCCGGCTCGCCCTGGGGAGGCAGCGTACGCACGGGCTCGCCCGCGCTCGGCGGCGGAACGGCCGGGGCCTGTCCGGTCGGGGTCTCGTCCTCGGCCATGCCCTTCTTGAAGGCCTTGATGCCCTTGGCGACGTCGCCCATCAGGTCCGAGATCTTGCCGCGCCCGAACAGCAGCATCACGATGCCCGCGACGATGATCCAGTGCCAGATACTCATGCTGCCCATGGCAAACTCCTGCGCCCATGCTGTCGCCAGCCCAGCGACGCCCTCTCACGACGGATTGTCGGGAACCTAAGGATGGCGGGGAGCGAACACAAGAACCGCACGGTCTCGCGCTGAGGCATTTGAGGCATCTGAGACAATTGTGCAGCGCGTCATAGCGGCACTCGCCCGAAACGCTGGGGCAGTCCGGGCCTCACGCGTGGGCGGAAAGACCAGCCTCGAAACGCGAACGGGCCTCGGCGACATCGAACTCCACGCGCGGCGCGAGCCGGGCCAGGGCGGCCTCGGCCCGGCGCAAAGCCTCGCCGGACAGGATCGGCGTACCTTCCAGGACGGCCTGCATCTCGTGCCGCTCGCCGTTGCAATGGAGGGCGACATCGATACCGGCGGCGAAGGCCTTCTCGGCCTTCTCGCGAAAGCTGCCGTCGAGGGCCTTCATCGAAAGGTCGTCCGTCATGAGCAGGCCGTCGAAGCCGATGAGGCCACGGATCACCTGGCCGATGACGACGCTGGACTGGGTCGCGGGGTGATGCGGATCGAGGGCTGCGTAGACTACATGGGCGCTCATCGCCATCGGCAGGTCGGCCAGGGCGCGGAAGGGCACGAAATCGTGCGAGGCCAGGCTGACGCCCTCGGCCTCGACCACGGGCAGGTCCTTGTGGCTATCGCAGGCGGCGCGACCGTGACCGGGAATGTGCTTGATCACCGGAAGGACCCCGCCTTCCATCAACCCTTCGGCCACCGCCCGTCCGAGCGCGATGACAATGTGCGGATCGGTGCCGTAGGCGCGATCGCCGATGATGTCGTGGGCTCCCGCCACCGGCACGTCGAGGACGGGCGCGCAATCGACGTTGATTCCCACCGCGGCGAGATCATGCGCCATGAGCCGAGCGCCGAGGCGCGCCATGGCGGTGCCCGATCCGTTGAGGCGGCCGAAACGGGCGCCGGCCGGATAAGACGGCCAGTGCGGCGGTCCCATGCGCTGCACCCGTCCGCCTTCCTGGTCGATCAGAATCGGCGTGTCGGCCCGGCCCGTCGTAGCGCGCAGCGCATCGGTCAGCGCCCTCACCTCGTCCGGCGAGCCGATATTGCGCTTGAACAGGATGAAGCCCCAGGGCTGCGCGTCGCGAAAGAACGCGGCCTCCTCGTCCGAGAGAGTCCGGCCGGCACAGCCGAGGATCAGGGCGCGAGTTGTCATGGGATGTGCTGCTCGGCTTGATGATGGACGGACTGTCCGAGGGGCATCCGTCCCTGCACTTCACGATGGCGGCTCCGCCCGCGCTGGCGGTACTCGAACGAGGCGTCACGGACCCGCGACAAGCCGGCACTGTCTCTCGCCGTCTTCGCGGCACTCGCTTGAGCGCCGCCGTGACCCTCAGTTCCCGAGGCTCAGTTCTTGGCGACGAAACACTGGCCGCCGGCGCCCTGCAACTCGGTGCAGAGGGTGGTCGCCTCGGCCTTGGCCAGGGGCCCGACGCGGACGCGGTAGATCGTCTTGCCGCTGACCTCGGCCTGACGGATCAGGGCGGGCTTGCCGGAGAGCTGGCTGAACTTGCTCTGCATCTGCTTGAACGCGGCCTGCGCTTCGGCTTCGCTGGTGCGTACGCCGAGCTGGACCGAGTAACCGCTCACGGGTGCGGTGGAGGCCGAGGCGGCGGGTGCAGGCGTCGGCAGGGCGGAGGTCGCGTCGGGGGCGACGGCGGCTACCCGCTGCGGGGCCTTCGCGCGAGAGGCGGGAGCGGTCGGCTCGGGAGCCGAAGCTTCCTCGGTGGGAGCGGGCGTCGTCGCCGGCAGCTTCCCGACGCGTGAATGCATCGAGGCATTGGTCGAACCGCCGCCGTCACCCGGAAGGGTCATGGTGGGGATCACCGATTGGGCGACGGGCGCTTCGCGCTGAGGCGGCGGCGGAGGCGTATCCGGCTTCACCGACACGGTCCGCACCCGGCGAGGCTCGCCGAGGGTTTCGGTGAGGGGACCGGTATTGCCGCCCTGCTGTCCGGTGGACGGCGTGGCTCCGCCCTCCCCGGCGCGCTGGGCCGAGCGGGCGGCCTGCGCCACGTCGACCGGCTGCTCCTCGCGGTTGACGATGTGGATCTGGTCGTCCTTGGCGTTGCGGTCGTAGATCCGCTTGTTCTGGTCGGGGATCTCGACGCCGTCCGCTTTCTGCGGTGCGATCTTCAGCGGAGCCTTGTCGGCGAGGATCGTCGGCACGGTGCCGTCGCTGTGGCTCGAATTCATGCTGCGCCAGGTGAGCGCACCGGTGACGCAGACCACCAGCACGCCGAGGCCGGCGCCCACGGAAACGAGGCGGCTGCGCTGGCGGGGCCGCTCGGCCGCGCGATTGAGGCGGTCGTCCTGCTCCGGCGCGTAAGCCTCGGACCCGTGCGGATCCTGAGGACCGGCGGCATAGGCACTGTGGTCGACGGAGGCGAGATACTGATCGAACGCGTCGGCCGGATGTGCCGAGTGTGCGGCCTGCGGCTCGGGCTCGACCTGATGCTGGGCATGCTGTGCGTAGCCCGAAGGCGCGGCGGCGTAGCCTGCGGGAGCCGCCGGCGCCTCGTCGTGGAAGCTCGGTTCCCTGCGTCCTCCCTGGGCTCGCGGCTCGGCGGTGGCACGGGAATCACGCGCTTCCAGCAACGCGCGGAAAGGATCGTCCTGGCCGACGATGCGGGCGAGTTCGGCCAACGGATCGGGCTTGGCCGCAGGCTGGGCCTGCGACTGGGGCGGCGTCGTGGGCTGCAAGTCACGCGCGAAGGCGTCGAAATCGACAGGCGCTCGCGAAGCGTTCGTCGTCATGGCAGCATTCCTCTTCACGCCGAGATCACCTCACCGCATTTCATCCGGCGCGGTGACACCCAAGACCGTGAGGCCGGAGGCGACGACGCCCCTCAAAGCCTCCACGAGGGCTAGTCTTGCCCGTGTCGAGTTTCGGTCGTTTGGATTAATAAACCGTAATTGCGGCAGGTCTTTGCCTTTGTTCCAGAAACCATGCAGGGAACTTGCGAGCTCGTAGAGGTAGAATGCCACACGATGTGGCTCGTGCGCCGCAGCCGCCGCTTCGATCACCCGGGGGTACTGGGCGATCAACCGCATGATCTCGATTTCCGCGGAATCGGCAAGGAGCGTCAGGTCCGCGTCGGCTAGGCCGGCGACGGAAAAATCCTCGTCCGGCATGGCCTCGCCTGCCTGCCGGAACACCGAGGCGCAGCGGGCATGGGCGTACTGGACGTAGAAGACCGGGTTGTCCTTGGATTGCTCCACCACCTTGGCGAGGTCGAAATCCAGGGTCGCGTCGTTCTTGCGGTAGAGCATCATGAAACGGATCGCGTCGCGGCCGACTTCGTCGACCACCTCGGCAAGGGTGATGAACTCGCCCGCGCGCTTCGACATCTTGACCGGCTCGCCGGCCCGCAGGAGACGCACGAGCTGGCACAGCTTGACGTCGAGAGTGGCGTCGCCGTCGCTCACCGCCTTCACCGCCGCCTGCATGCGTTTGACGTAGCCGCCGTGATCGGCCCCGAGGACGTCGATCAGGTCCGTGGCGCCGCGCCGGATCTTGTCGCGGTGATAGGCGATGTCGGAGGCGAAATAGGTGAACGAGCCGTCCGATTTCAGCAGCGGCCGGTCGACGTCGTCGCCGAACTCCACCGTGCGGAACAGGGTCTGCTCACGGTCCTCCCAATCCTCGGGAAGCTGGCCCTTCGGCGGCGGAAGCCGGCCCTCGTAGACGAGACCTTTTGCGCGGAGTTCCGCCAGGAGGACGGGCACCGCCTCCTTCAGCGTGGCCTCGGAGAAGAACACGTCATGGTGGATGCCGAGCCGGGCGAGATCGCCCCGGATCAGGTCCATCATCGCGGCGATGGCATCCGCCCGCACCTGCGGCAGCCAGTCGGATTCCGGCGCGTCGAGGAGCGCGCGTCCGTGCTTCTCGGCGAGCGCCTTGCCCACCGGCACGAGATAGTCGCCGGGATAGAGGCCTTCGGGCACGGGGCCGACCTCTTCGCCCAGGGCCTCGCGGTAGCGCAGGAACGCGGACCGGGCGAGCACGTCGACCTGCGCGCCGGCATCGTTGATGTAATACTCGCGCGTCACGTCGCGGCCGGCCGCCACGAGCAGGTTCGCCAGCGCGTCGCCGAACACCGCCCCGCGACCATGGCCCACATGCATCGGTCCGGTGGGGTTGGCCGAGACGTATTCGATGTTGACCTTGCCGCCGCCCATCCGAGCGCGGCCATACTCGGTGCCCTCGCCGAGCGCGGCACGCACGACCTCGTGATAGGTCTCGGGCGTCAGGCGCAGGTTGATGAAGCCCGGTCCGGCCACGCTCGCCTCGACCACGCGGGGATCCTGCCGGAGCTCCGCGGCCAGCGCTTCGCCGAGCGCCTTCGGATTGGTCCTGGCCTCCTTGGCGAGGACCAGGGCCGCATTGGTGGCGAGGTCGCCGTGCGTGGCGTCGCGCGGCGGCTCGACCACCACGCGGGAGAGATCGAGCCCCTCGGGCAGCGTCCCGGACCGGGTCAGGCTCTCGAGCGCTTCGCGCACGCGCGCCTCGAAGGTGGCGAAGATGTTCATGGGATATCTATTCCGCTCGCGCCAAGCCGCATCGTCACGACGGCTTGCGCCTCAATGCGGCGGCATACCAACGCGGGGGGCAGGTGTCACGGGAGGCAGGTGTCACGGGAGGCAGATGTCACGGGAGGCCGCCCATCGCACTTCCTGGCTCCTCATCGGCCCGGCACTTCACGAGGCGTCGCCAAACTCCGGTCACGGCCGGATCTCGCTCAGCTCAACACGGCACATCGGACGTTTCGTGAAGGACACTCAGAACCAGGCGCGCCAAGCTTCCCAGCCGGCGACGACGCTGGCCAGAGCCGCGTAGCCTTTGGCATTGGGGTGCGTTCCGTCCCCCGCTGCAGCCTCGCTGGTCCATGCGTCGGATTCTGTCGCCATGCCGAAGACCGGCAGGAACGGGACATCGAGTCGGGCGCAAAGAGGAGTGATGTCGCGCGACAGAGCCTGAATTCGCGCATCCGTCGAGGAATCGTCGCAGACGGGAAGCGGACCGATCATCAGGGTTCTTCGCCAACCGGCGGCGTCTCCGAGAATCTCCTCCGCCGTGTCGAGTGAGCGGTCATGAGGGACGCGGATTCGGCCATCGACGAGCGTGCAGTCGTTTGCGCCGAACGAAAAGACAAGCCGGCCGTCCAGCCCCTCGGGCAGCCGGGCTTCGGCCTCGCGTCGCCAGCGGCCGTGGATGTCGAGGCTGGTGTCGCGGCGAATTCCCAGATTGTAATGCGTGACGTCCCAGCCGGCGCGGCGGGCCTCGGCACAGAGACGGCCCGTCCATCCGAGACAGGTGTCGTCACCGACCCCGTTCACGAAACTGTCGCCGATGAAGCAGATGCGCATGAATCGTCCCGAACCTCGGCCGCTATCCTTCCGCCAGCGGCAGACCCCGGCTCTCCGGGCTCCAGTGCAGGTCCGGCGTCGTCGCGAACAGGCGCTTGTGGGCGAGCACGGCGTAAGTGTCGGTCATGCCGGCGATGTAGTCGGCGACCCGGCGGGCGATGCGTCCCTCCCCTGCGCCATCGAGCCCGACCCGCCATTCCTCGGGCATGGCCGCCGGGTTCGCCGTGAAGGCGCCGAACAGATCCGCGACGATGATGTCGGCTTGCGCCCGCACCGCCAGCACGCTCGGGTGGCGGTACATCCGCGCGTAGAGGAAGCGCTTGATCGTCGTGTCCGCCTCCGCCAGCGCGGGTGAGAAGGCGACGACCGGTGCCGATGCTCCACGGATGTCCTCTACCGACATCGGCGCCAGGACTTCGATCCGGCGCGTACTCTCCGCGATCACGTCCTCGACGAAGCGGGTAATGACGCGACGCGCCAGTTCGTGGATCTTTCGCGAGGGTTCCAGCCCCGGATGCAGGGCGTCGATCTCCTCCATCAGCCTGGCGAGGAACGGCACCTCTTCCAGGTCGGAGAGTTCGAACAGACCGGCGCGCAGGCCGTCATCGAGGTCGTGGCTGTCATAAGCGATGTCGTCGGCCAGCGCCGCCGCCTGCGCTTCCGGTCCGGCGAAGCGGCCGAGTTCGAGATCGTGAACGGCGTCGTATTCGAGGATCGCGGCGGGAATCCCCCGCTCGGCCCAGCGCGCAGTCGGGGCTCCCTCGGGCGTCAGCAGAGGCCCGTTGTGCTTGACGAGGCCCTCCAGGGTCTCCCAGGCGAGATTGAGCCCGTCGAATCCGGCATAGCGCCGCTCGAGCCGGGTCACGATGCGCAGCGCCTGGGCGTTGTGGTCGAACCCGCCATGGCCTTTCGTCAGCGCATCGAGGGCGTCCTCGCCGGTATGCCCGAAACAGGTGTGGCCGAGGTCGTGGGACAGCGCCAGCGCCTCCGCGAGATCCTCGTCGAAGCCGAGGGCACGGGCGAGGGCCCGGGCGATCTGGCTGACTTCGAGCGTATGGGTCAGGCGGGTCCGGTAATGGTCGCCTTCGTGATGGACGAAGACCTGGGTCTTGTGCTTCAGGCGCCGGAAAGCGGCCGAATGGATGATCCGGTCGCGGTCGCGCTGGAAGTCGCTGCGGGTGGGCGAGACCGCCTCCGGGATCAGCCGCCCGCGCGTGGCTGCCGGATCGGTGGCGTAGCGCGCCCGCCAGCGTTCGCCCCTGTGCCGCACGTCACCTCCCGAACCCGTCATTTCGCGCCAGGCTCCTACCGCGTTGCAGCGCGTCTCTACGGCGCATATCTTGTGTGGGCTAGCGCTTCTGGCAATCGACGAGAACCCAAGAGCATCACGATGGCCGACATCACCCTGACCCCCCGCGCGGCCAAGCGCATCAACGAGATCATGGGGACCGAGCCTCCCGGTGCGTCCCTGCGGATCAGCGTCAATGGTGGCGGCTGCTCGGGCTTCTCCTATGCCTTCGACATCGAGCGCTCCCGCGCCGATGACGACATGGTGATCGAACGGGATGGCGCGACCGTCCTCGTCGACCCCGTGTCCCTCGAATACATGAGCGGTTCGACCATCGATTTCGCCAACGACCTCATCGGCCAGTCCTTCAAGATCGAGAACCCTCAGGTCACGGCCTCCTGCGGCTGCGGTACGTCGTTCTCGCTCTGAGCCATCGTCTTTCCGTCACATCGCGGCGTGCGGCAGCGCGATTGCCTCGCCGCGGAAACTGCGGCACGGATGCGGTTCGGCGCGGCACCGTTGCACGAAGCGCCTTTTCCGCAGCGCCCCGGATCTGCTCATGAACGTCCCACAAGGCCGTCCCTTCCTCATGCGGGCGGCCGGCCTTTCGGTCTGTGCCCTCCTTGCACTTGGCGGAGGTGGCCCGATGGGCCCATTGCCGGCCACGGCCCAGGAGGCGGCGTCCGCCGTGCAGGACGTCACGCTCCAGAACGTGACGATGACGTTCGGTGGTACGACCCTCACCGCACCGCAGGTCATCGTCAGCGGTACGCGTCTGACGAAGGACGATCTGCTCGCTCTTCTGAAATCCGGCCCCGAGCCTCTGGCCGCGCGTCTGGCCAAGTTCGATGCTGCCAGCATCGTGATTCCGGAGCTTCGTTCCGAGACCCGGATCGGTACCAGGGCCCAGACAGCGACCTATCGCGACGTGACGGCCAAGGACGTGCGCGGCGGCCGTATCGCCCAGGCGAGTGCCGCTGGGGTGACGGCGGCGGAGGATGGGGGTGAGGCGAGACACAGCGCCAGTTACGGCCGCATCGACATGAAGGACGTCGATCTCGCCGCGATGGCGCGGCTTTACGGCGAGGCAGGCGACGCCAAGAGCCCGATGCTCCGGATCTACGGCAATTTCTCGGCCGCCGACATTGTGATGGAGGCCGAGGGCACTCTGTTGAAGATCGCCCGTCTCGAGGGTAGCGACGTCAGTGGCCGACAGATTCCCGCGACATGGACGGGCGCGCTGGAGGCGATGTCCCGTGTGGACCCGACACAGCCCGCCTCCGCCGACAAGGCGCGGATCCTCGGAACCGTGGCGGACCTGATGGACGGGTTCTCCGTCGGCTCGTTCCAGGCCAGCGGGCTCACGGTCAATCAGACCCATGACGGTGAACCCATGGCGATGACCATGGGGCGCATGGCCTTCACCTCCGGAAACCTGACCTTCGAGGATCTCGGCTTCACGGCGGGCGAAGCCAGCGGCAAGCTCTCGCGCCTGTCCTTCGCGGGCTTCTCCTTCGCTCCGACCGTGGCGGCCATGCGGAAGCTCTCGGCTCAGGCCGGAGAGCCGACCGAGGCGGATCTGCGGCAGATGACGCCGGTGCTCGGTACCCTGGCAGTGAAGGACCTGCGCCTCGACCTGCCGCCGGACGGGGCACCCGCCGCGCCGAAGCCCCCCGGCAATTCTGCTGGCAAGCCCGCTGCTGCTCCCGCGCTCCCCCCCGTCGCGACGGCTCCCACGCAGATCGGCTTGCGTGACGGTGCCTTCGCCTTCGGGCCGCTGCGCGACGGCCTGCCGACCACCGGCCGTGCCACCCTCTCGGGACTCACCCTGCCCGCTACGGCGGTGGCCGGAATTCCGGGGCTCGGCTCCCTCGGCGCTTACGGCTATCGCGACCTCGACCTGAACGTCGTCGCCGACACGGCCTGGAACGAGGCCGCCAAGGAACTCTCCTTCAGCGAGGTGTCGGTGTCGGGCAAGGACATGGGCAGCGTGAAGGTCAACGGCATCCTGGGCGGTATCGGCCCGGCGGTGTTCGACCCGGATCCGAGCGTCTCGACCTTCGCCATGCTGGGGGCGACTGCCAAGACCCTCGACCTGCGGATCGAGAATAGCGGCCTGTTCGAGCGCTTCATCGCTTCGCAGTCGAAGAGTCTGAGCCTCAAGCCGGAGGAACTGACCCAGGAATACGTGACCGCGACCACGTTCGGCGTTCCGGCAATCCTCGGTAATTCGGCTGGCGCCAAGGCCATCGGCGCGGCTCTGGGCCAATTCGTGACCCGGCCGGGTACGTTTCTCCTCAGCGCCAAGGCGAAGAATGCCGGCGGCATCGGCATGCTCGAATTCAGCGCGGCCCCGACGCCGGGCGCCGTGCTCGACAGGTTGGACGTCAGCGCGAAGGCGAATTGAGGATGGGCGAGCCGCGCATGCGGCTCCTCTTCCCCAGGCGGGGGAAACGCGAGGTCTGGATCAATCCAGCGCGCGCACCACGATCCGCCCACCCTGGGCCGAGAGGGCCAGGCGGCCTGCCTTGAGGGCAAGCGCCTTCTCGCCGAACAGCGTCCGGCGCCATCCCTGCAGGACCGCGATGTCGGCCTCGTCGTCTTCCGCGATCGCTTCGAGGTCATCCATCGTGGCGACGATCTTGGGCGCCACGTCCTCGGCCTCGCAGACCGCCTTGAGCAGCACCTTCAGCAATTCGACCACCGCGCCGTTGCCGCCCCGGCCCCGGCTGCGCTCGGGCAAGGCGATCTCGGAGAGATCACGCTGAAAGCCGCGCTCCACGGCGGCCAGGATGTCGGCTCCGGTGCGCGAGCGTTCGAAACCCGCCGGGATCGAGCGGAGGCGTCCCAGGGCCTCGACGCTGCGAGGCGCGGAGGTGGCGATGTCGATCACCGCCTCGTCCTTGAGGATTCGCCCGCGCGGCACGTTGCGGGTCTGGGCCTCGCGTTCGCGCCAGGCCGCCACCTCGGCCAGAACTGCGATCTCGCGCGGCTTGCGCATGCGGCCGGAGAGCCGGCGCCAGGCCTGGGCCGGGTCGGCCTTGTAGGTTTCCGGCGAGGTCAGGACGCTCATTTCCTCGTCGAGCCACTCGCCGCGATCGGTGGAGAGAAGCTTGCCGGCCAGCACCTCGTAGATCGTCACCAGATGGGTCACGTCGGAGAGGGCATAGCTCGACTGGGCGTCCGAGAGCGGACGGCGCGACCAGTCGGTGAAGCGGGACGATTTGTCGATCTTGGCCTTGGCGACGTCGTTGACCAACTGCTCGTAGGAGACCGAGTCGCCGTAGCCGCAGACCATGGCGGCGACCTGCGTATCGAAGAACGGCTGCGGCAGCAGCCCGCCGAGCAGCCAGATGATCTCGAGATCCTGGCGTGCCGAGTGGAACACCTTGACCACGCTCTCGTCGGCCATCAGCGCGAAGAATGGCGCGAGGTCGATATCGGGAGACAACGGGTCGACGAGCACGCCCGACCCGTCCGGCCCGGCCATCTGGATCAGGCAGAGCTTGGGGTAGTAGGTCGTCTCCCGCATGAACTCCGTGTCGACGGTAACGAACGGCTGTCCGGCGAAACGGCTGCAAGCCTCGGCGAGGGCCGGCGTGGTAGCTATGAGGTCCATGAGAGCCGGCTATATCGGAGGTTGACGCGTGAGGCGAGATCGTATCTCGCGCCGCGCGCGCCTATCCCCGACATCCCGTGCTGCACTTCCCTCGTCAGGCGGCGCGCTTGCGGGACCGGTTCCGGCGAGCGAGGCTGCGCACCAGTTCGGCACGCTCGCGCCTCTGGGCCTCGGCACGGGCGAGAAGCCAGTCGAGGATGCCGGCATTCATCCGGGGGCCGCCTTCCTCGGACAGGCGCCGGATGCGGTCCACCCGAAAGCCGCGATAGCCGCCGCGTGCGCGGTCGATACCGCCCAGCAGCGTCCGGCCGGGTCCGAGCCTCAACTCTCGCGCGCTCAGGCTCCGCGTGCTCCAGAGGCCACGGGAATCCTCGTAGACGATCTCGTAGCGACCTTCGAGCGGCAGAACCTGCCACGTGCCGAGCTTGTGTTCGCCTTGGTCGGCAGTCTTCCGGCGTTCGGCAGGAGCGGCGGCAGCCTCGTTCAGAATATCGAAAAATGCGTTTGCATTCATGGACCTGATATGGGGATTCACCCTCGTTTCCGAAAGGTCCCGCCCCCGTCTCCAGGGCCTCGACGATGCCCGTTCCGGGCTCGTCCCCGCTCCCGCCTACGGGCTCCGCCGCGTGGCGTAGGATCGCCTTCGCCTTGACTTGCCCGCCCTCGCGTGAATGGTGCGCCGCTCAATCTGAAGAGCCCGTCATGCACCGTTATCGTACCCATACCTGCGGGGCGCTCCGCCCGTCCGACGTCGGCGAGACCGTACGCCTTTCCGGTTGGTGCCATCGCATCCGCGATCATGGCGGCGTGCTCTTCATCGATCTGCGCGACCATTACGGTCGCACCCAATGCGTGGTCGATTCCGATTCGAAGGCGTTCAAGACCGCCAACCTCGCCCGCTCGGAATGGGTGATCCGCATCGACGGCCGCGTGCGCACGCGCCCTGCGGGAACCGAGAATGCCGACCTGCCCACCGGAACGGTGGAGGTCTATATCGACGACATCGAGGTTCTCGGCCCCGCCGGCGAATTGCCGGTGCCGGTCTTCGGCGACCAGGAATACCCGGAGGAGACGCGGCTCAAGTACCGCTTCCTCGATCTGCGCCGTGACAAGCTGCACGCCAACATCATGAAGCGCGGCGCGATCATCGATTCGCTCCGCCGCCGTATGCGCGAGGGCGGCTTCTTCGAGTTCCAGACGCCGATCCTCACCGCCTCCAGCCCGGAAGGCGCGCGTGACTATCTGGTGCCGTCCCGCGTGCACCCTGGCAAGTTCTACGCGCTGCCGCAGGCCCCCCAGCAGTTCAAGCAGCTGACGATGATCGCCGGCTTCGACCGCTACTTCCAGATCGCGCCGTGTTTTCGCGATGAGGATGCCCGCGCCGACCGCTCGCCGGGTGAGTTCTACCAGCTCGACATCGAGATGAGCTTCGTCACCCAGGAGGACGTGTTCCAGTCGGTGGAGCCGGTCCTGCGCGACGTCTTCAAGGAATTCGCCGAAGGCAAGCGGGTCACCGAGACCTTCCCGCGCATTCCCTATGCCGAGGCGATGCTGAAATACGGCGTCGACAAGCCCGATCTTCGCAATCCGCTGATCATCGCCGACGTGACGGACGAATTCGCTCGCGACGAGGTCGAGTTCAAGGCCTTCAAGGGTGTGATCAAGTCCGGCGGGGTCGTTCGCGCCATCCCGGCGACGGGGGCGGCGACGCAGTCGCGCTCGTTCTTCGACAAGCTCAACGACTTCGCCCGCGCCGAGGGCGCGCCGGGCCTCGGCTACATCATCTTCGAGGACGACAACGGCACGGTCACCGGCAAGGGCCCGATCGCCAAGTTCATCCCTTCGGAGGTCCAGGCCCTCATCCGCGAAAAGACCGGCACGAAGGCCGGCGACGCCGTGTTCTTCTCCGCCGGTACCGAGGCCAAGGCCGCGGCTCTGGCCGGCAAGGCCCGCATCCGCATCGCGGACGAGCTGAACCTCTCCGACAAGGATCAGTACGCGTTCTGCTGGATCACCGACTTCCCGATGTACGAGTGGAACGAGGACGAGAAGCGGATAGACTTCTCCCACAACCCGTTCTCGATGCCGAATTTCGACCGCGAGGAATTCCTCGCCCTCGATCCGAGCGAGGCCGAGAAGATCCTCGGCATCAAGGCGTTCCAGTACGACATCGTCTGCAACGGCACGGAGCTGTCCTCCGGCGCGATCCGTAACCACCGCCCCGAGGTGATGGAGAAGGCCTTCGGTCTGGCCGGTTACGGCCAGGAGGTGCTGGAGGAGAAGTTCGGCGGCATGCTCAATGCCCTGAAACTCGGCGCCCCGCCGCACGGCGGCATCGCACCGGGAATCGACCGCATCGTCATGCTGCTCTGCGGCGAGCAGAACCTCCGCGAAGTGGTGCTGTTCCCGATGAACCAGCGCGCTGAGGATCTGATGATGGGGGCCCCTGCCGAGGTGACTCCGAAGCAGCTGCGCGAGCTCCACATCCGTCTCAACCTGCCGGAGAAGCAGGGCTGAGAAACCTTCGCCCGGCCGGCCACGATGCCTTCCCTCGTCGCCATCGTCGTTGCCCATGACAGCGCCCATGCGCTTCCGTCGTGCCTCGCGGCCCTGGCGGCGGAGCATGTGCCTGCCGTCGTGGTCGACAATGCGAGCCGTGATGCCTCGGCGAGCGTCGCCGAGGCGGCCGGCGCAAAAGTGGTCCGCAACCTCCGCAACGAGGGCTACGGTCGGGCCAATACCATCGGGATCCGGGCCGCCGAGCGCGCCGAGCGCGTGCTCATTCTCAACCCGGACATCGTGGTTCAGGCAGGAGCGGTCGATGCCCTGCTGCGGGCCGCCGCCGCCTATCCCGATGCCGGGCTGCTGGCGCCGCGCCTGATGGAGCCGGACGGGCGCTTCTTCTACCAGCCGCGCTCGCTGCTCGCGCCCTATCTGACCAATCCGCCGGGCAACCGTGCCTTGCCCGAGGGCGATGCCTGTGCGCCCTTCCTGTCGGGCGCCTGCCTGATGATCCGGCGCGACCTGTTCCTCGACCTGGGCGGGTTCGATCCGAACATCTTCCTGTTCTATGAAGATGACGACTTGTGTCGCCGGGTCGCCGATGCCGGTCGCTCCCTGGTCCATGTTCACGGGGCGGTCGCCCTGCATGGGCGTGGGCGTTCGTCCGCGCCTGAGCCGGGCCGGGTCTTCCGCACCCGCTGGCACCAGGCCTGGTCACGGGCCTACGTTTCACGCAAATATGGTCTGCCCGATCCGAGCTCCCGGATGCTTGCCGTGAACGCCCCGAAGGCAGCTCTGGCCTCCTTGAGCTTCCGCCGGCAATTGCTCGAACGCTATGCCGGTTCGGCCGCGGGCGCCCTCGCCGCTATTCGTGGCCGCACGGCTCTCGCGCAGGAAGGGCTGGCATGACCCTGCTCAATCCAACGGACGCCATGGCACGCGCCGTGGCCGGCGTCGCGTCACATGGCTTCCTGATTGTCGCCCGCAACACGCGCGGCGACAGCGTCTATCTCAAGCCGGAGGGCAGCGCCTTCGCCCTGCGCGTCTCGAACCATGCGCGAACCCCGAAGCAGCGGGCGAACCACCCGGATTCGGTGACGAGCCTCGTCATCCGCCAGCCGAAGACAGAAAGTCAGATCGACGCTCTGGTGGCGGAGGCCCTGCGGAATTACGCGGGAGAATGCCGGAAGCGGGAGGGCTAAGGCCCGCCGGATCGCGGTGAAGGTCCCGCGATCAGGGAGCCGGTGCCGTTCCCATTGGACACGGCGTCGGGTTGACCGCCTTCAGCCTTCCGCTGCGTCGTCCCGGAAATAGGGCTCCACCGGGCCCTTCAGCTTCACCGTCATCGGGTTGCCGGCCCGATCCAGGGTCTTGCCGGCCGACAGGCGGACCCAGCCCTCGCTGACGCAGTATTCCTCGACATTGGTCTTTTCGACGCCTTTGAAGCGGATGCCGATGCCGCGTTCGAGGATGGCCTCGTTGTAGAACGGGCTGTTGGGGTTCACCGCGAGGCGGTCGGGAGGCGTGTCGGACATCGTCTGTGCCTTGAAGTCGATCGATCGTCAGTGTGGGTATGAAACAGTCCGGGTAAGGGATTCAGGCGGCGCCCGCAACGCCGGCCGCCCGTGCTGCGCGCGCGGCCGCAATCAACTCGGCGACACGATCGCTCTGGAGCAGCGGCACGAGCGGGCGGATCGTTGCGGGATCGAGCTCCCACCAAGCCGTCTCCAACAGGCCCGCCACCAGACCCGGATCGAAGCGGGAGCGCACCACCCGGCCAGGATTGCCGACCACCACCGCATAGGGCGGCACGTCGCGGGAGACGACGGCATGGGCCCCGATCACCGCTCCATGTCCGATGGTGACGCCCGACAGGATCAGGCAACCGGAGCCGAGCCAGACGTCGCTGCCGATCGTCACGTCGCCGCGTGATGCCTGGTCATCGACCGACGCGTCCACCCCCGGCCACAGCCCCGCCATGGCTGCGAAAGGATAGGTGGTCGCCCAGTCGAGGCGATGCCCGCCCCCGAGAAGGATCTCGACCTTGTCGGCGATGGAACAATACCGCCCGATCGTAAGGTGCCGCCCAGCTTCCGGGAACCGCACTTTGGGACGGCCATAGGAGTATTCCCCGATGGAGAAACCGTAAGTTTTCACCAATTTCTCGAGGTGGATCCGGGTTTGGTTGTGCGGGTTGCGCCCACTCCGCAGGCGGTGCAACAGGGACGTCAACCAACGCATCCCGACGTCCGGCGGGAGAGTCCGGCGGAGCCGAAAAGGCCCGTCAGTGAGGGAGTGAGGCTCATGGGCGACAATATGTCTGACGATCTCAAGTCCGGAGCCCTCGTCTACCATCGTCTACCCCGGCCCGGAAAGCTCGAGATCCAGGCGACGAAGCCGCTGGGCAACCAGCGAGATCTGGCGCTGGCCTACTCGCCCGGCGTCGCCGCCGCCTGCATGGCGATTTACGAGGATCCGCAGGAGGCGGCCAACCTCACCATCCGCCAGAACCTGGTCGCCGTGCTGACCAACGGGACCGCCGTGCTCGGCCTCGGCAATATCGGCCCGCTGGCCTCGAAGCCGGTGATGGAGGGCAAGGCCGTCCTGTTCAAGAAGTTCGCCGATATCGACGTGTTCGATATCGAGGTCGACCAGCCCGATGTGTCGAAGCTCGTGGACGTGGTCTGCTCCCTCGAGCCGACCTTCGGCGGCATCAACCTCGAGGACATCAAGGCTCCCGAGTGTTTCGAGGTCGAGGAGCAGTGTCGGGCGCGGATGAACATCCCCGTCTTCCACGACGACCAGCACGGCACGGCGATCATCGTCGCGGCGGGTGTGCTCAACGCCCTCGAACTCGCCGGCAAGCAGCTTCCGGATGTCCGGATCGTGACCTCGGGCGCGGGCGCGGCGGCTTTGGCCTGCCTGAACTTGCTCGTGTCGCTCGGGGCCCGTGTCGAGAACATCACGGTCACCGACATCAAGGGCGTGGTCTACAAGGGCCGCACCGAGTTGATGGATCGCTGGAAGGACGTCTACGCGCAGGAGACCGAGGCCCGGACCCTGGCCGAGGTCATTCCGGGTGCCGACGTGTTCATCGGCCTCTCGGCCGGTGGCGTGCTGAAGCCCGAATACCTGGAGAAGATGGCCGAGAAGCCGCTGATCATGGCGCTGGCCAACCCCTACCCCGAGATCATGCCGGACCTGGCGCAGGAGAAGCGCCCCGACGCGATGATCTGCACCGGGCGTTCGGACTTCCCCAATCAGGTCAACAACGTCCTCTGCTTCCCCTACATCTTCCGGGGCGCCCTCGATGTCGGCGCCACCTCGATCAACGAGGAAATGAAGCAGGCCGCCGTGAAGGCCATCGCGGCGCTCGCCCGTGAGACCCCGTCCGACGTGGTCGCCCGCGCCTATGGCGGCGAGGCTCGGCCCTTCGGCCGGCATTCGCTGATCCCGAGCCCGTTCGATCCGCGCCTGATCCTGCGGATCGCGCCGGCCGTGGCCAAGGCCGCGATGGATTCCGGCGTCGCAGGCCGTCCGCTCGAGAACATCCAGGCCTATGCCGACAGCCTCGACCGGTTCGTCCACCGCTCGGGCTTCATCATGAAGCCGATCTTCTCCAAGGCCAAGGAAGCGCCCAAGCGCGTCATCTACGCCGAAGGCGAGGACGAGCGTGTGCTCCGCGCCGCCCAGGCCATCGTCGAGGATCAGGTGGCCCGGCCCATTCTGGTCGGCCGCCCGCGAGTCATCGAGACCCGGATCAAGCGCTTCGGGCTCTCGATCAAGCAGGGCACCGATTTCGACCTGATCGATCCCGAAGACGATCCGCGCTACCGGGACTATGTCGCCACCTATCTCGAGGCGGCGGGCCGGCGCGGCATCACTCCGGACGCCGCCCGCACCCTGGTGCGGACGAATTCCACGGTGATCGGCGCGGTCGCCGTGCGCCGGGGCGAGGCGGATGCGCTGATCTGCGGCCTGGAGGGCCGGTTCGAGACACGTCTGCGGGTGATCCGCGACGTGATCGGTCTCGCGCCGGGCGTGCTCGACTTTGCCGCCATGAGCCTCGTCATCACGAAGAAGGGCGCGTTCTTCCTGGCCGATACCCATGTCCGTCCGGATCCGACCGCCGAGGAGATCGCCGATGTCGCGGTGGCCTGCGCCGGGCATGTCTCGCGGTTCGGCATGACGCCGAAGATCGCTCTTCTGAGCCATTCGGATTTCGGCCAGTCCGATTCCCGCTCGGCCATCAAGATGCGCACCGCGCTGGGCCTGATACAGGCTCGCAAGCCCGAACTTCAGGTGGATGGCGAGATGCAGGCCGATAGTGCCCTGTCCGACCTGATCCGTGATCGGGTGCTGCCGGGTTCACCCCTCAAGGGGGCGGCCAACGTGCTGATCTTCCCCAATCTCGATGCAGCCAACATCGCTTTTCAGTTCTCGAAGGTCCTCGCCGACGCTCTCCCGGTGGGGCCGCTCCTGATCGGACCGGCGAAGCCCGCTCACATCCTGTCGCCCTCCGTGACGGCGAGGGGCATCGTCAACGTCACGGCTGCAGCGGTGGTGGAAGCGCAAGCGACCTCCGTGGAATCGAGGGCCGCCGCGGCCGAGCCGGGAGTGACCCCGCTCTCTGAATAGGACGCCCTGGCCGGTCGTCTCGAACCTCCCGGCATCGTCATCGCAAAGGCTCCCGGATCGAATGGTCCGGGGGCCTTTTTGTCGTGTCCCTGTCGCTTGGGGAGAGGATCAGGCGTGTCGCTCGCCGTAGGCGATGGCCGGGCCCATGGCGCCGAAGCAGCCGCCCAATCCGGAGGAAACTCCTTGGCCGACGGATTGCATACAGGACTCAGGACGAGCCTTCCCATCGGAGAAGTCCATGTGCCTCGGTGACGATCCCAACTGCACGCATTTTGCCGAACATCGGCAGCGGTTCCTCGGCGATCTCGCGCCCGAGCGGCGTGCCTTTCTCAAGAGCGGATTCGTCGCGACTGGAGGTGCCGCGGCACTGGCCGCAGGAGGTTTGTCTCTCGTCGGCCCCGCCCTGGCGCAAGTCAGTGCCAAGGGCATCAAACAGACGGCGCATTACCATCTGCCGGCGACGGCCGAGACGGTGCATTGGGGCTATTTCTCGAAGCTGCTGAAGCCCCAGGTCGAGATCGCCTCCGGCGACTACGTCACGATCGAGACCCTGACCCACCACGCCAACGACGATGCCGAGCGCATGGTGACGGGAGATCCCGGTGCCGAGAGCGTATTCCTCTGGACCAAGGAGAAGAAGGGCGTGGCCCGCCGGGGCGCCGGACCGGAGACCGGCCCGCTCGGACCGGGCGGAGGGCTCGGCGTGCATATCTGCACTGGCCCGGTGGCGATCCGAGGCGCCGAGCCCGGCGATGTGCTGGAGGTCCGCATCCTCGACGTGGCGCCGCGCCCCTGCGCCAACCCCGCCTTCAAAGGGCGCAGCTTCGGCAGCAACGCCGCCGCCTGGTGGGGCTACCATTACAAGGACATGATCACCGGGGACCGGTCGCGCGAGGTCGTCACCATCTACGAGGTCGACGCTAACGGCGCGCGCGATTGGGCGAAGGCGGTCTACAATTTTCGCTGGCCCGGCGTCACCGATCCGTTCGGCGTGGCGCATCCGACCATCGATTATCCCGGCATCCCCGTCGACCACACCAAGACACAGCGCAACTTCGACGTGCTCAAGGGCGTGCGCGTGCCGATCCGCCCGCATTTCGGCACGATGGGCCTCGCGCCCAAGGAAGCCGACATGGTGAACTCGATTCCACCGAGCTACACCGGCGGCAATATCGACAATTGGCGCATCGGCAAGGGCGCGACGATGTATTACCCGGTGGCAGTGCCGGGCGCCCTGTTCTCGGTGGGCGACCCGCATGCGAGCCAGGGCGATTCGGAACTCTGCGGCACAGCCATCGAATGCTCGCTCACCGGCACGTTCCAGTTCATCCTGCACAAGAAGGCCGACTTGGCCGGGACCGCGCTCGAATCCCTCGATTTCCCGATGATCGAGACATCAGAGGATTGGGTGCTGTCCGGCTTCAGTTACCCGAACTACCTCGCCGATCTCGGCCCGGAAGCGCAGAGCGAGATCTTCGCCAAATCCTCCATCGACCTCGCCATGCGCGACGCCTTCCGTAAGATGCGATCCTTCCTGATGCAGGCGAAGGGGCTCACTGAGGACGAGGCGATCTCGCTCATGTCCATCGCCGTCGATTTTGGCATCACCCAGGTGGTGGACGGCAATTGGGGCGTCCACGCCATCGTCAAGAAGGCGATCTTCGCGGACAGGCCGGCGTGAAGACACCGAGGCAGCGGCCGGAATTTCCGGTCCTCGCCTCGTGAAGACGACGGCAATGACGGAGGCTGCCCGTATTGGACCTCTCCGGGGGGGTGACTAGGCCGTTCGGCCAGCCTGTGTCCCGACAGGGCTCCCCTGACAGGCCCGTTCGGCGCCGGCTCCCTCGCGCCGCGATCGCCTGACCGCATCGGCATAGCGGAATTTCGGCTCCCACCACGGCGGCTGACTACATCATAGATTCTGCTTTTGCCTACAAAGTATCTCTTAATCAAGATAAATGAATTAACAATTCTGTGTTTATGCTGGATGAGTTTGATACTCGATAGCAGAGCGTATCTTAGCATGGTGTGGACCGGCGGAGTTGGCGGATTTTTTCGGCAAACTCGATCCCTCATCATGGATCGCCAAGGTGTATCGGCGGTCGAATTCGCCTTGATCGCACCCGTTCTGCTTCTGATGCTGGGGGCGTTCTTTACCGTCGCAATCTTTATACGGACCCACACCACAATCTCGACCTATGCGCGGGAGGCCGCACGTGGCGTGGCGGTGGGATACATGACCGCTGCGGAGGCAAAGCAGTTCGCTGAATCTCATTCTCTGGACGATCCCGGCGTCGTCGCAACGGCCAATATCGATCCCGCCACCAAAGGGGACGAAGCCGACCGGGATGTCGTCGTCACCATTGAGATCACCAAGGCCGAAATGGCCAAGATCACACCGTTCGGCGGTTTTTCGGCCGGCGTCACGTCGCGGGCCGTCATGCGCAGTCTGGCGGAATGATGAAACTCCGCCCCTCCCATATCCGCGCCTTTTCGGCAGGCCGCGGCGGAAACGTCGCCCTGATCTTTGCCTTCGTCCTACCGGTGATGGTGGGGGTCGGGGGGCTCGTCATCGATTTCGGAGCGGCGGTCCTCGAGAAGAATACTCTCATGACCAGCGCCGAGGCCGCGGCTCTCGCCACGGCCAGCTACATCGGGGCGGCGGACCGGAGCGCGGCCCTGGCGACGGCGCAGCTCTATGCGCGGCAGAACCGGCCGACCGTCGATCAACTCGTCACGAATGCCGATCTGGAGTTCGGAAAGTGGGAAAACGGCGCCTTCACCGTCGACGAGAACGCCAACGCCGTACGCGTCACGGCATCGCGAACGACGGCCAAGGGAAACAGCTTCAAGACCTCGTTCGCGAAGCTCTTCGGCTCTGATTTCTGGGAAATCTCCGCGAGCGCGATCGCACTCGCCAATCCGATGTGCATCCTGATCCTCCATCCGGATCATTCCAATGCTTTCGACATCGATCCCGGAGCACAGATCGATGCGCCGGATTGTGGCGTGCAGGTCAACTCGAAGCATCATTCCGCGTTGGAGATCGGAAGCTCGTCTTACGTCAACGTCAGCAGCATCCGCGTCGTCGGCGGGGTCGGCATGCACAGCACGGCAACTGTACGACCCGCTCCCATGTCGGGAGCCGTACCGGTCGCAGATCCTTATGCGTCGCTGGCTCCTCCGGTCAACGAGACTTGCGGGGGTGCCAAGTTGATCAATAAAGATACGGTAGCGAAAACGATCGAACCAAGCTTTGCTTTCTGCAAAGGCTTAACGATCGACGATGCGTCCGTGACTTTATCACCAGGAGTCTATGTCATCAAGGGACCGCTCACGCTGAAGAACGGGGCTTCGATCAAAGGCAATGACGTAATCATCTATATGGATGGGCTGGGGAGCGATATCTTCTTCCACAGCAAGACGAGCTTCGAGCTGAAGGCCCCGACGACGGGACCTTACGCGGGGATCGTTCTCTGGTCGGACATAAGAAACACCCACGATCACGACATCTACTCGAAGTTCGGTGCCTCGGCCGAAGGGACGATCTATGCCCCCAGCAGTCAGGTCGAGTTCGAGAACGACGTCGTATGGGAGGCCAATTGCATTCGTATCATCGTGTCCCGCCTCGAACTCGACAACGACTCGAAGTATCGCGCCTCGAATCCGAACGCGAATTGCAGCAACAACGTCTATAAGGGGACTACTCGCCTTGTGCGGTGACAGGTCTCGCACGTGAGCCCGCGCCGTTCACGGCCGTTGTCCTGAGAACCCCTCGTGTCGAGAGGCCTGCCCGGCGGCGCTTGTTTTCAAAACGTCAAGGACAGGCGATCCGCCCCTCCATCCCCAGAATCCGACCGAGACCGCGGACGCGGTTGAGGAGGCGGTCTCCGGGAAGCGCGGCCAGGTCCGCCGGCAGGGTCAGGGTCACCCGTCGATCGTCCAAGAGGAGGGGCAGGCGCGCCAGGGCTCCCTCCATCCCCGCCGAGACCGGGAAGGCGATGCGCAGGAGCGCGCCGAGGAGCCGGGCGCGCTCGAACAGGCGTGGTCCGGCGAGGCTGCGCAGCATCGGGCTCGCCTTCTCGGCAGCGACGCCCTCGTGACGGAAATACACTGCCAGCGCGAGATAGGCCCGGCCCGGATGGTCGATGCCCACGAAGGCGGCATGGGTGATGATGTTGATGCTCTGCTCGCCCCGGTAATCGGGATGCGCGCGCCAGCCGATATCCGACAGGAGACAGGCGGCGTGGCGCAGGCGGCGCTCGTCGGCGGTTTCCGGCCCGTCGAGGGTGGCGACGAAGCGGTCGGTCCAGGTGATGAGATCGGCGCCATGGCCTGGCGAGCGGGCGCGGAGCCGGTTGAGTTCCGCCGCCGCCGCGAGAAGCGGGTCGGTCAGGCGCGTGTCGCGGTCGAGCTGCTCGTAGAGCAGGCCCTCGCGGACGCCGCTCGCCGAGATGGCGAGTTCACGCGGACGGCCGACGCGGATGATCTCCTCCAGCACCACGGCACCGTAGGCGAGAAGGGGCCTGCGCGCCTCGGAGACCGCTTCCACGTCCTGCAGCAGGGCGGCGTCGGTGCGTTCGACCACTTCGAGGAAGCTCAGCTCGTCCGACGGCTCGATGCTGTAGCCGTGCATGACGTGGAGCGGGTAGCCCCGCGCTGCCTGGTGCAGGCGGGCCAGCGCCCGCCACGTGCCGCCGACCGCGTAGAAGCTGCGACCGCGCAGGGTTTCCAACTGGGGGGCCGCCTTGGCGAGGTTCTCGCGGGCGATCTTGAGGGCCTTCTTCACCGACCCGCCGGACAGGTCCTGAAGGGCGAGGCCGCCCAGCGGCATGGTCACGCCCTGCCCTACTGTGGCGCCGCGTACGTCCACGAGTTCGAGGGAGCCGCCGCCGAGATCGCCGACGACCCCGTCCGGCGTGTGGAACCCGGAAATCACGCCGAGGGCCGAGAGCTCGGCCTCCCGCCGACCGGACAGGAGTTCGATCCTGTGGCCGCAGGCGGCCTCCGCCGCGGCGAGGAATTCCGGGCCGTTCTGCGCGTCGCGCGCGGCGGCCGTGGCCAGCACGAAGACACGGCCGACCTTCATCGTCTCGCAGAGGATGCGGAAGCGCGCGAGCGCGCTGAGCGCGCGCCGGACCGCCTCCTCGTTGAGCCGGCCCGTGCTGAACACGTTGCGGCCCAGCCCACACAGGACTTTCTCGTTGTAGAGCGGCGTCGGCGCGCGGTTCAGACCGTCATAGGCCACGAGCCGCACGGAATTCGAGCCGATGTCGATGATCGCCACCGGTTCCACGCGGTCCTGCACGCCGGGATCTCCTTGAGTCGTGAAGCCTAGACCCGACCTGCCGTCACGAGGAAGTCCCATGACCAGCTCCTGCTGGAATCGTCCGCTCACGAACGTTGGGCCCTGCGGCTCAGCGCCCGCGGACTCGACTTCTTCGAGGACTTGCCCCGACCGGACAGGCTCGGGTTCGTCATGAAGTATTTGTGCGCGTTGAACGGCTCCTCACCCTCCGCAGGCTGGACCCGTTCACTCGCACCAGACGCCAGTACACGCCAGCTCTGCTGGTTGTCGAGAAGGTTGGCGAGCATGATCTGGTCCAGCACCTGCTGGTGCACAGTCTGGTTGGTGATGGGCAGGAGCGCCTCGACCCGGCGGTCGAGGTTACGGCTCATCAGGTCGGCGGACGAGATCGAGACCGTGGCCTTGGGATGGGGCAGGCCGAATCCGTTGCCGAAGGCGTAGATCCGACCGTGTTCGAGGAAGCGCCCGACGATGGACTTGACCCGGATCGTCTCCGAGAGGCCGGGAATGCCGGGCCTCAGGCAGCAGATTCCGCGCACCACGCAGTCGATCTGCACACCCGCCTGTGAGGCGTCGTAGAGCGCGTCGATGATCTGCGCGTCGACGAGGGAATTGCACTTGATCCAGATCGCGGCTGGACGCCCGGCCTTGGCATGCGCCACCTCGGCGGCGATGCTCTCGATCAGGCGTGGCTTCAACGTCAGCGGCGAGACCGACATCCGCTCGAGTTCGGCGGGCTCGGCATAGCCGGTGATGTAGTTGAAGATGCGCGAGACGTCCCGCGCCACCGCCGGATCGGCGGTGAAGAACGACTGGTCCGTGTAAACCCGCGCGGTGATCGGATGGTAGTTGCCGGTGCCGACATGGCAGTAGGTGACGAGCTTGTCGCCCTCGCGGCGCACCACCATCGACAGCTTGGCATGGGTCTTCAGTTCGATGAAGCCGAACACCACCTGCGCGCCGGCCTTCTCCAGGTCACGGGCCCAGCGAATATTGGCTTCCTCGTCGAACCGCGCTTTCAACTCCACCAGGGCGGTGACGGATTTACCGAGTTCCGCGGCCTCGGCCAGTGCAGCCACGATCGGTGAGTTCGACGAGGTGCGGTAGAGGGTCTGCTTGATCGCCACCACGTTCGGGTCACGGGCCGCCTGGGCCAGGAACTGAACCACCGAATCGAACGATTCGTAGGGGTGGTGGACGATGAAGTCCTTCTGCCGGATGGCGGCGAAGACATCGCCGCCGCTCTCGCGGATGCGCTCGGGGAAGCGTGGGTTGTAGGACTTGAACTTCAGGTCCGGCCGGTCGATTCCGACGATCTGCGCCAGCTCATTGAGGGCAAGCATGCCCTCCACCACGAAGATGGCGTCGTAGCCGATCTCGAGTTCGTCGGCGACGAAGGCCCGAAGGTCCTCAGGCATCCCGGCCTCGACCTCGAGCCGGATGACGACGCCGCGCCGGCGCTGTTTCAATGCGGTCTCGAAATGCAGGACGAGGTCCTCCGCCTCTTCCTCGATCTCGAGGTCGGAATCGCGGATGACGCGGAACGCCCCCTGCCCCTTCACGAAATATCCGGGGAACAGGCGGCCCGTGAACAGCACGATCAGCTGCTCGATGGCGATGAAGCGCGCGGTGGTGTCCCCGGCCATGTCGGGCAGGCGCACGAAGCGGCCGAGGACCGAGGGCAGGCGGATGAGGGCGCGCAGCGTCCGCCCGTCGCGCGGACGGACCATCATCAGTGCGATGCTGGAGCCGAGGTTGGACAGGAACGGGAAGGGATGGGCCGGATCGATGGCGAGCGGCGTCAGGACCGGGAAGACGTGACTGAGGAAGTACTCCTCCAGCCAGGCCTTGTGCTCCGGGGTCAGGTCACCGGGCTCTACCAAGTCGATACCGACTCCATGCAGATCGTCACGCAATTCACGCCAGCGCCGCTGCTGGTCGAGGGCCAGCCGCGAGACTTCCGAGCCGATGCGGGCAAGCTGTTCGGCCGGGCTCAGCCCATCCTGCGACGGCTGGATCAGCCCGGCGCGGACCTGATCGTGCAGGCCCGCCACGCGAACCATGAAAAACTCGTCGAGGTTGTTGGCCGAGATCGAGAGGAAGCGCAGCTGTTCGAGCAGCGGATGGCTGGTGTTGGAGGCTTCCTCCAGCACCCGGCGGTTGAATTGCAGCCACGACAATTCCCGGTTCACGAAACGCTCCGGCGATTCGCGAAGGGCCCTACCGGCCGCCAGAACGCTCTCCCGTGCCGGGGGCTCGGCAGCGGCCCGTTCTGGCACCGTGTCGGCGATGACCGTCTCGACCAGGATGGAATCGGTCTCCGCGTCGTCCGCGGATGCGGAATCCTGCGCCGTCGCTCCGGGCCGGGACTTCGAGGCGGGCTTCGTCACCCGTGCATGCGCGGCGGGAACCCGGACGGTGCCGGCGCCCGCGGGCCGGCGTCGGGGCGCAGGCCCCTTCGCTGGCGCCGCGTTCGGCGTCCGGGAATCCAGGTCGTCCTCGCCGGGGCCGTTCTCGCCGTGCGAGTCCTCGGCGGCCAGAGCCGCTTCCCGCTCCTCGGCATCCGTACCCTTGGCGATCGCGTCCGACTCGACTTCCGGCAACGGGTCTTCTCCTCAACTCTGATAAAACGATCTGCTTCGTAACATACGATAGGGTCGCCGCGTCTGACATTTCGATGACAATCGGGCCGGACCTTTCATCAGGTCGGCGGACCGTCCTCTTCGGTCTCGTCGTCGCCGGCCTCGTCGTCCGGTACTCCCAGATCGGCCAGGACCGACATGGCCAGCGGCCTCGTGATGCGTCGACCCCGGCGCAGGGCGTCGCGGTCGAGTTCGGCCACTACTGCCCTTGCCTTGGCAAGGGAACGGTCGATCCGCAAGGCGATGGCCTCGACGACGCTGAGATCGACGACGAGCTGGCGGTCCACGAAAAGCTTCACCAGCACCGCTCGCATCAGCGCATCGTCGGGGGGCAGAATCGTGGCGCCCGGCGCCAGCCTGAGGCGCGAGCGCAAATCGGCTGTGACAAGCCCTAACGCCTCAACAGGCGCCGCCGCCGTGATGAGGACGGGGCTGCCGTTCTCCCGGGCGAGGTTGAGGAGGTGGAACAGGGCCGCCTCGTCGCGCCCCTCGGGCCGGTCGAGATCTTCGATGACCAGGGCACCGTTCGAGACGAGATGGGTGACTGAGTCGGCGGTGACGCCCGAGGCGGGGACGGTCCAGGCGTGGGAACGCGTCGCCCAGATCGAGGCCAGATGGCTCTTGCCGCTGCCCGACGGGCCGGTGATGAGACAGACCGTATCGGGCCAGCGCGGCCAGGCCTCGATCAGCCCATAGGCGGCCTCGTTCGCCGGCCCCACCAGGAAATCCTCGCGACCGTAGCGCGGGTCGAGGGGGAGGTCGAAGGCGAGTTGCTTCGGAGGCGCGGCCACGCGCATCGGTGTCTTCATCCCTCGCGCTTCTGAATCAGGATCGGTTCCTCCGCATAATAGAGTGGACTTTGAAGATAACGCGAGATCGCGAACCGCACGATGACGCCGATGGAGGCGGCCACCGGCACGGCGAGAAGGAGGCCGAGGAACCCGAACAGGGAGCCGAAGGCCAGGAGCGCGAACATCAGCCAGACCGGGTGCAGGCCGACCGAGTCACCGACGAGCTTGGGCGAGATGACGTTGCCCTCGAAGAACTGACCGACCACGAACACGGCAACGGTCAGCCCGATATGGAGCCAGTCCGATGTCGGCCAGAACTGGACCAGGGCGACGCCCACCGAGAGAAGGAAGCCGACGAGGGTGCCGACATAGGGGATGAAGGTGAGGAAACCCGCGATCATCCCGATCAGCACGCCGAAATTCACCCCGACGAAGAATAGGCCGACGGCATAGAACGTCCCCAGGATCAGGCAGACCAGGGTCTGCCCGCGGACGAAGCCGATGATCGCCCGGTCGATCTCGCCGGCCAGACGCCGCACGGTGGTGCGGTGGCGCGGAGGGGTCCAGCCGTCGACGGTGGCGACCATCCGATCCCAGTCGACGAGGAGGTAGAAGGCCACGACGGGGGTGACGACGAGGAGCGAGGCGATGGAGACCAGCGCCTGGCTGCCCGACCACAGCGACTTCAGGAAAGCCAGGAACCACGTGCCGCCCTGCCCCACCAGGGTTCCGACGGACGATTGCAGGTCGTTGAGAACGTCCGCCCCGCCGACCCGCGTCAGGATCGGCCCGACCCGCTCGACAATGATACCCTGCAGCCGTGACACCATGCCGGGGAACGTCGTCACAAGCGCCGAGATCTGATTGGCGGCCAGGGGCACCACGATCAGCAGGATCACCACGAGCCCGACGACGAACATGGCGAGGATCAGGAGCGAGGCGGAGAGCCGTCCGAGACCCAGGCGCTGGAGCCTGTCGGCCATGGGGTCGAGAAGATAGGCGAGGGCCAGCCCTGCCACGAAGGGCAGCATCACCCCCGAAAGCAGGTAGAGCAGCAACGCGACGATGCCGAGGCCCGCCAGTCCGATCACCGCCCTGCCGCGCATCGGCCGTCCCCCCTCGTCGTGTCCGCCGTTGCGGAGAGTGGGAACGGCAGCGTCTACGGTCAAGGCATGGCGGTGGCCGGTCGTATCCCGCATGGCATTCTCCCTGGAGGGCCGGATCTGTTGCGAATCGCTAATTTCCCGATCACGACTCGCCGAGATTGGTGCAAGCGGCTAGAGGAGCGGAATGACTTTGGCCGACATCCCGATGCCGGCCATGCAGGACGTGGATTGCGAGACGGGGCGCCGATGACGGCCGAGAGCAAGAACGGCGAAAGCCGGAACGGAATGACCTACGCGGATGCGGGCGTCGATATCGATGCGGGCAACGCCATGGTCGAGACGATCAAGCCGCTGGTGCGCTCCACCCGCCGGCCCGGGGCGGATGCCGAGATCGGCGGGTTCGGCGGGTTGTTCGACCTGAAGGCCGCCGGCTTCTCCGACCCGATCCTGGTGGCGGCCAATGACGGCGTCGGCACCAAGGTCAAGATCGCCATCGAGACCGGCCGCCACGACACGATCGGCGTCGATCTCGTGGCGATGTGCGTGAACGACATCATCGTCCAGGGCGCCGAGCCGCTGTTCTTCCTCGATTATTACGCCACCGGCAAACTGGTGCCGGGTGTCGGCACCGATATCGTCCGCGGGATCGCGGCGGGCTGCCGCATCGCGGGCTGCGCCCTCATCGGCGGCGAGACCGCCGAGATGCCCGGCCTCTACGACGGGTCGGATTATGACCTTGCAGGCTTCAGCGTCGGCGCCGCCGAGCGTGGCAAGCTTCTGCCGCGTCCCGGCATTGCGCCCGGCGATGTGGTGCTCGGCCTGCCGTCCTCCGGTGTACATTCCAACGGCTTCTCGCTGGTCCGCCGGATCGTCGAGGCAAGCGGCCTCTCCTACGACGACCCGGCCCCGTTCGAGCCGTCGCGCTCGCTCGGCGACGCCCTGCTGGAGCCGACCCGGATCTACGTGAAGCCGCTCCTCGCCGCGCTGAGGGCCACCGACGGGATCAAGGCGCTCGCTCACATCACCGGCGGCGGCTTTCCCGACAACCTGCCTCGCGTCCTTCCCGACGGCGTCGGCATCAGCATCGACCTCGACGCGATCATTCCGCCGCCCGTCTTCGGATGGATCTCGAAGGTCGGCGGGGTCGCGGAATCCGAAATGCTGCGCACCTTCAATTGCGGTATCGGCATGGTGGCGGTGGTCTCACCCGAGAGCGTGTCGGCGGTGACCCGTGCGCTCGACACTGCCGGGGCCTCGCCCATCCGCCTCGGCCTCATCACCGAGCGCGGACCCGAGCCGGTGACCTTCCAGGGCAAGCTCGCCCTGTGATGGCTCCCCGGCCCAAGATGCGGGTCGCGATCCTCATCTCGGGACGCGGCTCGAACATGGTCTCGCTGATCGAGGCCGCTCGGGCACCGGACTATCCGGCCGAGATCGTTCTGGTCGCCTCCAACCGGCCCGACGCCGGTGGTCTCGCCCATGCGGCGAGTGTCGGGATCGCCACGACGGCGCTCGATCACCGCGCCTATCCCGACCGGGCGAGCTTCGATGCCGCCCTGAACGCGGAACTCGAAGCGGCCGGGATCGAACTCGTCGTGCTGGCCGGCTTCATGCGGATCCTCTCCGCGGGCTTCGTCGAGGCTTGGGCCGGGCGGATGATCAACATCCATCCGTCGCTGCTGCCGCTATTTCGCGGCGTCCATACCCACGAGCAGGCCTTGGCGGCCGGCGTCTGCCTGCATGGCTGCACGGTGCATTACGTGGTGCCGGAACTCGATGCCGGGCCGATCGTGGCCCAGGCCGCCGTCCCGGTCCTGCCGGGCGACGATGCCGACAGTCTCGCCGCGCGCATTCTCGTGCAGGAACACCTCCTCTACCCGCGTGCCCTGGCGCTGATCGCCGGCGGACGGGCCAGGCTGGAGAGCGGCCGCGTGGTGTTCGCCGGCGACATCAGGCCGGCCGAGGGGGCCTTGCTCAGCCTGTCCGCGCAAGGCTGAGGCCCGAATCGCCGATCCCGAAACATCGAGATCGGCGATGATGACGGCTTACGCCGGGCGCGGCAGGCTGCAGCTGTCGAGGGCCGAGAGAGCCTTCGCGCGGGCGGAATCGTTGAAATAACCGGTGGTGCGGTAGGATTCGAGCTCGGCCGGGTTGAGGCTCGCCAGGGTCTGCTTGGCGTAGCAGCCGCATGGGCGGGCGAGCGACGCCTCGGGGACGCTCTGCAGGCGGGACTGCGTCACCGTGCAGGCGTGGCGCACGCGTCCGGTGAGGTTGCTGGGGGAGGCCGTCTTCAACGCGGGGTCGGGCGTATAGCCTTCGAGGGAGGCCGTGGGCGCACCCTTGTTCGCATTGCAGGCGGCGAGCAGGGACACGAGGCCGGCGGCGAGCAGGATCCGGCCGGTGCGCGAAGCGATGGAGCGCATGGAATGTGGGGTCCGTGAAAGGGATTCAATGAGGGAATTCCTTTCACGCCCGGCAGGACTCGCGCGCAAGGGCGTTCGCGCCACACCCGGCATCGTTCCGCGCCACGCTTCCGGTTCACCGGACGACGATGCGATCACGAACCCGTTGGCGGCGCGAAAGCCGGTCGGGCTCAGCCGACGATGTCGGAATCCTGGAAGAACTGCGCGATCTCGATCTTCGCGTTCTCGGCGCTGTCAGAGCCGTGCACGGTGTTCTCGCCGACCGACTCGGAGAAGGTCTTGCGGATGGTGCCCTCGTCGGCATTGGCCGGGTTGGTGGCGCCCATCACGGTGCGGTAAGCGGCGACGGCGTTCTCGCCCTCGAGCACCTGCACGACCACGGGGCCCGAGGTCATGAAGGAGACGAGTTCACCGAAGAACGGGCGCTCCTTGTGAATCTCGTAGAACTTTTCGGCCTGGGCCTGGGTCATCTGGATGCGACGCTGGCCGACGATGCGCAGGCCCGCCTTCTCGATCACGGCATTCACGGCGCCGGTGAGGTTCCGCTTGGTCGCGTCGGGCTTCAGGATGGAGAAAGTGCGCTCGGTGGCCATGTTCAGTCCGGTTATGTTCGCTCAGCCGAAAACGGCTTCGGCGGCCGGCTTATAGCGGGCACGCCCCGTCCTCTCAACCCGAAGGACGAAGACGGCGCATCCACAGCGGAATTCCCTTGGCCATGGCTTCGGCGCAACAGTGCCGGAAATTCGCCCGATTGCTGGTGTCTTCTCGCACCAGAAGACGCCGGCCCGGACCGTCCTCGACGTCCGGCACGGCCAAGGCCAAGCTCTCGACCTCAGGCTCACGACCCTTCGCGACGCTCCCGCCGATGCGCCGCGGCCCTTCACAGGCACCAGGAGACCAAAAGCCATGCGCGTTGCCCTGACCTCCGCCTTCCTGCTTTCCGGACTCGTCGCCGCCGCTGCGGCTCCGTCGAAGGACCCGTCCGGCACCTGGCTCACGAAGGATGGCCGCGCCAAGATCCGCATCGATCATTGCGGCCCGAACAGCGCGAACATCTGCGGTAAGGTCGTGTGGCTGAAGACGCCGACCACCGAGACGGGTGCGCCGCGCACCGACGCCAAGAACCCCGACCCGAAGAAGCGCTCGCGTCCCGTGATCGGCCTGCAACTCATCGAGGGGCTCGCCCCCGACGAGGAGAAGTTTTCGGGCGACATCTACAATATCGACGAGGGCAAGATCTATCAGGTCAGCCTGGAGCGCGAATCCGGCTCCGAGCTCAGCGTGTCGGGATGCCTGCTCAAGGTCCTGTGCGGTTCGGAGACCTGGACTCGCGTGCCCGACGTGAACCAGCAGGCCGCTGTCGCTCCGGCTTCCGAGGCCGCGCCGAAGCCCGCTACGAAGGCGGCCGCCAAGCCGGCCGCCGCTCAGGCCGAAGCCAAGAAGTAGCGGATCAGATCGCCGCGAAGCCTCGCTTCACGGCGGGTCTCGCCAGAACCAGATCGAGCCAGCGCCGGACATTCGGCAGGCTCGACAGGTCGATATCCTGCTTCTCGTGATGCTTGGCCCAGGTGAGGATCGCGATGTCGGCGATGGAATATTCGCCGGCCACGTAGTCGCGATCCGCGAGGCGGCGATCCAGCACGCCGTAGAGCCGATGCGATTCGGTGGTGAACCGCTCGATGGCGTAGGGGATCTTCTCCTGCGCGTAGATGCGGAAATGATGCGTCTGGCCAAGCATCGGCCCGAAGCCGCCGACCTGCCAGAACAGCCATTCGTCCACCGCCGCTCTGGCGCGTTCGTCGGCCGGGTAGAGGCACCCGGTCTTGCGACCGAGATATTGCAGAATCGCCCCCGATTCGAAGATCGAGATCGGCTTCCCGCCGGGGCCGTCCGGATCGACGATGGCCGGAATCTTGTTGTTGGGAGAGATCGTCAAAAAGTCCGGGGCCAGCTGGTCGCCCTTGCCGATATTCACCGGCACCACCCGATAGGGCAGGCCGCACTCTTCCAGCATGATGGGAATCTTCCAACCGTTGGGCGTGCCCCAGGTATGGACGTCGATGGGGTTCTGGGTGGCGGCGGCCATGGGAAACGTCCCGCTCCTGTCAGGGTCGCGTCATATCGCCGATTCAAACCGGACGAGAAAGCGGATGGTTGCAGGTTTCACGCCGACATCCAACGGTGGACGGCATGGGGCGGCGCGACGAAGAGACTTGCTCTCCCCCCGACTTCTGGCTGTGATGAGGTCGTCTCTGCCTCCGTTTCGTGAGTGCAGGGTAACGATCTGGGGTTGCAATCATGCGGGTTTGTTGTTTTCCAGCCATGGTGATCGCGGTGTCCATGGTCCTGGGCTTCGCCACGGCCGCGTCCGCCCAGGCCCCTGTGGCCGCTTCCCCGGATGCCGCCGCGAAGGAATTGAGCGTGGGGCAGAACGCTGCCAGGGAGCGGCAGAAGAAGTGCGGTGCCGAATGGCGCGCCCTTTCGGTCGCCGACAAGGCCGCGCAAGGACCGAAATGGCCGCAATATTATAGCAAATGCGTCAAGCGCTTGAAGGAGATCAAGGCCTGATCTAGTTCGGCTGGGAGCCGGCTCGCGGGCGCGGGATCAGCCGGGCCTGAACGGGGAACGGACGCATGCGGGAGCGCGAGGCGCTGCAACGAGTCGTGGCGGTGGCCGCGATCATACCGGTGGCGTCCGGCCTCTTCGGAATCCTGTTCGGGCTTGGAGGAGTCGGCGGCAACAGCCTGGCCCAGATCTCCGCCGACAGCCATTTCCGCTACCTGTCGGGTCTGCTGATGGGCATCGGCATCCTGTTCTGGAGCTGCGTCCCGGCCATCGAGACGAAATCGCGCCTGTTCCGCTTCCTGACCCTCGTCGTCGCGCTCGGCGGTCTGGCGCGGCTGCTCGGTCTCTATCTTACCGGGCTGCCTTCGGCGGTCATGCTGGGGGCGCTGATCATGGAGCTGGTGGTGACGCCCCTCCTCTGCCTCTGGCAGATGCGGGTCGCCGGCAAGGCCGCGGATGCGGCGGCGGGCGAGCCTTCCCTGTGAGCGGGGCAGGCCCTGTGAGCGGAGCCTGCCGATGAGCGGGCTGTCCGCCGAAACACGCCCCTCCCCGGCCGACCGCGTGCTCTCGTTCGTCGAGCGCATCGTTCCTCCGCCCTCCGCCTGGGCCTTCGCCCTGCGGATCTGGCTCGCCATGGTGCTGGCCCTCTACGCCGCGTTCTGGCTTCAGCTCTCCGGTGCCTCGTCGGCCGCCGTCTGCGTGGCGATCCTGGCCCAGCCCAAACGCGGCCAGGCCCTGTCCAAGGCACTGTACCGCTTTCTCGGCACCCTGGCGGGGGGCGCGATATCGATCCTGCTGATCGGTGCGTTCGGACAGGACAGGGTTCTCCTCCTGGTCTCCGTGGCGACCTGGCTCGGCCTCTGCGTCTTCGTCGCCCACTTCCTGCAGGACACGCGGGCCTATGGCGCCATGCTCGCGGGCTTCACCGTCGCCATCGTCGCCGTCGCCCATATCGACACGCCGCAGGCGGTCTTCGAGGCCGCCATCGACCGTGTCGCGGCGATCACCATCGGCATCGTCGCCATCACCTTCATCAACGACGCGCTGGCCTCGCCCAGCACGTGGCGCACCCTGCGCAAGCCGCTCTCGGAGGCCCTGTCGGCCACCCAGGCTTTCGCCCGCGAGACCCTGTCCCGGGCGGATCCAGGCTCGGAGCGCGCGGCGGCCCTGATCCGGCAGATCGCGGTGATGCGCGCCGATGCAAGCGCCATCGGCGGCGAACTCGACGACGGCGCCCGCCGGGCCGCCGGGGCGCGCAGCACCATCGCCGCGCTCTACGCCATGGCGGCGGCGAGCCGTGCCTTCACGGCCGCCGCCGCCTTGCTGGACCGCGAGAGTGAGGCTGTCGCCGAGGCCCGCCGGATCTGCCTGGGCCTGACCGACGACGGGAAGCCCGATGCCGACGCGGCTTCGCATCGTCTCGGTGCCCTGGTGGATGAGGCGATCCAGAGTGAGACGAGCGCGCCCCTGGAGATCCTGGCGCTGCAGCGCGGCCTCGATTTCGCGCGCGCCGCCTCCTTTGCCGAGGATGGATTGAACGCCCTCTCCACCGGCTGCCGACCGAAGCGCGACGTCGCCCTGCCGACGCATCGCGACCTGCCCGTGGCCCTTCGTGGGGCGGCACGGGTGGGGATCGCCTTTGGCGCCACCGCCCTCCTCCTCATCGCCGCCGGCTGGCCCGCCACCTCCTTCGCCTTGGTACAGGTGGCGGCGACCTGTTCGCTCTCGGCCATCGCGCCGGATTCGAAGGCCTTCGCCCGCGGCGTCCTCATCGGAATGCCTGTCGCGGCGCTCTGCGCCGGAATCGTGCTCTTCGGCGTGCTGGGGGGCGAGCAGGGCTTCCCGTTGCTCGCCATCGCCATCGCGCCGGTGATCTTCGTGGCATGTTTTCTCAGCCTGAACCCGCCGACATTCGGAATCGGCTTCATCCTGCTCGTGTTCTTCATGGTCCTCCTGTCGCCGTCCAACCCGCAGACCTACGACGCGCAGACCTTCCTCGCGAACGCGTTCCTGGTGACGATGGCGGCTTGTATCCTCTTCGTCGCGGTGCGGATCGTACTGCCGATCTCGCCCGCCCAGCGCCGCGCCTTCGCCCTCGATTCGGCTCGGGATTCGGTGCTGGACGCGCTGGCCGGCGATGGCGGCGACGCCACCACCCGCACCAGCCTCAACAGCGATCGGCTGCTGCAATTCTCGCAATGGAGTTCGGGCAGCGGCGCCGTCCGCGCGGCGAGCCTGGACCGTGCCTTCGACCTAGCCCGCCTCGAATCGGCCGCCGCCCGCGCCCATGCCCAGCTGTGCCGCCTCCCCGACGAGCCTTCTCTGAACGATGCCGCGAGGCAGGCGCGGGAGGGACTGGAGGCGGCGGACGCGGCCACGCTCGCCCGGTCCGTTCGTGCGTTCCTCCGGCACGGCCGATCCGTGGGCGGTCCGACGCGGCTCGACATCGCCCGCCTCGTCAGCGACCTGGTGACGGCGGGCGGCATCATGGAGAGCCAGCACCGCCTCCTGCGCCGCCTCGGCATCCTGCGACCGGCCTGATGGAGGCGCCCCGTGCGGCATGACATCGATCTCGGCGGCGTCCTGATCTCGCCCTTCGTCGCCTATGTGGTGGCGGCCCTGACCATCATGGTGCTCCTGCGGTTCGGCTTCAGCCGCATCCGCTTCAGCCGCTACGTCGCCAACCCGCCGCTGGCCGAGGCGGGGATCTTCGTCTGCATCCTCGCGCTTCTCATCGTTCTCTTCTGAGCAATGTGTACCGCCGACATGGATCTTGCCTGACAATGGCCGACGACGATCTCTCCGATGCTCGCCCGTCCCGCGAGCGCGCGCCGTCCCTCGCCAGGCGCCGATGGTGGCGCGTGGTGCGGCTCCTGGCGACCGTTGTGATCCTGGCCTGCGCCTGCCTGGCCGCCGCCCTGGTCTGGCAATTCTACGTCACCGCGCCCTGGACCCGCGACGGGCGCGTCCGCGTGCAGGTGGCCAGCGTAGCGCCCCAGGTCTCCGGCCAGATCGTCGAGCTTCGCGTCACCGACAACCAGAACGTCGCCAAGGGCGACGTGCTCTACGTGATCGACCCGGTGGATTTCGACATTTCCATCGCCACCGCCCAGGCGGAGCTGGAGAACCGCGAGGCCGATCTTCAGGTGAAGCGGACCCAGGCCGCCCGGCGCGAGGCCCTGACCACCCTTTCCACCTCAGTGGAGGAGAAGCAGCAATATGCGGGCACCGCCAAGATCGCGGAAGCAGCGCTGGCTTCCGCGAAGGCGCAGCTGCATCAGGCCAGGGTCAACCGAGGGCGCACGGAAGTACGCTCGCCGGTGAACGGGCGTGTCACCAACCTCCTTCTGCGTGCGGGCGACTACGCCACCGCCGGCACCGTGAACGTTGCGGTGATCGACACCGATTCATTCTGGATCGACGGCTATTTCGAGGAGACGAAGCTGGCCCATATCCGTGTGGGTGACGTGGCGAGGGCCGAACTCCTCGGCTACTCGGCTCTCATCGATGGCCGGGTGGAAAGCATCACGCTTGGCATCAGCAACGCCAATGCCTCGCCGAGCACGCAGGGCCTGCCCAATGTCGACCCGGTCTATACCTGGGTGCGCCTCGCCCAGCGCGTCCCCGTGCGCATCCGCATCGAGAGGGTTCCCGACGGCGTCACCCTGGTGGCCGGCATGAACGCCACCGTCTCCGTGGGCGAGCCCGGTGCCCATGGCGGCACGTTCTGGAAGACTCTGCGCGACCGCTTAACGGGACCCTCCGCCTCCTCCGGGCAGGAGCGTGTTCCGGGGGCGGCGGCCCGCTGAAGCCCTGGCCGGGAAGACGTCGCGCTCGCCGAATGCCTCGGGGCAGCATGCCCCGGCGATGAAGAGGTGAAAACTTCTTCAGTATTGGCGCGAAGTTGAGCACGGATCGCGAAGAGGTTTCAACAGCGCTTAAGGGCCATGAGCGATTCTTCCGGTATCTTCTCGGCTGGGTCGGGTCACGTGCTGAAATCCATCGACGCCTTTGAGAACGACCTGACCGCGGCGCCCGAAGACGGGGGCGTCACCGACGCGGTGGTCGGCATGGCGACACTCATGCGCCACGCCGCCCGCGCCAATGGTCAGGCCGCCAGCTTCACCCGCGAGATCCGTCGCCAATCCACAGGCGTCGACCGTTCCCTGGCAGCCACGCTCGGCAGCGTCGGCCGCGATACGGCGGCGGGGACGGCCGATCGCCTTCGCGGGGAACTCGTGGGTGCGGTCGGGCAGGCCATGCGCGAGATCAATGCCGAGATTGCCCGCATCGGTGTACGCATCGACACCAAGGCTGCCGAGGCGAGCCGGATCGTCGCCGCCATCGATGGGATCGGCGCGACGATCCGGATGCTATCGTTGAACGCGACGATCGAGGCGGCGAGAGCCGGTGAGCATGGGCGCGGCTTCGCCGTCGTTGCCGCCGAGGTCCGCGCCCTGGCCGACCAGACCCGGGAGAGTGCGCGCAACGCGGCCGGCATCATCGATTTCTCCGATGTCCGCGCCGATCTCTCCGCCCTGTGGGTTTCGACGGACCATGCCCTGGACGGGCTCGCCGGCGCCGTCCGGGCCACCGCCGACCGGATCGAGACCCTGCTCGGCGGTGTTGGCGTCGAACTGTCCGCGATCAGCGCCAGCAACGCCTCCATCGGCGAGGCTCTCGGCGCCATGCAGAGCAGTATCGACCGGACCGAGGCCAAGACGTCTCGCGCCCTGGCCCTCGCCGATGCCACGCTCCAGGCGGCCGCCTCGGGCCTGCCTGCGCCGGACATGGCCCGGCACGGTCTCGCTCGCCGTCCGGACGGCTTCGATCTCCTCGACAACATCCGGGCACGCGGTACCCTGCGGATCGCCGTGGAACCCGATTTCAAGGGTTTGTCCTTTCGCAAGTCCGCCGGCGGCGCCCTGCTCGGCCTCGACATCGCCTATGCCACGGCCTTCGCGCGGTCCCTCGGCGTCACGCCGGTCTTCGTCGAATGCCCCTGGGACCAGTGCACGGAACTGCTCGATGCGGGCCGGACCGCCGCCGAGGCACCCGCCGACATCGTCTGGTCGGCCTTGCCGCCGAGCCCGGGATTCGGCGCCATCGCCTATTCCCAGGCCTATACCCATCTCCACTACGTGCTGGCCCGCCGCACCGGCGACACGCGCATCCGCAGCCTGTCCGACCTCGAAGGGCGGACCCTGGGCATCATCAACGATCCGAGCGCCTACGCCACGCTGGAGGCAGCCGGACTGCGCTGGGCCGAGAACCTCCAGACCAAGGGCCGGCGCGTGGCCGTGCTCGGCAGCCTCGTGCCGATCACCGACCAGGGCCGCATCCACGACGCTCTGGCCGAGGGCGTGGTGGATGCCTTCGCCGTGGACGCGCCGATCATGCACTGGGCCTGCACCGGCGCCGACAGCCCGTGGCGCGGCCGCATCGAGATCGTGCCCGGCAACATCGCACCCGCACCCTGGTACTACACCGCCACCGTCGCCGACCATCCGAGCGCCTGCCGCCTGCTCATGGCGGCGGATGCTTTCATCGCTGCCTTCGCCGGCACACCCGAGCGTCTGGCGATCGAGAGGCAATGGCAGGGAGCACCCGTGGCCGGAACGGGCAGCTACCGCGACGAGCCGGGGCGTCTGCGCGGCGCTGCGGATCTGGCCGCCGATTACGAGGCGGCGACGGGCAAGGCGCCGAGCCTTTCCCCCTCGACCGGGAGCGGCGCCCTGCGAAACGTCGCCTGAGGCGGTCCTTCGCGGCGGCCGCGAGGCGCCAAGCGCCTGAAGGTCCATAGCTTTTCCCGAACCGTCCAGATGGGAATGAATACAGGTTCGAGAAAGTGGAGATAGGGACTTGACGCGGGTCAAATCCAGTCGCACCTTGATCATGTGCTTCGAAGCAAAGCACATCTCAAGCAACGAGGAGGCGCTGATCGTTTGTCGATCGCGACCAACTTAGCCGCAGGAGACGGGAATGACTCCACCCCAGCAGGATGCTGTGACGATCATCCGGGTTTAATTCGGTCCGGACGTTGAGCAGCACAAATACGAATTACGGGACGGAGGCGGTCTCCGGGGTGCAGAAGCGGCCGACACGGCACGACTTCGAATACGCAGAATGCCCCAACTCGACCGCTTCCGCCGCCTATGTCCTTGCAGGATCGGCCATGGTTCGTGGTGGATCGTCTGGTTTCGGGGCCCACCCGCTGCGCGATCTGCGCGAGCGGGATAACCCATGAAAGCATCGCTTTCGGCTGGCGCAGCTCCCTCTCCTTCCATGAAGGGCGTTCGCAGATCTGAGCGTCGTGCCGGAAGCCGCTCGCAGAAGCCGTGAGCCGTGGCTCGGCTGCACGGTCTCACGATGACCGAGCGCGTTAGGCGATCGCTCTCTTCGATACGATCACCCTCGTCGCGCCCGCGTGGTCAACACCGCGTCGATGAAGGCCGCCTTCTTCGGCGTGATACGCCGCCATGGAAAGCCCGTCGCACCCCATCTTGAACGTGTCGGACTGCGCCAATAGCGGCCATTCTCGACGGTGAGTTGGAGGCCCAGCGGAATCGCGCGTGTCTCGTCCGCGAAGGCTGCGAAATCGTCCGTTTGGATCGAGCCGGGCTTCATCATCCGGAACGAGGCCGCGAGGGCAGCCTCGGCGCGGTCAAACTCCGCCGCATCCACCCGCACGACGAGATCGAGGCCGCCTTTCGTGAGACACCCCGGAATGGCGCTGGCGTCCAAATGCCGGAGGTCGGTGTAGGGCGCGGCCGCGGCCGTGTCCCTCCTAGGGACGAACCGGTCCGCGTCCAGGATCAGCCCAGCCTTATTCGATTCCGAGCTTCGCCTTCAGCAATGCGTTCACGGCCGCCGGGTTGGCCTTGCCGCCGGTGGCTTTCATGGTCTGGCCGACGAACCAGCCGAGCAGGGTCGGCTTTTCCTTGGCCTGCTGCACCTTGTCGGGGTTCTTGGCGATGATCTCGTCCACCGCCGCCTCGATGGCTCCGGTATCGGTGACCTGCTTCATGCCGCGCGCTTCGACGACCTGACGCGGGTCGCCACCCTCGGACCAGACGATCTCGAACAGGTCCTTGGCGATCTTGCCCGAGATCACGCCCTCGCCGATGAGATCGACGATGGCGCCGAGCTGGTCCGCCGAGACCGGGCTCGTCTCGATGCTGTGGCCTTCCTTGTTGAGGCGCCCGAACAGCTCGTTGATCACCCAGTTCGCCGCGGCCTTGCCGTCCCGGCCCTTGGCCACCGCCTCGAAATAATCGGCCGAGGACCGCTCGGCGATGAGCACACCGGCATCGTAGGGCGAGAGGCCGTAGGATTCGATGAAGCGGGCCTTCTTCGCGTCCGGCAGTTCCGGCAGTCCCTCGGCCAGTGCGTCGACATAGGCCTGGTCGAATTCCAGCGGCAGCAGGTCCGGGTCGGGGAAGTAGCGGTAATCGTGCGCCTCTTCCTTAGAGCGCATGGAGCGGGTCTCGCCCTTGCCCGGATCGAACAGCCGGGTTTCCTGGCTGATCGTGCCGCCATCCTCGATGATCGCGATCTGGCGACGGGCCTCGACCTCGATGGCCTGCCCGATGAAGCGGATCGAGTTGACGTTCTTGATCTCGCAGCGGGTGCCGAGCGGGTCACCGGGCTTGCGCACCGAGACGTTCACGTCGGCCCGGAGGGAGCCTTTCTCCATGTCGCCGTCACAGGTGCCGAGATAACGCAGGATGGTGCGCAACTTGGTCACGTAGGCGCGCGCCTCCTCCGACGAGCGGAGATCCGGCCGCGAGACGATCTCCATCAGGGCGACGCCCGAGCGGTTGAGGTCGACGAAGCTCTGGGTCGGGTTCTGGTCGTGCAGGGACTTGCCGGCATCCTGCTCGAGATGCAGGCGCTCGATGCCCACCGTGATGGTCTCGCCCTCGGGCAGGTCTACCAACACCTCGCCTTCGCCGACGATGGGGTCCTTGAACTGGCTGATCTGGTAGCCCTGTGGCAGGTCCGGGTAGAAGTAGTTCTTCCGGTCGAATACCGAGCGATGGTTGATCTGCGCCTTCAGCCCGAGACCGGTGCGCACGGCCTGGGCCACGCATTCCTCGTTGATGACGGGCAGCATGCCGGGCATCGCCGCGTCCACCAGGGAGACGTGGTCGTTCGGCTCACCGCCGAACTCGGTGGAAGCGCCGGAGAACAGTTTGGAGCGGCTCGTGACCTGAGCATGGATCTCCATGCCGATCACGACCTCCCAGTCGTGCAGGCCGCCCTTGATGAGCTTCTTAGGGTTCACGGCAGCGGTCATGATGGCCCGGATTCAGTGTTGCGCGGCGCGAAACCGCGCCGGAAAGGTGGAAGGACCAGCCGGCGCGGTCAAGCGCGCAGGCGGTAGAGCTGGTGGGCCATGAAGCCCAGGGTGCCCCACAGGAAGCCCGCCATCCAGCGAATGGGGAAGAAGGTCGGCCCGTCATGGCTCACCGGCGCCGGCCAGGGGATGCCGATGGCGGTAACGGCCCAGGACACCAGCACCGAGATGGCGAAAGCCATCAGCGAGACCAGGATGACCTTCACGAACTGATCCGACTTCCAGCCCATGACCAGCGCGATGGCGATCAGGACGGGATCGAACGCGGCCCAGATCCAGACGTCGAAAGGATAGACCGGGACGGTCATGGTCGCGCTTTCATGCCCACCACGCGGCGGGCAGCTTGGTCCGGCCTGCGGCTTCCTCGATCACCTGGGCGGCGGCGAACAGCGTCTCCTCGTCGAAGGGACGGCCGATGAGTTGGAGGCCCAATGGCAGCCCCTGCGCGTCGAGGCCGGCCGGCACCGAGATGCCGGGCAGGCCGGCCATGTTCACCGTGATGGTGAAGACGTCCTGGAGGTACATCTCGACGGGGTCGCCAGAGCCCTTCTCGCCGATGCCGAAAGCGGCGGACGGGGTGGCGGGCGTCAGGATCGCGTCGATCCCGGAGGCGTAGGCCTCTTCGAAATCGCGTTTGATCAGGGTGCGGATCTTCTGCGCGCGGACGTAATAGGCATCGTAATAGCCCGCCGAGAGCACGTAGGTGCCGATCATGATGCGCCGCTTCACCTCGCGGCCGAAGCCCGCAGCACGGGTGTTCTCGTACATCCCGGCGATGTCCTTGCCGGGCACGCGCAGGCCGTAGCGAACGCCGTCATAACGGGCGAGGTTCGAGGAGGCCTCGGCCGGGGCGACGATGTAATAGGCCGGGAGCGCGTAGCGGGTATGCGGCAGCGAAATCTCACGGATCGTCGCGCCCGCATCCTTCAGCATCGCGGCGCCCTGGTCCCAGAGGGCCTGGATCTCGGCGGACATGCCCTCCACCCGGTATTCCTTCGGAATGCCGATGGTGAGACCCTTCACGCCCCGCGCCACCGCCGCTTCGAAATCGGGAACGGGCAGGTCGGCGCAGGTGGTGTCGCGGGCATCCGGCCCGGACATGGAGCCGAGCAGGATCGCGCAATCGCGCACCGTGCGGGCGATGGGGCCGGCCTGGTCGAGCGACGAAGCGTAGGCGACGGTGCCCCAGCGCGAGCAGCGGCCGTAGGTCGGCTTGATGCCCACGGTGCCGGTGAAGGCGGCGGGCTGACGGATCGAGCCGCCGGTATCGGTGGCGGTGGCTCCGAGACAGAGATGGGCCGCCACCGCCGCCGCCGAACCGCCGGACGAGCCGCCCGGAACCAGCTTGGTCTCGGAGCCGCTCCGGCGCCAGGGCGAGACCACGTCGCCATAGGCGGACGTCTCGTTCGAGGAGCCCATGGCGAATTCGTCGAGGTTGAGCTTGCCCAGCATCACGGCGCCGTCGCGCCACAGATTATGGGTCACGGCCGATTCGTAATGCGGCTGGAATCCTTCGAGGATCTTGGAGCCTGCCGTGGTGGCGACCCCGTGGGTGCAGAACAGGTCCTTGACGCCGAGCGGCAGGCCTTCGAGGGGCCGTGCCTCGCCGGAGGCGATCTTGGCGTCTGAGACCTCCGCCATCTGCAGGGCGCGTTCCGGCGTCTCCAGCAGATAGGCGTTGAGGCCCCGCGCTTTCTCCATGGCGGCCAGATGCGCCTTGGCGAGATCCGTGGCGGAGAAGTCCTTGGCCTTCAGCCCGTCGCGGGCCTCGGCCAGGGTGAGTTCGTTGATCTGGGTCATGGGGCCTGTCCTCCAAAGCCCGCCGGACCCCGTCGCCCGTTTCCGGCGCCGCGCGGTCCCTCTCAGCGGGCAAGAATCACGAAATCGACGGAGCTACTCGACCACCTTCGGGACGAGGAAATAATGGTCCTCGGTCTCGGGAGCGTTGAAGACGATGTCGCGAGCGTGACCGCCATCGGTGACCACGTCGGTCCGCTTCTTCATCGCCATCGGGGTGACCGAGGTCATCGGCTCCACGCCGCTCACATCGACTTCGGAGAGTTGCTCGACGAAGGCGAGAATGGCGTTGAGTTCGCCCTGCAGCGGCGCGACCTCGTCGTCACTCACCGCGATACGCGCCAGATGCGCGATGCGCCTCACTGTGGTTGCGTCGACCGACATGCTGCCTTCGGACCTCGGGACCTGCGCCGGAACGCGCGTCAGAGGCCGGGCTATAGCACCGGGCTTCGCGGCGCCGCAACGCCGGGGGCGGGCGGAAGCCCCAACTCAGACGATGGCATTGCCGGGATGAGAGGGAGTCTCGACGACGATACCTTTGTCCTGCCGGACGATTTCCGACTGCCGGAAGCCAAGGACCAGAATTTCGAGAGCCAAGGCGAGCATGAGTTTGTGCCGGAACGACAACCGGCCCTCGCCGTCGGCAGGTCCGGTTCGCGGACCCGTGGGCGCCGGTCGCACCATGTCGAGGCATAGGGATATTCGGCCAAGCCGACGCATGGTTTCTCCGTATCGTTAAGAAATCCTTAACTACGGAGGGCATGAACGCGTTGCAATTGCCAAAGCGGGTTACCACCCGTTGCCGGTTCGTCTTGCGGTGGCCTGTCGGCGGAACGACGATGCGGTTCGGGGCCGGTGCGGTTACAAACCGCAGCGCAGGTGGTGCTGGTCGAGGCGATGCCTCCTCTTCGTCCGGCAGTTCGGATGGCCACCTGATGCAGAGGTGGACTTGAAGTCCGCCTGGGTACTCCGCTCTCCGGGGGGGGCTCCGGAACGTCGCCCCACCCTCGTGATCGGTTGCGTCAGGCCGCGCGCACGGTGGCCAGGAACCTGTCGACCTCGGCGTTCAGGTGTTCGGATTGACGCGACAGATCCGAAGCGGCGCCGAGAACCTGGCTTGCTGCCGCTCCTGTCTCTTCGGCCGCTCCCGCCACGCCCGAGATGTTGCTCGTCACCTCGCTCGTGCCCATCGCGGCCTGGGCCACATTGCGCACGATCTCCTGGGTCGCCGCTCCCTGTTCCTCGACCGCGGCCGCAATCGTCGTCGCGACGCCGCTGATGTCCTGGATGCGCGAGGCGATGCTGCCGATCGCCGACACGGCACGGTCGGTGGAGCCCTGGATCTGGTTGATGTGCTCCCCGATCTCCTGCGTGGCCCGCGCCGTCTGGTTGGCGAGTTCCTTGACCTCGGCCGCCACCACGGCGAACCCTCGCCCCGCCTCGCCGGCTCGCGCCGCTTCGATGGTGGCGTTGAGCGCCAGCAGGTTGGTCTGGCCGGCGATGGAAGTGATCATCGTCACGACGTCGCCGATGCGGGACACCGCCGTGTTCAGTTGCTGGACCAGTTCGGCGGTCTCGGCCGCTTCCTGAACGGCACTCTGCGCCATCGTGGCGGAGGTGCTCACCTGGCGCCCGATCTCGAGAACGGACGAGCCGAGTTCCTCGGCCGCCGCCGCGACGGTGTTGACGTTGGAGGCGGCCTCTTCCGCCGCCGCCGCGACGCTCGTGGTCTGGTTGGCGGTCTGGGTCGCGGTGCCGGCCATGCTCTGCGCGGTTGCCTGCAGCTCGGTGGCCGAACTCGTGACCATGGAGATGATGCCTCCGACCGCGTCCTCGAAACGGTCGGCCATGGCCTTCATGGCCGCCTTGCGCTGTGCCTCCGCCCCGGCCCGCGCCAGGACCGTCTCCTCCTCGAGGGCCCGCATCCTGATCAACCCGTCCTTGAACACCTGCACCGCGTCGGCGATGGTGCCGATCTCGGTCCGGGCGCCCTGATGCGGGATCGTCACCGAGAGGTCGCCGGCCGCGAGGGCCTGCATCGGCTGAACCACCGATCCGATGCCGCGCGTGACCCCGCGAACGATCAATGCCGCCGAGAGCGCGGAGATGACGAGGCTGAGCGCGATGGCACCGATCCCCCAGGCACGCGTCGTCTCGAACACGGCCTTGCTGTCCGTCTCGGCGGCGCTGGCCCCTTCGTTATTCATCGCGACCAGCTTATCGAGAGCCGCCGAGGCCGCGCGGCGCGGAATGATGCCTTTCTGCTCATACAGGTCGTAGGCCTGTGCCTTCTGACCGGCGCGCGAGAGATCGAGAATGGACCGGCGCACCGCCTCGAAGTTCCCGGCTTCACGGGTGAACGTTTCGTAAAGGGCCTTCTCCTCCGGTGAAGCGATCATCGGTTCGTAGGCGGCCTTCTTCTCGTCGAGCTTCTTACCGAAACGCTCCATATCCTTCTCGATACTGGCGACCAGTGCCGGGTCGGTGGCCTGCGTGTGCCGGAGAACGAGCGCGCTCGTCCGCGCTGTGAGCGTATCGATCTCACCGAGAATACGTACGCTCGGCAGCCAGTTGGTCTCGATCTTGAGCGCCTGCTCGCGCATGCGTTGTGTCCCGAGCAGGCCAAGCACGCCCAGCCCGACGGTAAGGAGGGTCAGGATCAAGAAAGCCGCAACCAGCTTCGTGCGGATGGAAAGATTTTGGAAAGACACGATGATCTCCGAACGCTGCCACTCAAGAATCCATAGGCAGCCGTGTAGGGATCATCATTGGAAATCGTTAAACTAACACCCATTGGTGTTGCGAATACCAAGCGGCGCTCGACATCCCTGAGCCAATAGGCGGGGGCCGTAGCAGGAGCGCTATACCTATGGCCTTGCGGATGCCGTCCGCGTGCCGCCCAACCTTACCGTGGGGATCAATCGGCTTCGTGACTGGGCGCATCGACGGCAATGGGCTCGATCTCCAGGCCCGTCGTATCGTCGACGAAGCGAGCGGGATCGACGCCGCGGTTCCGCTGCGCCCAGGCTCCCATCATCAGGACGGGGAGGAAGTCGCGCCCTGCTGCCGTCAGCACATATTCCTCACGCCAACAGCGTCCCCGCATGAGCCGCCCGGCACATTCAATCCAAACGGATTCGAACGAGGGTGCCGGCTCGACACGAATCGTCAGATGAGCGAGGCGGCAAGCAACTGCATGTTCGCTCCAGCAATGCCGTCGCCGAGGCCGGGCGATACGCGTCCCATCGGATTGTCTTTACGCTCCGTCTCATGGGACGGTCGGCACAGCTTCCCAGCCTCTGCCAACAAGAGCGCATTCCGACGACGCGGAAACCGGCTCGTCGAAACAAGACGCGTCACGACAACAACCGGGAGTCGTATCGGGCCAGACCATATCCGGTCGGATATGACTCTTCTGGTGAGAACCAGACGACCTGTGCTGCCAGATAGAGCTCAGACTCCGTCATGTAAGTCATGAGTGGTCTTTGTGCGGTGGCGATTTAATCGGGAAAAGCTGCCGTTCTGAGATTCGGTGTGTCTGAATATTCAGAGATCGAATGCCGTGTTTGTCGTTTCTATCAAAGCTGTGGGCTGCGAGGCACTCACCAACACTGTGACCGCGCCAATTTCTCAATTGTTGAGGGACGCTTTTTCCGCTTAACGCCAAAGCATGCGGTGGGGGCAAATCATCGCTGCGAGGGGCGGCAGGTGATCATGGAACAGTTTCCGCATGGGCTGCGTGGGGAAGAAACCTCCGCAGAGCTTGGGGGCTACCGCCAGGAACTGAAGCGAACTTTGGGTTCGTTTCAAGTCTTCGCCGTTTCCTTTGCCTTCATTTCGGTAGCCGTCGGGATCTTCGGTACCTTCGACGACGTCCTTCGCAGTGCAGGCCCGGTCGGGATCTGGCTCTGGGCGATCGTGGCGATCGGGCAGACCTTCGTCGCCCTCGTCATCGCACAGTTCGCGGCCCGCATTCCCCTGACGGGCTCGTCCTATCAATGGGCGTCGCGCCTCGCCAATCCGGCAATCGGCTGGTGGTTCGGTCTCTTGAGCTTCTGTTACCTCGGCATCGGCGTGGTGGCGGTGGACAACGCACTTGCCAGCCAAGCGCTCATGCCCTTGCTCGGCATGGCGCCCGACGAGCAGACGGCCCGGTGGATCACCTTGGCGATCCTGCTGGTCCAGGCCGTGCTGACCATCGTGTCCACGCGCCTCGTCGGCCTGATCAACGGGACCGCCGTCGGCATCGAGGTGATGATCGTCATCCTGCTCGTGATCCTTCTGCCGATCGCGATCGCAATGAACGGGATGGGCTCCTTCGCCAACTTGACCTCCCGCGGGACGGCCGCCGCCGACCCCGATTATTTCAAGGTCGGCGGGGGCCTGATGCTCGCCATGCTGATGGGCCTCTCCACCCTCGTGGGCTTTGACGCCGCGGCCAATGTCGCCGAGGAGGCCAAGGACCCGTTTCGCAGCGTTCCTCGCGCCATCGTCGGATCCGTCGTCGCCGCGGGAGTGCTGGGGCTGCTTTTCCTGATCGCGCTCACCGTCGCCATTCCGGATGTCCAGCGGATCACCCTGAGCGACTCGCCGGTGGCCGAGATCCTCCACGACCAGTTCGGCCCCATGATGAAGACGATCATGATGGCCGCGGTGACATTCGCCTTCTTCGCCTGCGGAATGGTCGTGATGGCGACCGCGGCACGGCTGGTCTACGCGATGTCGCGGGACGGCCGCTTTCCCGCGTCGCGTCTGATGAGCCAGGTCCACCCGCGGACGCAGACGCCGATTCCGGCGACGATCCTGGTCCTCGTCGGGGGCATACTTCTCATGCTTGCGCTTCCGGGCGAGGCGCTTCTGCAATTGATCACGGCATCCACGATCCTGCCGATCCTCAGCTACGGCGTCACGGTCATTCTCTATCTGGCCGTGCGAAAGAAGCTCGACCGACGGGTCGGCGCCTTCGACCTGGGCGCTTTCGAGGTACCCGTCGCCGTCATCGCCCTCGTCTGGCTGATGGGCGCGCTGTTCGTGCTGGTCACGCCCGATGCAGCTTTGGTCCCCGACTTGATCGTGGTGGGGCTACTCGTCACGGGCGGCGTCTATTTTCTCTACCTTCTCAGGTTCAATCGCACGGTCCTTCAGGTCGAACCGCCCACGGCCACTCTGCCCACGGTCTCGCTGCCCACATCGTGACGCCACAACCGACCGACCGAGATGTGCGTCCGGCGACTCTTTCGCTTCGGGACAACCAGAAAGTGAGCGCCGTGGCAAAGTCAGCGACCAGAATCAGGACCATGCACGTGCTGGCTGCGTTGCTGGCCTCCATCACGGCGACCTTCCTCACCGCTCCGGCACGGGCGGACGAAGGGGGAGCAAACCTGTATCTGGCAGGCTCCTTCGCCAGCATGGCGGCGGTGCCGGGCATGCCGGGATGGTCGACGAGCCTGACCTACTACCACTCGACCGCAAGGGTTCAGAACGTCTCCGAGAGGGCGGACCTCGCCTATGCGGGGATCACCTATTCCCTCCCAACGCCGGTGCTCGACGGGCAATTGTCCCTCAGCCTGTTCGGCGCATTCGGCGGGATGGCCGTCGCCATCACCGATGTGAGGAACGATTCCCGGGTTGGAATCATGGACCTGACGCCAGCCGCTTCGATGCGCTGGAGCGCCGGAAATCACAACTACCTCGTCTATACCCTTACGAACGTCCCGTCCGGCACCTACAACTCATCACGCCTGGCCAATTTCGGCATCGGGCATTGGGGCCAGGACGCCGGTTTCGGCTACACCTATTACGATAAGGACTTGGGCTACGAACTCTCGGCCGTCGCCGGCATGACGTATAATTTCGAGAATACCAAGACACAGTATCAGAACGGTATCGACGCACATATCGACTTCTCGGCGTCGAAGTTCATCGGCGACCAATACCAGCTCGGGCTGGTCGGCTACGTCTATCAGCAGCTGACCGGCGATCGCGGACGCGGCGCTACATTTGGCCCGTTCAAGGGCAGGGTCTTCGCGGCGGGACCCCAGGTCGGCTACCTGTTTCCGGTAGGCGACGCCCAAGGGTACCTCAACCTCAAATTCTACCGCGAGTTCGAAGCGGAGAACCGCCCGGCCGGATGGAATCTGTGGCTGACCATCGCGATCTCGCCTCGGGGTGCATGAGAGGACGCGCTGGGTTCCCGGTCGCGGCCCGGGCAACGCATGGCGTCGAGCCGGGGAGCGGGATCGAGCGAACCCAGCGGCGTCACGTCGAGGAATCCTTCATGGACGTCTGGCGCATTTACGTCCCACGCGGCTATTCCCTCCGGAGTAGGGTCTAGCGCGTCGAGGACAGACATCATGTGGCAGACGGTGTTCACCGAATTCACTGCCGGGCCGAAAGCCGATCCGGCCGATCTCGACCGTGCCGAGGCCGAACTCGGTTTCCCGCTGCCGGAAAGCTACCGCAGCTTCTGCCTCGAATGCGGCGCAGGGCTCGCCTGCGGTTCCATCCGCATCGCGGTTCCGAGTTCCACCGAGAGCGCTGACCTCGTCACCCGCTCGGAACTGATCGCGCACAGCATCGCCTCCGTGATCGAGATGCGGGAGGGCCATCGCTTCGATATCGAGGGGGACGATCCGAGCGTTGTCGAGCGCGCCTGTTTCTTCGGTGAGACCGAAGCGGGCGAGTTCCTGTTCTGGGACGTGGTCGTCGGCACGGACCAGACCGAGCGCCGGGAATACGAGATCTGGGTGATGGGCGCCGATCTCGAATCGGTGCGGTTCGGGGGCGCCGACCTCCCCGATCTCATGCACCGGCTTCAAGGGCCCGCAGTGCGCGGCATTCTCGGCATGGGCGCCGAGCCCCTGCCCTCCAGCTTCCTGGGTCAGGTCTCGTGACGGAAGATGAGGTCCGGGCGTTCGTCGCGGCGTCCGCGGGCGGCCGGCGCCTCATCGGGATCGATCTCGGCACCAAGACGATCGGACTCGCCCTGTCGGATGTGGGCCGGCAGATCGCCTCGCCCCTCGAGACCATCCGCCGGGTGAAGTTCACCCCCGACGTCGCGCGCCTGCGCCTCCTGTGCGAGGCTCACCAGGTCGGCGGCCTCGTCATGGGGCTGCCCCTCAACATGGACGGTAGCGAAGGGCCGCGCGTCCAGGCCACGCGCTCCTTCGTGCGCAACATGAAGCCCCTGCTCGACCTGCCGGTGCTCTTCTGCGACGAGCGCCTGTCCACGGCGGCAGTGACGCGAGCCTTGATCGCGGCGGATGCCTCGCGGGCCAAGCGCGGCGAGGTCGTCGATATGCTGGCGGCCGCCTACATCCTCCAGGGCTGCCTCGACCAGATCCGGGGTCTGCTAGGGGACGAGGAGCGCGAGGAGCGCGACGCCTACTGAGGGGAGCGGCGCGTCACGCCGCCGCCGGCGGCTCGTCGTCTCCGGGCTCGACCGGCGAATTGAGGATGTCCTCCAACTCGTCCACCAGCATGTCGATCTGGTCCTGGCTCGCCAGCACCTTGAGGGTCTGGCCGCTCTCGGTAGCGAGGGCGAGCTCGATTCCCGCGCCGGAGCGCGTGGCGAGGATACGGGCGAGTTTGTGCGTGGCGCTCATGCGGGTCTCCCGTTCGGTTCAGTGTTGGATGGTTTCGGCGGCCAGCAGGGCCACCGCCACGGCCGGGCCGCAGGTGGAGGCCCAGTCGGCGCCCTCCTCCGCGAGCGACGGCGCGATGAGGTCGGTGAGCGCCACGGCTGGGCGTCCCAGGCGCCGGGCCAGCCGCTCTGCCAGGAATCGCCCCGCCCCGCAGACGATCAGAGGTGCATCCGCCGCGATGTCGGGGCGCGAGAGCAGGATCGCCGCCGCATCGTGGAGGGGACGGAGCTGACATTCGGCGAAATGCGCCGCGAGAGCGCGCCAATCCGCTGAGCCTCCCTCCGCATGGTCGCGGCCGATCATACGGGCGAGGCGGATCTCGGTCTCTGGGATCGATTTGCCCTTCATGTCGGCGCTGTGCTGCTGGTCGGCCCCCTCGGGCAGATCGCCGGTGAGACGGTAGACGTCGGCCGTGGTGGCGAAGGTCTCGGCCATCAGGCCCGTGCGTCGGCCCTTGAACGGCGCGGAGGCGGTGAAGGCGAGGACGGGCGTGCGCACCACGCCGGAATAGACCAGCTCGCCCGTCTCCAGGCGCTCGGCGTCGCTGTAACCGGTGGCGGCGGGGTGGCCGTCCACGATGGGGATCAGGTCGGCCGTGGTGGAGCCGATATCGACGAGGAGCGCGTTCGCCACGTGGCGGCCAGCCAGGGCCGCCGTGGCGTGCCAGTTCGCCGAGGCCACGTCGATGGCGGCGCCCGTCGCCTCGCGGGGCGCGAGGAGCCCGGCCCGGCCACCATAAATCCGCACCGAACCGGCAAGATTCGCGCTCGCCCAGGCAGAGAGCTGCGCCACGCCATCGGTGCGGTCGGAGAAGCAGTCGGTGAGTTCGCCCGTCATGGTGACGACGTGTTCGGCCTCGCCGCGCGCCCAATCCGGCAGCTGCGAAAACGTCTCGTCGAGGGCGGGAAGGCCGCGCCAGAGACGGCAGGGCGCCTGCACCACTGCCTCGACCCGGCCGCCCCGAACCAGGGCCGCCTTGACATGGACCCCTCCGAGATCCCAGCCGATCACCGGGTTGTGCGTGGATGCGGCAGATGTCACGGGCAAGTCCGTACAGGGAGGAACGCGATGAAGGATGGGTTTCGGATCGTTCCGGTGATCGACCTGCGCCACGGAGAGGTGGTGCGGGCCAGGGCCGGGGATCGCGACTCCTATGCCCCGATCGTGACGCCCTTGGCAAAGGGATCGTCGCCCGGGGAGGTCGCGCGGGGTCTCGCGGACGCGATTGCCGCGCGCATCCTCTATGTCGCCGATCTCGATGCGATCATCGATGGCAGGCCTCCGGATCTCGGCAGTCTCACGCAGGTCGCTCTCGCCTGTCCCGGCGTACAGCTTTGGGTCGATGCGGGATTCTCAGGGGGCGCCGGCGTCGATGCGTTCCTGGCGGAGGGGTTGGGCCGCCCGGTGATCGGCAGCGAGAGCCAGCACGATGCCGGCTTGGTGCGAGCGCTGGGAGACCGCGCGGTCTTCTCCCTCGATAGCCGGGGGGCCGAGAGGATGGGGCCGGCGGAACTCCACGACGAGCCGGCGCACTGGCCTTCCGAGGTCATTGTGATGACCCTGAGCCGTGTCGGCGCGGGGACCGGGCCGGATCTCGACCGCCTGTCCGAGATCCGCAGGGTCAGCCCCGCGACGCGGCTCTACGCGGCGGGCGGCGTGCGCGGACCGGGGGATGTCGCCGCGTTGGAGGAGATCGGCGTCACGGGCGCCCTGGTGGCCACCGCGATCCACGACGGGACGCTGCGGCGGTAGAGGGGCGATCCAAGAGTGTCGAGGCCATAAAAAAACGAGGCGGCCGGAGCCGCCTCGTTTCATGTTTCATCGTCCGAGGAAGATGGAAGCCAGTCGCTGGAGCAGGCCCCGCGGTGCGGGCGGAGGCGCGCTCTGCCCAGGACTGTCCCCGATCTAAGCGTTCGACGCGAAGGGGTGCGAAGCGGAGTTGCGCTGCTCGGTGGCGTAGGCAGCGGTGGGCTCGCCCTTGACGGCGCGCTGGATCGACAGCTTCACGGCGTCGTAGTTGTACTTCTGGATCTTGGCGTCGTCGGCAGCTTCCCAGTGAATGAACACGCCGACCAGGATGAACAGGTCGTCGGCTTCGTCAGCGGGGATGATGCCTTCGGCAACGGCGTCCTGCACGGCCTTGGCAACGCCGTACTGGGCGGGGCCGAACATCTGGACGGCCTGACGGGCGTCGTTGATGGTGACCTTGTTGAACATCAGGGTGTTCGGCTTGCAGGGCAGGTTCGGCGCGATGACCGCGAGCAGGCTGGTGAAGCCGTGCTTGTTGTTCACGAGGCCGTTGCAGAAAGCCGTCTCGGCCGGCGAACCGCGCGGTCCGATGATGAGATCGATGTGGGCGACCTCGTTGCCATCGCCGACGAGAGCCTCGCCGACCAGAACTTTGTTGATCTTCGCCATGTGGGGTTTCTCCCAGGAGTCTTGAAAAAGCATGACCGCCCCGTAGTTTGGCGCGGCCGAAAGCCATCCTTGTTCACGGCGTCCAGTCCCATGAGGACCGGACCGGTTTGCCCGGATCGCGGCGCGGACCCTACTCTGGGGTCTCTGCCGGAACAACCCTGCAGGGGGGGCGGATTCGAGCAAAATCTTTGTCTAACGGGGGGTTGAACGCGCCGTTTCATGAATTATGGCGCACTCCGCCGGCACCGGGTGGCCGGTGTCACGGCTGTTCCATCCCGGCCGCCAGCAATCGGTCGGCGAAGAGGGTGGCCACCGTCATGTCCGCGCTGGTGCCCGGATTGAGGTTCTGGCCCTTCCACGAGCGGTCCCGTGCCAAGAGCTCGGTGACGGGGTGCGTGGCGAGATCGAGAGAGAGAAGCTCCGCCGCCTCGGCGCGCAGGGCGTCGGCGCGGTCTGGCCCGTGCTTGCGCGCTACATGGCTGTCGGGGACGGCCGCGAGGTAGCCGAGGAAGACCGCGGTCGTGCTCCAGGGGGGCGTGAGACCCTTGCCGCGCGCCGCCGCCAATGCGGGCAGGCCGATGCCGAAGATGTCGGCGAAATCGGTGACGTAGGCGCGGGCGATCCGATCGCGCGGGGCCGCCTCTGCCATGGCAGCGACGAGGCTGGCGGGCGCTACCGATTCGGTCACGTCGTGCCGTTCGACTCGGCCGAGGCCGCCCGGATTGGCGGCGCGAATCGCCGCGAAGACGTCGGTCGCATCGGCAGCGTCGAGGGTATCGAGAACGTGGCTCAGCGCCTCGCGCAGAGGGCCGCCGCCCTCGGCGGCGAGCGCCAGGGGCGCGCAGAGGAGGAGAATGCCGAGATTGGTGTTCTGGCCCACCGCGCCGAGGGTCGCCTCCATGGCGGTGCGGACGCGCCGGCCGATCCGCGCGCCGGGTTCCGCGAGATGGGGAGCGGAAATTTCGGCGCTCGTGACGAAATCGGCCACCGCCATGCGGTGGCCGTCGCCGAAGACGTGGACGTTTCCGGGTTTCAGGGCATCGAGCTCGGCCAAGCAGCACGCCCGGTAGGCCGTGGCGATCGCCTCCGGCGAAGGCCCACTCATCCCGATGCCGCGAGGAGCCGGGGGGGCCTCGCTGCCCGTACGGCGTTGAGGAAGCCCCGGGCCACGGCGGCCGCGACGTCGACCTCGGTGACCTGCTGCAGGCCCGACCAGGCCGGCATGGAATTCACTTCGAGGACGAGGTATCCGCCCTCCCCGTCTTCCACGAGGTCGATGCCGGTATAGTCGACGCCGATGGCGGCGGCGGCCCGCTCGGCGAGCTCGGCAGCCTTCTCCGGCATCGCCCAGGGCAATGGCCGGCCCCCGCGGTGGACGTTGGTGATCCAGCCGTCGCCTTCGCGGATCATGGCGGCAATGGCCCGGCCCTCGCAGACGAAGACGCGGTAATCGCGCCAGAGGCCGTCGTTCCGCGCGATGTAGCGCTGGAGATAATAGACCCGCGACACTGCCTCCTCGGCGGGCAGGTCTTCCGGCCGTTCGATCAGCTGCAAACCCTCGCCCTGTGAGCCGAAGAGCGGTTTGAGCACCAGTGGCCGGCCCGGCCCCGCCTCGCGGGCGACGCAGGCGGCGGCGGCCTCACGGCTGGAGAAGACGAAGGTGTCGGGAGTGGGCAGGCCCGCCCTGGCGACGAGGAGACTCGTCATGGCCTTGTCCACCGAGCGCTCGATGGCACCGGGGGAATTCCACACCGTGACCCCGGATGCGACGAGGGCGTGGAGCACGCCGAGCCGCATGGTGGTGGCCTCGAAGGTACCCCCAGCGATGGTGCGCAGGAGGACGCCGTCGGGCAACCCGTCGGAGAAGCCCGGCACCCGGAGCGGTTCACCCGCGCCGGTGACCACCGCCACGTCGGCGAGCGAAAACAGCACCGGCTCGGCGCCGAGATGTTCCAGGGCGGCCCTCAATCGGGCCTTGTGCCAGTTGCCGTTATCGGCCGCGAGCCCGATGCGCATGTTGTTCGCAACCTCGACGTCGATCCCTCTCCCCCTTGCGGGAGAGGGTGGCCCGCGAAGCGGGTCGGGAGAGGGGAGCGCCGGTTCCGGACAGGGCTTCCCCTCTCCCGGTCGCTCCGCGACCACCCTCCCCCGCGGAGGGGGGAGGGTTGCGTGATGGGCCTCAGCTGAAGGAGGCTTCCACCAGTTCCGGCATCAGCCGGCCACCGCGGAAGCTCTTGCCGGTGGTCACCGAGGTGACGATGACCTCGGCCGGGCTGAAGAGCGCGCCGTCGATCTTGTAGAAATCGCCGTTCACCCGGCCGAAGATCTCGGCGAAGGGCGCCCCGTGATCGGCGGAGGTGGTGGAGGGAAGCTGCTCGGCCAGCTGCTTGGCATCCGCCTCGTCGGCCTCGACGAAGAGCTGCACCCGGCCGCCATAGATGATGGCGTCGTTGGTGCGGCCCATGGCCTGGATGAAGTCGGGATGCTGCGGCGAGAGCGGGGCCGAGCCGATGCCGTCGACGATCTTGTGCAGGTCGAAGCCCACGGTATGGGCCTTGTGCAGGGCGACTTCGAGGACGCGGGCGACGACCTGTGTCGAGCCGGCCAGCGACTGGGTCGGTGCGTAGATGAAGGTCAGGGCCTCGGCCGACAGGCCGCAGGCCTCGGCGACCTTGGCGATGACGGAGGCGGGCGGTCCGCCGGCGGCTTCGAGCACCAGGGCGGTTCGGCTGGCCGTGTCACGGTAGCCGAGCTCGTTGTAGAGGTCCTCCACCACCGAGACGGCACGGCCGGGGCCGGAACCCAGGGCGAAGAAACCGGAATCCCCGGTCTCGTCGGCAAGCGACCAGCCGGCATACTGGCTGCCGAGGCAGGCCAGAACCGGATCGGCGGAATGCACCACGACGGAATAGGGCCAGGACGCGATCGGTCCTGTGGGAACGATCGAGACGGTGCCGAGGCCGCCGAGGCAGATCTCGGCGATGCGCCGTCCGGCCTCGATGGAGCCGCGCACGGTGGCGCCGGCATCGACCATGCGCGCGCCGTTCTCGGTGGTGACGGCAAGGCGCAGGGCCTCGGCGTCCGCTACCAGCTTCTCCACGAGGGGAGCGGACAGGGCGTTCAGGCTCGGCGTGGTCCGGAGCGTGGCGGGGGGATGGGTGGTCATCGGGCTTCCTCCGTCGGGGCGAGCAGGGTCCGCAGAGTGGCGGCCCGGACACGCAATAGGTCTCGGGTGGCGGCCGAGTCCGGACCTTGGGCGAACACGGTGCATAACGGTGCATCGCGTGCCACGGGGGCGCCGGATTGTGGGCGGTCGCGAACGAAATCCGGCCAGTCGAGGGGCGGCATCGGCGCGTAGCCGGCTGCCGCGTACCAGATTTCCGTGGCCGCCGCATCCACCGGTGCTGGTTCGATTCGCGGCAAAACGCCGAGGCTCGCGTCGATATGCGCGGTCAGCAGTGGCGTGTCGCGTCGGTCCAGGATGTCCAGCGTGGCTCCTGGGCGCGGGTTGATCTCGGTGAGCCACCATCCCGCCTCGGAGACGAGGAGGTCGGCGCTGGCGAGGCCGCGAAGCCCCGTCGCTGCGACGAGGCTACCAATCGCCGCCGTGATCGCGTCGAGGGCGGGGGCGGCCAGGAAAGGCGGCTCGTGGGCCGCCCGTTCCAGCGCACCGGCATAGCGGAAGGGGCGTAAGGGAGACGGCGCGCTCCATTGCTCGCTCACCGCCAGGATCGCCACCTCGCGCCCGTCGGCCAGGAAGGCGACCGCATGGGCTGTTCCATCGACGCGTCTCTGGAAGTAGGCGCCGGGTGGGGCCCGGCCCATGCCCGCGGGGCGGATATGGCTGCCGCCGGACCCGCCGGCACGCTTGACCAGCCAGCCCGACCGGTCAGCCAGAAGGTCCCGTGTCACTTCGGGATGGGGAATCGCGTGCCGCGCGCAGAGGGCGGCGAAGGCGAACGGATCCTTCAGGGCCCGGACCGAGCGGGGCGTGGCCCCCAGCAGCCTGTGGCTCCGGCCCAGTTCCTCCATCAGATCCGGGGCGGTCTCGAAGCCGCTGCCGAGAACCAGTCCGATCGGTGGCTTGTCCGTCTTGGCGGCCAGGGCATCGAGCCCGGCCAAAACGCCCTCCCCCGTCAGCCCTTCGCCGAAACGGCCCTCGGCGGGGCGATAGCCTTCGGCGAGGGCGCGGGTGTCGGCATCGCCGAAGAGGTCGAGGACATAGGGGCGCAGGCCCGCCCTGCGCGCGGCCTGCGCCAGGGCGCGCCCGGACTGGGCGGCGATGAGAAGTGCGTCACCCTGGGACGGACGCCGTTCGGATGATGCTGCCATTGCGGCGATCGCTTCGGATCACTCCTACGCTGCTCCCACCACCCTGCCTCATCCTGAGGCGACGAGCGAAGCGAAGGCCTCGAAGGAGGCTTCCAGTTTGCTCGGCGGGAGCTGGAGACCTCCTTCGAGGCCCGCTTTCGCGGATACCTCAGGATGAGGTCATGGGTAGGATCGAGCGAGCAGATGAGTGCCCGTCAGCCCGCCACCTCGACGGCGACCTTGTAGGCGTCGCGGAAATCGAGGCAGAGGGGCTCGTCGGCAGCGAGAATCTGGCGGAACAGGCGCGACTGGGTCTGGTACTTGACGTTGCCGACCGCGAGCGCGCCGATGCCGATACCCTTGCCCGTGGGCAGCGCCACGTCCTTGGCGTTCACGTCGATTCCGGCGATGCCGGCGGGCGGTACTGCGTTCACGTCGGAGGCGACCAGGAGCTTCGGGGCCGATTCGAGATCCGTCGCCGACAGGATCGGGACGCCGGCCGGGCCGGCCGAGAGGATCACGTCGGCCTCGGCGATGGCGGCGCGGCGCGCATCGCCGGTCGAGCCGTCCACGGCGCCGACATCAATGCCGAATCGCCATTTCATCGTGAAGGCGATCTTGCTGACACGCTCCTCGCCATCATGCCCGACGAGGACGGTCTTGGCGCCTTCCAGCGCGCCGATCACCGCCGCCACATAAGCCACGACGCCGGCTCCGCCGAAGATGACGATGCGCTTGCCCTTCAGGTCGGTGCCGAACTTCGCCTTGAGGGCGCGGGTCACCTCGGCGACCATGGCGGCACCGGTGGTGAAGGACCCGGCCGGATCGGCCACGATGTGATTAGCGAAGGGCGGTACCAGGGCTTTCTTCGCCCGGTCCATCATGTCGAGGGCGTCCTCGGCATTCTTGCCGCCGATGAAGATGGTCGTGCGGGCGCCGTCCTGGGGCGAACGGGAGAAGATCGAATCCTGCACCAGGGAGGTCACGTCCGGCAGGGTTACGTCCGTATAGGTCGCGATCGTCTCGAAGCCAGCATCCACAGCCATGTTCACGTCGAACGGGCTCATATGCTTGAGGGGCGTCAGCATATGCAGAATCGAACGGGCCATCGTCTGTCTCCTCCGCAAGTGTCCGACTCCCTCGCGGGGTCGCCTCTCGCATGGTTTCTTTCACGTCTACATCCAGAACCGGCCTGGGCCGGCATGGTCAAGCGTCGCTCATGCGCCAGGTTCCCTTAAAGTCGCGTGACCGAGGCGCCGCTGTTGCGTCCGCGCGCGATCACGAAGCGCAGGGAACCGGGACGTTCGAGGTCGGCCTTGAGCGCCTGGGCCTCGGCCTCCGACGCCAGGAGGGCGAAGCCGGTCGGCCCCCATGAACTCTGGCCGTAGCCGGCCACCCCTCTGGCGGCGATCGCCGCAAGGGCCTCCGCCACGGCGGGGCTCGCATAGCGCCCACCCTGATGCGGCGCGAAGTGGTCGCCGATCAACCGCTGGATGGTGGTGATGCCGGCCCCGAATCCTTCGGGCTCCGCCGTGGCGACGGAGGGCAGCACCTGCATCAGTACGATGCGGCAGATCTCGGCCGCCTGCGCCTCCGGGAAGCGCGGCAGGTCTCGGAAGGCCTCGACCTCACGGGTGCCATGCACTCCCGTCATGCCCTCGTCGAGGATGAGCAGCACCCGCCACGCTTCAGGATAGGCGAGACGCGCGATCAGGGGCGGCGGGCCATTGCTGGCGTCTCGGCCCCCGTCGACGATCAGCCCGCCTTGGGTGAAGGCGGCGAGGCCTACGCCGGACCGGTTGCCACGGTCGAGGGCATCGGCGAAGGCGTCGGGCGAGAAGGGACGGCCGTCGAGGGCGGCCAGCGCTGCGGCGACACTCAGCGCGAGCTGCGTGCCCGAGCCGAAACCGGCATGGGCGGGGATCGCCTGGTCCACCTGCAAGGCGGCGTGCCCTGCGATGCCGAGATGGCGCGCTGCCGCCTCGGCATAGCCCCTGGCGCGCCCGGCCTCGAGCCCGTCCACCCGGAGCGCCGCCGCCGGCCTCGCGGTGAGATCGATGGAGGGGGCGTCGACCGCGAGGCCGATGCTCCCGAAGCGCCGGCCGAGGCCGCCATGAAGATCGAGAAACCCGAAATGCAGGCGCGCGGGTGCATGCACCCGGACCGCGCCGCGTGTCGCCGCTTCCTGGCTGAGAGGCCGTTCGTCGGCGATCCGGTCCACGGCGAGCTCCTTTATCGTGACACGCTCCCGTCCTGGCGCATGTCAGCCGCATCCTCGTCCCGTCGGTCGGTGGCGGGAGCAAAACCGCGCTCGAGACGACGGCCCGGTTGCCGGCTTCTCCCACGGAGGGCCGACCGCTCGCAAGCACCGCCCGCCATCGCGATCGCCATTGCCTCCATGCGATTGCCCCGAAGCGGCGAGCGTGGGGGGTTGCTTGCGACGTCTCCGCGATGCAAACGTGCCGGCCCACTAGGAATGGACTGGCGCAGTCCCGCCGTGCGCGACGCTGAACACAGCGCGTGCCGGGCCCTCGTTCTCCAAGGTGAAGGCATGGCTGCCTGGGTAAAGGGTGGTGCGGTGGACGTGAGCGCGGCGGTGGAGGCCGCCGCGACGCTCCTCGCCACAGCAAAGACCCCGATCGTCACGGGGTTGAGTGCGGATACGAGCGCGGTGAGGGCGGCCTATCATCTGGCTGGACTGATCGGTGCCTCCGTCGATCCCGCCGGTGGCGACGGACTCTATGCGGAGCTTGGTCCTCTCAGTCAGTTCGGTAACCTCAACACGACGCCGGCCGAGGCGATCGGCCGGGCCGATGCCGTACTGGTCGTCGGCCTTCGGCCGTGGGACCGCCCGATCGTGCAGGAGATCGCCTCCTCTGCGCCGGTGCGCGGTCGCGCTGCCGGCTCCGAGCGGACGCTGCTCTCCCTCGGCGGTCCCGGCAACGGAGCCACCCGGCACGTGGCCTATCCCGCCGATACCGGCGGGCTCGCCGTCTCGGTGGCGCATCTGCGCGCTTACGTGAAGGGCAACCTCTCCGGCGAAGCGGCCTTTGCCGACCTCGCCCGTCGCCTCACGACCGCGCAATACGGCGTCGTTCTCTACGATGCGGCCGAGCTCGGTGAGCTCGGCGTGGAGATGCTGCAGGGTCTGGTCCGCGACCTCAACGACCTGACGCGTTTCTTCGCACTCTCCATCTCCGACGGGTTCCAGGGGCGTGCCGTGACCCAGCTCGCCTCCTGGACCACCGGCCAGCCGCCGCGGGTCGGTTTCGGACGCGACCTGCCCGAGCACGATCCCTGGCGGTTCGATAGCGCGCGCCAGGTGGCCGCCGGTGAAGTCGATGCCGCCGTTTGGCTCGCCGCCATCCCTGCCCCACGCCCGGACTGGCTCGGCAGCCTGCCGACCATCGCCATTGTTGGCGAGGGCAGCCCCGAGGCTACCGGCGACGTCGCCGACATCGTCATCGCGGTGGGCGTGCCCGGCGAGACTGCCGGCGGCGCCCTGTGGAACGAGCGTCGCGCGGCGATCACCTATTCGCCCCCCGTCGGCCAACCGGCCGACCTCACGGCGGCCGGCGTGCTCGCCGCCATCCAAGATCGCCTCACGCAGAAGAAGGGCGTCTCATGCTGATCCTGATCCAGGGCGGCCGGGTCGTCGATCCTACCGCCGGCCGCGACGGTATCGGTGATGTCTGGATCGAGGACGGCCATGTCGTCGCCGCCTCCGAGCGCAAGCCCGACCGGACCATCGATGCTTCCGGTTGCGTCGTGATGGCGGGCGGCGTCGAGGTGCATTCGCATATCGCCGGCGGCAACGTGGTGATGAGCCGCCTGCTGCTGCCCGATCTCTATGCCAGCGAGGCCGCGCCAGAAGGCCATCCCTTCGCTCATGCCGGCGGCTCCGCCGCCTGGATCGGCGCGAATTACGCGCGGATGGGCTACACCGTCGCCGTCGAGCCGGCGATGCCGCCGACCAACGCACTCGCGACGCAGCTCGAACTCGCCGACATCCCGCTGCTCGACCGCGGCGCCCTTACGGTGATGGGCAACGATGACCAGCTTCTCGAATTGCTGCGCCAGCGCGAGGGCAAGGCGGCGGTGCGGGACCTCGTCGCCCTCTCGGTGGCGACCTCGCGGGGCCTCGGCGTCAAGTGCATCAATGCGGGAGGCGCATCGGCCTTCAAGGACGGGATGCTCAATCTCAGCCTCGACGAGGAGATCCCGGTCTACGGGCTCACCACCCGCAAGATCATGAACGCCCTCCTCGACGCGGTGGAGGAGATCGGTGTCCCGCACCCGCTCCACGTCCATGCCAACAATCTCGGCATTCCCGGCGCCGACGATTCGTTCGTGGCGACGATGGAAGCGGCGGAGGGACGGCGCATCCACTTCGCCCATGCGCAATTCTATGCCTATGGCGCGGCCGATCCCGCCAACCCGGCCACCGGCGGCTTCCGCTCTGCGGCCGAGCGAATCACGGAGGCGATGGAGCGGCACCCCAACGCAACGTTCGACGTGGGTCAGGTCGCCTTCGGCCAGACCGTGACGATCTCGCTGGACGTGATCCGCCAGTTCGCCGGCCGCAAGGGCGCGAACCCGAAGAAGTGGATCATTACAGCAGGTGACGCGGAAGGCGGCGGCATCGTGCCGTTCCTTTACAAGCCGCGCGGCCCGGTCAGCTCCCTGCAATGGGCGATCGGCCTCGAATTGATGCTGCTGTCGGGCGATCCGGAGCGCACCATCCTCACCACCGACCATCCCAATGGCGGCCCCTTCACCGAATATCCGCGGATCATCCATCTGCTGATGGACAAGGAGGAGCGCGACCGTGAGATCGCCGGCCTGCACAAGGTCATCGCCGAGCGGTCCGGCCTGTGCGGAATCGAGCGGGAATATTCCTTCTCCGAGATCGCCCAGCTGACGCGGTCCGGCCCGGCCAAGCTCCTCGGCCTCGCCGATCGCGGCCATCTCCGTGAGGGCGCCCGCGCCGATGTCGCAATCTACCGGGACGACAAGAACCGGACCGCGATGTTCGCCCGTGCCCGGCTCGTCCTGAAGGACGGCGAGGTCATCGTCGAGGATGGCGAGATCGTGAACTGGCGTTCGGGCCGCACGCTGGAGCTCGTCGTCGAATCCGACAAGGCGATGGTGACGCGCGCCGACGCCTATCTCGACGCTCGCTTCGGCACCGGCCTCGACAGCTTCACCGTGCCGGACGCGGCCTTCCCCGCGGGCGACGTGTTCGAGGACGTGGCATGTCGCGCATGAAGATCCTGCAGGGCTCGAAGACGATGCGTCGCGTGAGGATGGGTGACTGACCATGGCTGACCTCACCCTCAACGGCATTCCGGTGATCGACACCTTCGCCGAGGCGTTCGACGTCGCCGGTACGGCGCTGATCATCACCAACGACACCGCCAAATGGGCGATGATCGCCGCCGTGACCATGACCGGGTTCGCTACGTCGGTGATCGGCTGCGGCGCCGAGGCCGGGATCGATTGCGAGCTCTCGCCGGAGGAGACTCCGGACGGCCGCCCCGGCGTGCGCGTACTGCTGTTCGGCTTCGAGCCGAACGGTCTCAAGGACCAGCTCCTCAAGCGCGTCGGCCAGTGCATCCTCACCTGTCCTGGCACCGCCTGCTATGCGGGCGTCGACGGGCCTCACAAGATCAAGCTCGGCGGCGCGATCCGGTATTTCGGTGACGGGTTCGCGGTGGCCAAGCGTCTGACCGACCCCGTCTCCGGCAAGGCGCGGCGCTACTGGCGCGTGCCGGTGATGGACGGCGAGTTCCTCTGTGAGGATTTCGTCCGCGCGGTGGACGGCGCGGTGGGCGGCGGCAACCTGCTGTTCCTCGGCCGCAACCATGCCGAGACCCTCAAGGTCGCGGAGATCGCCGTGGATGCCGCTCGCTCGGTGGCGGACGTGATCTTGCCCTTCCCCGGCGGCATCGTCCGCTCCGGTTCGAAGGTCGGCGCGCGCACCAAGGGCATGATGGCCTCCACCAACGACGCCTATTGCCCCACCCTCAAGGGCCGGGCCGGCTCCGAACTCGCGGCCGAGGTCGGCGTGGTGCTGGAGATCGTCATCGACGGGCTCACATCCCGCTCAGTGGCCGAATCCATGCGCGCGGCGCTCCATGCCTCGACCGAGGCGGGTGCCGCGCACGGGCTCGTCGCAGTGACGGCGGGCAATTACGGCGGCAATCTCGGCCGCCACCATTATCACCTGAAGGACCTGCTCTCGAAGGAGCCGGCGAGCGAGGCTGGAGCGGCATGAGCACCCTCACCCTGCGCCAGGAGCCGCCGGAGCGGCTCGATTTCCTTCATGTGAATCCGCTCTCCCTGAGCGGCCTCTCCGAGGCCGAAGCGGCCAGGCTCCCCATCGGCACCAGCCGACGCGGCCTGACGCTGGGCGACGTCTTCGCGATCAGCCTCGACGGCTCCGACAGCCTGACCATCGAGGGCGGGTCATCCCGCTTCGACAGCATTGGTGCCTCGCTCAGCGGCGGTTCGATCCGGGTCGTCGGCGATGTCGGCCAGCGCCTCGGCGCAGGCATGGCATCGGGCTCGGTGACGGTCACGGGATCGGCCGGCCCCTATGCCGGATCGGGTGCCAAGGGCGGCACGATCACCATCGAAGGGGATGCCGGCGATCATGCGGGCGGCGCAGTCTATGCCGCCAAGGCCGGGCTCGACGGCGCCACGCTGGTGATCCGAGGCTCGGCCGGAGATTATCTCGGCGACCGCATGCGGCGCGGGCTGATCCTGGTCGGATCCGCCGGGGCTCATGCCGGATCGCGGATGATCGCGGGTACGATCGCGGCCCTCTCGGTGGGTGACCATCCGGGCTACGGCATGCGGCGTGGGACGATCCTCGCAGGCGGACACGGTGCCCTGAGCCCGAGTTTCGTCGAGACTGGGACGCACGATCTCGTGTTCTTGCGCCTGCTCGCCCGATCACTGCGCGCCCTCAGCCCCGCCCATGCCGACCTCGCGGCGGGCGCGCTCAAGCGCTATTCCGGCGATCTCGCCACCCTCGGCAAGGGTGAGCTCTGGGTTACGGCCGCCTGAGAAACCGGGCGGGTCCCTTGCCGGCGGCGCTCTGCGCCGTCGGCGGAGTCATCACGTATACGTTAGCCCGGTGCGATCCTGCTGATCGACCGTTGATCGCCCCGCCCTCATTCTCCGGGGCTCTGAACGCATAGGCCACGGCGCTGGCCGGGGAGCCCGGATCGCTCAGATCATGGCTCGCAAGGTTCGTTTCGTCGGAGACGAGACGCCGGATCGGTACGATCGCTCCGTTCGCGACATGCCGCCTAGGCGTCGCAGCGACCCGAAAACCGGGTTCCACGGCGCGAGCCTCGGGACCGCCGCACCTGCGCGACTCCCAATCCTGCATTTACTTGCCAGGCCCCGCTTCCATGCAGGAGCGGCGTCGTCCCCTTGAAAGCCGGACACCGTTCTCGCGAACATCACAGTGATCATTGTTGCTGATCTGAATGATGCATAATTATTCTGATTAACAAATGGTTGTAGAAGGTGTGGAGCGGATGTCGCACCGGTGGATCTGGATCATCGGTCGCTCTGAAGGAGAAATACCCTCAGGTGCGCCAGAACACGTGGCCGATTCCCAATTCCTCACCTGAGTCTAACCTTTACCCTTCGTTGACGGCTGCTGCTGTATTCGATGGATGTTGTTGCAGGAATGCGACAGACCTCACGCCCGACCAAGCCTACAAGCGCTCAGGCTTAATGCCCATCAGGACCAGACACACAATGAAAAGACTGCTTCTCGCTACGACCGTTCTCGCCGGCCTGACTGCTGTCGCTTCGGCCGCCGACCTTCCCCGTCGCGCCGCTCCGCCGGTCTTCGTTCCGGTCCCGGTCTTCACGTGGACGGGCTTCTACGCCGGTATCAACGCCGGTTACGCTTTCGACGCCGGCAAGGAAGGCCCCAACTCCTTCCCGGTGGCGAGCCGCTTCACCGCCGCTGGCACCCCGCAGGTCGCCACGTTCAGCAAGGACAGCCAGGACGGCTTCTCCGGCGGCGCGCAGATCGGTTACAACTACCAGTTCACCCCGGGTTCGGGCGTGGTCGTCGGTATCGAAGCCGACGCCCAGTACCTCGATTTCGGCGCCAAGCGTCGTGACTCGGGCGTCGTTGCCGCTCCCGGCTTCGCCATCAACGACCCGCGTGGCCTCTCCAGCCTCGACTTCTTCGGTACCGTCCGCGGTCGCCTCGGCTACGCTTTCGACCGCACCCTCGTGTACGGCACCGGCGGCTTCGCTTACGGTGCTGGCAGCACCGACCGTAGCTTCGGCGGCTTCCAGGGCAACGACGACTTCCGCACCGGCTACGCCGTCGGCGGTGGTATCGAATACGCTCTCCCCACCGACTCGTTCTTCAACTTCTTCCGCGCTTCCGCTGTGACGCTGAAGGTCGAAGGCCTGTACGTGAACCTCGATCGCGGCACCCGCAACCAGGGCGCCTTCATCATCAACACCGCCGCCAACAACGCTGTCGTGCAGTCGATCAGCAGCGGTCGTCGCGACGACGAGTTCGCCGTCGTCCGCGCCGGCCTGAACTACAAGTTCGGCACCTACTAGGATCGTCCATGATCTCCGCGCAGTCCTCCTCGAGGATTGCGCGGCTCTCAGGATCGTCCAAACGAAAAACCCGGCCTCGCGGCCGGGTTTTTTGCGTTGGTATGAGTTCGTCGCACAGTGACGGGGAAGCGGTGCTTCCCCTGTCTCATGCCAGACCTCGATCAGCCCGCCTCAGCCCGCCCTCGGCATCAGATGTCGAGCACGGCCTCGTCGGCGAAGGCGGCGCGTTCGGAGATGAAGGCGAAGCGGGCTTCGGGCTTGTTGCCCATCAGCCGCTCCACGGCGTCGCCCGTGGAGACGCGCGCCTCGTCGAGGACCGCGACGCGCAGAAGGGTGCGCTTCTTCGGGTCCATGGTCGTCTCCTTCAACTGCGCCGGCATCATCTCGCCGAGCCCCTTGAAGCGGCTGATCTCGACCTTGGCACCCTTGAACGTGGTCTTGATGACCCGCTCCTTATCGGCATCGTCACGGGCATAGGCCGTCTTCGCGCCGTGCTGGAGGCGGTAGAGCGGCGGGATCGCGAGGTAGAGATGGCCCTTGTCGATGAGCTTGGGCATCTGGCGATAGAAGAAGGTGATCAGCAGGGATGCGATATGGGCGCCGTCGACATCGGCGTCGGTCATGATGATGACCTTCTCGTAGCGAAGATCCTCGCCCTTGTAGCTGTTGCCCGTGCCGCAACCGAGCGCCTGGGTCAGGTCGGAGATGAGCTGGTTGGCGCCCATCTTGTCGCGACTGGCCGAGGCCACGTTGAGGATCTTGCCGCGCAGGGGCAGGATCGCCTGGCTGGCGCGGTCGCGCGCCTGCTTTGCCGAGCCGCCGGCGGAATCACCCTCGACGATGAAGATTTCCGAGCCGGCCGTACCGGCCTTGGAGCAATCGGCGAGCTTGCCCGGCAGACGTAGCTTGCGGGTCGCGGATTTGCGCGCGACCTCTTTCTCCTGGCGTCGGCGCAGGCGCTCCTCGGCCCGGTCGATCACCCAGTCGAGAAGTTTGTTGGCCTGGGCCGGGGAGGCGGCGAGCCAATGGTCGAACGCGTCGCGGATTGCCGTCTCGACAATCCTCGAGGCTTCCACGGTGGCGAGCTTGTCCTTGGTCTGGCCCTGGAATTCCGGCTCGCGGATGAAGACGGAGAGCATCGAGGCGCAGGTCGCCATGACATCATCCGTTGTGACGGAGGTCATGCGCTTAGCCTGGCCGACGCGTTCGGCATGTTCGCGTAGGGCCCGCAGCAGGGCGACGCGCAGGCCGCTTTCATGCGTGCCACCCTCGGCGGTGGGGATGGTGTTGCAATAGGAGTGCGAGACCCCGTCCTCCACCACCATCCAGGCGATGGCCCATTCGAGGGAGCCATGGCCGCCGGGCTTCGTCACCTTGCCGGCGAAAACCGCATCGGTGACGAGTTCCTTGCCCTCGAGATCGCGGGCGAGATAATCGCGCAGGCCGCCGGGGAAGCGGTGCACGGTCTCTGCCGGGACGTCGTCCATCCCCTCGATCAGGGACGGCGCGCAACGCCAGCGGATTTCGACGCCGCCGAACAGGTAGGCCTTTGACCGGGCCATCTTGAACAGCCGGCGCGGATCGAATTTCAGAGCTCCGAAGATCTCGGCATCGGGATGGAAGCGCACCCGGGTGCCGCGACGGTTCTGCACCCGGCCGACCTCCACCAGAGGCCCCTGCACGTGGCCGCGCGAGAACGTCTGGCGGTACAGGGTCTGGCTGCGGGCGACCTCGACTTCGAGGCTGTCCGAGAGGGCATTGACCACGGAGATGCCGACGCCATGAAGGCCGCCCGAGGTCTCGTAGACCTTCGAGTCGAATTTTCCGCCGGCGTGCAGCGTCGTCATGATCACTTCGAGGGCGGATTTGCCGGGGAATTTCGGATGCGGGTCCACCGGGATACCGCGTCCGTTATCGGTGATGACGAGGTGGCCCGTCGCCTCCAGTTCCACCTCGATGTAGCTGGCATGGCCGGCCACAGCCTCGTCCATGGAATTGTCGATCACCTCGGCGAAGAGATGGTGCAGGGCGCGTTCGTCGGTGCCGCCGATATACATGCCCGGCCGGCGCCGGACGGGCTCCAGCCCCTCCAGCACTTCGATCGACGAGGCGTCGTAGCCGGCCTCGGCTGTTTCGATGGGCGCCTTGTCGAGGGGCGCCCGGGCGGCCGAGGAAGCCTTGGCACCGCGAACCGGCGCCTGGCCGCCTGCGAACAGATCGCTCGGCCGGCCGACGGCGGGGGCCGCAACGGCCTGGCGTGAGGTCTCGCGCTGAGTCATGTGCCAACCATACAGGAACGAAACGGAAACGTGAAGCGCCGCCATGAGGGCGCGGGAGGTCTCTCCCCGTGTTCCTGCACAGCTTGCGCCGATTCCCTTAACGCTGTGTCGTCTGGATTTCGGAGGGACCGGCGCGGTCGCTGCGCCCTGCCCTTTCCCGGGTCGCTATCCGTACCCCTGCTGGCACTCTGAAGGAGTTGCGGCGCAATGGGGGCGAGTTCCACGACGCCGGTTCGACAGGGCCGCCATTCGACGGCGACGGAGGGGGATCCAGTGTCCAGCTGGAAAGGTCGAGCGGTCAGCTTCCGACCCGGCCACCGCCTCGCTTCGTGATGGCGACGATAGCCGGCCGGGGCGGCATCGCATCGTCGAAATCCGGCCACCGGGTCGAAGGTGCCTCGAACGTGGCGGGGGCGGCCTTCGGATCCTCCTCGTCGGCCTCGCCGGGATGCTGGACGGCGACGAAGAACGTGGTGTCGTCCGGTGTGAAGTAGGGGCCGCACATCTCCGCGCCGTTGGGCACCCGGAAGAAGTGCTTGCCGGTTCCCCGTCCCTGCCCGTCCGTCTCCATGGCCCAGATTCCGTCGTTCCGGCCCGTCTTCGATGGCGAGTTCCCGTCGGTGGCGACCCAGAGCCGACCCTGTCCGTCGACCGAGCAATTGTCCGGCATGCCGAACCAGCCGTCCTTCGTCGTCGCGGAGGAGAAGGTGGCGCCGACCGTAGCGATGGAGGGATCGCCGCATTTGACGAGGATCTCCCAGGCGAAGCCCGGTGCCGCATGGTCGCCCTCGTCGGGGGTCAGCTCCACGATGTGGCCGAAGCGGTTGTCGGGCCTCGGATTGGCGGCGTTCACCTCGTCGGGTTTGCGCTTCACGTTGTTGGTGAGCATGACATAGACCTTGCCGGTCTTCGGATTGGCCTCGACGTCTTCCGGGCGATCCATCTTGGTGGCGCCGAGGAGGTCGGCGGCACGCCGCGCCTCGATGACCACGTCGGCCTGGGAGCGGAACCCGTTCTCCGTTGTCAGGGGGCCTTGTCCGAAGACCAGCGGCATCCAGGCGCCGCGTCCGTCGGCATCGAACCGGGCGACGTGGAGCGTGCCGGAATCGAGGATATCGCGGTTGGCCTGCCGGTCGGCGAGATTTACGGCCGCGTCCGTCACGAACTTGTAGACGTAGTCGAAACGCTCGTCGTCGCCCTGGTAGACCACGTAGCGGCCGCTCTTCGAAACGATGCCGGCGGCGCCTTCGTGCTTGAACCGGCCCATGGCGGTGCGCTTCGTCGGGACGGAGGCGGGATCGAACGGGTCGATCTCCACGACCCAGCCGAAGCGGTTCGGCTCGTTCGGCTCTTTGGAGAGGTCGAAGCGCTCGTGGAAGCGTCCCCAGGCATAGGCGTTGCCGGGCAGGCCGAGACGCTTGTGGTTGGTCGCCTCAGCAGAACCCTCGGCGAGGGAGCCCGAGAAGTAATAGTTGATGTTCTCCTCGCAGGTGAGCCACGTCCCCCAGGGGGTGGTTCCGCCGGCGCAGTTGTTGATCATGCCCTTCACCGTACGGCCCACAGGATCGGCCGTCGTCTTCAGCCGGTCGGAGCCTGCGGCGGGACCGGACAAAGTCATCACCGTCTCCGCGGTGATGCGCCGGGCGTGAGGCGAGTTCGGCACCACGGCCCATTTGCCGTCCGTTCGCTTCACCTCGATCACCGATCCGCCATGGGCGGCCATCTCGATATCGACGAGCTCGCGGTTCATGCCCTTGAACGCGACGGTCTTGATATCCTGGCGGCCGAGGCCGGGGAACATCAGCTCCTCGTTGGTGTATTCGTGATTGACCACGAGAAGTCCGTGTGCCGCCGGATCGGCGGCACCGGACATCGGGAAATAACCGACGAAGTCGTTGTTGTAGCCGAATTGCCGGGCCTGGGCCTCCGCCGACTGGTTCCGCGGATCGAAAGCAGGCGCGCCAGGCAGGACCGGATCGCCCCAGCGGATCAGGATGTCGGCATCGTGCCCCTCGGCCACGTGATGGTGGGTGTCCGAACCCGCTTCGATCTCCTTGAACGGGAACGGCGTCGCCCGTCCCTGCGCCGCCGCAGCCGGGGCGGCCGCGAGCGCGCGGGGCGTCACCACCGCCGCGATGGCGCCGACCCCGAGGAGACCGCGCAGGAGGTCGCGCCGGTCGAACCGCGCGGCGACCACATCGCCGAACGTGGCGTTGCCGCTCGTATTCGTGCCTGCATCCTCGCCGTCTTCGGCGGCCTGCGAGCGGGTGCGCAGCGGCTCGGTCATGGTGAACTCATCCTGTGACTTATGTGACAGAATCCTAGGAGCCGGACATGGCGGGGCGATGACGGGTCGGGTTGGGAACCAACCTCTGGTTTGTGCGTTTCCGCACATAGAACCGATCGGTGGGAGAGCGACATGGCGCCGTCTGCAGCCTTGAGAATGGTGCGCCACGACGATCTCATCCGCGCGTCGCAGGCTGCGGGTCGTGCCTTCTCGCCGATCGAGGACGGAGCCGACGACGGATCGACGGCATCCTCCAAATTTCTTTCTCTCTCGGCGGTGTCTCTTGCGGGCTTCCTCGCGAGCTTCGGAGCCTTCCTCTTCTTCGTTTGAGGGCAGCGCAGCCCTAAAGGTCGAGGGAGCCGTCCGCGCGCGGACGAAGCTATGCCTGGTTCAAGCCGACCGAACCATCATATCGCGCGGAAAACAGCCTGCCGAAGGGGGAAAGGGCAGCCCTTGACCCGACCCTTCAGGCCACTGCCTCGCCAATCGTCGGCTCAGCTTTTCAGGCCGCCACGGACCCGGTAGCCAGCCCTCCGAAGCGGCGGTCGCGATTGCGGTAGGCGGCGAGAGCGTCTTCGAGGTCTCCGGCATCGAAATCGGGCCAATGGCGGCGGGTGAAGTGAAGTTCGGCGTAGGCGCTCTCCCAGAGCAGGAAATCGGAAAGCCGCTGCTCGCCGCTGGTGCGGATCACGAGATCGACCTCGGGGACACAGGCATCGCCCGTCACCAGGGTCGAGAAGGTGGTGCGGGTCATGCCGGGATTGCTGGCGCTGGCGAGCGCGGCGGCGAGAATGGCATCGCGGGCGGAATAATCGACGGCGATCCGCAGATGCAGGGCTTTCCCCTCGAGTGTTACGGCCTCGGCTCGGCCGATGGCGGCGGCGAGTCCCTCGGGCAAGCGGTCGCGCCGGCCGATCACGCTGAGACGTACGCCGCTTTCGACCAAACGGGCGATCTCGTTGCGCAGGTAGAGCCGGAGCAGCCCCATCAGGGCGGAGACCTCCGCCTCCGGACGTCTCCAGTTGTCGCAAGAGAAGGCATAAAGGGTGAGGGTGCCGATGGCTTGTTTCGGCGCCGCCTCCACGACCCGGTGGATCGCCTCGACGCCTTCCTTGTGACCGAGCGCGCGGGGCAGTCCGCGCCCCGAGGCCCAGCGTCCGTTGCCATCCATGATGATGCCCACATGCAGGCCGGGCGTCTGTTCGCTTTGCATCGCAGAGTTCCTTGGCAAAAAAAGACGGAGCCTGGCCGTCAGGCCGGACGCGCGACGAGGGGGAGGCCCGCGCTCTCGGCCGCCATCTCGGCGGCCTTTGCGGCGTCCCGCACCACCTGTTCGAGGACGGCGAGGTAATCGAGGAAGCGAGTCCGGCCGGTCGGCGTCAGATGGCAGGTCGTCAGAGGTCGGGTGCCACCATGGCTCTTGCCCTGCCCTTTCCTGATCTCGACGAAGCCGGCCTCCTGCAACACCTGGAGGTGACGGTTGAGATTACCGTCGGTGAGGCCGCAGAGTTGCTTAAGGTCGCCGAAGGCCAGCCCCTTCGGAGCCGCCATCAGCGAGGTGAGGAGGCCGAGCCGGGCCTTCTCGTGAATGACCCGGTCGAGGCCGTCATACGCGAAGGGAGCATCACGCATCACTGTCCTCCCGGGCGCGGTAGAGGATCATGGCCATCAGAAACTGGCCGACGGCGAAAGGCAGTCCCATGGTCCAGGGTGAGAGGACGCGGTCGGCGCTCGCCAGCATGAGCACGGCGAGGCCCGCCACCATGTACCAGGTGCCGGGCAGCGCGACGCCTTTCGGCAGGGACCGCACCGAGGCGAAGAGCCCGAGACTCACCAGCATCTGCCACAGCCCCGGCAGCATCCACAGGGATTCCGGCGAAACCTGTACCAGGACCAGGGCGAGGCAGGCGCCCGCCACGCCGGCGGGCAGGAACTGCTCCACCGCGTTCACGATCGCCGTGTCGGTGAGCCCCGCATGGTCGCGACGCGAACGGGCTCGCATCTCGGCGCCGATCAGGCCGGCGGAGACCAGGGCGGTGGCGATCCAGCCGCCTAGGAACAGCAGCGGCTGACCGGTCGGGTCGTCGAGCCAGACATGCTGCGCCAGGGCGGTGCCGAGGGCGAGAACGCCCGTGGCCGCGATGGCGGAGGGCCCGAACCCGCAGAACGCGTCGCCGCGGGCGAGTTGCGCGCGGATCGCCACGATATCGGCGAGGGCTCTATCGAGATCGGACATCCGATGCTCCCAGATCAGCTTTGTATCGCAAAGTAAGCTGATCCTGCGCCTGTCCGCAAGTGCCGTCAGGCACGTGGAATCAGCGGGTGCGGAGCTCTGTCACTCCTGTGCCAGCCGCTCGGCCAGGGCCGGCGACAGGCCGATGCTCTCGATGGACGGCGCCGGCTGGCCCGGCGGCAAGCCGCAGATCGCGGCGGCGAGGACCGCACGGGTCCCTACTTCCACCGAGCATAGGACGGGCACCGGCACATGCGGCTGGATGCGTTCGGCGAGGCCGGCAAGCGCCGCTCCGCCGAGGATCACCACATCCGCCCCGTCGCGGATGGCGCAGGTGGTGCAGGCGGCGGCCAGATCCGCCAGGGCCGCCTCGGGGTCCCGTGCGATGCGGTCTCCCGTGGGGGCGATGGTGCGGATGGCGGCGAGCTTGTCGGAGAGGCCGATGCCCGCCACGAACTCCTCCAGCATCGGTCCCCACAGGGCGCCCCCGGTGACGATGGCGAAGCGCCCTCCCCGCGCCGTGGCGGCGAGGCACGAGGCCTCGGCCATGCCGACCACCGGCAGCGGGGATATCTCGCGCAGGCCTCCGAGCCCCGGATCTCCGAAACAGGCGAGGTAGACCGCGTCGCAACCCTCGGCGTGCTCGGCCAGCGCGTCGAGGGCGGCATGGGCCGCGATCGCCGACGCGGCCCGGCTGGTGATGTAGCGGGCACCGAAGCGCCCGGTGACCGCGACGATCTCGACGGCGTCGCCCGCCACTCGCCGCGCATGCGCGGCGACCAGATCGGTGACGGTTTCGGTCGTGTTGGGGTTGATCAGCAGGATGCGCAAAGGGAATCGGTCTCCGGTCAGGCCTTGGCCGCGGCGGCCCTCTTACGCATCAGGACGACATAGATCGAGAAGCCCAGGGCCACGCCGATGAACCAGCTGAAATTCGCCACGCTTCCCAGGGCCGGGATGACGGCGCAGAGCACCGGCACCAGGGCGGAGGGAATGACGCTGTAGATCGCGGCGCGATTGTATCCGCCATCATACCAGTAAGTTCCGGTCGGGCTCATCGTGTAGAGGTCGTCCACCACGACATGCTGCTTCCGCACGATGAAGAAGTCGGCGATCAGGATGCCGAAGAGCGGACCGATGAAGGCGCCGAGGATGTCGAGCGTGTAATGGATCACGGCCGGGTTGTTGTAGAGGTTCCACGGAGTGATGAAGATCGAGGCCACGGCCGCGATCATCCCGCCCATGCGCCAGCTGATATGCTGCGGAGCCACGTTCGAGAAATCGAAGGCCGGGGAGACGAAGTTCGCCACGATGTTGATGCCGATCGTCGCCGTCATGAAGGTGAAGGCGCCGAGCACCACCGCGTAGGTGTTGTCGATCTTACTCACCGTCTCCACCGGATCGATGATGAGGTGGCCGAAGACTGGCAAGGTCGAAGAGGTGGTGATGACGGTGAGCAGCGAGAAACCGATGAAGTTCACCGGCAGGCCCCAGAAATTACCGGCCTTCACCGCGGGAAATGACTTTCCGTAGCGTGAGAAGTCGCCGAAATTCAGCATCGGCCCGGAGAAGTACGAGACGACCAGGGCGACCGCATTGAGCATCACCGGCAGGGCGTCCCAGCCCCGGTACTTCACCTCGCCCAGCGTGAGGCCGACATTCGCCACGCCGGCCTTGGCCACGAGGTAGACCGCCAGGGCGATCATCACGACGTAGACGGCGGGGCCGGCCCAATCGATGAATTTGCGGATCGCCTCCATGCCGCGCCAGAACACGAGGGCCTGGATCACCCAAAGGGCCATGAAGGCCGCCCAGCCGAGGCTCGACAGGCCGGCGAAGCCGAACTGCGCCACGTCGGCATAGGGCTTCAGCTCAGGATAGAAGCGCAAGGCGACGATCATGAAGGCGCTGGAGGCGAGGTAGGTCTGGATGCCGTACCAGGCGACCGCGATGAGGCCCCGGATGATGGCGGGGATGTTGGCGCCCTTCACGCCGAAGGAGGCCCGGCAGATCACCGGATAGGGTGTGCCCGTGACCTGGCTCGGCTTGGCCACGAGGTTGCAGAAGAATTGCACAATGAGGATGCCGACGAGCAGCGAGACCAGTACCTGCCAGCTCACGAGGCCGAGGGAGAACAGGCTGCCCGCCGTGATGTAGCCGCCGACGCTGTGGACGTCCGACATCCAGAAAGCGAAGAAGTTGTAGGTGCCCCAGCTCTGTTTCCTGAGCGGGGCCAGATCCTCGTTGGTGAGGCGGTCGTCGTAGCCGGGTTTGATCACCACATCCGCATTGGAATCGGGAACGGCACCTCCGGACGCGGCCGGCTCGGTGATCGAGGCGCTATGTGACATGAGTTCGTCCCCCTTCGCGTGAGGGCCGAAGCCCATGTCCTACCGGCGCTCGCTCAAGCAGGGCGTGTGCCAGCTTGACAGTACCCCTGACTCTTCGGCTTCTCGTTCGCAGGACGCCGTATGCACCGGATAAACGACGGTGCTTTGCCCGTGGTCGATTGACAAGACACCTCAAGGCTCTAAGTGTCCCGCAACGCGTGTGCGCGGCTGGTCCTGTATTCGAACGACCCTTTTCGAACGGACCGTGGAGCCTAGCCCACGACGATCTTCTCCGCGCGGATCGTTACGAGTTCCTGCGCGCAACGGTTCACATCAGCATATGTCTTTTGCCGACCTCGGATTGAGCGACAAGGTCCTCCAGGCCGTCACGGCCGCGGGCTACACGGACCCGACACCGATCCAGGCTCAAGCCATCCCGCACGTTCTGGCGCGCCGTGACGTCCTTGGTATCGCCCAGACAGGGACGGGTAAGACCGCCGCCTTCACCTTGCCGATGCTCACCCTGCTCGAGAATGGACGGGCACGGGCGCGCATGCCGCGCACGCTGATCCTTGAGCCGACCCGCGAACTCGCGGCCCAGGTGGTCGAGAATTTCGACCGCTACGGCGTCAACCACAAGCTCAACGTGGCCTTGATCATCGGGGGCGTCTCCTTCGCCGAGCAGGATGCCAAGCTCATGCGCGGCGCCGACGTTCTGATCGCGACACCGGGCCGCCTGCTCGACCATTTCGAGCGCGGCAAGCTGCTGCTCACCGGGGTCGAGCTCCTGGTCATCGACGAGGCGGACCGGATGCTCGACATGGGCTTCATTCCCGATATCGAGCGCATCGTGAAGATGGTGCCGTTCACGCGCCAGACCCTGTTCTTCTCCGCGACGATGCCGCCCGAGATCGAGCGGCTGGCTGACGTGTTCCTGCATAACCCACAGCGGATCGAGGTTGCGCGCCCCGCCTCCACCGCGACGACGATCGTGCAGAAATTGGTCGCCGCAGGGTCGGAGGGGCACGAGAAGCGCGATCTCCTGCGCCGTCTCATCCGCGGTGAGGCCGAACTCAACAACGGCATCATCTTCTGCAACCGCAAGCGCGACGTGGCGCTGCTGCAGAAGTCGCTGGCGAGCCACGGTTTCAACGTCGCGGCCCTTCACGGCGATATGGATCAGCGCGCGCGCACGGTCGCCCTCGACGGATTCCGCTCCGGTGAAGTTCCGCTGCTGGTTGCGAGCGACGTCGCGGCTCGCGGCCTCGACATTCCCGCGGTGAGCCACGTCTTCAATTTTGACGTGCCGCATCACCCGGAAGACTACGTGCACCGGATCGGGCGTACGGGCCGTGCCGGTCGCGCCGGGCATGCCTTCACCCTGGTCACCCGCTCCGACGAACGGTCGGTGACCGCGATCGAGAGCCTGATCGGTCAGCCGATCCCCTGGGCTGAGGGCGATCTCGGCACCCTGGCCGAGCCCTCGCCGGTGGTGGTCGAGGAAGAGACCCGCACACGTCATCGCGGACGCAGCGGGGATTCCGCTCGGCGCTCACGCGGTGGCGAGGGCGGAAGATCCGAGGGAAGCAAGTCCGAAAGCGGCAAGTCCGAAAGCGGCAAGTCCGAGAATGGTAAGTCGGAAGGCCGGCGCTCATCACGCGAGCGCCAGCCCTCGCGGCGTTCCGAGCCCGCACAGGTCGATGCTGTGGCCGAGTCGCCCACGCCAGAGGCAATCGTCCAGGCTCCGCGCCGGCGCGAGCCTTCTCGTCCGCCGCAAGAGGCTCGCAACCCTGATCCACGCGGTCAAGATTCCCGCCGAGGCTCGTCGGACCGCGGCCGCGACGAACGCCGTCCGTCACCCCGTCGTCGAGACGATGACGATGGCGATACGCCGCTCGGTCTTGGCGAGCATGTGCCAGCCTTCCTCCTGCGCCCGGCCGTGATCAAAAAGTCGACCTAACGCGCCGAGCCACAAATTGTTCCCTGTCCTTTTAACTGCATCTCCACCATCAGTGGGGTAACGGGAACATCTCGTCATTCAGCATCCTGAATGCCGGTTCGGGAAGCAGGCGGGTTGATGAGCCACGGAAGCTACGGTGACAGGGAGCGAACCTTCGCACTGTCCGACCGCGCCAACGTGCTGATGCGGGATTACGGCTCCTCGGCGACCCCCCAGGCCTATTCCGTCTGGTATGCCTACGTGTCCGGCACCCAGCCGCTGATGAACGACGCGATCAAGAGGCTGACCACGGAGAATGGCAGCCTCTCCGATTCCGATGTGGATTCCCTCTACGAGACGTATGTCGACAGTCGCCGTCTCGTCGCCGCCACCGAGCGGATGAACGCGAACATGCTGGCCGAAATCGAGGGCATCATGGAGGTGATGGACCTCTCCCTCGGATCGACCGCGCAGTATGGCGCGTCACTTCAGGCGTTATCGCGCGATCTCGACGTCTCGGACCAGAACCGCGCCCGCGTCCGTGAGATCGTTACGACGCTCGTGGCGACGACCCGGGAGATCACTGCCAACAACCGTACGCTCGAAGCCCGCATGCGCGAGAGTCGCAGCGAGATCGAGACCCTGCGCGAGACGCTGGAGGCGACTCGGTTGGAGAGCCTCACCGATCCGCTCACCGGGCTGTCTAACCGCAAGCATTTCGAGGAGAGTCTGCGCAAGATGGTCGAGGCCGCGGCGAACCAGGCGGTTCCCTGTAGCCTGATCGTCATCGACGTCGATTTCTTCAAGCGCTTCAACGACGTCTATGGCCACCTCACGGGCGATCAAGTGCTGCGCCTCGTCGCCATCGTCATGCGCGAGCACCTGAAGGCTCGCGTCACCCTCGCGCGTTTCGGCGGCGAGGAGTTCGGGATTCTCCTGCCCGAAACCGACCGGAACGCGGCTGTCGCCATCGGCGAGAAGGTCCGTGCCAGCGTGATGGGGCGTGAACTGGTGAAGCGGACCACGGGAGAGTCCCTCGGCAAGGTGACGATCTCCCTCGGGGTCGCGACCTCGCGACCGGGGGACACCGCCGTGTCGCTCCTCGAACGCGCCGACCAATGCATGTTCATGGCCAAGCGCGACGGCCGCAACCGGACCGTGGACGATTCCCGCGTCGCCTTGGACGTGCTCACCGCCGTCGCATGAAGGCCGAGCCGGTTATGCCGGCCGGACCCTCGCGTCCCGGCCAACCCGGCCTCAGGCCGAGGCGCGCAGCACTTCAGGATTGGCCGGCGTGATCGCGACGGATTCGCCGCAGCCGCAAGACGAGGTCTGGTTCGGGTTGTTGAACACGAACTGGGACGACAGCTTGGTCGTCTTGAAGTCCATCTCGGTGCCGAGGAGGAACAAGACCGCCTTCGGGTCGACGAAAACCGTCACCCCGCGATCCTCCACCATGTCCTCGCCGGGGTTGCGCCCTTCCGCATATTCCATCGTGTAGGACATGCCGGCGCAGCCGCCGTTCTTGACGCCGACGCGGAGGCCCGCGATCGGCTTGTCCGCATCCGCGATGATGGCCTTGATCCGGTCCGCCGCCGCATCCGTCAGCGACAGGACCTTGAAATTCTTGAGCATGAGATCTCTCCGGCAGCCGGGTTCAAGGCCCGGGCGGTTGAGGATGGCAGTACGCCGTTAAGATAAGGATGGCGAAGGCTGCGGTCCACTGCCGTGGGACGCAGCAAGGCCTGCATGGGTATGATATCGTTCGCACTGCGAGGCTGAGGGAGCGATGGCGGACGCGGGGCGGAGGACCATGACCCCGGAAGAGTTCTTCGATTGGCAAAGCGGTCAGGACGAACTCTACGAACTCGTCGACGGCCACCCGGTGCCGCGGCACCGGATGATGACGGGGGCGAGCATGCAGCACGACCGGGCGACGGTGAACATCATCGTCAGCCTCGGCAATCAGCTCCGCGGCAAGCCATGCCGTCCGATGAGAGCCGATATTGCCATCTGCACCAGCATCAAAGGTTTGCGTCGTCCAGACGTGATGGTCGGGTGCGCAACGCTGGTGCCCGATACCTACGAGGCGCGGGAGCCGAAGCTGGTGGTCGAGGTGGCTTCGCCCTCAACCACCTCCATCGATCAGACCCGCAAGGTGGAAGAATACAAGCGGCATCCGACCCTCGCCTACATCCTCCTCGTCGAGACCCTGAAGCCGCAGGCTTTGCTCTACGCGCGTGAGGGGGACGCCTGGGAGATAGACACCTTCGAAGGTGTGGAGGCCGTCATCGCCCTCCCGGCGATCGGTGCCGCATTGGCACTGCCAGACATCTATGACGGGCTGAGCTTCCCGCGGCGCCGGGATCTCGCCGCCGAAGAGCCGCCCCTCTGAACCGCGCTACCACATATCGAGGGCGACGCGGGCCTCGTCGGACATCCGGCTCTGGTCCCACGGCGGATCGAACACCATCGTGACGCTGCAGGACTGGATACCCGGCACGGCGGCGACCGCCGTCTCGACCCAGCCCGGCATCTCGCCGGCCACCGGACAGCCGGGGGCCGTCAGGGTCATGTCGATGGCGACCGTGCGGTCATCGGCGATGTCGACCTTGTAGATCAGGCCGAGCTCGTAGATGTCCGCCGGGATCTCGGGATCGTAGACGCTCTTCAAAGCGGCGACGATATCGTCGGTCAGGCGGTCGAGTTCCTCCGGCGGGATCGCCGAGGCGCTGGCGATGGCGGGGGTATTGGCCCCTCCGGTGATGGCTGCGTCGCTCATGGTGTCGTCCTCATGGTGAGTGCCGCGGATCGTCTCCGACTCGCGACGACCGCCGCAGGCGCGGCGGCGCGCAATCGCACTCGCGGCGGCTTCGCCGCCGGATCTCGTCTCAGGTGAACATCATCTCGGCCTTGGCCAAGGCCTCGGCAAGCGCATCCACTTCGTCACGGGTATTATACAGGCCGAACGACGCGCGACAGGTGGAGGTCGCGCCGAATCGCGTCAGCAACGGCATGGCGCAATGGGTGCCGGCCCGGATGGCGACGCCGTAGCGGTCGATCACCGTGGCGATGTCGTGGGCATGGGCCCCCTTCATCTCGAAGGCGATGACGCCGCCCTTGCCCTTGGCGGTGCCGATCATCCGCAGTGAGTTCATCGCGCCGAGGCGCTCCTGGGCATAGGCCAGGAGGGACGCTTCGTGCGCCGCGATCCGGTCGCGCCCGACCCCCATCATGAATTCCAACGCGGCGCCGAGGCCCACCGCCTCGATGATCGCGGGGGTTCCAGCCTCGAAGCGATGCGGCGGATCGTTATAGGTGATCGCGTCCTGGCTCACCGTGCGGATCATCTCGCCGCCACCCTGATAGGGGGGCAGGCGCTCCAGCCATTCCTTCTTGCCGTAGAGCACGCCGATACCGGTGGGTCCGTAGACCTTGTGACCGGTGAAGACGAAGAAGTCGCAATCGAGCGCCTTCACGTCGATGGGCTGGTGGACCGCGCTCTGCGCCCCGTCGAGGAGCACCGGCACCCCGTGCGCGTGGGCGATGCGGACGATCTCGGCCGCAGGCGTCACCGTGCCGAGTACGTTCGACATCTGGGTGATCGCCACCATCCTGGTGCGGGGCGTGAACAGCTTCTCGTATTCCTCGACGAGGAAGTTGCCCTCGTCGTCCACCGGCGCCCATTTGATCACCGCACCGCGCCGCTCGCGCAGAAAGTGCCAGGGCACGATGTTGGAATGGTGCTCCATGATCGAGAGGATGATCTCGTCCCCCTCCCCGATCTGGCCGAGTAGCCCCATGGACGAGGCCACGAGGTTGTAGGCTTCCGTGGCGTTGCGGGTGAAGATGATCTCATCGGTGGAGTCGGCGTTGAGGAATTGCCGCGTGGTCTCGCGCGCGCCTTCGAACCCTTCGGTCGCGGCATTCGCCATGAAATGCAGGCCGCGATGGACGTTGGCGTAGCCGGTCTCCATGCAATTCACCATGGCGTCGATGACTGCGCGCGGCTTCTGCGACGAGGCCGCGTTGTCGAGATAGACCAGCGGCCGGCCGTAGACTTTTTGGGCCAGAATCGGGAATTCGGCCCGGATCGCCTCGACGTCGTAGGGAGTATTCAGGACGGGTGCGTTCATGGCGATACCTGTTGGGTGTCCGGCGCGCGCAACCCTTCCCCCCGGTGCGAGGGGAAGGGGCCTGTCGGAATGCGATCAGCCGCGCGCCGCGAGCCACGCCTCGACGGTTCCGACCAGAGCCTCTCGCGCGCCCTCGTGGCTGACCGACTCGATGGCGGCTCCCAGGAAGGCCTGGACCAGCAGGCTCTCGGCCTGGGCCTTCGGCAGTCCGCGCTGCATCAGGTAGAACAGCAGATCTTCATCGAGCGCGCCGCAGGTGGCACCGTGACCGCAGGCGACGTCGTCGGCGAAGATCTCGAGCTCGGGCTTGTTCATCATCTGGCCCTCGTCGGACAGGATGAGACAGGCCGACATCATCTTGCCGTCGGTCTGCTGGGCCGCCTGCTGGACGATGATCTTGCCTTGGAACACGCCCGTGGCCTCGCCATCCACCACGGTCTTGAACAGCTCGCGGCTGACGCCGCCGGTGGCGGCATGGTCGGCCAGGAAGGTGGTGTCCGCGAGTTGCTTGCCGTTGAGCATGGCCGCGCCGTTCACCACCGCGCGGGCATCGGCCCCGGCGAAGTTCAGGTAGACCTGATGCCGGGAGAGCACCGCGCCCACCACGACGTTCACGGTTTCCACCGCGGCCTCGGCCCCGAGCTTCACGGATAGCGTCGACAAGGCCACGGCGTCGCGGCCCTCCGCGTTCAGGCGCGCATGCCGGAAGGTGGCGTTATCGGCCACCACCACGTCCATGGCATCGTTGGGCTGGTAGGAGATACCGTCCGGCCCCTCATGGCTCTCCAGCACGAGCGCTTCCGCGCCCTCGCCCAGTGTCACCAGCACGCGGGTGGCGGTCGAGTAGGCTTCCGTGCCGGTGCCGATGAAGCGCAGGTGCAGCGGCGTCTCGACCTTGGCGCCGGCCTCCACGCTGATCAGCGCGCCATCCGCCAGGAAGGCGGTGTTGAGCTGGTAGATCGGGTTCTCGGAGGCCTGACGAACGGGCGTCAGTTTCTCCAGAAGCGCGTTCCCAACGGTCAGCGCCTCGTTGAGCGGAGTCACGGTGATGCCGGCCGGGATGCGGCCGAGATCCGACTGGTCTGCGATCAGGTGGCCGTTCACGAAGGTGAGGCGCACGGCCTCGATCCCGGCAAAGCCCTTCGCCTCTTCGACCGCCGCCTTGGCGGTGTCGGATGAGGGCATCTCGGCCGGGTGAGCGGCATCGCGGAACGCCGAGCGCAGATCGGTGTATTTGAACGCCTCGACCCGGCGGGTCGGCAGGCCCACCGCCTCGAAATAGCGGAAGGCCTCCTCGCGAGCGATGGACACGCCCGTGGGGTATTTCATCTTCGTGGCTTCGAAGAGTTTCGACAGTGCGGTCTCGGCCGCCGTGCGGAGCGGGGTGATGTCGGCCATGATCAGGCGGCCTCGCCCGTGCGGTACTCGGCGTAGCCGGAAGCCTCGAGCGCCTTGGCGAGGTCCTTGTCGCCCGACTTCACGATCTGGCCCTGCGACATCACGTGGACCACGTCCGGCACGATGTAGTCGAGCAGGCGCTGGTAGTGGGTGATGACGAGGAACGAGCGGCCTTGTGCGCGCAGCGCGTTCACGCCGCCGGAGACGATGCGAAGGGCGTCGATGTCGAGGCCGGAATCGGTCTCGTCGAGCACGCAGAATTTCGGCTCCAGCAGAGCCATCTGCAGGATCTCCATGCGCTTCTTCTCGCCGCCGGAGAAGCCGACATTGAGGGCGCGCTTGAGCATCTCCTTGTTGATCTCAAGCTTCTCCGCCGCGCCGTTCACCTTGCGGATGAAGTCGGGGGTGGAGAGCTCACCCTCGCCGCGCGCTCGGCGCTGGGCGTTGAGCGTCGCCTTGAGGAAGGTCATGGTGCCGACGCCGGGGATTTCCAGCGGGTACTGGAAGGCCAGGAACACGCCCGAGGCGGCGCGCTCGTCGGGGCTCATCTCTAGGATGTTCACGCCATCGAGCAGGATCTCGCCGTCAAGGACCTCATAATCCTCCTTACCGGCGATGACGTAGGACAGGGTCGACTTGCCCGAGCCGTTGGGACCCATGATGGCGGCAACTTCGCCGTCCTTCACAGTGAGGTTGAGACCGTTGAGGATCTGCTTGTCCTCGATGGCGACGGTCAGGTTCTTGATTTCGATCATTGCAGCAAAGTCCGTTCTAAAACTTGAAACGCGGAGCGACCCTTCCCCATCCGAGGAGAGGGGCGTGCCTACGGAGCGGGCGGATCGGTACGAAGTCCCGCAAGAGGGGGCGACCCCTCCGGGTCGCGCGCACCTCTCATCCGGCCCGCTTCGCGGGCCACCTTCTCCCGCAGGGGGGAGAAGGGAAAAACCGCCCTACCCCACCGAGCCTTCGAGGCTGATCGAGATCAGCTTCTGGGCCTCCACGGCGAACTCCATCGGCAGCTGCTGCAGCACGTCGCGGACGAAGCCGTTGACGATGAGGGCGGTCGCCTCCTCGTTGGAGAGGCCGCGCTGCTGGCAGTAGAACATCTGGTCTTCCGAGATCTTCGAGGTGGTGGCCTCGTGCTCGAACTGCGCGGAAGAGTTCTTCGACTCGATATACGGCACGGTGTGCGCGCCGCACTGGTCGCCGATAAGGAGCGAGTCGCAGTTGGTGAAGTTGCGTGCGCCCGTCGCCTTCCGGTGCGCCGAGACGAGGCCCCGATAGGTGTTCTGCGAACGGCCCGCCGAGATACCCTTCGAGATGATCCGGCTCGTCGTGTTCTTGCCGAGATGGATCATCTTGGTGCCGGAATCGACCTGCTGCATGCCGTTCGACACCGCGATCGAGTAGAACTCGCCACGGGAATTGTCGCCACGCAGGATGCAGGACGGGTACTTCCAGGTGATCGCCGAGCCGGTCTCGACCTGGGTCCACGAGATCTTCGAGTTGGCACCCCGGCAATCGCCACGCTTGGTGACGAAGTTGTAGATGCCGCCCTTGCCCTCGTTGTCGCCCGGATACCAGTTCTGGACCGTCGAGTACTTGATCTCGGCGTCATCGAGAGCGACGAGTTCGACCACGGCGGCGTGAAGCTGATTGTCGTCGCGCTTCGGGGCGGTGCAGCCCTCGAGATACGAGACGTATGAGCCCTTGTCGGCGATGATCAGCGTGCGCTCGAACTGGCCGGTGTCGCGCTCGTTGATGCGGAAATAGGTCGAGAGCTCCATCGGGCAGCGCACGCCCGGCGGGATGTAGACGAACGAGCCGTCGGAGAAGACGGCGGAGTTCAGGGTCGCGAAGAAGTTGTCGGTCACGGGCACGACCGAGCCGAGATACTTCCGCACGAGGTCCGGGTATTCGCGGATGGCTTCCGAGATCGGCATGAAGATCACGCCGGCCTTCGACAATTCGGCCTTGAAGGTGGTGGCCACCGAGACCGAGTCGAACACCGCGTCGACGGCGACCCGGCGCTCGGGGGCGATGCCCTCCAGCACCTCGACCTCGCGCAGGGGAATGCCGAGCTTCTCGTAGGTCTTCAGGATTTCGGGGTCGATCTCGTCGAGAGACATCGCCGCCGGGCGCTTGGGCGCCGCGTAGTAGTAGATGTCCTTGTAATCGACTTTGTCATAGGAGACCCGCGCCCAGTCGGGCTCCTGCATGGTCTGCCAGCGCTTGTAGGCGTCGAGGCGCCAGGCCAGCATCCATTCGGGCTCGTCCTTCTTGGCCGAGATGAAGCGGATCACGTCCTCGGAGATGCCCTTGGCGGACTTCTCCATCTCGATCGTGGTCTCGAACCCGTACTTGTACTGGTCGAGGTCGATCGAGCGGACCCGGTCGATGGTTTCCTGCACTGCAGGCATTGCACGTCTCCTGACCTACACCGGCGTCAAGGGCCGGGGGTTTTCGCGAGAGGATGGCTTGGGATGGGCGGCGCTTCAGGCCGCCTGCCCTCGCCGTTGATATAGGGTCCCCACCAGCCGTTCGAAGGCCGTAAGGAAGCGTGAGCGGTCGCTTTCCGCGCTGTTCCAGCCGAAACTGACGCGGAGCGCCCCCGCAGCCAGCGCGGGGCTCACGCCCATGGCGGCCAGAACGGTCGAGCGGCCGACCTTGCCCGATGAGCAAGCCGATCCGGACGAGATCGCGATGCCGGCGAGATCCAGCGCCATCAGCGCCGTTGCCGCATCGAGTCCCGGCACGGCGAAGCACAGGGTATTGGGGAGCCTTGGCGCACCGCTCCCGAAGACGACGGCATCCGGGGCGATGCGACGAAGGGCGGCTTCCGTCCCGTTTCGGAGGTCGGCATCGATGCCGGCCAGATGCACCCGAGCGATCCGCGCCGCTTCGCCGAGGCCGACGAGACCCGGCAGGTTCTCGGTTCCGCAGCGCTGCCGCGATTCCTGGCCGCCGCCCCGGATGAAAGCCCGATCCAGCGCGACGCCTTCGGCGAGCACGATCGCGCCGGTGCCCTTCGGCGCGGCGAATTTATGTCCGGACAGGGTGAGGGCATCGAGGCCGAGCCCCGCAAAATCGAGAGGGATCTTCCCCACCGCCTGCACTGCGTCGCTATGGACGAGGGCACGGCCATGCGCTTTGGCCAGGGCGACGATCTCGGCGAGGGGCTGGACCACGCCGGTCTCGTTGTTGGCCGCATGGACGGAGACCAGCACCGATTCGTCGCGCGCTCGCTCCAGGGCCTGCTTCAGTGCGGCCAAGTCGATCAGGCCGGAGGGGTGAACCGGTACGATCTCCACCGATCCGGGCGCGAAGCGGTGTCCCGCCCCGACGCAGGCATGCTCGGTGGCGCTCATCAGGAGACGTGTCGGCGCCGCGGCTCCGGTCCTGATCAGAGCGCCCGACAGGACTGCATTCGCCGCCTCGGTGCCGCCGCTGGTGAAGATGACGCTGCTCTGGCCAGCGCCGATCAGGGCGGCGACCTGGTCGCGCGCGGCCTCCAACGCAGCCTTGGCGGCACGGCCCTCGTGATGGATCGACGAGGGGTTGCCGGGCAGTTCCAGCGCGCGCGCGACCGCTACCGCCACCTCCGGACGAACCGGAGATGTCGCGTTGTGATCGAGATAGGCGCGCGAAATAGTCATGCGTTGGTCAAGGCCCGAACCCACATTTCCTTGCTTTTGCCCCCCGTCATCATGCTAAGGCCCCGGCACCACACGTCTTCGCCAAGCGCCGAGCCTCGAGGGGCGACCGATCCCAAGTCTCTGGAAACGAGTCAGTTTAGAATTATTCTAATCACCTAGAATTATTCTAAGAGCGTTTTTAAGAGTGCGGCGCTCCGAGTCAAGGCGCGTTGGCCGACAGGATGGGTTGCTTTCAGCGAGCGGCGCCAGGAGTTTTGGAAAGACCATGCCCGAAGTCATCTTCACCGGACCCGCCGGCCGTCTCGAGGGGCGCTACCAGGCACCCAAGAAGAAGGGCGCGCCGATCGCGATCGTGCTGCATCCGCATCCCCAGTTTGGGGGGACGATGAACAATCAGATCGTGTACAATCTTTTCTATACCTTCGCCAATCGCGGCTTCGCGGCGCTCCGCTTCAATTTCCGCGGCGTCGGCCGCAGCCAGGGCAACTTCGACCATGGCACGGGTGAATTGTCCGATGCGGCCTCGGCGCTCGACTGGGTGCAGTCGGTCAATCCCGAGGCGCGGGCCTGCTGGATCGCCGGCGTCTCGTTCGGCTCGTGGATCGGCATGCAGCTGCTCATGCGCCGCCCCGAAATCGAGGGCTTCATCTCCATCGCTGCCATGGCCAACCGCTACGATTTCACCTTCCTGGCCCCCTGCCCGTCCTCCGGCCTGTTCGTCCACGGCTCCGAGGACCGGGTGGCTCCGGCCCGCGAGGTGATGCCGGTCATCGAGAAGGTGAAGGTGCAGAAGGGCGTCATCATCGAGCATCAGGTGGTCGAGGGCGCCAACCACTTCTTCGACGGCAAGGTCGACGAGCTGACCCAGACGGTCGACACCTATCTCGACAAGAGGCTCGGCCCGAAAGAGCAGGTAGGGTGAGACAAACGGACGGGATCGATCCGTCGCCAGCGATTCTTCTTTAAAAAAAGCCGGCGTGGCGCCAAGCTCCGCCGGCTTTTTTCGATCGGAGGAACGTCATGCCCGGCAATCGGCCGAGACATGCCGGGCTTCGCCTAACCCTTGATCAAGGCGGTGAAATCCGACCATTGCTCGACACGGAAGGCCCTGATGTCGCGCACGGATCGGGGAAACCAGCTCAGCCCCTTCAGGGCCGTGATGGCCGAGAACAGCTTAGCCAGATCCTCGTCCTTGCTGGTGTAGAGACTTCCTTGCACCCAGTCGAAAACCATGCCCGGAAAGCGTGGTGCGGATGTCAGTATAGGCTTGCGACACGCCTTTGGGATGATGGATCTGAGCCTCTGCGACCACGAGATCGAACGCAATGGCGAACATCAGCGCTCTCTGGGATCGTCCAAGACGTCAGCGAGTCGATAATTGATCTCCTCGCTGGTCTCCAGCACGCGAACGCGCACGATCCGATCGCCATCCGCAGGCGTATCGCCCACACTGACGATCTCGTAGACGGGACCGACCTGGCCGAACCGCCGCCACGTCCCGACGAGGCCCTGCAGGTTTGGAAGTGAAACAGGTGCCATATTGTTCATGGCGTCATCCTACAGCTTTTTGCGGACCGTCCAACGGGAAGAGCAGGCCCCGAGTCAGGCCCCCGCCGTCTTTGCATGAATCACCGGCACTGCCGGCGCGCCTTCCCATTCCGAATGGCCCGGGATCGATTCGCCCTTCATCACGATGGTGAGCGGGCGCAGGCGGGCATAATCGCCGACCTTGGTGTCATAGAGAACCGTCGAGAAGGCCCCTACCGAAACGCCCTTACCCACCACCACGCGGCCGACCTTCATGATCCGGTCCTCGTAGAGATGCGTCTGCAGGGCCGAGGTCCGATTGATCACCGAATAGTCGCCGATGGTGACGCAGTCGAACTCGGTGATGTCGGTGGTGAGCATGCAGACGCCACGGCCGATCTTCGCGCCGAACAGGCGCAGCATCCAGGGCAGGAACGGCGTGCCGACCAGGTGCTCCAGCAGAACCTTGCCGGCCAAGCCCCAGTACAGCACGGCCACCGCCTCGGTGCGCATGGCCCACCATGACCACATCGGCTGCATGCCGGGCTGGTAGGCCCCCATGAGCAGCCATTTCACCCCGATCACCGTGAAGGACTGGATGAAGGCGATGGCGACGCTGACGACGACGAAGCTGACGGCGAGGCCGGTCCAGTCCTGAGCCAGGATGGCGGGGTAGAAGTAGAAGTCGATGGCCAAGATCGCGAGGGTGATGAACAGCATCGGCGAGAACGAGGTGGAGAAGGCCTCGAAGATGCCGCGCCGGAACTTCGGCCCGATGCCGGGCTCGTAGGTCTGCGCGTTGGAGCCGAGATCGACCTTCTGGCGCGAGGGGAGTTTGATGGGCGGCGAGCCGAACCAGGTATCCCCCGGCGCCATCAGGTCGTTGGCGGGCGGCTTCGACTTGATGCCCACCAGCATGTCGTCGGGGATCACGGCGCCCGGTGGCACCACCGCGTCGTTACCGACGAAGACGCGGGCCCCGGTGCTCACGGGATGCATGTGCATCCAGCCTCGGCGGATTTCCTCCTCACCGAACACGACCTCGTCGGCGATGAAGTTGCGCGCGCCGACATCCGCCAGATCGTAGCGTCCGGCGAGGTTGGTGGAGATCTCCGCCCCCTGCCCCATCCGCGCGCCCATCAGCCGGTACCAGGCCCGCATGTAGACGGTGGCGAAGAGTGATGAGAGTGTCTCCAGCGTCACCTCGGCGGCGAGCGCCACGGCCCATTTGCGCAGGTAGAATCCGCTATGCACCGAGTAGGTGCCGGACGAGACCCGCGGCAGCACCAGCCAGCGGATGCCGGCGATGAGGAGCACCGTGCCCGCCGTCATCAGCATGGCGGTGGGCCAGGTCAGCAGCGGCAGATACCAGTGGTAGTCGATATCGGTGATGTCGCTGAGTGAATCGCTGAGCTGGTCGAAGATGTAGAACGCGGGGAAGATCGGCAGCAGACCCACGGCCGGGATGGCGGCGAGCAGGAAGGCGTAGACGGCGAGGAAGCCGGCGCGCCGGCGGGGCGAGGCCCGGGCGGCCTCGGGCAGGACGGAAGGGTCGGCCATGCCGACCTTGCGCCCGGGTGAGCCGTCCCATTGCTCGGCGCGTTCCACCACCGTGCCGGTGGGGATCGTGGTGAGATCGGCGATCTCGGCAAAATCGCCGATCGTCGTGTCCGGGCCGATGACGCAGGACGTGCCGATGGCCACATCGGCGCCGATGCTGACGGTGCCGATGATGAGTTCGTGGCCCACCACTTCGGCATTGGCGATGACGAGGCGGCCGCCGAGGGAGGCCCCTTCTCCGACGCTGAGCAGGTCGGGCGCGCCAACCTCGATATCGGAGATGAGGGCATCGGCACCGATCTTCGCGCCGAGGAGTCGCAGGTAGATGGCGATGGCGGGCGAACCCTGGAGCCATTTCACGTGGACGAGCGGGGTCAGCCGCTGCGTCAGCCACCAGCGGTAATAATAGACGCCCCAGAGGGGGTAGCGGCCGGGCTTGGTCCGCCCGAGGATCAGCCATTTGGCGCTGATCGCGATGCAGGCGGTGACGGCGTTGATGCCGATATAAACCAGCAGCAGCACAGCGATCTCGCCGAAGAAGCCGAGCGAACCGCCTGTGAGCAGCAGGTAGGTGACGAAGATTCCGAGCCATTGCGACGTGGCGAGCGCGATGACGAATGGCAGGGCGATGGCCTGCGCGGTCCCGCAGAGGATGCGGCGCAGGAGCGGCGGCGCCACGAATCCGAGGTCACGCACGGCCATCTGGGTGCCGACGCCGCCGGTGCGCTCGATCAGCGCCTCCGACATGGCCCGGAGGGTGCGCCGGGCATAGACGTCCTGCAGGGTGATGGCCGCGAGGGCGGGCGCCTCGCGCACGGCGCCGACGAACCGGGCCGCGAGCAGCGAGTGGCCGCCGAGATCGGCGAAGAAATCGGCCTCGAACGGAATCGGCTGGTTGCCGAAAACCTGTTTGGCGGCGGCCAGCATCGCCGCTTCGGTCTCGTTGTCGGGCAACTCCTGCTCGCCGGACAGGTCGGCGATGGTGAGGGTCGCGATGCGCAAAGCCTTGCGATCGACCTTGCCCGAGGTCAGGCGCGGCAGCACCTCCACCACCTCGAAATGCCCCGGCACCATGTAGGGCGGCATCTGTTCGGCGAGGGTGTGGCGCAGGGCGGCCTTGTCGAATTCCGTTCCCCGCTCGGGGATCAGGAAGGCGACGAGGCGGTCGACGCCATCGTCCTGGCGTAGGACCACCGCCGCCTGGTTGATGCCGGCCTGTGCCTGGATGCGGGATTCGATCTCGCCGAGCTCCACCCGGAATCCGCGGATCTTGACCTGGTCGTCGATGCGGCCGTGGAAGACGATCCGCCCCTGCGCATCGAGGGAGACCGCGTCGCCCGACCGGTAGAGTACCGGGTCGGTCCCGTCGGAGGGGAACGGGTTGGCGACGAATTTCTCCGCCGTCAGCTCGGGCCGCTGGAGATAGCCCGCCGCCACGCCCGGGCCGCCGATGAGGAGTTCTCCCTGCTGGCCGGGGCCGAGCAGGTCCAGGCTCTCGCTGGCCACATAGACGGAATAATTCGGGATCGGCCCGCCGATCGTGACGGGCTCGCCCGGCCGCATCTCGGCGGCGGTGGCCACCACAGTGGCCTCGGTCGGACCGTAGGTGTTGAACAGCTTTCGCGATCCCGTGGCCCAGCGGGCGACCAGGGGCTCCGGCAAGGCCTCGCCGCCCAGCAGCACGAGGCGGACGCTCGGCAGCGTCTGTGACAGCATGGCGAGCAGCGTCGGCACCGTGTCGAGCACGGTGACGCGGTTTCGTGTCAGGATGTCGGGCAGCGCCTCGACATCGCCCATCATCGCCGGGCTGGCGACGAACAGCGTCGCGCCGACCAGATAGGGAACCCAGATCTCCTCCATGGAGAGATCGAACGCCACCGAGGCGCCCTGGAACACCACGTCGTCGGGCCGCATCCCGTACAGCGCGTTCCCCGAGCGCAGGAAGTGGCAGATGTTGGCGTGGCTGATGACGATGCCTTTCGGCACCCCGGTCGAGCCGGACGTGTAGATCAGGTAGGCGGGATGCGCGGGGGTCAGGCCGGCGCCGCGCGGGTCGGGACTGGGCGCATCCGCCGGCACTTCGGCGAGAAGCGCCTCCGGGGTCAGGGCCGGCCTAGCTGCCGGCGCCTGGGGCGCGAGGGCGGGCGAGACCAGGAGCAGCTTCGCCTCCGCATCGTCTAGGCAGACGGCGACGCGATCGGCCGGTGCCTCGGCGTCGAAGGGCAGCCAGGCCGCTCCCGACATCGTGATCCCGATCTGGCTGATCAGCAGGTCGGGTCCCCGCGCCATCCAGAGTCCGACGACGTCGCCGGGGCCGATTCCGCGATGCGCGAGGCCGCGGGCGATGGCGCCCGCGCGAGTCTCGACCTCGGCATAGGAGAAGGCGGGATGACGGCCGGCCGCGTCCCGGCTCGCGCCGTCGATGATGGCGGGATGGTCCGGGCGCAGGCGGGCGCTGTCGGAAAAGATCTCTCCCAGAACCTCGTCCCGGATGAGGTCCGGGCGGCTCTCCCCGCGTAGTACGGCCTTACGCTCCGGCGCTCCGCCGCCGCTATGCGACCCGGTCTCGCCCCATTCGGCCTTGTCCACAAACGACTCCGCCCGAGGCCGGGTCGTCTCGGCGAGACTGCTCATCCGATGCTCCGCTGCCGGCCCCGCCGCTGCGAGGCCGTCCTTTTGACCGGGTTAGGCGCCCGGATCGTGCCGAAAACGCGGCGCCCCGATGTGGTCGCGCCCTCTAGCACGTTTGCCGAGCCGCCTAGAACTGGTCTTCACGGAGAAAGCACGTCAGGCCCAGTGCCAGCGGGCCCGGTCCAGGACGAGGACGCTGCCCTGGCGGATCGCCATCCGGGGTGCTTCGCGGATGCTGGCATAGCCCAGGACCACCAGAATCGCGCGGGCGACGCCGCCATGAGCGACGATGACCGCCGGCCGCTGCAACCCGGCGATCGCCGGTCTCACCCGTTCCACCAGCATGGCATAGCTTTCGCCATGCTCGCCGGGCGGGCGGTAGCCCCAACGGTCGCGGTCCCGCGCCAGGGCGCTGCCGCTGTCACGCCGACGGATCTCGGCCCAGGTCGAGCCTTCCCAGGTGCCGAAGTTGATTTCCTTCAGCCGAGCATCGACGGCGTAGTCCTGCGGTGCGAGGTCGAGGCGGGCCCGGAGGACTTCCATCGTCTGCCGTGTGCGCTGGAGCGGGCTCGCGACGAACCGGGCCTCGCTGAGGCTGTCGCCCGCTACGGCTTTCAGGCGCTCGGCCACGCTTTCCGCCTGGCCCAGGCCCGTGGCATTCAGGGGCACGTCGCGCTGGCCCTGGAGTCGGCCGGCCGCGTTCCAGTCGGTCTGGCCGTGCCGGATGAAATACACCGTCATGCGCGCCGGCCGGCCATGGCGGCGTGCCGCGCTGCCCCGGAACGGCCAAGGCCGCGGATCGTTGTCGCGCTCAAGGTTGCTCCACGCGTTACGGGCATCGGCGGGTCGCCTTCCCGGAGAGGCGGCTCGCCCATGCGGTGCCCGCTGCATCGATTGAATATCGTATAAGGTGAGTTGTGATCATGTCGAAGAAGCGCGGCAAGCGGCATTCGGGCCAATCGGACGACATGGGTCGACATAAACCCAAGCCGCCGGCCCGCCGGCCCGAATCGGACAAGCCGCCCTCCTCCGCGGCCTGGGCTCGTTCGGCGATGCGGTATCCCGACCGCGCGAGCCCGATCGACACGGCCTCCATCGCCTCCTGCGCCGCGGCGGGCATCGTCACGGTTCAGCCGGGCGAAGCATTGGATCTGGCCGCGATCGACGCCGATGCCGATGGCGGGCTCGACAAGGAGGCGTCCAAGCAGGCGCTCCTCGTCGAGCATGGCCGCATCCAGGCGTTGCAGGAGCGGCTCTATGCCGAACATCGGCGCAGCCTCCTCGTGGTGCTTCAGGCCATCGATACCGGCGGCAAGGACGGCACCATCCGCTCGGTCTTCGAGGGGGTGAACCCGCAAGGGTGCCGGGTGTGGTCGTTCAAGGTTCCGAGCGCAGAGGAGCGCGATCACGACTTCCTCTGGCGCTACCACGCCAAGGTGCCGGGGCGCGGCATGATCGGCGTGTTCAACCGCAGCCATTACGAAGACGTGCTCGTGGTGCGGGTGAAATCCCTGGAGCCGGAGGACGTATGGCGGCCGCGCTACGACCTCATCAACGATTTCGAGCGGATGCTGACCCTGTCGGGCGTCACCGTGCTGAAGTTCTTCCTGCATATTTCGAAGGACGAGCAGAAGGAGCGCCTGGAGGCGCGGATCGCCGACCCCGAGAAACATTGGAAATTCGATGCGGCCGACCTCGTCGAGCGCCAATCCTGGGACGCCTATCAGAGCGCCTTCACGGATGCCCTGACCCGTTGCTCCACCCCGCACGCGCCCTGGCACGTGGTGCCGGCCAACCGCAAATGGTACCGCAACCTCCTCGTCGCCCGCACCATCGCCAACACCCTGGAGGCGATGGACCCGCGCTATCCGGACGCTCAGCCGGGCATCGCCGAGCTGACGGTGCCGGATTGAGGGGGGACGATGCCGCTGCGTGGCCTCAGCCGGTGATGATCACCAGCACCGATGCCGGTGCGCTGCCGAGGCGGCGTAGACGGTGCGGCAGGCCGCCATCGTAGGTGGCGCAGTCGCCGATACCGAGGATGACGCTGCGGTCCGCCACGACAAGTTCAACCTCCCCTGCCAGGACATAAGCGATCTCCTGGCCGCCATGGGTAGGACGATCCTCGGTGAGGAACGTCTCGCCCGGTTCGACCATGTACAGAGCGGCGGCCCGTCCCGCCTCGGCCGGCAGCAGAGCGTGAACCGCATAACCGGCGTCACGGGTCGTGGTCCTGGCCCCGGCGCGCGCGACGATCACGTCGTCTGCGGCGGCCTTCTCCCCGAACAGTTCGGACATGCTCGCCCCAAGCCCCATCGCGATGGCCTCCAACGTGGCCAGGGATGGAGCCTTTTGACCGCGCTCGATGCGCGACAGGTGGCCCTTGTGGACCCCGACGCGGGCGGCAAGGGCATCGAGGGTGAGATGGCTGCGGCGTCGAAGCGCCCGGATGCGTTGTGCGACGGACATGCCCCCACATGACCGGCTTTCACCGGGTCGGCAACGCGATGGGCCGTTGACAAATCGAAGACCGAGGGACAACGAGGTATCCATGAGACAACAAGTTGTCTGATGGTTTGTCGTAGGTGACTTCGGTGGGAGCCGACCATGCGTGTGACGATCGAGGCCGTGCTGGTGGGGCGGGTCGCGCCTCTGGCTTCGACCGGGAAGCCCAGTGGCATCGATAAGTCGACCTCGGCCGGCCCTGTACGGATCGGGTTCGAGGGGCTGGACGGCGATGAGCAGGCGGATCGTCGTAACCATGGCGGGCCGGAGAAGGCCGTCCATCACTATCCCCTCGATCATGCTCCGGCCTGGCGAGCCGACCTTCCCGGAGCGCCAGCCCTGCTCGAGCGGCCGGGTGCTTTCGGCGAAAATCTCTCGACCCACGGGCTCACCGAGGCCGACATCTGCATCGGTGACCTTTGGCGCGCCGGTACCGCCCTGCTCCAGGTGAGCCAAGCCCGTCAGCCGTGCTGGAAGCTGAACGCCCGGTTTGGCGTGACCGACATGGCCGTGCGCGTGCAGAAGACCGGGCGGACCGGCTGGTATTACCGCATCATCGAGACTGGCACGGTCGGGGCGGGAGACGATCTCGCGCTGGTGGAACGGGCGCACCCGGACTGGCCGCTGTCGCGGCTGCTCCGGGTCTTCTATGTCGACCGGCTCGATCGGGCGGCGCTGGCTGAGATCGCCGCCCTGCCGTCCCTGTCGACGTCCTGGCGAACCCTTGCCGCACGACGCCTCGACAAGGGGCAGGTGGAAGATTGGAAACCCCGGCTGCAGGGAGATGCAAGCACCGCCTGACCCTCCCGAGCGCTTGCTCGCGATGGCCGCATGCGCTTCGACTGGCCCCGCATCTTCGGCGAAGGCGGCCCCATGCTCACCGTCCGTAACATCTCCTCCACCGGGTATCGGTCCCTCAGGCGTATCGGCTTCCCGGTGGAAGCTCTCTCCGTGTTCATCGGTGGCAACGGTGTCGGCAAGACCAACCTCTACCGGGCGCTCGAACGCCTGCAGGCCGCCGCCGCCGGCACGCTGGTGCGTGATCTCGCGGCGGAAGGCGGGATGGACTCGGTCGTCTGGGCCGGACCACGCAGCGGCAAGGGGCCGGTGCGGGTGGGATGGTCCGTCGAGCTCGGCGACGAGGCTGCGTCCGTCGCCTACGGATACGAGATCGAGGTCGGTCTGGTGCCCCAGTCGGAGGACGGCCCCAGGGGAGCGGCCTTCCGGCTCGAACCGCAGATCAAGCGGGAGCGGCTCACCGTCCTGTCGGGCCGGCGGCCGGCGGTCATGCTCGAGCGTGACGGGCCTTCCGGCTTCGTGCGCGGCGATGACGGCCGTAAGCGCTCGCTCGGCTCGAGTCTCCTCGCCACCGAAACCGCGCTCGCGGCACTTCAGGACGCGGTGGCGTTTCCCGAACTGCATCTCGTTCGGCATGCGCTACTGGATTGGCGCTTCCACCACGATTTCCGCACCGACGCGGCCTCGGCCCTGCGCCGGCCCTGCCTCGCCGTCACCTCGCCGACCCTGTCGTCGGACGGATCCGACCTCGCCGCCGTCTTCGCCACCCTCCGGCACATCCGCGAGGACACCGTCGATCTCGACGGGGCGGTGGCCGATGCCTTCCCCGGCGCGCGCCTCGTCATCCCGTCGCCCGGCCGCGAGGCGAGCTTCGGGATGGTCTTTCCCGACTACCCCAAGCGCGTGTTCGAGGCCGCCGAACTGTCGGACGGGACGCTTCGCTACCTCGCCCTCGCCGGGGCCCTCCTCGCCTACCGGCTCCCGCCCTTCATCGCCCTCAACGAGCCGGAGACGAGCCTCCACCCGGACCTGCTCGATCCCCTGGCACGAATGATCGTGACCGCGTCGCGTCGCACACAGGTCTGGCTGGTGACCCATTCGGAGCGGCTGGCCGACGCCATCGGAAAGCAGGGCGGCGTATCGCCCCGCCGGGTGGTCAAGCGGGAGGGGGCGACCTGGATCGAGGGGCTCAAGCTGTCGGGAGAGTTCGCGGAAGCCGACGACGCGTGACTGGGGCTCTCATGCTCAGCTGGTCATGCCCTGTCGCCGTGGTCGGGCCGCCAGCGCCGGAGAGATCCCGGCAGCGACCGTAACATCGCCCCGCCGATCCTGTCGGCATGGCGCTGGTAGAGGATACCGAGGCCGATCAGGCCTAGACCGATGAGCGACAACGCGAAGGGGAAGAGCAGCGAGTCCTTGAACACCCGGCTCGCCAGATCGCCGAGATAGAGCGCCACGCCGATGGCGCCGAACACCGCGTAGATCCGCCGCGAGAGGAAAATGGCGAGGCCGATGAGTGCGACGTTCATCAGGGCGTAGAGTGCCTTCGCAACCTCGCTGTCGGAGAATTGCCACGTCACCGCGCCCCAAAAGGTGAGGATGCCTGCAACATGGAGCCAGAACGCGTAATCCGTCCGCTTCTGGCACAGGTCCACGGCCCAGGCGAAGGCGATGAGGCCGAATCCGAACCAGAGCGAGATCGTCCGGCGGGTTTCCCAGTCGAGATCCGGCCCCGTGGCCCAGAGGCCGATATCCATGGACAGGAACCATAGGGCCACCGCCGCGATCACCGTGATGAAACCGAAGCGCGTGGCGCGCAGGGCGATGGCCGAGGCCACGAGCGTCGCCGCTTCCATGGGCACCCAGCCGCCCTTGATCCAGGCGAAGAGGTCGCGATAGGCGCCCGGCCGGCCCTGCTCGCCCCAACCCCAGCTCTCCTGCAGACCGTAGACGGCGAGTGGCGTCATGGCGACGGCGCAGGCGATGAGGAGGCCGCCGGGGACCGGCAGATCGTATGCGATGCGAAGGTGCCGCCCGGCGGCGACGAAGGCGGCGGCGTAGACCAGGGCGGTGGCGGTGAGGGCCGGTCCGCCCATCAGCCCGAAGGCTAGGGTCGAGAACAGGCCCATCGCCCCGATGACCACCAGGGCGCCGGCATACCAGAGCACATGGGTGAGATCGAAGGCCGCGCCGCGGCCCGGCTGCGCGGCGTAGAAGGCGGCGAGGGCGCGTGCCTGGTCGGAGGTGATGATCCCGGCGGAGGCCGCGTCATCGAAGTCAGGGCGAGTCTTCACGATGACGGGGCCTCGGCGGAAAGCGGCCCCGGACCGGGTCGGTGTTCCGCCCTACTCGCCCGGGGCGGACGGCGCGAAACGCTCGCGGCCCACCTCACTCCTTGCTGTCGAGCCTCAGGTCCGGGGCTTCCGGGTTCTTCATGCCGACCACGTGGTAGCCGGCATCCACATGGAGGATCTCGCCCGTCATGCCGCGCGACATGTCGGAGATGAGATAGGACGCGGTCTCGCCGACCTCCTCAATGGTCACCGTGCGCCGCAGGGGCGCGTTGTATTCGTTCCATTTGAGGATGTAGCGGAAATCGCCGATGCCGGAGGCGGCGAGCGTCTTGATCGGCCCCGCCGAAATGGCGTTGACGCGGATCTTCGAGGGGCCGAGATCGGCCGCGAGATAGCGCACGGAGGCTTCCAGCGCCGCCTTGGCGACGCCCATGACGTTGTAATGCGGCATCCACTTCTCTGCGCCGTAATAGGTCAGGGTCAGGAGCGAGCCGCCATTGGGCATCAGCTTCTCGGCCCGCTGGGCCACCGCCGTGAACGAGTAGCAGGAGATCATCAGCGACTTGGTGAAGTTCGCCTCCGAGGTCTCGACATAGCGGCCGGTCAGCTCGTCCTTGTCGGAGAAGGCGATGCAATGGACGACGAAGTCGATCCCCTGCGGGAAGACACGGCCGGCTTCAGCGAAGACGGCATCGATGGAGGCGCCGTCGGTGACGTCGCAATGCCCCACCACATGGGCATCGAGCTCGCGCGCCAGCGGCTCGACCCGCTTCTTCAGCGCATCACCCTGGTAGCTGAAGGCGAGCTTGGCGCCATGCGCATGGGCGCTCTTGGCGATGCCCCAGGCGATGGACCGGTTGTTGGCGACACCGAGCACCAGACCGCATTTCCCGGCGAGCAGGCCGCCGACGTGATCGTGTACCGGGTTCGTATCCGCCATGGGTCACCTGAGCGAGAGGCCGTCGCGCGCCGGAGCGGACCCGTCCGGACCTGGGGGGAAGCGCTCGCGCCGAGGCATCCTTAGCGGAGGTGCGCCGGTGACGGAAGTCCGGGCCTACGCCTGTCCAGTGCCGGTGCGGGCCGCTCGACGCGCATTGGCATAGGCGATGAGGTTCTCGTCCTCGCTCGCGGGCAGCGAGATCGCCGTGGTGGCGAACAGATCGCCGCGGGTGCCATCCTTCTTCGGCAGGCCCTTGCCCTTCAGGCGGAAGGTCCGGCCCGAACTCGTCATGGCCGGAACACGCATCTCGACCGCGCCGGTGAGGGTGGGCACGCGGATCGGGCCGCCGAGGATCGCATCCTCGAGGGCGAGGTCGACGGAGGTGCGCAGATCCGCCCCCTCCACGGTGAAGCGCGGATGCGGCAGGATGCGGATGGTCAGGAGGGCGTCGCCCGGCGAGGAGCGTGGCCCGCCCGGGTTGCCGAGGCCACGCAGGCGGATGGTCTGCCCGTCCACGACGCCTTTGGGGATCACCACGTCCACGTCGCGTGAGCCCAGCGAGATCCGCAGCTTCTCCTCGCTCGCCACCTGTTCGAGGGTCACGGAGAGTTCGGCGGAGAGATCCTCGCCCTTCATCGGTCCCCTCGCGCCCGGACCGCCACCGGCACCGCCCCGGAACGTGTCGCCGAACAGGTGCGAGAAGATATCCTCGCCGATCCCGCCGCCACCGGCCCGGCTGCGCGCGGCGCTCTCGAAGTCGAAGCCCGCGGAGCGGGCGCCGCCCGGGCCGCCACCGAAGCCGCCGAACCCATCGAAGCCGGATGGCGCACGAGGCCTGCCGTCGGAGTCGATCTCGCCACGATCGAACTGGGCGCGCTTGGTCGCGTCGCCGAGGATCTCGTAGGCGCTGTTTGCCTCCGAGAAACGGTCCTTGGCCTTGGCATCGTTCTTGTTGGTGTCGGGGTGGTAGGCCTTGGCGAGCTTGCGATAGGCCTTCTTGATGTCGGCCTCGCTGGCGCCCTTGGCCACACCCAGCACGTCGTAGGGATTGCGCATCGTCTGTTATCGGTCTCGGTGCCGCACGGGGCCGGGCTCATGCCCGCTCCCTGTCGAAATCTTCCGCTATGTGGAATGGCTGTTGCTTCTTTGCAACGGTCGTTCGACAGGATTCGACGGTTCGATCCAGGCGTCAACCCATGGGTCCGCCGGACGATCCCTGGCGGCGGACGATCTTGCCCCTACCCTTTCGCTTTCGCCATGCGGACGCGGGTCAATTCCCACTCTCCCCCTGAAGGCTTGCACCCGGTGCCGCGAACGAAGCGGCTGCGGACAGGGGCGATGACCGAGGCGAGGAAGTCGCGGCAGATCAGCTCGTTGGCCACATAGGGAAGTCCCGTTGGGCTGATCGATCCGCGCAGGGACGAATCCGGGTTGTCCCATTTGACCGGACGGCCGTTGCCCTGTGGATCGAGGGCCACCGCCAGAGCCGCATGGGCCCGGCGCCAATCCTCGTCGCTCATCTCGTTGCCGAAGCTCTTCGGGCGCTTGTCGATGCTTCCCGTGACCAGGGGCTCCGGGACAGTCACTTCCGGTTCCGCCTTGCTCTCACTTTGGAAAGTGAGGATCGGAATGCCGCAGCCGGCGAGTGACAAGGCCACCGCCACGCCCCCCGACATCAGCATGGCGGTGCATCGGACGCGGGCGAAGCAGGGTGCGGCGCCGTCACGGGTGACGGCGGGTAGGGCTTTACTCTCGCTCCGACGCATTACACCTGTTCTCACGACGTGACTTGAACGACGACAAATCGTGTCCCACGTCGGTGCCCCCGACCCGGATCTCACTCACAGGATTACGCCTTGGATCGGTTAAGGATCGATGAGCCGGCCCCGTCCGGCATTGTCTCACCCGCCTCGTCCCCCCTCGGGGCCGCTGGAGACTTCACACTGTCCACAGACCCCTGGGCATTGTTCGCCACTTGGATGGGCGAGGCCGAACGCGCGGAGCCCGAGGATCCGAACGCCATGGCCCTCGCCACGGCCGGCTCCGACGGGCTGCCGGACGTACGGATGGTGCTGCTGAAGGGCGTCGATGAGCGCGGCTTCGTCTTCTATACCAATGTCGACTCGGCCAAGGGCGAGGAGCTGGCGCAGAACCCGCAGGCCGCCCTGGTCCTGCATTGGAAGAGTCTGCGCCGCCAAGTGCGCGCGCGGGGCCCGGTGAGCCATGTGTCGCTCGAAGAGGCGGATGCCTATTTCGCGAGCCGCCGCCGCGAGAGCCGACTTGGCGCCCATGCCAGCCGCCAGTCACGCCCCCTCACGGACCGTGCTACTCTGGAAGCGGAGGTTGCCGCCCTGTCGGCCCGCTACGAGGACCAGCCGGTCCCGCGTCCGGAGAACTGGACCGGGTTCCGCATCGCCCCGGTCTCGATCGAGTTCTGGCAGGACGGCCCCTACCGCCTCCATGACCGCGTCCGCTTCACCAGGGACGGCAGCGGCTGGAATGGGGCGAGGCTCTATCCCTGAGGGCTGGAGTTCCGCCGCCAGACAAGCTCCCTCGCGGCAAGAGTTTTCTGGAGCGATTCCAGTCTTGCTGCGACGCGGGATCGACCCTGGATTTCCCGGCCGCCGCGGCTTAGACCTTGGCATGGCACGGCGGGATGATCTCGGCTGTCCACCGCCTCCGAATCCTGAGGAACGGCTTTGGCCATATCGAGCAATGAACGCCGCCGCGTCATGCTGCTGACGGGCGCAAGCCGCGGAATCGGCCACGCCACGGTCAAGCGCTTTTCCGCGGCCGGATGGCGGGTGATCACCTGTTCGCGTCACGCCTTCCCGGAGAATTGTCCGTGGGAGATGGGGCCGGAGGATCACCTCCAGGTCGATCTCTCCGACCCGGAAGATACGATGCGCGGCGTCGCCGAAGTGGCCGGACGCTTGGCGGATGAGGGCGGCCTGCTCCATGCCCTGGTCAACAATGCCGGCATCTCGCCCAAGGGCGCCAATGGCGAGCGCCTCGGCGCCATCGCCACGGAATTCGGCGACTGGCGCAAGGTCTTCCAGGTCAACGTCTTCGCCCCTCTGCTCCTGGCGCGCGGCCTCTGCCAGGAACTCACCCGCGCCAAGGGTTCCATCGTCAACGTCACCTCGATCGCGGGCTCCCGCGTCCATCCGTTCGCCGGTGCGGCCTACGGCACGTCGAAGGCGGCGCTCGCCGGCCTGACCCGTGAGATGGCCAGCGATTTCGGGCCCCTCGGTGTGCGGGTGAACGCGATCTCGCCCGGCGAGATCGACACGGCGATCCTGTCGCCCGGCACCGACAAGATCGTGGCCGGCATCCCGCAGCGGCGCCTCGGCACGCCCGACGAGGTGGCCAAGGCGATCTACTTCCTCTGCACGGAGGCCTCGTCCTACGTGAACGGCGCCGAGTTGCACATCAACGGCGGCCAGCATGTCTGAACGAGGTGCGCGCTCGGCGCTCCTCGCGGTTTCCCTTCTCGTCGCTTCGTCCCTGAGCCCGCAGCCGGTCCGAGCCGACCCGGTGGTGACGATCCTCGACCTGCCGTTCAGGGCGCGTGCCATGCGCGGCCCCGGCAGCGAGGTGTCCCTTGCGGTGGCGACCTCCGGCCTCCTTCCCCTTGCCCGTCCCAAGGGATTGAAGGGCGAGGTGGTGGAAGATGTGCCGCTGGCCGTTCTGTGGGGCGACGAGGGCGGTGCGGCGCTGACCCTCGCCGACGGCAAGGTCGCCACAACCCTGCTCGGTGTCGAGGCCATCGACGGCCTCATCGCTTCCGAGACGCCGCGCGGCGCCATTCCCGGCACCCGGCGCGCGACCCTCGGTGCGGTCAGTGCCTACCTGTCCGATTCCGTCCGTCCCAATGCCAGCGAGCCCGAACGCGCGGCCACGCTCACCATCCGCGAGCGCCAGCCGGTGGGAATGAGCGCCGACCCGAAGCCCGTGCCCATCGTGACCACCGCCGTCGCCGCCGGGGCCGGGGCGGCCTTCGCCCTGCGTCGACCGATTGCCGCACTCGTCGATGGTCGGCCGGTCGTTGTCGCGGTGACCGCACAAAGCGGCGGATCGGCTTTGGCCATTGTGGGCAAGACCGCAGCAGCAGTAAGCAAGCCCCCGGCGGAAGCCGACAAGGCCTGGACCGTCCTTGCCCGAAGTCCCGTCCAGGAGGCAGGAGCGGGCGGGCAGGCGCTGACCCTCGCGGCGATCGGCGACGTCTCGAAAGCCGGACAGCCCCGTATCGTCGCCGTGGCGGCTCCGGACGGGGCCGGTATCCTCCAGCTTTGGGCCTATGAGGGTGGAGCCCTTCGCCTGATCGGAGAGGCACCAGGCTACACCACCCTGTCCCCAGGCGAGGGCGGGGCCGATCTGTCGGCCCTTGTCGATGCCGATGGGGATGGCGTCCCGGAACTCGCTGTGCCGGTGGCGGATCGGAGCGGCCTGGCGATCCTGTCGTTGAAGGACGGCATCCGCGAGGTCAAGCGCGTTCCCCTGCCTGGCCTTGCCGCCTTTGGCGTCGCCGCCATCGGCCAAGGCACCCGCACGCGCCTGCTCGTCGGCCTCGCCGACGGCCGGGTCGCGCTCATCTCTCCGCAACCGTGAATCGGCGAGCCTCATGAGCGATACAGCGAGCGAGGACGGCTCAGAGGGGCGACTTTTCCCGACACGTCCCTTTGTCGGCGCGTCCATCGCCGTCATCCGCGACGGACGGGTCTTGCTGGCCGCCAGGGCCAACGAGCCCCTTCGCGGAGTCTGGACGCTTCCCGGCGGGCTGGTGGAGCCCGGTGAGACTCTGGCGCAGGCCGCCCTGCGCGAACTGAACGAGGAGGTCGGCGTCTCGGCTGTGGTCGTTCGCTCCCTGACCCCCACGGAAATCATCCTGAAGGGCGAGGACGGACGCGTGCGCCATCATTACGTCGTCCATCCCCATGCCGCCCTCTGGGCAAGCGGCGAGCCGGCTCCCGGTCCCGAAGCTCTCGGCGTGCGCTGGGCTCTTCCCGAGGAGCTCGCGGATCTCGCCACCACGCCGGGATTGCGGGACACGGTGGACGAGGCCTTTGCGCAGGTCGCAGGCTTCGGCGGCCAAGCGGAATCACGATGAGGCCGACGCGCGCCTCGTCTTGGCCGGGAAACGGTGTAAGCCTGACGGACGAGGTTCGGGGCGACGGAGGACGGGGCGTGGCTGTGTCGTGGGTGAGGCGATGCCTGTCGCCTGTGCTGCTGTTCGCCGCCCTCGCGGTTGGCATGCCCGATCTCGCTTCGGCTCAGCAGCGCGCCAACCCAGGGCGACCCGCGCAGAAGGCCCCCGAGAAGGACAAGGAGCCCCCTGCCCCCGCCGAGCCGCCGCCCGCTCCCTACGACCGGGACCTGATGCGGCTCTCCGAGATCATCGGCTCCCTCTCCTTCCTGCGCAGCCTGTGCGCGGCACCGGACGCCGCCGAATGGCCGACACGGATGAAGGCGTTAATGGAGGCCGAGGGAGTGACGCCCGGCCGGCGGGACCGTCTCGCCGGGGCGTATAACCGAGGGTATCGCGGTTACTCCCTCACCTACCGGGCCTGCACGCCTTCGGCGACCGAGGCTGCGTCCCGCTATGTCGCTGAAGGGGAACGGCTTTCGCACGCCCTGGCCAGCCGTTTCGGAGGATGAGGCGGAGATGTTGCGCTTGGGATACAGCGCGCAAGGCTGAAGGAAATTCGTCGTATTCGACCGCCGGCGTTAACCGCTTCGCAATTCTTGGCTTCCCGACGCGCGAAGCTCAGCCTATGTTTCGGTCATCCGCCGAGCCATTCTTCGGCGCAACCGATGTTATCGCCATGCAGATCGACACCGCCCCCGCGCCCTTCGAGGCCGATCTCGACGACAAGCGCGTAGCCCTCGGCTACGTCTCGGAAGCGTTCGCGGAAGGCTGTCTCGACGGTCTCGACGGTGATTGCATGGCGCAGGCGGCCCTGTTCGCCGCGTTCCAGGAATTGGTGATGACCTATGGCGAGGATGCCACGGCGCGCTATGCCGAGGGTTTTCCCGAGCGCATCCGCGGCGGCGCCTTCACCACCGCTCCGCAGCATTGAGACACGCTACGGGGCCGCACCTGGCCCATTGACGATGAGCCTATGATCAAAAACGAGCCGCTCGGGCATGTCCGGGCGGCTCGATGCGTTTATGGGCCGGGTCGGCCTTGGAGCGTGGGCCTCACCTCGTCGGCAGGGCCTCGTCGAACACCACTGCTTCGCCGCTCGAAGGCCCGACGAGCTCGCCCTGCCACATCACCCGCTTTCCCCGCACGATCGTGCCCACCGGCCAGCCGGTGACGGTGACGCCGTCATAAGGGGTCCAGCCGCATTTGGACGCGATCCATGGGTTGCGGATGGTCTCGCGGCGCTTGAGGTCCACCACCGTCACGTCGGCATCGTAGCCCGCCGAGAGCCGGCCCTTGCGGCTGATGCCGAACAGGCGCTTCGGACCGGCGCTGGTCATGTCGACGAAGCGGGCGAGGGACAGCCGTCCGTTGGCGACATGGTCAAGCATGATCGGGACCAGCGTCTGGACGCCGGTCATGCCGGAAGGAGAATCCGGATAGGGCTTGGCCTTCTCCTCCAGCAGGTGCGGCGCGTGGTCCGAGCCGAGGATGTCGGCGACGCCCTGCGTCAGCCCGTGCCAGATCCCGTCGCGATGCGCGGCGTCGCGCACCGGCGGGTTCATCTGCACCAGGGTGCCGAGGCGGGCATAGGCCTCGGTCCCGTCGAGGGTGAGGTGGTGCGGCGTCACCTCGACGCTGGCCACGTCCTTATGGTCGGCGAGAAACACCATCTCCTCCGCCGTGGAGATGTGCAGGATGTGGATGCGGGCACCCGTCTCCTGCGCGATCCGCACGAGGCGCTGCGTCGCCTTCAGCGCGGCCTCGGGCGAGCGCCAGACCGGGTGCGAGGACGGATCGCCCGGCACCCGCATGCCCTTGCGCTCGCGCAGCATAGGTTCGTCCTCGGCATGGAAGGCGGCCCGGCGCCGGGTGCGCTTCAGGATCTCCGTCACGCCGGCATCGTCCTCGACCAGGAGCGCTCCCGTGGAGGAGCCGACGAACACCTTGATCCCCGCAGCACCCGGCAGGCGCTCGAGGGTGGCGACCTCATGGGCGTTCTCGTGGGTGCCGCCGACCCAGAAGGCGAAGTCGCAATGCATGCGGTGGTGCCCGCGCGCCACCTTGTCGGCGAGGGTCTCGGCGCTGGTGGTCAGCGGGCTGGTATTGGGCATCTCGAACACGGCGGTCACGCCGCCCATCACCGCCGCGCGGGAGCCCGATTCGAGATCTTCCTTATGGTCGAGGCCGGGTTCGCGGAAATGGACCTGGGTGTCGATGACACCCGGCAGCAGGTGCAGGCCGGTGCAATCCTGGCGCTCGCCCTCGGCCCGGGACAGGTCGCCGATGGCGGCAACGCGCCCGTTCCTGATGCCGAGATCGGCAGCGTGCTCGCCGTCGTGATTGACGATCGTGCCGCCTGTGAGGAGGAGATCGAAGGGCTGGTCCATCGGGGTCGCTCCTGAACGGCGTTGAGACACGGGTGGCGGCGGCTTATGTCAGCCTCGCGCGGCGTGCAACGCCGTACCTCGCGGATGGGCTCGCGGCGCAGCTTCACGTTGGCGCGCCGAGGACTTCGCGGGAGAATGTCGAGGAGTTGTCATGCCGATTGCCCTGCTGCCGGACCGCGCCGTCATCGCCATCGCGGGCGAGGATGCTATGAGCTTCCTCCAGGGCGTGGTGACCTGCAATATTGAGACCCTCGAACCGGGTGAGGCGCGGCTCGGCGGGCTGCTGACCCCGCAGGGCAAGATCCTGTTCGATTTCCTGATCTGGCGCTCCGGCGACGACTTCCGCCTGGATTGCCCGGCCGATCAGGCCCCGGCCCTGGCCAAGCGCCTCACGCTTTACCGCCTGCGCGCCAAGGTGACGATCGCCGTCGATCCGACCCTGGGGCTCGCCGCCGCCTGGGATGGAGCGGAGACAACCTCCGAGACCGAGCGCCTGCGCGACGGACGCCTCGCGGCGTTGGGCGAGCGCCTCGTCTTTGCCGAGGGTGCGTTCTCGGCCGATGCCACGGAGGCGGATTACCACGCCCACCGCATCGCCCTCGGCATTCCCGAGGGCGGACGCGACTTCACCTATGGCGATGCCTTCCCGCACGAGGCGCTGATGGACCAACTCGGCGGTGTCGATTTCAGGAAGGGTTGCTATGTCGGCCAGGAAGTTGTGTCGCGCATGCAGCATCGCGGCACGGCCCGCACCCGCATCGTTCCGGTGATCTCCCGCGACGGGGAGGCCGTGACCTCCGGCGCGGAAGTGACCGCCGGACCGCGGGGGCTCGGCACGGTCGGGAGCGTGTCGGGAGCGCGCGGCCTCGCCATGCTCCGTCTCGACCGCCTCGCCGATGCGGTCGCCGCAGGCGAGCCGGTGCGCGCCGGCGCGACGATCCTCGGTGTCGAGAAACCCTCCTTCGCCACCTTCGCCTTCCCGGAGGTGACGCCGGCCGGGTGATCGGGGGCGACAATGACACCCGGTGAGCGCACCTCTCCCCGCTTGCGGGGAGAGGACCGAAGGCACCCCGTCGTGCCTTCGGTGAGTGGAGGCGAAGCCGGAGCGACGGTGAGGGGGCGATTTCGGAAGAGGCTCCTTGGGCCGAGCCCCCTCACCGTCGGCTGCCGCCTCGCCGCGCCGACGACGGGGTCGTCGCGGCCCTCTCCCCGCGTGCGGGAGGGGATGCGCACCTGATCGCTTCTGACGAGGACCGGGCCTCCTGGCGTTCTTGATCCGTTCCGATTACGCTCTATCCCATGTCAGACGATTCCACAGGCCTGATCCATCATCCCGACGGCTGCCCGCGCTGCTGGTGGGCCGGGCTCGACCCGGTCTACGTCGCCTATCACGACACCGAATGGGGCGTGCCCGAGCGTGACGGCCGGGCCTTGTACGAGAAACTGATCCTCGACGGGTTCCAGGCCGGCCTGTCCTGGATCACCATCCTGCGGCGGCGCGAGGGCTTCCGCCGGGCCTTCGCCGGGTTCGAGCCGGAGGCCATCGCACGGTTCACGCAGGCCGATGTCGAGCGGCTGATGCAGGATACCGGGATCATCCGGAACCGCGCTAAGATCGTCGGGACCATCGCGGGCGCCCGCGCCTTTCTCGCCATCGAGGAGCGCGGCCCCGGCTTCTCGCGCTTCCTGTGGGACTTCGTCGAGGGCAGGCCGATCCAGGGCCGGGCGACGGACAGGGCCGGCATCGCCACCGAGACAGAGGTCTCGCGTGCCATCTCCCGCGCCCTCAAGAAAGAAGGGTTCAGCTTCTGCGGCCCCACCATCGTTCATGCCTTCATGCAGGCCGTAGGCATGGTGAACGACCATCTGGTGGGCTGCCATCGACAGGCTCCCTGCGCCGCCATGGGGGTGGATCGGTGAGCACCGCCCCTCGCGCCTGGCAGCGGATGTTATCGGGCCGGCGCCTCGATCTCCTCGACCCCTCGCCGCAGGATATCGAGATCGCCGACATCGCCCACGGTCTCGCCCGCGTCGCCCGCTGGAACGGCCAGACCGCCGGATCGCACGCGTTTTCCGTGGCCCAGCACGCCTTGCTGGTCGAGGCTCTCGGGGCGGATCTGGCGCCCGGCCGGAGCCGGATGCAGCGTCTCGAATTCCTGCTGCACGACGCCCCGGAATACGTGATCGGTGACATCATCTCGCCGTTCAAGGCGGCGATCGGCCCGTCCTACAAGAGCGTGGAGTTGCGCCTGATGGCGGCGATCCGCCGGCGCTTCGGCTTGGCGGAGCCCACGGAGGAAGAGGGTCGCCTCGTCAAGCGTGCCGATGCGGTCGCGGCCTATCTCGAGGCCACACGCCTTGCCGGCTTTTCCGAGGAGGAAGCCGGTACCATCTTCGGCCACCCCGACGAAACGGGGCCTGAGGCGCTGGCCTTGATCGAGCCGTGGCCCATCGCCGAGGCTCAATCCCGGTTCCTCGATCGTTTTCAGTCTCTTAGCCACGGTTTCTGATGCCGGACATTCACGTCTGCCCCCTGTCACAACTGCCCCAGACCCTCGAACGCATCGGGGCGAACCATCTGATGACGCTGATGAAGGTCGGCACCGCGATCGACCGGCCCGACAGCATCGCCGACGGGCGCCACTGCGTGGTCGAAGTCAGCGATATCGTCGCCCCCCTCGACGGGCATGTCCTTCCGGGCGAGGTTCATGTGCGTCGAATCCTCGATTTCGCCGCTTCATGGGATCGGGAGCGTCCGCTGCTGATCCACTGCTATGCCGGGATCAGCCGCTCCACGGCAGCGGCCTATATCGCCGCCTGCGCTCTGTCCCCGGAACGGGACGAGGCCGAGATCGCCCTTGCTCTGCGCGCCGCATCGCCGTCGGCGACGCCCAACGCCCTGTTCGTGGACATCGCCGACCGGCTACTGGCGCGCGAGGGACGGATGTCGGCCGCCATCGCTGGGATCGGGCGGGGCGCGGATGCGTTCGAGGGAACCCCGTTCGTTCTCACGTTGGGGTGAAGAACAGGCCTCGGCCCAGCTTAGAATTGTGCCGAATCGAGTGTGGCCGAAACGACGCCACCCTTGACGAACTGCACGCCGATAGAGCAGCTGACGCCCCCTTGGGCTTGTCGGGCGGGCGGGCGCAGGCTTAGACCGGCACAATGAGGGGTAGCTTGGGATGACCGCAGCGCGATCCGCCGTGGCGGCGACAACCGATTCGAATGCGTCCGGTGAGGGGCTCGATCTGCCGTTCGAGAAGGCGCTCGAACAGCTCGAGGAGATCGTACGTCGGCTCGAGAAGGGCGATGTGCCCCTGGACGAGTCGGTTACGATCTACGAGCGCGGCGAGGCCCTGAAGCGGCATTGCGAAGGCCTGCTGCGGAAGGCCGAGGCGCGGATCCAGACGATCACGCTGGGGCCCGATGGGCGCGCGGCGGGGGTCGCTCCCCTCGATGTCGGCTGAGCCCAGGAGGTCGTGATGATCTGTGGCTCTTTCGAAAATATTCATCTGCCGCAAGAGTTTGCGCGCATGTCTTCCCTCCGGGCGTGAGGTTGCTTCGGTGTCACGGATAGAAACCTCGATCCTCGACGGGCTTGACGAGACGTCTGCTCTTCGCGCGCTTCCCGAGAGCCAGCTTCAAGCGGTGGCGGACGCTGTGCGTCTGGAGATGATCGACGCGGTGTCGGTGACGGGCGGTCACCTCGGGTCGGGGCTCGGCGTGGTCGAGCTGACGGTGGCGCTGCATCACGTGTTCGACACGCCCGACGACCGGATCGTGTGGGATGTCGGGCACCAGGCCTACCCGCACAAGATCCTGACGGGGCGGCGGGACCGGATCCGGACGCTGCGCCAGCCGGGCGGGCTGTCGGGCTTCACCAAGCGGTCGGAGAGTGTCTACGACCCGTTCGGGGCGGCGCATTCCTCGACCTCGATCTCGGCGGCGCTCGGCATGGCGGTGGGCCGCGATCTCGACGAGTCGACGGCCAAGGCCAAGGGCCAGCCCGCTCCGAAGCGCCGCAACATGGTGGCGGTGATCGGCGACGGTTCGATGTCGGCGGGCATGGCCTACGAGGCGATGAACAATGCCGGCGCGCTGCATTCGCGGCTGATCGTGATCCTGAACGACAACGACATGTCGATCGCCCCGCCGGTGGGGGCGATGTCGGCCTATTTCGCGCGCCTGGCCTCGGGCGGGACCTATCGCGGCCTGCGCGAGACGGCCAAGCAGCTCGGCAAGCTGCTGCCGAAGGCGATCTACCAGCGCGCCGCGGCGGCGGAGGAATACGCCCGCTCCCTGGTGGTGGGCGGCGGCACGATGTTCGAGGAGATGGGCTTCCACTATGTCGGCCCGGTCGACGGGCACAACCTCGACCATCTCCTGCCGATCCTGAAGAACGTGCGCGATTCGGACCAGGGCCCGATCCTGCTCCATGTCGTGACCCAGAAGGGCAAGGGCTACGCCCCGGCCGAGGCGTCGGCCGACCGCTACCACGGGGTGGTGAAGTTCGACGTCCTGTCGGGCGTGCAGGCCAAGGCCAAGCCGAACGCGCCGGCCTATACGCGGGTCTTCGGCGAGAGCCTGATCAAGGCGGCGGATGCCGACGACAAGGTGGTGGCGATCACCGCGGCGATGCCGGGCGGCACCGGGATCGACCTGTTCGGCAAGGCGCATCCGGACCGGACCTTCGATGTGGGCATCGCCGAGCAGCATGCGGTGACGTTCGCGGGCGGTCTGGCGACGGAGGGCTACAAGCCGTTCGTGGCGATCTACTCGACCTTCCTGCAGCGGGCCTACGATCAGGTCGTGCACGATGTGGCTTTGCAGAACCTGCCCGTGCGGTTCTGCCTCGACCGGGCGGGTCTGGTGGGTGCGGACGGGGCGACCCATGCAGGCGCGTTCGATCTCGCCTATCTGTGCTGCCTGCCGAACATGACGGTGATGGCGGCCTCCGATGAGGCCGAGCTGGTCCACATGGTGGCGACCCAGCATGCCCATGACAGCGGCCCGATCGCGCTGCGCTATCCGCGCGGCGAGGGGGTCGGTGTCGACCTGCCCGAGCGCGGCGTGCCGCTGCCGATCGGCAAGGGCCGGATCGTGCGGCGTCCCGAGGGCGCACGGGTGGCGCTGTTGAGCCTGGGCACCCGTCTGGGCGAAGCCTTGAAGGCGGCCGACCTGCTCGAGACGGCGGGGATCGCCGTGACGGTGGCGGATGCGCGCTTCGCCAAGCCGCTCGACGAGGCCATGATCCTGGATCTGGCGGCGAGCCACGAGGTTCTGATCACGCTGGAAGAGGGCTCGGTCGGCGGGTTCGGGGCTATGGTGCTGCATCTCCTGTCGGAGAAGGGCGCGCTCGATGCGGGCCGGGTGCGGGTGCGGACGCTGACGCTGCCGGACACCTACCAGGACCACAACAGCCCCGACACCATGTACGCCGAGGCCGGCCTCGACGCCGACAGCATCGTCCGCACCGTTCAGGCTACCCTGCCCGAGCAGAAGGCACGGGCCGGCGCCAAGCTCGTCAGCATCGGCAAGGCCCAACGCTGACCGACCGTTACTGAACCAGGGCGGACATCACGGCCCCGCGGTCGCGGCGATCGTGATGTCGCCCTCTGCGCTCGCATCCCCTCCCGGCATCGGGCCGGGGATGCGATGGCGGGTTACTTGATCACCGAACAGGCGATGCGGGCGCCGGCGCCACCGATGGGCTGGCTCGTATGGTCGTCCTCATTGGCGTGGATGATCAATGCCGAGCCGTCGGCATCCTTGAGGCCGCCTTCGCCCGTGAGTGGCGTCTCGCTCGAGACCTCGGCATTCACCGAGCCATCGGCATTGGCATAGACGTTCGGCAGGTCACCCTCATCCGGTCCTTCCGGATTGAGCAGGCCGTGCTTGCTCTGGTCGTGGTTCACATGGGCCTTCGACTTCTCGAATTTCTCCATGTCCGAGCAATCCGCCACGGCGTGGAAGTGGATGCCGTGCCAGCCGGGAGGCAGCCCACCGGGCTGGATCGCCAAGCGTAGCACCAGCGCGCTCGCTCCGTCGCGGATCGTGGCCGTACCGATCGGTTCACCCTTCCCGTTGACGACCTTGCTCTCATAGGTCTGCGGCGCGGCATTCTGCGTCGCGGGGGCCGGGGCCTGTGCGAGGACTGGCGCGACGCTGCCCAGCAGGGCGAGGACCGACAGGAATCGTCTCATGGCGTTTCTCCTCTCCACGCCGGGGTGATTGTGGAGCGATACAGGGAAAATCCCGGCCGACCGTAGCCGAGGACGATCGCTGGAGCGGCGACGCCTTCGCTTTCGAGTCGTTAGCCATGTGTGTCGGCAGACCCCGGACGGCAACCGGTCGCGGCGGGCATGGTGCGGGCGGCCATGCTCCGTTTGCACAGCGTAGGGCCGACCAAGGCCACGCGACAGGTAGCGAGCAGTGACGCCGCTGCGCTGCCCTGCATAGGTCGATGTCCCCATCGGCGGTCGGTTAACATAGCATCGTGGACGCCATCGTAAGCTTTCGTTAAGCTCTCGCCGCTGTCCGCCTCCGATTGCCGGGCGGCGCGTGCAGAGGTGGATCGCCGATATGCGTCCGATCTCTCGGCACCAGCCTGGAGAACGTCGATGCCAGTGCGGATTCATCGGGTTTCGACGATCGTTGCAGCGCTCGGCCTGTTGGCGATCTGGGCCATGTCCCCGGTCGATCCCGCTCTCGCTCAGGATGCGTCGCCCCCTCCCGCCGGGCGAGCATGGACCGACCCGCCCGATCGTAAGACCACTCCCTCGCCTGTCGCCGCCCGCGAGGAGGGTAAGCCGCAGGAGGTTCGTAAGGGGAACGCGCCGACTCGCGCGAGACAGCTTGCCGGCAGCCGTCGCGACGCGGGGGCTCATCGGCAAGTGAGCAGGAAGGCATCCGCACCCAAGGTCGCGCGCCGCATCGCTCCCGCCGACCGCCAGCCGATCCGACGCACGGCCGTCCGGGCTCCCACCCACCGATCCACAGGAGACCGCGCCTGGACCGTCCGGGCCTTTCAGCCGTCACGGGAGGAGGCGCCAGCCTATCGCTACGGCTATGTCCCGGATGAGGCTCCTGCCTATCACCGCAGGGAGGACGGAGTGACGGATTACCGGGCGGCCCGTCTGCGCCAGGCACGGGAAGCGGGATATCTCGTCGTCCGTGGTAGCGATCTTCGTACTCTTCGCGGACGGCCCCTGGAGACCCTCCGCGAGCCAGAGGATCAGGACGATCCCGAGGATTGATCCCTGACCGGACTATGTCGCTGAGATTTTCGCTGCGTATGGGCGCGTCCGGTGACGCTCACGCAAAAAGCCCCGCCGGGAATGCCAGCGAGGCCTGAGATCTACGCGGAATGAGTGGCGCGTTAGCGAAGCCGCCCGGGGCGGGCCGGCTCGAACACGATGCGACGGTGGAAGGCACACCAGCTTTTTCCATCCGGCGCAGGCGCTCCACAGCACACCGCGCGATCGTTAGGCTCGCCGATGATGAACTTACACACAAAGGCACCCGACTGCGCGAAGGGGACACGCAGTTCAGCCGATGGCTCGGCAATGGCGTCTGAATCGCCGATCTGTGACAGGCGAACGAGCTGATTCATGTAAAACGTACTCGCAGGGTTCTGCGTCTCTGGCGGGCGCACGCCCGATGGGACCGGATTGAAATCCGCCGCGCGAACGTTTCTTCGGTTCCGGAACACGATTCGTGCTCCAGTTCCTTCCGATCCGCCCCGTGACTTCTGGAAAGTCACGATACGACGCTGTCATGATGTCGTTGTATCTAGGGATCTTTCGCCCTTAAACAAGTCTCTGTGCACCAAGGTGCTGCAGCGCACAGGAATTCGTGCATTTCTGCGCGTTCAGCGGACGAGGGTTGGGCTTTTTAGCACTCTGTCTCTTTCGATTCGGGGAATTCCAGCAACGTGAGTCGGCCGCGATAGGCTCGAAGACGCCGAGTGATTCGCCGGTAGCATAGGTGCTCGACCCGTTCGGGTCGCTTCGTGGCACCGGGTCGATGGCCTGACGGGATCGTTCCGGCGGCAGATGCCCCAAGCTGTCTGCGGTTCCGGAACGGCAAGACAAAAACCCCATGCGCCGGTTCGAGCCGGTGCATAGGGTCTGGTCGTTCTATCGAAGCCGTAAGACTTGGCTAGCGGCTCGTCGCGGGGGTGAACCGCGTGCTTACTTGAGCAGCTTCACCAAGGCCTTGCCGGCCGGGGTCTTCAGCTCGGCGGCATCGAGGGTGCCGTCGTTGTCCGGATCGGCCGCCTTGAAGCGGGACTCGACGAGGGCGAGATACTCTTTCTTGTCGAGGGTGCCGTCCTTGTCCGGATCGGCTTCGGCGATCACCTTCTTGCCGCCGCGGCCCTTCAGTTCCTTGGCGTCGAGGGTGCCGTCCTTATCGCCTTCGAGGGCGTCGAACTTGGCACTTGCGACAGCCTGGACTTCCTTCAGGTCGATCGTGTCGTCATTGTCGGTGTCGATCATCGAGATGATCTTGTTGCCCTTGGCGGAGGCCGGAGTGGCGAGAGCGACGGGGACGGCCAGGGCGGCGATGGCAAGGAAAATAGGAAGTTTGGAACGTGCAATCATGCGTAAAGCTCCTAAGTTAATCAGCATAGTGGCACTATCACACGCCTTCGCAGATGCGAAGGTGTCCTGTTGCAGGGCAGCGGCTCGTTTGTAGGCCAGCTGTGGATCGCCGATCCGTCGCTTTGGACGAGCTGGATTGACATGGGAGCGTCCGTCCGGCGATCCCCTCCCGCGAGACCCCGGTCTTTTCCTTCTTCAACCTGAAGAGGCGGTGCCGTAGTTCAACGACAAAGGATGTGATCGATCGCTATGTTTCGGCCCGTCATGGAAAGCGGTCGTCATCTGCTGAGACGCGTCTGGCGTTGGACCGTCCTCGGAGGACGTGGGTTCAAGTACCGGGATTTCGAGGCGGCTTTCGAACGCGGCGATTGGACGACGATCCTGACGCGGGCGCGTAAGGCGAACCGGCTCAAGAACAGCCCCGCGATGATGGGCATGTTCATTCGCGCCGCTGGCGAGATGCGGGACGTGGAGGCGCTCCGTTGGGCCGAGCAGGAGTCCCTTCGTGCGGAATGGCCGAAGCGAGACCGCTATGCGGTGAGCCAGAGGTTCCTGCTGATCGGCGAGGCGTCGTCCGCCTGGGCGGTCTTCCTGGCCGACGCATCGGTGATGGCCGAGCCGCGATTTGCGCAGCAGGCGAAATCGTTTCTCCCCCATACCAAGGATCCGGCCCTGCGGTCCGAGATCAAGGCGGCCATGGCGAAGGCCAGCCCCCCTGCTCCCGGTGCCACGGCCAGCGCCGCAATGGCGATGTCGACAGCGATTCGTTTTCCGTTCTCCGGGTCCGGGCGACAGGTTCAGGGCACCGTCGAGATCGTGTCGAGCGAGCGCACCCCGCCGCGACACGCGGTGCGGATCGCGGCCGATATCGAGAGTTTCCGACAAAAGGCCGCCCGGGCGAAGCCGCCCGAAATCATCGAATACCGGGATGTGTTCGTGGACCGGAACGGCCAGATCTGGACGGAAGACGGCAGCGTCGTTGTCTCGAAGGGGTCTCCCATCCCTCGCCTGTCACGCGAGGACGCCCCCCGTATCACGACGGGTTTCTTCGCCATCAAAGCCACACGCGGCATCTATCATTGGCTGGTTGACCGCCTCCCGCTCTTCTCCTGGATGCTCGAGGACGGGGCGCCGGAGGCGGCAATCCTCCTCAGCGAACAGGCCCCTTCCTTCGAGAGGGAGACGCTGCAATTGGCCGGCCTCTCCCATGCTGTGGTCGGTGTGGGGGAAGCGGTCTTCGTGGAGCGATTGCTGATCGCCCGCAGCGGCATGCAGGGCTTCACCTATTGGGACCAGGTGGCGCCGGTCATCGAACGGGTGAAGCAGGCCGCCAGGGCCATCGCCGCTCGGGAGATGGTGAGTGCTTGCGACGCGATCTACATCTCTCGCCGCGACTCGGGCCGGCGCGTCATGAGGAACGAGGCCGAACTCGAGGCGCAGATCGCGAAGCGAGAATACGCGGGCATCGCCCTCGGAACCATGCCGCTGTGGCAGCAGGTTTTCACCGTATCGTCGGCGACGCGGATCGTCGCTCCCCATGGTGCGGGCTTGGCGCATATCCTCTTCGCGCAACCGGGAGCGCAGATTACAGAAATGGTGCCGGTGCAGGACGGCACTTACTTCCTGCGCCTGAACTTCGCCCGGCTCAGCCTCGTGATGGGACACCGCTATCGAGGCTGGTTGGAGCCGCATCTCGGCGCCATGGACAGCTGGACCGTGGATACGCCGGCCTTTCTCGATTTTCTCGATGGAGGGATGATCGATACGGGTATCTCGGCCCTGGCGCATCCCGTCGGCGACCGTTCCCGGGTGATATGACGGTGCCGATAGCGATGGGAAAACGAGCGGATCACGCGATTGTTGGACATGAGCCGACGACCGAGGGCCCTCATTCCTGCCATGTCGTTGCAGCAGGACCGTCGTTCGTGACAAACACGCCGGATCGACGTCAGGGCCGGGATTGGGGCTTGTTCGCCAAGGAAGGTCGGGCAGGGAAATTCGGCTCGGTCTCTGTCGACGCATGCTGGATCGAGGCAGGGTGTTGCCTCCTCGCGTGACGCGGTTTTAGATTTCGGGTTGGGAGATCGGGATTGAGCGCGCGACCGGCGACACGTGCGGTGAAACGGTGCCTATCGCTCTCCGTACGAGATGTTTCATGCTGATCTTGGAGAACGTCTGGCTCAGGTCGCTTCAGTCGCGGTCGCACGCGGTTCTGTGCGGCCTCACCGGGGTCATCCCGACGAACCGGCGTGTCGGGATTCTCTGCGCTTCGAAAATCGAGCGCCGTGCTTTCAGCGACCTCATCATGGGGGTGCGGGTGCCCAGCATCGGCAAAGTCCGGCGCGAGGCGGAGATTTCGAGCCCCGTCGGCCGTATGGCGGGAATCGTGGTGCAACACACGTTGAGACGGAACTGCGTATTCGCCGCCAAGATGCACCGGATCGAGCCGACGAGCCTTATCAAGTTCGTCGCGTTCGTAGCCAATATCGACGCTTTCATGGACGTGCCCTACAAGCAGGTGCCTGCCGATATCGCCCTCTCCTTCCGGTATGCCCTGTCTTATGGGCTGCCCTACGAGACGTATTTCGTCGACGGGGACATTATTCCGCAGACGGCCGAGTTCACCGACCGTTTCGCCAACGTTGTTAAGCAGCGCTCGGCCGCGAGCGGCTTCATCGTCATCTCGTCGAACGTCAAGCTGGTGCGGGAATTTTGCGACATCGTCGGCGTAGTGCAGAGCGACAAGATTGTCCTCTACTCTAACGCTCAGCGGGCCATCCACGAATACATGAGGCTAGTCGACCTCAACAAGCCCGACGTCGATGCCGCAGAGACTTTGCTGGCACGGATCCGTCGCGCTCTGAAGCTTGAGGATTGGCCGATGGTGGCCTCCATCGCCGCGTCCGAGATGGAGGGTGATCCGGACAGTACAACGGCGATCTGGCTGTATGGGGAACTCGCCCTGTCGCGCGGAGAGCGTCGACGTGGCATCGACTTGATCCTACGTGCCTGTCAGGCCAACCCCTCTTTCGAGGAGCCGTGGAAGGCGTTGGCGCGAACCGCCGAAGACGAACAGGACGAGGAGCAACTCAAGCTCCTGGCCAGCGTGCTGATGACCAACGGTAAAGGCCGGATCAAGCGGATAGCCGCTAAAATCATCGAGCAGACCGGCACCGACGAAGCGGCCGTCGAAGCATGGCGTCAGGTCGCGGTGGCAGCTCAGGGTGATGTGAACATCCAGATCGAGGCCGGAGACCGCCTGCTCCGCGCGGGAGCGGGGGAGGATGCGGCACGGATCTTCGAGGCAGCCTTTGCGGCCGATCCGACCAATGGACGCATCTTGGTGATGCTCTACCGCAGCGAACTGCTGTTCTCCGACAACGAGCGTTTGGCCGATCTGGTGGTTCTCATGATGACGGTCTGCCCGGAAGAGATCGAACGGGCGATCCGCCTCGCCCAGCGGGCGCGCCGTTTCGAGGCGAAGCTGATCGACGAGAATGGCGCGCCTGCCCTACTGGAAGCGCAGGTCGAGGAAGCGCTTCCGGTGCGGATCCGGCGCGCCATGAAACTACAGGATGTCGCTGCCATGGCCGAGATCGCCGAGGCTGAGTTCCGGCGGGACGCGGACAGCGCCATAGGCATATGGCTCTTCGGCGAAATAGCCCTCATCAAGGGGGACCGCGAGCGCGGCGGCGACCTGATCCTGCGCGCCTGCCAGACCGATGCGGAGTTGCAAGAGCCTTGGAAGACTCTCGGCCGTCTCGCCGAGGAAGAGAAGAACGAGGATCGGCTCAGCTCCTACATCTCCGTGCTGATGACGAACAATCAGGGCAGGGTTCGGCGACTGGCCGCCAAGGCCCTCGAATCGACAGGGGACGAGGAATCCATCCTGGCCGCGTGGCGTGCCGTGGCACATGTGGCGGGTGGGGATCTCAGCCTTATGGTAGAAACCGGTGAGCGGCTGTTCCGCTACGGTGCCGCCAGCGAGGCATCTCAGGTTCTGTCACGGGCGCTTCATATCGACCCACGACACAGTCGCGGGCTGATGCTGCTCTATCGCTGCGAACTCGCATTCGCCGATGACGAGCGCATGATGGCATTGGCAGATCAGATCAACGAGGTCTCCCCTGCCGAGCTTGATCGCGCGATCCGTCTCGCCTCGAATGCGCGCAGGGGGGAACTCGGCGAGCGGCTGAAGCAACGATTCAGGCAGCCCGCCCCCAGCGACGCGAGTGCCTGAGCAATGCAGTCTCGACGCCATGTCGGTGAACCTGATACACTGATCAGACTCGACGAGGTCTAGCCTTACGCCTCTCGCACGCCGGGTTTGTGCCCTGGATCGAAGGTGAAGACGACGCCGGCCTGTTCGAGTACCTGACGCACCGCCTGGATCGTATCGCGTCGCGGGCGGATCGTGGCGTCGGGATCTTCGATCCGCACGATGGTCGAAACCGAAACGCTCGCGCGTCGAGCCAGCTCGTCCTTCGACAGGCCGGTCATCCCGCGGGCGGCCCGAACCTGTGCGGACGTGATCTCCCCGCCGCCGCGACCAATATCGCTCGCGGGGCCGCGTACTTCCGTTGTCGATGAAGCAGCCTGGAATCGGCTCTGTCCTGGGACGCTCAGGCACACGCCGACCCATTCCTTCACTGAGCCGTCTCGGTTCATAATCGGCACGCCACGGGCGTTGAACCAGCGATAGATCCCGTCGACACAAAGGATCCGATAGTCGGTGTTATAGGCCGTGTCGTGGCTGAGGGCCGTGCGCCAGGCGAAGTTCGTGCGTTCCCTGTCGTTGGAATGAAGCACGTCGAGCCAGCCAAGCCCCTGGAACTGCTCGTGTCGCTGTCCGGTGAGCTCTTCCCAGAGCGGCATGTCGATCGACTTGCCGTCGGGGCTGACGATCCAGACCACGGCGGCGGTAGCCGAGAGCAGGGCCTTGAAGCGATCGTATCCTTGTTCGGCGGAGTGTTTCGCGTCGTACTGTTCGGTCACATCCTCGACGACGCCGATAGCTTGGCTCGGGCGATTGCCGGGGCCATGCACAACCTCCGCATGGCTGGCAATCCAACGCAGTGTCTGGTCCGGCCGGATGATGCGGAACTCGCGCTTGAGAGGCCGGCCATTGCGGAGAACGGTCAGCATGTCCGTATGCGCGGCCCGGTCATCGGGATGCATCATGGCCTCGACGACGCCGAAGCTCAGGGCGACAGAGGGGGGCAGGCCGAGAACCCGGTGAAGCCCGATCGAACCATGGATGCCGAGTTCTTCGAGATCGGCCGACCAGAAAGCGATATCCGTGGCGTTGTCCATGAGCTTCAGCAGGCGGCGAGACGGGACACGGCGCGATGCGCCATCCGACCGTCCGGATGGATCCATCGGCGACCGTGGCGACATGCTACTTTCTCCTCGGCCAATATGCCGCCTTACAGGAATGAATTTGTTCCAGGATATGCTTGGAGAATATGTCGTTGCGTGTTTTTTGCGCGCAACACAACCCAATGAAGAGGGGATAAAGGGATTTTCCTGTAGTTGCTTTTGCGGGGACTCGTCGCATTCACATAGATTGTCTCTGTCATGCATCTCCCTCACTTCGCCGCGGTCTTCCGGCAGCGCCATGAAGGGGCTGTATGCGAGGCCACAACCGGCCCCGCCCCGCACCTCGGCAGCGCGGAGCATCATATTGCATGCCTGTGGCTGCGGGAGATGGTCGCTCGACCGGGCTCGACGCCGGATAGGCCGGAGCGTGCGTTCCCGCGGACATGTGTGGCGTCGCGGCCGAACCTCGCCGATCAACCCGGACGAATCCGGTTCAGCCAGCCCGAACCGGTGAATTGGCCAGGGTGAGAAGGGTCTGGAGCAGGACGTCGGCGCCAGCGGTGCAATCGCCCTGGGTCGCCGATTCCGCCTCGTTGTGGCTGATGCCGTCTCGGCAGGGCACGAAGATCATGGCCGTCGGGGCGAGGGCGGCGATATTGCAGGCATCGTGGCCGGCGCCCGAGACCATGCGGCGATGGCTGAAGCCCAAACCCTTGGTCGCCGCCTCGACGGCGCCCACCACTCCGGCATCGAACGGCACCGGCTCCTTGCGCCAGATCCGAGTCAGTTCGATAGTGAGTTTGCGCCGACCGGCGATGACGTCGAGTTCCGTTCGCAATTCGCTTTCGACCGCGTCGAGGGTTTCGGCTTTCGGGTCGCGCACATCGAGGGTGAAGCGTATGCGGCCGGGGATGACGTTGCGCGATGGCGCGCCGATCGCCGCCTCGCCGATCGTCGCCACCGCCGTGGGGCCGTGGGCATGGGCGATCCGCTCGACGGCCAGCGCGATCTCGGCGAAGCCGTTGAGGGCGTCGCGCCGGCGCAGCATCGGCGTCGTGCCGGCATGGCTCTCGAAACCCGTCACCACGCCGTCGAACCAGGCGATCCCCTGCCCGCCCTCGACCACGCCGATGGTGGTCTCCTCGGCCTCCAGGATCGGACCCTGCTCGATATGCAGTTCCACGAAAGCGCCGATCCTGCGCTCGCCCACCGGCTCGTCTCCGAGATAGCCGATGGCCTCCAGCGCCTGCCTCACCTCGATGCCGGCGGCATCGCGACGGGAATGGATGTCCTCCACCGTGAATTCTCCTGCATAGGCGGCGGACGCCATCATGGCGGGGGCGTAACGCGAGCCCTCCTCGTTGGTCCAGTTGACCAGGAGCAGGGGCGCCTCGGTCTCGATGCCGGCATCGTTGAGGGCGCGCATGACCTCCAAACCTGCCAGCGTGCCGAGGATGCCGTCGAACCTGCCCCCCGTGGGCTGCGTGTCGAGATGCGAGCCGCAGGCGACGGGCAGGCGCGTCATGTCGCGTCCGCGCCGCAGAGCGAATTGCGTACCCAGCGCGTCGACACCCACTTCGAGGCCTGCCGCCTCGCAGGCATCCCGGAACCAGTCCCGGACCTGGCCATCCTCCTGCGACAGGGTCAGCCGGTTGATTCCGCCGGCGGGGGTGGCACCGAACCGGGCGGTCTCCATGATCGTGGACCACAGGCGCGCGCCGTCGACGCGGAGATTGTGGGTCGTGCTCATATGCCTATCCGTTGTCTCGGTTCAGTCGCTGCGGAATGGGGGCGGTTCTTCAACCTTCAACCTCAGTCCAAGGTGCCGCGCGAAGGGGCCTCGAAAAACGTCAGTGCTCCGCTTCGGCACTTCAGGGCGAGGTCGTGGGAGGGGGGCTACGCGTCCGCCAACTCCGCCTGTTGAGCCTGGAAGCCGTGCGCCGCCTCGTCGCTCTTCCAGCAGGCGGCGCGATGGCCCGGTCCGGCCTCGACCATCGGTGGGTCGCCCACGCGGCAGCGTTCCTCTGCAAGGAAGCAGCGCGGTGCGAAGGGACAGCCCGGCTGGCGGTTGGCGAGGTCGGGCGGGCTTCCCGGGATGGTCTGGAGCCGCGAGCCCTTGGCGAGCGCTCCGTCGGCGCGACTGCGCAGCAGGCCGATCGTGTAGGGATGATGCGGGTTCAGCACCACCTGCCGGGCCGAGCCCTCCTCCACGATGCGGCCGGCATACATCACCGCGATCCGGTCGGCGACCTCGACGGCGGCACCGAGATCGTGGGTGACGAAGAGAGTGGACAGTCCGAGTTCCGCCTGCAGGTCGCGCAGGAGAAGCAGGATCTGGATCTGCACCGTGGCGTCGAGGGCCGTCGTCGGCTCGTCGGCGAGGAGGACCTTGGGATTGCAGGCGAGCGCGAGGGCAATCATCGCGCGCTGGCGCATACCCCCCGACATCTCGTGCGGATAGGCGTCGAGTCGCCGCTCCGGGCTCGGGATTCGCACCCGTTCGAACTGCTGAAGTGCGCGGGCCCGCGCTTCGGCTGCGCCGATTCCCTCGTGCTGGCGGATCGCCTCCATGATCTGGCGGCCCACCGTATAGACCGGATCGAGGGCGAGCAGCGGCTCCTGGAAGATCATCGCGACTTCGCGGCCGCGCAATGCCGTCAGGTCGCGCTTGCCCATGGCCATCACGTCGCGGCCGGCGACGAGGATGCGGCCTTCGATCGCGGTCTTGCGCTCGGGGTTGAGGCGCATGATCGCGCGCAGGGTCACGCTCTTGCCCGATCCCGACTCGCCGATGAGGGCGATGGCCTGGCCTCGGCCGAGGGTGAGATCGACCCCATCCACGGCGCGGACCTTGCCGCCGAAGGTGACCTTCAGGCCCTGGATTTCGACGGCGGGTTCTGTGAGTCCGCGGCTCATCGGAAGCCTCCTCCGAGCGCATGTGTGAATCCAAGTGCCTCGCACGAGAGGGAGCCCGCGCCGGGTCGGGAGAGGCGGCGGTGGCGAAGAGCCGTGCTCATGCGGCCACCGACAGGGCGGGCGCCGCCGAATGGCCGGAGCCCGGCTGGCGGGCGAGGCAGGCGACGCGGTGGACGGGGTCGACCGGGCCGAGGGGCGGAACCTGGCTACGGCAGACATTCTCCGCGAGACTGCAGCGTGGGTTGAAGCGGCAGCCCGGCGGCGGGTCGATGGGGTTGGGCGGGTCTCCGGCGAGGGGCGCAATGGTGGTGCGGTTGTCCGGATCCATCGAAGGCATCGAGGACAGGAGCGCCTTGGTATAGGGATGGGCGGGATCGGCCAGCACGGTGTCGGCCGGGCCGATCTCCACCACCTGCCCGAGATACATCACCGCCACCCGGTCGCAGATGAAGCGGACGACGTTGAGGTCGTGGCTGATGAACAGGTAGGTCAGGTCGAATTCCTGCTTGAGGTCCATCAGCAGGTTCAGAACCTGCGCCTCCACCGACTTGTCGAGGGCCGAGACCGCCTCGTCGAGGACCACCAATCGCGGCTCCAGTGCCAGGGCGCGGGCGATGTTCACGCGCTGGCGCTGGCCGCCGGAAAGCTCGTGCGGATAGCGGGCGGCGAAACGCGCCGGCTCCAGGCCGACGCGGGCGAGCAGGCTACGCGCCCGCTCGATGGCCTGGCGTTTGGGCACCCCGTGGACCCGTGGGCCGAAGGCGATGGACCCCTCGATGGTCATGCGCGGATTGAGCGATGAGTAGCTATCCTGGAACACCATCTGGGCCTGGGCGCGAAATTCGCGCAGGGGCAGCGCCCGGCTGCCTATGCGCTCGCCATCGAACAGCATCTCTCCCTTGTCGTGCTGGGTCAGGCCCATGATGAGGCGGGCGGTGCTGGACTTGCCGCAGCCGGATTCGCCGACGACCCCCAGGGTCTCGCCCTTCTTGATATCGAAATCGACGCCGTCCACGGCGCGCACGACGGCCTTCTTGCCGCCGATCCCCTTCTTCACCGGGAAATGCTTCACCAGTCCCTCGACGGTGAGGAGCGGCTGGCCCGGGCCGCCCCGGTCGCGGGAGGAGAGCGGGCTCGACGCGATGGGCGTGCTCATGACTTCACTTCCATTGCCGAACGCAGGCCGTCCGAGAACAGGTTGAACGAGATCGAGACGATGAAGATCGCGAGGCCGGGCAGCGCCGCGACCATTGGGTTCACGTAGATCGCCGTGCGCAGGGTGTTGAGCATCAGGCCCCATTCGGGCTCCGGCGGCTTCACGCCGAGGCCGAGGAAGGAGAGGCCCGAGGCCAGGATCATCGATACGCTGATGAGGCTGGTGGAGTAGACGAAGATCGGTCCGAGTACGTTGCCGAGCACCTGCGCGCGCAGGATCGTCAGGGTCGAGGCGCCGGACAGGCGGGCGGCATCGACGTAATCGCGTGAGCGGATTTGCGTCGTCACGCTCTCGGCCACGCGGGCGATCTGGGGTGTGAACACGCAGGTCAGCGAGACGATGGAATTGAACACGCCCGCTCCCAACGCACCCGAGAGCGCGATGGCCAGAAGCACCGAGGGGAAGGCGAAGAACACGTCGACGGTACGCATGAGCACGGTATTGAGCCAGCCGCCGACATAGCCGGCGAGGATGCCGATGCTGGAACCGAGGAGGAAGGCGAGGATCACCGGCGTGACGCCGATGAACAGAGAGAGGCGCCCACCCAGCATCAGGCGGCTCAGCATGTCGCGCCCGAGCTCGTCCGAGCCGAGAATGTATGTGGCGTCGCCAACGGGTTTCAGCCGCCGCACCATCGAGCCGCGATACGGGTCCATGGGCGTGATCCAGGGCGACAGCAACGCGATGGCGACGATGGCGAGGATAACGAACGCCGCTGTCATCGCCACGGGATCGCGCAGGAGCTTGGCCAGCACGTTGCCCCAGAAGCCGCGCGAGGCGACGAAGGCATCCGGCGTCGAGGTGAGCGGTGGCGCCCCGCCGGCAATGTCGATGGCCGATGCGGCCGGACTGGTCCCGAGTGCCATCAGCCCCTCTCGATGCGCGGGTCGAGCGCCGTCTGCACGACGTCGACGATGAGGTTGAGGGCGACGAAGAACATCGCCAGGACGAGGATGGCGCCCTGCAGCAGCGGCAGGTCGCGCTGGAAGATCGCGGCGTTGAGGAGGAAGCCGGTGCCGGGCCAGGCGAACACCGTCTCGATCAGGATCGAGCCGCCGAGCAGGTAGCCGAGCTGCAGCCCCATGATGGCGAGAGCGGTGGGGGCGGCGTTCTTCACCACATGCTTGAACACGCCGAACTCGGAGAGGCCCTTTGCCCTGAGTGCCCCGACGAAATCCTGGGACAGGATGTCGCCCACCAGCGCCCGGACGGTGCGGGCGATGACGCCCATCGGGATCACCGACATCGTGATGGCGGGCAGGATGATATAGCGAAGGTGCTCGAGGTCCGGCTTCCAGTTGCCCGATCCGTCTGGGCCGGCTCCGGTGGAGGGCAGCCAGCCGAGCTGGGCCGAGAACACGATGACCAGGACCATGCCGAGCCAGTAATGCGGCACGCTCACACCGAAGACCGAGATGGCGGAGGCCGCCCGGTCGAGGACGGAGTCGCGGAAATAGCCGGCGACGAAACCGAACAGGCAACCGAAGGTGAAGCCGATCAGGGTCGCGACGGAGGCGAGGATCAGGCTGTTGACGACCGCGCGACCGACCTCGCTCAAGACCGGCCTGCCGGTGGCGATGGACGTGCCTAGATCGCCGTGGAGCACCTTCCACAGCCACAAGGCGTACTGGACCGGCAGCGGCTTGTCGTAGCCGTAGGCGATCCGCATGGCGTCGATCGTCTCCTGGGTGGCGTCCACCGGCAGGATGGAGCTGAGCGGATCGCCGTCCGCCAGATGTACCAGCGAGAAGCAGACGATGCTGACCCCGAGCGCTACCGGGGTGACGGTGAGGAGGCGGCGGAGGATGAAGCTCAGCATGGCGCGGTCCCTCGTCCCCCTCCCCCCTTTGCGGGGGAGGGTGGCCCTCGCGTCAGCGAGGGTCGGGAGAGGGGAGCGCCATCTCTGGATAGGTCGCCCCCTCTCCCGCCTGCTCCGCAGGCACCCTCCCCTGCACCACGTCGGGCCTGCCCGACTTGGCCAGCCAAGGACGAATCTCGGGCAAGCCCGAGATTCGTGGGGGGAGGGTTGGTATGCATGGCGGCCCTCGTCATCACTTCCCAACCGTGATGGGCGAGAAGTCCTGGTACCAATTCTGGGCCTGGACGAAGCCCTTCACCTTCGAGCTCATGGCGCGCGGGTTGGTGTCGTGGGCGACCATGAGGAATAGCGCCTCGTTGACGTATTTCTCGTGGACTTTCTGCAGCACTTTGATCTGCTCGACGGGATCGAAGGTCGTCCGGATCTGGTCGAACAGCTTGTCCATCTCGGGGTCGCAGTAATGGCCCCAGTTCGTGCCGTTGGGGGCGGCGAGATTACATTGGAGATGGCGGATGAAGCCGGTGAAAGGGTCCTGGATGAAGTAGGAGAAGTTCATTCCCGTGGCGCCGCGCGACACGTCGGCCTTCGAGCCGGCCCGCCACAGGTTGATGAGCGCGTTCCACTCGACGACTTCGAAATTCACCTTGATTCCGATATCGGCGAGGTTCTGCTGGATCAGCTCGTTCATCGGCAGGGGTTGCATCTGGCCCGAGCCCGAGGGTGCGATCAGGATCTTGGTGACGATGGGCTTGTTCGGGCCGTAGCCGGCCTCGGCCAGGAGCTTCTTGGCCGCCTCGGGATCGTAGGTTGGCTTGAAGGTCGGCGAGCCGAACCAGGCGGAGCCCGGCGGCATGAATCCCTCGGCCGGGATCATCAGCCCGTTGAGCATCTCCTTCATGCCCTCGCGGTCCACGGCGAGGTTGGCGGCCTTGCGCACGCGGATGTCGTTCCACGGCGAGCCCTCGGCCCGCGACAGGTGCCAGGTCCAGTTATGCGGATAGGCATTGGTGACGATGCTGAACCCCGCCCCCTTGAGCGAGGCGACAGCGTCCGGCGGCGGGGCCTCGATCCAGTCGACCTGACCCGAGCGCAGGGCCGCCACGCGGGCATTGGCCTCCGGCAGGGGCACCAGGACCAGCTTGTCGAGCTTGGGAACCCGTGCCTTGTCCCAATACTCGGCGTTGGGTGCCATCTCGGCGCGTTCGCGCGGGGCGAACAGTGTCAGCTTCCACGGGCCGGTCCCCGACGGGGTCTTGGCGAAGGCGTCCCAGCTCTTGCCCAGCATCTCCCACTGCGCCGGCGAGGACATCATGATCCAGGCGATCTGGTAGGGCAGCGTCGCGTCCGGCGCCTTGGTGGTGATCTCCACCGTCATCGGATCGACGACGCGGTAGCTGGCGACGCCGGGGATGCGCGAGCGCCCTTGCGCCGATTGGCGCGGGTCGAATTGCGGTGCGTCGTTCTTCAGGAGCTTGTCGAGGTTCCACACCACCGATTCCGCGGTGAAGGGCGAGCCGTCGTGAAAGGTCACGCCGGGCCGCAATGTGAAGATCCACTTGGTCTTGTCGGCGGCGTCCACCGCCCAGGACGAGGCGAGGCCCGGGACGAGTTCCGAGGGCTTGGTGGCGCTCGACAGGTCCCAATTGATGAGGGCGTCGTAGACCGTGTACCCGGTGAAGCGCATGCCTTCGCCGCCATTGTCGGCTTGGCCCGTGGTGAGCGGAATGTCCGACGCGGTCATGCCGATCCGCAGCGTTCCCTGTGCCCAAGCCGCCGGCATCATGCCGCCGCTGGCCAGCGCCGCGGCCACGAGTCCAACGCGAAGACGTTCTGCCAAGGCTCTCATCGTGTTGTGCTTTTCCTCGAGGATCCACGTCCGGCAAGTTTGCCGGTCTCCGGTCCCCCCATGCAAAGCACCGGCCAGACTGGACTCCTTCCAGCTCACCGGGAGAAAAATGCATACGATTCATGTGAAAGCCCGCCGGGTCGGCATGCGCTGAATGCCGGCCCGGGTGGCGAGGCGGCCATCGAGGGTTTTGCGTCGCCGCGATCGGCTTTAAACCGCCCGTCTTCGGGCAGGCCGCCCGGCGGAGCGCCCCAGTTGCCTCTCTCCCCGAAACCCATGGCCAAGACGGGTGCCCCAAGGTCCGGCGGCCTCCGGCGTGGGCGCGTGGCGGACTTCCTGATGGGCCGGGGCTCCCTGTCCGCGCCGGGATCGAACCTGGCCCGCCTGCCCGTCGCCCTCGACCCGCGCGGGCTCAGCATCATCGAGGGAATACGGGCGGCCTGCGCCTTCGGCACCGTCATCCTTCTCCACGAATTCGTGGCGTGGTCGCCGCTCCTCATCATGGCGCTGGCGGCCAACCTCACCTGCTTTGCCGATATCGGCGGTCCGGTGCGCTCCCGCCTGATGGTGCTGGCCGTGTTCTCGGTGCTCGGCAGCCTGATCTGGAGCCTGTTCGGCCTGCTCCAGCCCCATGGCCCGGCCGTGGTTGTGCCACTGGCCACCCTCGTCATCTTCTGCTGCACCTATGCCCGTGTCTGGGGTGTGCAGGAGCAGACCGCCGGCAACGTCCTCGTTCTCGTCCTGGCCTTCGCTCTCGACCGTCCGCTCAATGGCAGCGAGGCCGTCATCGCCGGTGCGATGGTGCTGGCCGGCGGCCTGTGGGCGACGGTTTTGGCCCTCGCCCTATGGCGGCTCAACCCCTATCGCCCGACCCAGCGGGCCGTGGCTGAGGTCTGGCGCAGGCTCGCTCTGCTCAGCGGCGATCTCGAAGACCTCGCGGCCGCCGAGGAAGCCGATGCGACCGGGTTCGACGACCATGCGCGCGCCCATCGCCGCGGCGCGCGGGAAGCGATCGAACTCGCCCGCAGCCTCATCGTCGACATCGCCCGCAGCCGCGAGAGGGTTTCCGACCGCACCGCCCAGGCCCTGATCCGGCTGGAGACCGCGGAGCAGATCTTCGCCGCCCTCATCGCCCTGTCCGACCGGATCGAAGCCGACCGCAATCCCAATCGGCAGGTCCGGACGCGGCGTCTGTTACGTCGCCTGAGACCGCTCCTCCTCGTGGTCGCGCGGGCGATCCGCGACGACACCGTCCTCGACCTGCCGCGCATTGAGCGCTCGATCGCGCGGGCGGGGCGCGGATTCGCATCCGACCCGGCTCTCAAGGCGCTGGCCGAGCGCATCCTCGACCGCGTCCGCATCGGGGCCAAGCTCTCGACGCCGGAAGGGTATCGCCCCGGCGGCACATTATTGGGGAGCGCCAGCTTGCCCCTGCGCCAACGGCTGCTCGGCCCGTTGAAGGCGAACTTTACCCTCGCCTCGCCGAACCTGCGGCACGCGATCCGCGCCAGCGTCGTCACCGCGCCTGTCCTCGGCCTAACCCTGCTCTGGCCGGGGCCGTTCACGCATTGGCTCACCATCACGGTGGTGCTGACGATGCAGCCCTTCTACGCCGCTACCTGGCAGCGGGCGCTGGAGCGGATCGGCGGCACGGTGCTCGGCGGTCTGTTCGGCGCCCTCCTCGCCAGCCTCGCCACGACGACCCTGGCGCTCTCGGCCCTGATCTTCCCCTTGAGCATCATCGGTTTCGCTGCCCGGCAGGTGAGCTATGCCTTCTTCATCGCCTGCCTGACGCCCCTGGTGGTGCTGCTCGTGGAGGTGATGGAGCCCGGCCATGCCTCCTGGGAAGTGGCGGGCATGCGCGCGCTCTTCACCCTACTCGGCGGCCTCATCGCGGTGGTGAGCAGCCTGTTGCTATGGCCGGTCTGGGAGCCGGATCAGGTCCGCCTGGAACTGCGAAAGGCGGTGAAGGCGCATGCCGATTTTGCGCGCACCGTGCTCTCGAACCGGGCGGAAGCCGAACGGAGCGGGGCCGCCGAAGCCGCGGCGCGGGCCAGCGGGCTCGCCCTCAACACCCTGGAAGCCGCCCTCTCCCGCGCCCTCCAGCAGCCCCGCGCCGGGCGCCACCCGCAGGTCCAGACCGCGATGGTCGCCGATGCGACCCTGCGCCGGATCGGCGCGCGCCTGTCCGCCCTGCGCTATGCCGCCGACCCCAGCACCGATGGGCCTATCGGCTGCGCCTGGATCGCCTGGATCACCGAGACCCTCGCCCGTCTCGCCCAGGAGGGCGGCGCCCTGCCCTCCCATCCAGATCTGCCCCGCCCCGATTCTCTCGTCCGCCTCGTGACGCAGGTGGAGTTGCTCGCCGAGACCCTGCGGCCACCGCGTTCGCGTGCGGAGGCGCTTCCTCCGGAGCCTGCCGCCGCGCCGGGCAGAGGCTAGGTTTTTCCGCGGGCGCGGGGCTAAAGAGGTCCGCGTTGCGCGATCCCGTTTTCAGGCTGGGGTGATCCTTGGAAGACCTCCTCCACCGATGGCTGCAGGCGACCGGGTCGATCCGGGCCGAGGTGCTGGCCCTCCTCGGCATCGTGCTGGCGCTTCTCGTCACGGTCCATGCCCTGCTGCGCAAGCGCGAGATCGGCACCGCCATCGGCTGGATTGGCCTCGCCTGGCTGTCGCCGATCTTCGGGACGGCCCTCTACGCGATCTTCGGCGTGAACCGGGTCTCGCGCCGGGCGCGCCAGTTGCGGGTAAGGCCGTCGCAGCGGGCGAACGCCCCGGCCCTTCCCGATGCCACCGTGCCAGACGAACTCCGGCCCCTCGACCGCGCCGTCCGGCAGATCACCCAGCTACCCCTCCTCGGCGGCAACGCGTTCGAGGCCCTGCGCAACGGCGACGAGGCTTATCCGGCGATGCTGGCGGCGATCGAGGGCGCGCAGCGGAGCGTCGCCCTGTCGAGCTACATCTTCCGCAACGACATCACCGGTGGCCGCTTTTTCGAGGCCATGCTGGCCGCCCGGCAACGCGGCGTCGAAGTGCGGGTGCTCATCGACGGGATCGGCAGCGGCTACTTCTTTCCCGCCATGGCGCGGCGCCTGCGCCGGGCGGGGGTACCGGTCGGCCTGTTCATGCATTCCGCCCTGCCCTGGCGCATGCCGTTCCTGAACCTGCGCACCCACAAGAAGATCCTCATCGTCGATGGGCGCATCGCCTTCACGGGCGGCATCAACATCGCCGACGAAAACCTCGTGGCGACGTCGCCGCCCGACCCCGTGCGCGACAGTCACTTTCGCATCGAAGGTCCGGTGGTCGAACAGCTCTCCCAGGCCTTCGCCAGCGACTGGGCCTTCGTGATGGGGGAGGAGCTCGACGGTTCGCACTGGTTTCCCCCGCTGGGTGCGGCGGGCGAGATCGAGGCGCGCGTCGTCACCTCCGGCCCGGATGCCGATATCGAGAAGATCGAGTTCGCGGTGATGTCGGCGATCAGCTGCGCTCAGCACAGCATCCGGCTGGTGACACCCTATTTTCTGCCGAGCGAGATCCTGTCCACCACCCTCGCCCTCGCGGCGACCCGCGGCATCCGCGTCGACGTCATCATCCCTCGTGCGAGCAACCATCGTTTCGTCGATTGGGCGACGCGAGCGCATGTGGCGCCCCTGCTCGAGAGCGGTGTGCGGATCTGGCTCGACGAGCCGCCCTTCGACCATTCGAAGCTGCTGGTGGTGGATGGCGAGTGGAGTTTCGTCGGCAGTGCGAACTGGGACATGCGCAGCTTCCGACTGAACTTCGAGCTCAATGTCGAGGTCTATGACCGCGCCTTCGCCGACCGGCTCGACCGGTTCATGCGGACGAAGATGGAGGCGCGCCTGACGTCCGAAGAACTGGCGCGGCGGTCGCTTCCCGTCCGGCTGCGCGACGCAGCCGTGCGACTAATGCTGCCATACCTCTGATATCGTGCGCCGTCGGCTGCGCCGGGGCCGGGGCGAGGTGCACGACGATGGGCCGGTGATCGGAAGCGCCGCGCGGCAGCACCGTACGCCCGAGGCAGGCGAGGCCGCGTACGAGGCAGCGGTCGATGCGCAGGGGCACGAGGTCCACCATGGCATGCGTGGGAATGCGCGGCCCGGCATCGCGAAAACCCGGCAGCAGGGCCGGACCGATGAGATTGTAATCGCCGATCACCGCCGCGCGCGCCGGAAGGCTCTGCTCGATCCGCCGCAATTGCCGCCGATTGAGCACCTGCCCATGCGAGAGATGGACATTGGCGATCCCGAAATCCCCCATGTCGAGAATCTGGCAGACGCGGTCGACCAAGGCGCCGGACGGCAGCTTGATGACGATCGGAGGCGCGGCCCAGGCCACCGGGCTCCACATGGCGAGGCCATGGATACGGCCGGGCAGCGGAGCCCAGGCATAGTCGCCCCCGAGCCGCTCTTTTATCGATGCGATCTCTTTCGTAGCCTCCTGCATCAGCAGGAGATCGGGCTGCTCGCGTAGGACGAGTTCGACGATGCTGTCGACCTTGGCACCCGTGCGCCGAAGCAGGTTCCAGCTCACGATCTTGCGGAAACGGCCACGGTCCGGTGCACTGAGGGCGCGCAGGTCGGCGCTGCGGGCGGATTCTGAGACGGCGTAGCGGCGGTCGTTCAGCATGCCGCCCCAGGGGAGCAGCCCGTGTCTCTTCAGTGGCACCCGCCCGCCTCCCGCTCTCGCCCGTCGCCGCGTCTCAACGCGCCTCGTGGTCCCGACGTTTCCCGTCCCGTTGCGTCTCGTGCCGGCGACCTCTGGCCGGCATCCGCCCGATCAGCGCTTCTTGCCGAGTTCGGCGGCGATGTCCTTGACCATATGGCCCGCTTTGCGGTGGGCGGCGATCAATTGATCGCGCGTGACGCCCCAGCGTTTCATCCAGTGCTCCACGGCCTGCCGCTCGGACAGATCGAGCCTGTCCTTGTCGATAAAGCCGCGCTTGTCCTTCAATCCTGCCATGAATCCTGTCCCACCATGAATTCCACCTTGCGGAGAAAGCCCAACCGTTGATGGACGGTTCTGCCCCGCAGGACAGGCTTCGTGAAGAGTGCCCCCGCACGCTTCCGAGCAATCGCCTGGGCAGACGACGATGAGCCACACTCATCGTCGTCTGGTGTTGCCTCAATTGCGGGCGGCGGCCTCCCGCTGCGGCTCGGGCCGGGGCCTGCTCACCGCGACCGTGTCGCCGGAGCGGGTGATCTCGATGGAATCGGCCGTGGCACCGAGTTCCTGCGGCGTCGAGAGGGTCACGCTCTGGCCGGAAGCCAGAATCGTCTCGAACCGCACGGCGCGGCCCGTTTCAGTGCGGGCCAGGGTCACGACGACCCGGTAGCCCTTGGGTTCGGCGGTATAATAGGCCACGCCGGAGAGATCGCCGAAGCTGACGCTGCTGCCACCCAAGGGCCTGATCGTCTCGGCGGAAGCTTGGCCGGCAAGAAGGGCGCTGGTAAGGGCGGCGCTGGTGATTAGGTTGCGAAAGGTCATGGTATCTGGACTCGCTCGTTGGGCGGGGCGCGGCGCGCCCTTGCTTCGAGACCGGATATGCCGTGCGCTGCAGCATGGATCAAAAAGATAGAATCGATAATGACTATTGATCACGTCGATCTGTCGCGCATCGATCTCAATCTCCTCGTGGCCCTCGATGCCTTGCTGGCGGAGCGCAGCGTCACCCGCGCCGCCGCCCGGATCGGCATCGGCCAATCGGCCATGAGCAGCAGCCTCGCTCGGCTTCGCACCACCTTCGGCGATGAACTCCTCACCCGGGCACCGGAGGGCATGCGCGCCACCCCTCGCGCCCTCGCCCTCGCCGAACCCGTCCGTACCCTGCTGCGCCAGATCCAGTCGCTGGTCCGGCGCGACGAGGCCTTCGATCCGCGCAGCGTAACACGCACCTTCACCATCGGCCTGCCCGATTCGACCGAGGTGCTGCTCGGCCCGCGGCTCCTGGCCTATCTGCGGCGGCACGCACCGGGGATCAGCCTGCTCCTGCGCTCCATCGACCGTATCCGCATCCTGCAGGAACTCGATGCGGACAGGGTCGATCTCGGCATCGGCACGTTCAGCCACGGCCAGACCCACCACAAGCAGAGGCTGCTCTACCGGGACCGCTACGTCTGCCTGTTCAATGCCGACCTTGTTGGGCTCACTCCGCCGATCTCGCTGGACGATTACCTGCGCTTTCCCCACGTGCTCACCAGCCTGAAGGAAACGGCGCATGGCGTGGTGGACGACGCTCTCGCCCTCCTCGGCCTTCGCCGCGACCTTGCGGTGACGACGCCGCGCTTCCTCGCCGTGCCATTCCTCGTGCGGAGCGCGCCCGTTCTCACCACCATGCAGGAGCGCCTCGCCACTCTGTTTGCCGGAACCCTCGGCCTCTCCGTCAGCCCGGCGCCACTGGCCCTCGACGAGGTGGCGATCTCGATGCTGTGGCACGCCTCCTATGACGACGACCCGGCCCATCGCTGGTTGCGCCAGACGCTTCTCGCTCTCGCCGACGACGCGGCACAGGTCGGTTGAGACGCTTCGACTCGCGCGGCCCGGCACCACGTCCGGTCCGGATCTCCTGCCCCCGGCGACCCAAAACTTGCCAATGCGCGCAGGCGCGTGCTTTGGGAGGGCCGGCATCGGCTGCTCCGCAGGAGCAGGGCTCCGGGAAAGAGGCCGCATGGGTTTGGTAGCAGGAGGGGTCGCCGACGTCGTCGGAGGCTTCGGCGCGTGGCGCATGTGGTGGATGCTGGCCAAGAACGACGTGATCCGTCGGTATCGCCGCTCGCGCGTCGGCCAGCTGTGGCTGACCCTCAGCATGGCCGTGATGATCTTCGGCATGGGCGGGATCTACGCCTCGCTCTTCGGCACCTCGATGGCCGATTACCTGCCCTATCTCGGCACAGGCCTCGTGCTCTGGGGGTTGATGTCGCAGACCATCAACGAAAGCTGTTCGAGCTTTACCGATAACGACAGCATCATCCGGCAGGTCGCGCTGCCGCGGTTCACCTACCTGTTGCGGACGATGGCCCGGAACCTCTTCATCTTCGCCCATAACCTGATCATTCTGCCGGTCCTGTTCCTCGTCACCGGCACGGTGATCGACTGGCACATCCTGCTGTTCGTTCCCGGCCTGCTGCTCGTGCTCGCCAACCTGGCCTGGATTGGCTACCTCCTGGCCATCCTGTCGGCGCGGTTCCGCGACATTCCGCAGATCGTCGCGAGCGTTGTACAAGTCGCCTTCTTCGTCTCGCCGGTCGTGTTCAAGCCCTCCCAATTGCGGGTCGACCATCCCGTGCTCATTCTGAACCCCTTTGCCAGCATGCTGGACGTGATGCGCGAGCCTCTGCTGGGCCATCTGCCGAGCGCTGCGTCCTACCTCATCCTGCTCGGCCTGCTGGTCATTGGCTGGCTGATCGCCCTGGCATTCTCGGGCAAATATTCGCACCGCGTCGTGTACTGGCTCTGAGGGCAGGATGGCTCATATCGTCCTCGACAAGGCGAGCGTCGCGCTCGCCGTCTACAATTCGCGCGGCCGTGCCCTGAAGAGCGAGATTCTGCGTCGCACGGTCGGCGGAGGACTGCAGAACGACCGCGACAGCAGCGTCCAGGTGGTGAAGGCGCTGAACGCGGTCAGCTTCGAAGCGCGCGATGGCGACCGGATCGGTCTCGTCGGCGGCAACGGCGCCGGCAAGACGACGCTCCTGCGGGTGCTTAGCCGGGTCTATCCGCCGACCTCGGGGACCGCCACCATCAAGGGGCGCATTTCGTCCCTGATCGATCTGTCCATGGGCATGGATACGGATGCCTCAGGCTACGACAATATCGAGATGCGCAGCATCATGCTGGGGCTCAACCACAAGCAGGCGCAGGCGATTGTGCCCGACGTGGAAGAGTTCAGCCAACTCGGCGAGTTCCTGTCCCTTCCGATCCGTACCTATTCCAGCGGCATGATGCTGCGGCTCGCCTTCGCGGTCAGCACGGCGGTTCATCCCGACATCCTGATCCTCGACGAAGTGATCGGCGTCGGCGACGCCGCCTTCGCGGAGCGTGCCGAGAAGCGGCTCCACGGCATGATCCAGAAGGCGAGCATCATGTTCCTCGCCTCCCACGACAACGCCTCGATCAAGCGCTTCTGCAACCGCACGCTCTGGATGAAGGGCGGCACGCTGATGATGGATGGCGCGCCGGACGAGGTGTTGGCGGCGTATGCGGAGGACGGGCGAGTATGAGAACATCAAACTCGCCCGAAGTAAAATTCAGCCGAGGCCTTATGACAGACCTAAGATTTATTTAGGTTCGTATCAGCTAATGGCGTTCTTGAAGTAAAATTTCTAAATACGCTTCATTGCGACTTCTTCAGCGATCCTCGAAGCGAGAGTGTCGCGATCAAGGTTAGGTCCTGGGCCATCGATTGTTAGAGCAATAAAGAACTCGTGTGTACCCTGATGTTGGAATGAAGATTCCCGGAGCCTAATCTTGCCAAGATTATGCAAATCTTCGATGAGAAGGCGAAAGCTAGACGGAACAAAACGCCAGCAATGTACGTCCACGTAATCGCTAGACTGACGAGCGCGTTCCGCTTGAGCCACCGCAGCATCAAGGTTCCCGGCAAACTTGAGTTTTCCAACCGTTTGCGGTGACCATCCGATCGCATCTTCGCGGAGAACATCGTAAGCGATGCTGCTCATGATGGCAGTAGGTGTAGGCCGAGTGCGCTTTTCGTCATAAGCCTGAATAACCTCGCCGGCAAAAGTAAGCGGCTGAAGTAGATCAAAGCAGAACCGTTTGTCAGGAACTGCAAGTAGAAGTTGACCATTTTCTTTCAAAAAAAGCGTGCAATCATTGAGAAATGAAATCAAATCTGGTGTGTGTTCGATAACATGACTGGCTAATATGAAATCGTAAGAACGATCCAAGGGAATTGATTTGGAGAGTGATTGTCCATTGGTCACGTGATCGACATGCTCAATACACTCAATGTCCACATTCTGGGTTTCCGCATACTTTTTGCGAAGGCCGGACTGATCTATGTAATCTACGGTTTCAACCTTGAACCCTTCTGATTTCGGTAATAGGGGATTGTAGCTAGGGCCGATTTCCAAGCCGAAGCCGCTGTGGTCCAACATTGACAGTATGCTGTCACGCCTCGACACTTCTTGATGAGTAATGAAGCTCTTTTGCAAGAGGTTATTCGAAAGACTATTGAAACTAACTAGCTCTCCAAATGCAGCGCGTTCAATCGCAGGCCATTGCGCCGACGATCCGTACCGTTTCTGCACGGACTTGGCCGCTTCCAAAGCTATATGCGTATAGCGGCCATCCTCAATCATGGCGATGGCAAGACGTATCTTGTCCGCCCACTCAAGCTCGTTTGCCAAAAGACCTGTAATGCCATCGTCGATCGCGTTGCGAAAAGTAAATGTCGGCGATGCGATGGTAAGAGTTGCAACAGCCGCTGCCTCAAAGAATTTCAGTTCTGACTTACTATTCGTGAAAATGTTATCTTGCAGCGGCGCCAGGTTAATTTCCGTCGATCCAATTAGTCTCTGTAGATCTAGAAAATTAGTGAAAGGATGTACTTCTATTCTATCTTTGAGGGAGGATAAATCGGGAGGTAGATCCAGCATCCCGACTAAGCGTAAAATAACCCGTGGGTTTTCACGGAGTAATCTAGCTAAAGTAGGCGCAACAATGGCAAAATCGCGAGCGTGCGTCGGAGATCCACTAAAATATCCTATGTGAATATGATCGTTTCTTGCCCAATTACTTTTCTGTTTGACATCTACTATGATTTTACTGAGAGCGAGTTGCTCTTCGTTCAGATAATTGGGAACTATGACGGTGGGTAGGCCCGTGTCCGTAGCAATCTGAGAAGCCAGGAACAGATTCGTGGTAATGACGCCATCACACAGGCGGAGGGCTGTACCCATTCGTCCGATATAAGAATACCAATAATCCCATTGTCCGCTAGGACCAGTATCCTGGTTGAGAGAATTCATCAGTAAGGGGACATGCCGCGTATCGTAAACAAGATCGTCGAGATCGAACAGAACTCGCGTTCCCCGTCGGCGCGCCCGACGGATCAATCCTTCCACATCATTGTCGAAGCGAACGCGACCAAGCACAAGAACATCAGCCACATCAACGACGCTCTCAAGGCGCTCACCATCAGCTTGACAAAACCAACCTGCGCTCGTGTCTGTAGAAACGGCATTCACAGTTTGTACGGTGTTATAAACGCGGTAACGAAAAGTACTATTATCCGGTATTGTATAATAATAAGCAATTCGACGTGGGCGAGATGTTAGTGCGCGAAATCTCATATTAAAATCGAAATCCCAAGGATCTCTATAGGAATCTTGCTTTGGAAGACCTGTAAACATCGTTCTAGACCTCTTCAAGCCAATCAAGTGTCGGCGACAAAGTTTGCTCCCAGGAACGTTTCAAGCCTTGCCGCTCATAATTTGCCGATCGATCTAGGCCGTTCTGCACCAATGATATTCCTGAGCGAAGCGCTCCAAGCAGCGCGTCGACTGTGGGTTCGGCACAAATCAAATTATCGGAATATGTAGAGAGCGATTGTTTCAAGCCATAACTGTTCGTTACAGCTACAGCGCCGCAGGCCACCAAGTCGAGCGGAGGATAGCTTGGGTGAGGCGTCAGCATTAGCGAAAGTCCGAGATCCATGCTGCGTAGCATTGTGACATATTTATCCCAAGGGAGGCTTTCGACGATGGTAATGGGCATACCCCCAGGAAATGTCATGTTTGGTAGATCCCGACCGACGAAATGGATATTCCACTCGTTCGGCTTTAATATCCCTTGCTCAACCGCCGCATTAAGCGTCTGAAGCCCAAGAAGGTATAAATTCCGTGCATTGTTGGGTCGCGCGTAAAAGAAAAAGTTTCTTTTTTGTCTTTGAATACGATCGGGGAAATAGGCATCAATAGGGAAGGCGGGCTCAAACCAAGTGGCATATTCCCGAAGTCCGGTGATTCCTGTGTCGATAAGATGATCGTAAAGTAGCTTCGTGTTAATTACCCTTCGAAGCCCCGACGTTCTCATTGTATTATAAGCACGTAGTTGCTCGTCTCCATGAGAATAAAACATCCGTTCATCTTCCTGAAGGATGTAAACAACCCGATCGAGGGGGGCGGCTGCAAGAGTGTTTACCGTTGACCACCACGAGGTGGTGAGAAATACATCATCTTTACTTAGGTCGAGCGGGCGACCGGTCTTTGATATATCGGCATAGCAAAATTCGATGTGGTCTGGTGGTAGGACACCAAGTGAAACTAAAAGATTGGCCACGTTGTCGCGCAGTGGCTCTGCGCGCAATGTGGAAATACGTAATGTTGCCCCACGGCGCTTTGCCCAAAGTGCAGCCAGAATTGTAGCAGTGCCGACGCCACCGAAAAAACTATCAGCAGCAATGCTATCAGTTACCATGGTGATGCGTGGACGGACGGAGCGAGCGATGGAAAAAACAGGCAGTGGACGGAGGTCCAAAAGGCTTCCGTTTACGACATCTGTTGTCGTCAATAACGGCTTGGACGCGGAGCGTGAACTGTGAGCCGTGCTGCTAATGCTCGTTGCGTACGATTTGCCGATTCCCTGCGCAGAGATTGAATTTGTTAGAGCATTCTTTCGCTCGCGCAGGTATCGTATCCGCGCAGGAGTACGATGTGGTGTGAGGGCCCACCAGCATAAGCGCGCCGCTCGACGTCCAAAACGACGGATCGGAGGGGGGACTTGGGAAGCCAGGGAGCGCATGGATGACGTCGCACGCCAAGTCGTGCTACCTTCCATAGCTGCCAGTTGCCGATTAACAATATGCAAGCGCTCAATCGCTTGAGCCTGAGCGTCTTGCGCCATTGCAAGTTGCGCAGCCATAACATCATAATCGCTCTGAAGTAAGTTTAATTTCTTATGATAATCCTTACGTTGATTTGACGAGCATTGCTCTGCGGCAAGCAACTTTCTTTCTGCTGCCTCAAGATTGCGCTTAGATTCTGCCAACAGATGTAGAAGGCGAAGTTTCTCTATGTAGACACTGATAGCTGCATCGCTGGGTCGCTGTCCCCGTCGAAAAAGCATGGTATGTGGCAATATGAATGAGGCGTCGTATATAAGATCAGGCCAAAGACCGTGCTGCCCGAATTGCTTGATCCAGTCGATTGGTGGACGAACGTTGATATGAGTTTTTTCTTGAAAGTCGTAAGGGGAAGATGAGAATATTATTGTATCGGACGCCTGGGATATATGTTCGATCGCCCTGGCAGCTTCGGCGGGTGGCATGTGTTCCAAGACTTCGATGCAAGTAACTAAATCGTATCGGCCTGTGATCGGATCGGCTAAAGATGCCACATGACAATGCTCGCGCATGTCTGCGCGGACGTTCGCGATAGCAAATTCAGATATATCCGCACCTGTGGCTTCAATGCCGCGATCCCAGAATGCTTCTACAATCATCCCGAGCGCGCAGCCGGCGTCAAAGACCGTTTTTGGAGCAATCGATCTGATGATATGTTCGACAACTGTCGAATAAAAATTTAGCCAAGGTGGGGACCGCTCGTAGGCATCCGGCCCGCAGCCGGTTGCATAATAGTTTTTATCAAATAATTGATCTGCTTCATAGATAAGATGTTTGCTTTCTTTGGTTGGCACGAATTGCTCCTTTCCAGAAGTAAATTTTATCTTTACATTTTATAGGTCGACTTGGCTCTTGTGCAACCGATAATTTTAAGCGGAATAGCCCACGTTGACGGCGATTGGGAGCAGTTGGGGGTCATGTCAGGCATATCGGGTTCCGCGTGTCAGACATTGACATTCTGCACCTATCTCAGATTGTGACGATGAACTATGCTATTTCATTAAGTAGGGAAATCTCAAGATGCTCTGCGTTAAAAATAAGCAAGCTGCGGTTCGGGATTTTTTTTGAAAAAGAAATGGAATAATATTTATCTGCTGTATTACAAAGACTTTTTATTTCCTCGAATTTGATTTGCATGGAGGTTCATGTTTTGGTTTATTTTCGCAAAAATAGTCGTAATAGTGTTTTGAAGTGATGGGGGCTGCGTGCTAAGCTGCGAGCTACTTTGTACAGCCGTAAATATATCAGATTGGCATTGCCGGCAAAGTGACGTCCGTCTGCGGCGAGGGAATAATCTCGTTTTACAAAAAATTGTAAATCCCTGCGACGGGCCGGTATATTGTGGAGAATTGGAATAGTGTGCGTTCGCCCCTTCGAAGTGCGGGCAAGATGACTTTCGATCATGGGTACCAACTCGTGCCGCTTGGCTGTGACAACGTCTATCCAAGTTGAAATCGAAGCGATCCGGCACGGGTTAACGCGGAGCAATTCGATTTTAAGGAAAGGTATCTCTTCGACTTCAATAAGGTCGCGCCATAAAAAATGACTGGTGTTCGACGGTATTTTCAGGCTTTGCCCATTCGGGAATTTGCCGTTAAACAATGCCCTTATTCGGTAGCCATGTGAAATCAAGATCTGCGACAGGCCGATCTCGCCGTCCCGAATAATCTCGGCCTTCGTCATCTGATGGAAGGGCTGTTTGAATACGCTTCTGAAGGCGGCGCTGGCGTGTACCTTAGGCTCAAAGATGATGAGCCAGCTCTGCAGGTGGGGCTTTATTTCTTTGCTTTCGATGATCCCGTAAACGTCCGATCTCACGCTGGTCAGGCGTGCGAGAGCCCGGTTAAGATCGCCGATCGGGGCGTACACGCTGTCGTTCGCGATCATGAGCTGTCCGGAGACAAGGTCCGCGTACCGCTCGATGCCAAGCGCCCAAGAAGCAAAATCGTGGCCCTTGTTCTCTCGCAGAATAACATCGTGAGCGACAGATCGGAGACGCGATACATCGTTCCCGGACAGGCGCGAGGTGGAGACGACGACAATGTCGAAGCCCGCAGCCCGAATTGCCTCTAAGTAATAAATTACATAGTCGGCAAGGATATCGTCTTGATCAAAATGTGCGAACAAGCATAATTTGTTGAACATATGGAAATCCGAGGCGACGGTCGATGCGGAAAGGAATCTTTGCAGATTGCCGGTATGAGTCTATGCCGGGCGAAGTCATGTGATTTCTTGTTGCGAGCGAATTCGGTGTTGTGTGGGGATTGTCATGGCGCCTGCTTTCTAAATATTACCCCCGATAAGTCTAGTTTGCCACGGGCACCATCGATCAGTCCATGCCATATAGCGTTCCATGTCTCCCTCGAGAAGCGGTTATGGACGAGGTATGCGGCGATGCGCAGGGGAAGGGCCAGCAGTGTCTTGGCTTTGTGGGCGAGCGGCACGTGCGCCAGGCGGAGCATCGCCAATTGGTTGCGCAGGAAGGTGTAGAGCCGCCGCGGCGGCTGGTCGGTGAGTAACAGGCCGAAAGGGAGCCGGATCAGGCCGCGCCCGAGTTCATGCGCCATCAGGACATCGTCCGCCATCCAGATCGAGTAGCCGAGGTGATTGGCGCGCATGCACCACTCGATGTCGATGGCGTCGATGAAGAAATCCGCGCGGAAGGGGCCGATCGGCAGCGCTGCCTCGCAATCCACGAGAGAGCCCGAGGAGATGACGAACTGCACACGCGTGACATGCGCCTCGTCGTTGTCGCTCGCCTCAACCGGGGGCGCCCTCAGAGGCTTGCCTGACCAATCCGTCGGTCGCGGGCCAACGATGGCGGGGCGTTCGCCCGCCGCAGACAGGTGTCCATGGAGTGCTGCGAGCCGTGGGATCGTGCCCTCTTCTGGCAGGCTATCCTGATCGAGAAGGAACAGGAAATTGGCGCCCTGCTGGCGGGTATGATCCAGAAGCGCGTTATAGGCGACACCAAGGCCGAGATTGCCGCCGGGGCGCATCACGGACAGATCCGTCCCGTGTGCCGCCGCGCGGAGGGTTTCCTCGTCCTGCTGGGAGAATGCGGAATTCGCATAGATCACGATTTCCCGAACGTCGGGCGCCAGCACTCCGACGAGACGGAGAAGGTTCGACTGGTCGGGATGATAGATGACGATCCCGGCTATCGTCTGCGTTTGCGCGGACAAGGTGGCTTCCCGTTGCGGTACGTAGAGGCGGGACTGCCATTCCGGTGAGCGGCGCGCAAGCTGCGGACGTCGCGTCGCGGGAAACGGTTCGTCCGGGCGGATGACGGAACCTGCCGCGAGCGAGCCCGTTATGGTTCAGCTAAGAGACTCTCCCTTCACCCGCCCGGCTCACGCCGCGGCGGGTTTTTCGTCGCAGGGTGACGGCGCAATCGATCCTCACCGCCGCTACCGCGTTTCCCAGGTTCCAGTAACATCCGGGATGGGACACGAACCATGAGCGATGGCGCCACCGCAAGCGACAGCCCTTTCATCAAGGGGCGGAACGCCCGCCTCTACGGCAGGACACGCGAAAGCTGCCCCTATTCCGAGGGAAGCGACGATTACGCGGCTTGGATGCAGGCCTTCGACGAAGCCCCCGGCGGCGAAACCGAGACCGAAGCGGGAACCATCGATCCGCAGAACCCGACCTGACCGCCCGCCGTCCGGCCGGAAATGTCCGGCCGGCCTTCCCGTTTCGCTGTCGTCGTGCCCAGGTCTCGACGGGACAGCGATCGTGCGGTCTCGACCCTCCAAGCGCCGGAGTTCCGCATGAACGGACGAAGCCCGAAGGGCGGGTACGGCACCCGCGCCCTCTCTCAACACATCCTGCCCGCTGCGGGAACGATGATCGGGGTCTGCACGACGCTGGTGGGATTGGTGAAGATCGCCGAGGCCCGGATCGGCCCAAGCCATGTTGACGAGGCCGTTTCGCTGACGGCGATCCTGTTTCTCGCCAGTGCGGCGGCTTCGTATCTCTCGATGCGCCTCGACGATGGCCGTCCCTTCGCTCTCCGGTTGGAGCGGATCGCCGATATCTGCTTCGTCATCGGCCTCATCGGCCTGTCCACGATCACGCTCCTCTTCGCCTACGAGTCGATCTGAGCCGACGCGAACCGTTTGCCCGCCTGAGGATGACCGCCAATGTTCGACGGGGACCTCTGGCCGCGGGTCGAGGCGTGGCCCGCTCCTTCAGAGCCGACGCCGCGGCCGGCCGCGGCGCCGGAGTTGAGCCCCACCGCTTTATGAGGCCACGAGGGATCTGAGGGCGTCGGAGAGGTCGGACAGGCTGAGCTGGCCCTTCTGCAGCACTCGGTCGGCCTGGCCGGCGAGACGCCGGCGGTCGTCGGCGGTGACGTCCTTGGCGGTCAGCACCACGACGGGGATGTCGCGCCATTCCGGTTTCGCCCGCAGCGCCCGCAGGAAGCCGAACCCGTCCATCTCCGGCATCATCAGGTCGAGAAGGATCAGGCAGGGTTTCTTCACGGCCACCGCTTCCAGCCCGGCCCGGCCATGCTCGGCCGAGGCCACGCGCCAGCCCTCGCGGGTGAGCATCGCGGTCATCCGCTCGCGCACGTCAGCATCGTCGTCGACGACGAGCACCGGCCCATCGGACGCCCCTGCCTTGAAACGCTCCATCGCCTCCTTCAGGTGCCCCCATTCGATGGGCTTATGCAGGTAGTCGGTGGCGCCGAGGGAAAAGGCGAGGCTCTGCTCGTCGAGAACCGTCACCATGATCACCGGCGTCGCCCCGAGATCGGGGTCGGCGCGCAGGGCCCGCAGCACCGACCAGCCGTCCATGCGCGGCATGGTCACGTCGAGGAGGATCACGCGGGGCCGCAGGCTGCGCGCCAGCTCCAGCCCCTCGCGGCCGTCGGCCGCGCTCGCGACCCGGAAACCCTCCTTCTCGAGGAAGCGGGTGAGCAGGTCCCGCGTGGCGGGGTCGTCGTCGATGATCAGGACCCGATCGCCGGTCTTCGGCGTGGCTGCCGGCTGCGCCGGGGAGCCGTCGGGGGCCTCCTCCCGAGCCTCGGTGGCGGTCTCCCGGTATTGCGCCGGGATCCGGATGGTGAAGGTAGTTCCCTCCCCTTCCCGGCTCGCCACGTCGATCTGTCCGCCGAGCATGGTGGCGAAGGCCCGCGTGATGGCAAGGCCGAGGCCTGTCCCGCCGAAGCGGCGCGTCGTCGAGGCATCCGCCTGGGTGAAGCGCTCGAACAGCTTGGCTTGCTGCTCCGGGCTCATGCCGATGCCGGTATCCGTCACACGGAAGACAAGTGAGGTGGACCCGGCGATGCCTTCCTGCACGGCCGAGAGGGTGATCTGCCCGTTCTCGGTGAATTTCGCCGCGTTGCTGAGGAGGTTGATCAAGCACTGGCGCAGCTTGGTCTGGTCGGTATGGGCGATGCCGAGATCGTCCGCGAGATCGAGGACGAGGGTATTGCCCTTCTTGGCCACGAGGGCGTCCACGGTGGAGGCCACTTCCCGCACCATCTCGCCCACGGGAAAGGCCTCGGCATAGATCTCCATCCGCTCGGCTTCGATCTTCGAGAGGTCGAGGACGTCGTTGATCAGGCCGAGGAGATGACGGGCATTCGACTCGATCTTGCGCATGTCGGCGAGCAGGCTCTCCTGGCCGAGATCCTCCATCTCCTCCTGCAGCATCTCGGAATAGCCGATCACCGCCGAGAGCGGCGTGCGCAGCTCGTGGCTCATATTGGCCAGGAACTGGCTTTTCGCGCGGTTGGCTTCTTCCGCCGCTTCCTTGGCGGCTTCCAGCGCCTGCTCGGCCTCCTTGCGCGCGGTGATGTCGGTATGGGCGCCGACCCATTCGCGAACCGTCCCCGCCTCGTCGAGGATGGGGACGCCGCGCACGGCCATGTAGCGCCACACGCCGTCATGGCGGCGCAGGCGGTGCTCGATCTCGTAGAGGGTGACGTGGGTGACCGCATGATCCCAGGCGAGTTGCGTCTTCTCGCGGTCGTCGGGGTGGATCGCCGCGAGGAAGCCGTGGCCGGCGGCCTCCTTCGGCGTCTGGCCGGTGAAGCGGGTCCATTCGGACGGCGCGACCGTGAAGCCGCCATCCGGCGGAGTCGCCCAGACGATGGAGGAGGTAGCCTCGGTGAGAGAGCGGAAGCGCTGCTCGCTCTGGCGCGTGCGCTCCTCGGTGAGCTTGCGCAGGGTCTCGTCGGTGACGACGAAACCGACGCCGTCCACCGTCCCGTCGGAGAGGCCCGCCGCGCCTGGCAGCGGATAGACGCTGATCTGGAGATGGCGGACGCCGCCCGGCGCACTCGGGGTCGGCACCGCGACGTCGATATCGGGCGTGATCAGGCCGTTGTCGCGCGCCGCCTCGAATTTCGGACGGAGCAAGTCTTCGAGTTCCGGGAGGGCGGCCCAGATCGGGCCGCCGAGGGACGCCTGGAATCCGCGCGCGTTCATCGTTTCCAGGGCGCGGTTCATATGGCGGATCGACAGGGTGTGGTCGAGGAAGCCGAGGCCCACGGGGGCGTTGGCCAGAACTCCGTCGAGCAAAGCCGTCATGCGCTGGCTGTCACGGCGGCGCAGCAGGGCGATGCGGCCGAGGAGCGCCATCGCAGCCAGGGCCGAGGCCGCGCAGACGAGGGACAGGATCAGCCCGCGCCAGAATTCCGTCGTCTCGGAGCGGGCGAGGCTGTCACGGGCATGGTCCTGGCCGACCCGGGTGGCTTCGCGGATGCCGTCCATCATGCGCTTGCCCTCCCCGGTCCGGACGAGGGTCACGGCCGCTTCGAAGCCGCTGGCATCCCGCGCTTCCACCACCCGGCGGGCGAAATCCCGTTCACCCGTGATGAGGGTCCGCAATTCCTGGCGCCGGGCGGTTCCGGGGTCGGCGGATTCCGATTCCAGCCGGTCGAGCTCGCCGATCTGTCCGTCGAGGGTGTCGAGCGCCCGTTTGTAGGGCGTGAGGTAGTTCGGCAGCCCGGTCAGGGTGTAGCCGCGCATGCCCGTCTCGAGGTCCTTCATGGTCGAGAGCAGGCGCTCGTTCAGCGTGATGATGTCGTGCTGGCGGGTGGCCTCCGTTCGGCTGCGCTCGGCGAACACGTAGTTGGCGAGGCCCGCGATGAGGGCGACCGCGAACAGGGCGAAGGCGACGGGTGATCCGGGGATCCCCTTTAGGGCGGTGGGAACCGTCTTCGGGCTGCGCCAGCGCCAGAGGCGACGGGAGGAGGTCGGGGTGCTCATCGGGGCGGCTCGCGGTGATGTCGATGACGGATCGGTGGTGTGCGGGGGACGGCGCGTCCGGCGAATGCCTATCGTCGCAGCCGGTTGCCCAGCACGAAGCCGAACAGGCCCATCAGGATGATCCCGGCGGCGCCTTCGATCCCGACGAGGAGGTTGGTGAATCGCCCGACCGGCTTGACGCCGATCTCGGGAGGGTTCGCCGTCATCATGTTGAGGGCGCTGTAGCTGAGGAGGTCGAGGGGATTGTAGGTGGCGGCCCCGCTGCCGCCCTCGGGGATCAGCCCGCCGGCGATGCCGAACAGGGCGCCGAAGACGAAGATCAGGATCACGAAGGCACGGGCGATGCGCGAGAGGCTCTCCCCGTAATCGCACAGCCATTCCACGAACCGGTCGGCGACCCAGCGATAGCCCGATTGCAGGACGGGCTTCCAGGTTTGGGGCGCCCGGGTCCGTCGGGCCCAGGCCGCCCGCGCCTCGGCGCCGGCATGGAGCCGGCCCATGCGCCGGCCGCGCTTGTAGGCCCAGCTCGCCTCGTCATGGCTGCCGATGCTCTTCATGTTGTGCTCGATGGCGAGATAGCTCGCCTGAGCGGCCTCGTATTCGCCCGCGATCTCCTCACCGACGGCGCCGCCGAGCTGATCCACCCGAAAGCGGACGCCGGTGAGGAGCGCACCCGAGAACCGCGCATGGCGCAGACGGCACGACATCAGGTTGAGGCGCACGAGGTTGGTGTCGGACAGATCGGCCCCCGACAGGTCGGCCCCGTCGAGGGCGACGCCGGCGAGGCTGGCGCCGCGCAGGCGCGAGCCGGTGAGACGCGCCTTCTTGAGGCTCGCCCCGTCGAAATTGGCGAAGGTCAGGTTCATGTCGGAGAGGTTCGCCTCATCGAGGCGGCCGCCATCGAACCGGCTGTAATCGGCATCCGCCCCGGTGAAGTCGGCTCCCCAGAGATCGGCGCGGGCGAAGGTCGCGCCGTCCAGCAGAGCACGCTGCATCCGGGCGAAGCGCATCGTCGCGCCCGTGAAGTTGGCGTCCTCCAGCATGGCGTCGGAGAAATGCGCTTCGCCGCCGACGATGCCGGTGAAATCCGCGCCGCTGCAATCGGCCTCGCTGAAATTCGCTTCCTCCAGGATGGCGCCCTCGAACCGGGCCGAGCGCGCCAGTGCCCCGACGAGGGAGGCGCCGGACAGGTTGGCGCCGGACAGGTCGGCCTCGACGAGATCGGCTCCGTCGAGATGCGCGCGGGACAGGCCGAGGCCGCGATGCCTGCCGTCCCACCATGGGGGAGCCGCTTCGCCGGGCGGGATGCGCGCCAGCAGATCCTCGCGCCCGGCCCGGAGGCCGGACAAGGCGAGCCGGTCCTCATCCGCGCGGAAAGGACGCCCATCCGCCTCCGTGATACCGGCCAGAAGCCCATCGGTGGCGGCATGAGATTGGGCGGGGTCGCGAGCGGTCATGGCCTCAGCCGCGTCCCGCCCGCTCCGGCGCGGCATAGCGCAGGGCCGCGTCGAGGGCATCGTTGAGGGAGGTCACCAGCACGTCGGCGGAGGTGGTCCGGCGAAGGCGGTCGAGGGTCGAGGGATCGCGCTCGCGCCAGAACCCGACGAGCACCTTCACACCGGGAAGCTCCTTGCGGGCCTGGCGGACGGTGAGGCGGATCTGCGAGAGGCTGACCGGTTCGAGATAGGAGAAGCAGATCATCGCAATCTCGTCGGTGCGTTCGGGCCGTTTGTCGGCGCGCAGGTCGGCCAGCGAGGTCATCTGGGCGGCCAGACCATGGCGGCCGAGGATCTGGCTCAGCATCAGGGTCGCCGCCTCGTCGAAGGGACCGCGGCTCGAGACGCAGAGGATCGGGGTGGTGCCGCGCCAGTTCGCAGCGAGATCGTCCCGCGCCAGGACGATGCCGGCGCTGCTGCGATCCGGTCCGGCGGCGGCGATGGCCGCCGCCGCTTCGGCATTCGCGGCGGAGCCCGACCGCTTGATCGGCGCGAGCTTGAGCCTGTCGACCACGGTGCGGATCGCCGCGCCGACCTCGCTCTGGCGCGACCGGTCGAGGGCCCCGCGGGCGAGGTCGTCCTGGGCGAGGCGAAGGCCCGCCAGTACGACCTCGTCGTAATAGGTCACCAGCGCCCGCGCCTTCAGTACCTGCCGGCCCTGCTCGATCGCCTCGGCCGGGTCTCCGGCGAGCATGCGCTGGTAGAAGATTTCGGGCGGCGCCAAAGCGGGCTGGTCGCCGAGGATGACGTCGAGGAACCAGAGCCGGTCCACGTGGCGGCCGAGGACGACGAGACAGACCGTAATCGGCGTCGCGAGGACGAGGCCGATCGGTCCCCAGAGGAAGGTCCACACCGTGGCCGCCAGGATGACCGCCAGCGGCGAGAGGCCGGTGGAATGGCCGTAGAGCAGCGGTTCGACCACATGGCCGGCGATGGGCTCGACGATGAGGAACAGGAGCGCGGTGGCGATGACCATCGACCAGCCGGGATCCACCGCAGCGGCCAGGATCAGGGGCAGCAAGGCGCTGATCGCGCCGCCGATATAGGGCACGAAGCGCAGGATCGCCGCCAGCACGCCGAAGAGGATCGGGCTCGGCACCCCGATGAACCAGAGGCCGGTGCCGATGACCGCGCCAAAGGCGATGTTGAGGGCGAGCTGCGCCAGGAAGAACCGGCTGAGTCGGCTCGTGGCGTCGTCGATGGCCGCCGTGGTGCGGCGCAGGTCGCCCGAGCCGGCGAGCCGGATGGCGCGGTTCCGCAGGTCTTCCCGCTGCAGCAGGATGAAGATCGTGAACAGGAGGATCAGGCCTGCTGTGGCGAGCGGGTGCAGGATGGGCCCGACGAAGGCGCCGAGCGTCGTGGCGAGGGCGGCCTGCGGGGTCGCGACCACCACGTGGAGGGGGTTGGCGCGGCTGCCCGACCGGCCCGGAAGATCTTCGTCCTTCGGGGCCGCGGGCTGCAGTTCCTCGCCGAGGTCCTGCACCATGTCGACGATGCGAGACAGGGTTCCGCTGCCCGAGGTCGCCTCCTTCACCGAGGCGATCTTCTCGCGGATGGTGATCTGGTAGCGCGGCAGGTCGGAGGCGAGCTGGCCCGCCTCGGTGGTGATGAGCAGCCCGACCCCGATGATTGCCGCGAAAGCCGCCACCACCACAAGGGGCGCCGCCGCGGCGCGCGGCACCATCGCCCGCCTCAGCACGCGCACGGCGGGCACCAGGACGAAGCTGAGGAGGATCGCCAGGACCACGGGTACGATGATGTCGCGCCCGAAATACAGCATCGACGCGATGGTGACGACCAGCAGGCAAGAGGCCAGGATCGTGAACACCGGCATCGCCTGCCGCATCAGGCGCGCGGTGATGGGATCGTCACTCATGAAGGATGGGTCTTCTCGTCTCGACGCGTGTCAGTGGAAGCCCCGTCCCGACGGGACGCGCGAAGTCCTGGATCGGACCGTCGGTCAGGCCGGCGTTTCCGCGCCGCCCAAAGCCGCGCCGATCTGGGTGAGGAGCTTGGAGAAGTCGATGGGCTTGGGATGGTAATCGTCGCAGCCGGCCTGGATCGCCTTGTCGCGGTCGCCCAGCATGGCGTGGGCGGTGAGCGCGATGATCGGGATGTCCCGGGTGTCGCCGCTGGATTTCAGGGCGCGGGCCGCCGACCAGCCGTCGAGGATGGGCAGGTTCATATCGAGGAGGATCACGTCCGGCCGTCCGGCGCGGGCCTGCTGCACGCCGGCCTCGCCGTCATGGGCCAGGATGACGTCGTAGCCACGTCGCTTGAGACGGCGGGACAGGAAGTCCCAGATCTCTTCATGATCTTCCACCAGCAGGATCTTGGCCATCAACGGAACTCCGGCATCATCTCGACCCGACTCTTCGGGCCTGCGCTTGCGTGATCGTTCGTTCGGGAGGCCTGGATCCCTCTCGCACGACCACTCGTGTTGAAGACATCGGTCTCCGTGCCTGCCGGCCCGGCCACGACGTCCCTGCCCCCTCCGCCGCCGGCTGGAGCCGGATATGTCCGGCCGTGCGGCGGAGTGGTGCAAAGGCCATCGCCCTCTCCTCGCCCGGCCCCGGATGGTCGCTCCCCACGGCGGAGCGTCCTGGTGTCAGGCGTGACGATGAACTGCAACGCACCAATCGCGCTTCCGGTCCTCGATGCCGACAATTCTATCGTCCGTCACGGACGAGATACGAAGCGGCAAGGCGGGAAGAGATCGAATCCGTCGGCGGGGCCGGGAGGCGAAGACCGGACGCGGTGCTAAATTGCGCTCGTGACGAGGATCGCGGCGATGACGGCGACGGCATCCTCGATGAAGGCGGCCGGCCGGTCCGAACCGAAGGAGGCGGCCATCCACGCCCTCGCCCGGGAGCCGACCAGCGTTCCGATGACGGCGCCCGCCGCGCCCGCCAGGGCTCCGGCGACGGGCTGTCCGAGGCCCGTCCCGATCGCACCGCCGCACAGCGCGCCGCTCGCGATCCGCGCGGCGAACTGCACGGGCACGGTGCGGCTCGGCGTGGCGGGAAGCGTGTCCGTGACGAACTCGGCGAGCGCGAGAAGGGTGAGGATGACGGCCGTCGAGCGGTAGCCGAGAAAGGCGAGCCAGCTCCCGTCGAGGGAGATCCAACCGAGATGCGCCGCCCAGGCGACGGCCGCCGGCGCGGTCAAGGTCCGCAGTCCCGCCACCATCCCGATCAATCCCGCGAGAACGATCCCGGCCATGGAGTTTTCCTGCTGCGACGCCATCGTCGAAGCCGGAAGATCGACCGGGCACGGGCCAAGTCAAGGTGGGCTTAGGGAAGCGGCGCCGCGCGTGTCCCCGATACGATCGGCTCGACCGAACGAAAACGGGGCCCCGCAGGGCCCCGAAAATCCGTCACTCGCCGTCGATCTGGCGTCCGAGCTGGGCAATCGCCTTCTGGTAGACGGTGGCGGCGTTCCATCCCTGGATGGCCGCGAAGTTCGGCTCGCCCGGCTGGTAACCGGCTCCGGCCCTCCAGCCGTGGCCCTTGAGGAAGTTCGCGGTGGCGTTGAGCGCGTTGGGGGCGCTGTCGAGGCTTCCGCCGGTGCTGTAGGTCAGCACGTTCTTGGGCAGGAACTGGGTGTGACCGACCTCGCCATGGGCGGCGCCGCGGGTCGAGGCGTTGAGGATGCCACGATCGACGAGGGTGAGGGCCGCGTAGAGCTGGTCGGTGAAGAAGTCCGAACGGCGGCAATCGTAGGCGAGGGTCGCCACGGCGGAGAGCGTATTGATATTGCCGCGAACGGCGCCGAAGCCCGTCTCCATGCCCCAGATCGCCAGGAGCGGGCCGGCCGGCACGCCGTAGCGCTGCTCGATCGAGGCGAACAACGCCGCGTTGGTCTGTTTCAGCTTGCGGCCGCGCGCGACGATGGTGGGGCCGCCGCGCTTGGCCAGGAACTGGTCGAGGGTCAGGCGGAAGCTCTTCTGGCCCCGGTCGGCAGAAATGGTGGCGCCGGAATAGGAGGTCTCCATCAGGGCGGCGAGGCTCGCGGCGCTGGCGCGTCCCTTCGCTTCCTGCGCGAACTGGGTCTTCCACGCCTCGAAACCGCTGGCCGTGTTGCCGCATTGGGCCGCCTGCGCCGTGCCGGCCATGCAGGCCAGGGCACCGAGGCCGGCGGCGATGATGGCTCCCTTGTAGCCGCGTCTGGTCATCCGAAACTCCTTCGTCGCGGCAGCTCTCAGGAGACCGCCAGCTTTGCCGATCGCCCTAAGCCGTTCCGCATGGGAAGGCTACAACCTTGCTGAGGTGTCGGGGCGCCCGGTCCCAGTTCCCGACAAGATGTGATCTTACGGTTACCACCCTGACCGTCCGCGAGTGCCCTGCCTGAGCTCGATCCGGCAGCGTTGCACAATCCGCCGACTCCGCGATGCGCTCGATTCCGCTCGCCTCCGAGGGGGATGCGATCGGACGCATATCGCCTTGCGCCGTCGATAAGCAGGCTATTATGCATGCAAGACAAAGCAGTGGAAATTTACTGACGCATGAAATATCGGTTATTATGAAAAATATCACCTATTGATTCGTCACTAAATTGCATATTTAGAAGAATTACAATGTTTCTACTAGATATTGTCAGAATATATCATTGGTAATACTTGTGATCCCGGAGTGTTCCCGGAGCCGACAATGCAAGACCAAACAGGATGCCTGACAAACGCGGTGGGGCTCGACCGCCGAGCCGCCAACCGCTTGCCGTGGTTGCTGGCGGGCGGAGCCGCCCTCGTCCTCGCGGACACGGCCTGGGCCCAGGACGGCCCCGTGGTGCAGGCCGCGTCCCCGATGGCCGTGTCCCTCGATCAGATCACCGTCGACGGCGATGGCCGGAGGACCATCGGGTATCAGCCCCGGCGCACCAGTTTCGGGGCCGGGTCGGACACCTCGCTCCTCGACACGCCCGCCAACATCGCCGTGGTGCCCGCCACGGTCCTGCGCGACCAGGCCGTCCTCTCCCTCGACGAGGCCCTGCGGAACGTCAGCGGCACCGCCCAGGCCAACAGCCTCGGAGGCACGCAGGAAGGCGTGATCCGGCGCGGATTCGGGACCACGCGGGACAGCTCGATCCTGCGGGACGGCCGCCGTACGGTCCTGCAGCAGAACTTCAATTACGCCATTGAGCAGGTGGAGGTGCTGAAAGGGCCCGCCTCCCTGCTTTACGGCATCTCGGAGCCCGGAGGTCTCATCAACCTCGTCTCCAAGCGTCCCGAATTCACGTCACACGGCGCCCTCGGCATCACCGGGACGAGCTTCGGCGGCGGTCTCGTCCAGGCCGACGTGACCGGGCCGATCGAAGGCACCAACCTCGCCTATCGGGTGGTCGGCGATTTCCAGGATTATCAATACTGGCGCAATTTCGGAGCGATCGAACGACAGGTCGTGGCACCATCACTCACCTGGAAGGGCGACGACACCAAGGTGACGGTGGCCTACGAGTTCTCGCATTATAATATTCCATTCGACCGCGGCACCATCTTCGATCCGCGCACCGGCCGTCCCCTGAAGGTCCCGCGCGACCGCCGCTTCGACGAACGCTTCAGCAGCGTCGACGCCACGAGCCATCTCGCCAGCCTCGACATCGAGCATCGCTTCAACGACGATTGGCGGCTGCATTTCGGCTACAGCTTCAGCCATCTCGGCTACGACGACAATCAGGTCCGCGCGGTCTCGTACAATGCCGAGAGGGGCATGCTGACCCGAAGGGCCGACTCGACCCAGGGCGGCGACTTCAACGCGCATGTGGCACGCCTCGACCTGACCGGACGCGTCGACACGTTCGGCCTGCGGCACGACATCCTGGCCGGCGCGATGTACGAGCGGGTGGATTACTTCCGCAAGACCACCATTCGCGGAGCGAACCAGGGCGGCTTCAACGTCTTCGACCCGATCTATGATCGCCTCGGCCCGTCGAGCCAGGTTTCGCTCACGGGGAGCGACGTCCGCGACCGGCTCAACAACACCAGCCTCTATCTCCAGGACTCGTTCCACCTCACCGACCAGCTCATCCTGGTGGCCGGAATCAGCGCGCAGATCTACGATCAGCTCGCCTATGCCGGACGACCGTCCGTGGTCACCACCGACATCAACGGCGTGCAGCCGGTCCCGCGTGCCGGGATCGTCTACAAGCTGACGCCCGACCTCTCGCTCTATGGCAGCTTCAGCCGCTCGTTCCGGCCCAACGTCACCGATCTGGAGACCAACGGCTCCCTCGCCCCCGAGGAAGGCGAGGCCTACGAGGTCGGTGTGAAGGCGGATCTCGGCCCCGGCCTCACCGTGACGGGAGCCATGTTCGACGTCGAGAAGGCCAATGTGCTGGTCACCCAGGTGGTGGACGGGGCACGGCTCGCCACCACCGCCGGCAAGGCCCGTTCGCGCGGGTTCGAACTCGACTTCGCAGGTCAGATCCTGCCCGATTGGGCGGTGATCGGCAGCTACGGCTTCACCCAGGCCCTCGTGACCGAGGATCCCATCCTCGCGGGCAAGGAGCTTCAGAACACGCCGCGCGTGACGGCCTCCGCCTTCCTCACCCACCAGTTCGGCGCGGTGACGCGGGAGGGCGAGCTCGGCTCCATGCGCCTCGGCCCCGGTTTCCTCGAGGCCGGCTTCGGTACCCGCTATATCGGCGAGCGGCCGGGCGATGCCGCCAACACCTTCACCATGCCCCACTACCTCGTCTGCGATGCCTTCCTGGCCTATCGCACGGCGGTGAACGGTCGGGCGACGACGATCCAGCTCAACCTCAAGAACCTGTTCGACGAGACCTATTATACGTCATCGGCGGCCAGCAACCTGCTGGTGGCCGTGGGCGAGCCGTTCCAGGCCCTGGTGACGGCGCGCGTGACGTGGTGACAAGGGTCCGCTGAGGCGCTGACCCCGCGATCGTCCTGACAATGACGGGCCGGATGCCCTATCTGGCCCGTCGGCGTTTTCAGAAGGACAGCCTCATCCCGGCGACCACGTTGCGCGGCGCCCCGGCGAAGACCGAGCCCGTGGTGGCGGCGAGCACGCCCGCACCGTTCTGCAGGCCGCTCGTGGCGCTGAGGGAGTTCGCGAGGTTCTGGGCCGAGGAGACGTAGGTCTCGTCGAAGACGTTGCGGACTTCCGCGTAGAGGCTGATGCGTTTGGCGTATCCGCCGGGGAGGTCGGCCGCGTAATGCACGTTGGCATTGACGACGGTGTAGCCCGGCGCCTTCAACTGGTTGGCGTTGTCGAGGAAGAAGCCGTCCTGGACCACCGCTTCCACATAGGCGCCGAGGCCGGCGAGCGGACCCGTCGGCTGGTCGTAGCCGATGCGGGCGAGGAGCTGGTGGGCGGGCACGCCCGGGATGGCGTTGCCGGCGCGGTCGAACCTTTCGGTGAAGGCTCCGGCGCTGAGTTGCTCGGTGTATGTCGTATAGATCTGGTCGTCGAACGTGTAGGCGGCCACCGCGCGCCATCCGGGTGAGAAGGCCCAGTCGGCCGCGAACTCGATGCCGCGATGCTCCGAGGCCGGGGCGTTGAACGTGTAGCTCAGGAGCCCGGCGCCGGGGGATTGCGACACGAGCTCGTTGCGGAAGAACTCGTAGAAACCGGTCAGGCTGAGGCGCAGATTCTCCGTCGGAGTCCAGTCGGCGCCGAGATCGAAGCCGAGATTCTCCTGGGTCTGGAGCTGGGTGTTGCTGCCCGGAAGGCCGGCGGGGGTGATGAACAGGTTGCTCGCCGCTGGCGTGGTGTATCCCGTGGCGGCCCGCCCCCGGAACGCCCAGGCGGCGTTCGGCCGGTAGACCAGGGCGAGTTCGGGCGCGACGTTGAGGAAGCTGCGGTCGGTCGTCGCCACCGTCGTCGTCCGTCCCGCCGCCGAATAGCCGTAGGCGACGTTGCGCCCGGTGATGGTGGTGTTCTCCGCCGCGATGCCGAGGACGCCCGTCCACTGGTCCGAGAGCGCGACCTCCGTCCGGGCGCGGCCGCCGAGATTCGATTGCACGGCCTCCTGGTCGCCGATCAGCGCGCCGAGCGTCGGTCCGCCATAGGGCGCGCGGTTAAAGGTCGTGATGTGGTTGTCGATGGTGTTGTAGGCGAGCGCCACGTAGCCCACCGCCGGCAGGCCGAAGAGGTCGCCGCGCCGGGTCAGGTCGGTGAGGAAGTTCCAGGACGGATACGAGCCGCGCGACGAGGACGTATAGAAGGGCTGGTTGAAGTTGCGCTCGTCGAAGCCGAGCTGTGTGCGCCACGTGGTCTGCGCGTCGATATCGTGCTCCCAGCGAGCCGCCACGATGGTGCGGCGGTCCTTACGCCCGAAGGCGCCCTCGTCCGCCGTGACGGGCACGGTGGCGCCGAAGGCCCCGTTGATGCGCAGGTTCGTGAGCGTGCAGCCCGGGGCGGCGGTGGCCGCAGCCGCGCAGCCGCGTTGGTAGGGATTGATGCCGAACTGGTCGAGGGAGGAGCGGGCGGGAAGGTCCGCGTTCACCTGGTTGTTGATCACCTTCAGGGTGAAGCGGTTGTCAGGGGTGGGCGTGTAGCTCGCCAGCAGGTTGATGGTCTGGGTGTCGTAGGAGGAATGGCCCTGGTAGCCATTGCCGCGCGCGTCGCTGGCGAACAGGCTGATCTCCACCGGACCACTGGCGCCGCCAACGGTGAAGTAATTGCTGAGATAGCCGAAGCTGCCCGCCTCGGTGCCGATCTCGTAGCCGTCGATCTCGCGGCCGGTCCGCGTCCGGAAGGCCAGCGCGCCGCCGGTGGCGTAGTTGCCGAACAGGGCCGATTGCGGACCGCGAAACACGTCGATGCGGGAATAGGCGCGCGGATCGACGAGATCGAAGCGGGAGGCCCCGTCCGGCTGCGTCAGGATGAACCCGTCCTCCAGGACCACCATGTTCTTGGTGACGCCGGTGGAGCGGGCGTTGTTGCCCCGGATCGAGATGACGACGTCGCGCGCGCCGTTGCCCTGGCGCACGGTGACGCCCGGGCTGTTGACGAGGACCGAGCCGACATCCGTGGCGGGGCGATTGTCGATCGTGCCGCTGCGCCCGACCTGCGTCACCACCTGCCCCACGGGCTGTTCGATGACGCTGGGCGCCGAGCCCTGGGGCGAGGCGACGCCGAACCCGCTCCGGCCGGCCTCCCCGACGACGGAGAGTTCCGGCAGGGTGACGCCGTCCTCGGCGGCCTGCGCCAGGGCGTCGGCGCACGAAAGCGGTAGGGCGGCGAGGGCGAGGAGGGCGCGCCGGGCGCCTGTGCGGCGTGGGGCGTGAGGGGGACGGGTGCTGGGCATCGAGGGGGTTCGTTCCGGATCGCGGCAGAGGGGATGCGCCGTGGGGAGACGGCGCGCGCTGGATCAGGACGCGGTCGGCGGTGCGCGCGGCTGGCCGGAGGGGCGATGCGGACGGGCCGGCTCGGATGGCGGCGGGATCGGCCAGGCCAGCGCGTGCCATCCCTGGCGCCGCGCCACCGATGGCGCTTGGGGAACGAGTGGGCTCGACAGCCCGACGGCGCAGAGCGGACAGGCCTTGCAGGCCGGCGCGGCGGGAGACTGATCCCCGATGGCGGGGGAGCCCTCCGCATGACCGCAGATCGCCGAGAGCACGAGTGGGTCGACCGAGGCTCCCGGTACGGCGTGGTCCGCCATCATCCGCAAGCCGGCCAGCGGCGCGATCGCCTGTCCCCACAGGGCGAGCAGGATCAACCCGCTGCCGAGGCAGATGCGGATGGCGCGCAGGGCGCAAAACTGGCGGATAAAGTCGGTCACGGGGGCTGCTCCCGCGTCGATGACGTCAGGCCGCCGCCGGCCGCCGCGCTTGGCGCCGCAGGGCCTGAATGCCGAGGTCGAGCCCGATCATGGCGAGGATGGCGAGACCGGTCAGCGGAAACAGCGCGCCCAGGCCGAGGACCAGGGCGGTGACCGTGGCGGCGATCCGGCGGTCGCGCGGCCAGGGCGGGACGCCGAGACCGCCCGCCGGCCGCCGCTTCCACCACATGGTTCCGGCTGTGACGCTGAGAAGGATCGTGGCGAGGCAGAAGGCGAGCATCGCCAACTGGTTCAGCCGGCCCCAATACTCGCCCTTGTGCAGGCCGATTCCGTACTGGATCGCCTGCCCGACGCTGCCGAGATCGGCGAAGGCTACGTCCACCAGAGGGGCGCCGGTATATTGGTCGAGGGAGATCAGCCGCTGGCGATCGACTTCGCGCGGATAGATCGCGGCGGCATAGATGCCGGTGGGACCCTCGGGCAGCGCGACTTCGTAGCCGCGTGGCATGCCGAGCCCGTCGAGGATGGCCAGGGCCCAGTCGAGGCCGATGGCGGGCGCGTCCGCCGGTTGCGAGACCGGCATCGGCGCGTCCTCCATGGTCCAGCCCGCCTGGGTCAGCCGGTCCTTCATCGGCACGGCGGACACCGCCTTCCCCGCCCACAGGGCGCGCGGCTGGCCGAGCCCCGCCTCGTTCGACAGGGCGCGGACCTGTTGGCCCCACCAGACCGACCAGGGCAGGCCGGTGATCGCGAGGAAGAACAGGCCGGCGCCGGCCACGAGCCCGGTCACCGCGTGGAGGTCCCGCCACCAGACGCGCTTGGACGGCCTCGCCCGGACTGTCACGACACCACCCCCCTGCCCGCGCGGCCACCACAGATAGGTGCCGGTGACGACGAGGATGATCGCGAAGCCTGCCACCACCTCCACGATCCCGTTGGCGACCGTGCCGAAATAGCTGAGGCTGTGCAGGCGCCTCACCACCATCATCGGGTCGTTCTCGGTGTTCACGACGTCGAGGACATCGGCGTTGTAGGGGTTGAGGTAGACCTGAATCCGGCTGCCGCCCTCCCTCATGGTCACGAGGGTGGAGGCGGTCGCGGAGGCCGGGCCGGTGAAGGAGACCGGCACACCGCCCGGAACCGCTTCGGAGGCGGTGTAGACGAGGCGGCTCGCGCTCACGGGCGCCCGGTTCTGCGCCGCCACCTCGGTCCGGTGGGCGAAGAGCGTGGCGTTGATCTCGTCCTTGAACAGGTAGATCGCGCCGGTCGTCGAGAGCAGGACGAGGAAGGGCAGGCACAGCAGGCCGGCGTAAAAGTGCCAGCGCCAGACGGCGCGATAGATGCCGTCGCGGGATACGCGCATGGCGTCGGCCCCGCGAAATGCGTGGGTGCCGCCCTGGGACGATGGGGTCATCGGGAACAATCCGGGTCTGAGCGATCGAAACGGTCTGATCTCTCAGGCGGAAGGCGGACCTCGCGATCCGATGGATTGGTCGGGCGGTGCCCGCGCGGCGGGGACCACCACATCCGGACGTGGCGGAAGCGGGGTGGGGCGAGCCTGCCAGACCACCGTCGCGAAGGCCGTGTCCGGTCCCGGCGCCTGCGGTCCCGCATGGGCCGCCGTGCAGCACGCATGCGCGCAGGCCGGGCTCGCATCGGCGGGATCGCCCGGCGCGTCATGCCCGCAGAGGGCGCTTCCCCATCCCGCCGGGGCCGGTGGCGTCATCGTGCCGAGGAAGGCCTGGAGGCACAGGCCGTAGAGCGCGATCATGGCGATGATCGCGCGCAGGCCGACCGTCCCTGGCGAGAGCTTCCGCATGATGAGGCCTTACGGCACGGGTTCGCGCGCCGTCAACGTGGCGCGCGGATCGGTGGTGTCTCGGTGTGCGGTATGGCTGTGGGCGACGGAGCGGGTGATGTCTTTCCTTTCTGCTTTCCCGAAAGGACGAGCTGAAAGTGCACGTGCCGGCCCTACAACTTGCTGTCGCGCGTCGCCAAAGCCAGCGCCGCTTCTTGCGTGACCTCGGAGGTGGCCGCCACATTCGGGCTCACGCCGACACCGCCCCAGTTGCCGCCCGTTATCGGATTCGCTGCCCTGCCGGTCGGCACGACGACGAAGAAATCCGAGCCGAGCTCGTTGAGGCCACCCGGATTGGCGCCCCCGCGCGTTTTCTCACCGACGATGGTCGCGCGCTTCAGGGCCTGTAGATCGTAAGCGAACTCCTCGCCTGCCGAATATGTCTTGGGACCGACCAACACGTAGACCGGCTTGCCGAGGTAGCTCACGCGGGTGGGCGAACTCCAGAACGACTCCGTTCGGAAACTCGTCGTTCCGCGATTGCGCCAGATCAGATCATTGATGTGAACGCGCTGGCTTGGATCGAGAAAGAAGCTGACGAGGTAGGCGACGGAAGCCGGATGGCCGCCGCCATTGTCGCGCATGTCGACGATGAGCGCAGCGGTGTCCGATAGGTCCTGCATCGCCTTGTCGGCGGCCGGCTTGAAATCCCCGGGCGGAATGAAGCTGGCGAGGTGGATGTATCCGACATTGCCAGCCAACCGCTTCACCTGAAAGCCGGTCCCTCGCATGTCCAAAGGCTTGGGCCGGTTCGCGAAGGGATCGCCATGGATCACCCTCACGTGGTTGTCGCTGGTAAGCGACCGCAGGCGTTCGGTGAGTTGCGTGGCGAACTCGCCGGGATCGCTCGCCTTCGCATAGGCATGGGCATCCAGATCACGTTGGATTGCATCCGCGGCCTGCTTTCCCAGATCGGGGAATACGTATCCTTCTCTCAGCTCGGCGGCGATGCCGTTCACGACTTTCCTGACCGTGTCCTGGGCGAGGGGCGCACGCTTCAAGCTTTCCGTTGAGATATCGGCTTTGGAAATGGAGGGTGCCGCCATGTTCGCCAGTACAGTTGTGCAAAATACTGCTGCGACAACGGATCGACGACGGCGCATGGCTAAACCTCCAACTACTCCCGGCAACCATATTGTCCGCCTTGGACAATGGCCAGCGAGGTCGCCCGACTTCTCGTAAGGGTCGAAGGCCGCCGCTGGCCCGGAGCAAATTCCAAACCAAAGCACGACCGGCGGAACCTATCCCGTCCGCCGTCGCGATTGATCGCCTCACGCGCCGGCATGTTCGGCGATGTAATGGCCGATGGCGCTGGCGGCGTTGAGCATGTGGGCGCGCATCCGCCTCGCGGCGGCGTCGCCGTCGCCCTCGGCGATGGCGGCCAGGATCTCGCCGTGCTCGGCGCGGGAGGTCCTGATCCGCTCGCCATGGCGCAGCTGCGTGCGGCGAAACCCCGATAGGCGGGTGCGCAAGGCGAGCGCCTGTTCCAGCAGGAAGCCGTTATGGGTGGCGCCGTAGAGGGCCTCGTGGAAGCCGCGGTTCAGCGTGTCGTAGGCGTCCACATCGCCCGCCTCCACCATCGCCTCCGACTGGGCATGCAGGTCCATGAGGTGGCTGCGCTCGAGCGGTGTCATCCGGTAGGTGGCGAGACGCACGCACATCGCCTCGAACTCGGCGGTGGCCTCGAACATGTCCATGATTCGCTCCGGCGTCATCCGGGTGACGACGACGCCCCGGCGCGGGCGCAACTCCACGAGCCCGTTGAAGGCGAGCTGGCGCAACGCCTCCCGCACCGGCGTCCGGGAGGCGCCGAAGCGGTCGGCGAGGTCCTGTTCGTCGAGGGCCGTGCCCGCGCTCAGGGTGCCGGCGGCGATCTCGTCGGTCAGGGCGTTGCGGATCAGGTCGGAGAGAAGCCCCCGCTCCTCGGCGATGCCGTCCATGATCGTCGTCCCCTCCCCGCTTGCGTTGCCGGACCGCCTTACGATGTCCCTCATCCCAGATGGGGCGGATCGTCAAGCGGGAGAGGGAGGATCCTAGCACGCCCGGAATGCCGAGGCCTCGTCTTATCGCCATCTCGTATTCTTTACCTCGCCGATAACCCATATCGGTATACCCAGAATTGACTTGGTCGCCAGACGGGGTACGCATGGCGCGATACGAGACGGTCCGCGACCTGTCGCTGGCCGCGCGTTCCCACGGTCGCCGCCGATGCGGGGCCGGATGACGAGAGGCGGATCGGATGGCCGATTGGCGGGTGCAGCGGAATGCCAGGGACGCGCGGATCGAGCGCGGCCGCGCCCATGCCGAGGGCAAGGTCGTGTCCGCTTCGGCGGTGGTCGACCTGCTGGAAGCGGTGCTGCTGCCGGGCGACCGGGTCTGCCTCGAAGGCGACAACCAGAAACAGGCGGATTGTCTCGCGAGGGGCTTGAGCGCCTGCGACCCGGCGCGCGTCCACGACCTGCACATGGTCCAGTCCGGGATCGTGCTGCCCGAGCATCTCGATATTTTCGAGCAGGGCATCGCCCGGCGCCTGGACTATTCCTATTCCGGGCCGCAGGGCGCTCGCATCGCCCGGATGCTCTATGGCGGGCAGATCGCGCTCGGCGCGGTGCACACCTATCTCGAACTCTTCGCGCGCTACTTCATCGATCTCACACCCAACGTCGCCCTCATCGCGGGCGTCTCGGCGGATCGTGACGGCAACCTCTATACCGGCCCCAACACCGAGGACACGCCGACGGTGGTGGAGGCGACCGCCTTCAAGAACGGCGTCGTGATCGCGCAGGTGAACGCAATCGTCGACCGGGTCCCCCGTGTCGACATCCCCGGCGACCGGGTGGATTTCGTAGTAGAGGCCGACAGGCCGTTCTACGTGGAGCCGCTCTTCACCCGTGATCCGGCGGCGGTCACCGAGACGCAGATCCTGATGGCCATGATGGCGATCAAGGGGATCTACGCCGAATACGGCATCCGCCGGCTCAACCACGGCATCGGCTTTGGCACCGCCGCCATCGAATTGCTGCTGCCGACCTTCGCCGAGCGGCTCGGCCTGAAGGGCAAGATCGCCACCCACTGGGCACTCAACCCGCATCCGAGCCTGATCCCGGCCATCGAATCGGGCTGGGTCGAGCAGATCCACTGTTTCGGCTCGGAAGTCGGGATGGACCGCTACATCCGCGAGCGGCCGGACGTGTTCTTCACCGGCTCCGACGGAAGCCTGCGCTCCAACCGCGCCTTCTGCCAGACGGCGGGGCTCTATGCCTGCGATCTCTTCATCGGTTCGACCCTGCAGATCGATCTCCAGGGTAATTCCTCCACCGTCACCACCAACCGGGTGGCGGGGTTCGGCGGCGCGCCGAATATGGGCTCCGATCCCCATGGCAGGCGTCACCCCTCGGACCCCTGGATGAAGGCCGGCGAGGAGGCCGGCGGCACCGGCGATCCGGCGCTACGCCGGGGCCGCAAGCTCGTGGTGCAGCTGGTCGAGACCTTCGGCGACAAGCTGGTCCCGGCCTTTGTGGAGCGGCTCGACGCTCTCGAACTGGCGCGCAAGCTCGATCTCGAACTCGCTCCCGTCATGGTCTACGCCGACGACGTGACCCACATCGTCACGGAAGAGGGCATCGCCAACCTGCTCCTGTGCCGGACCCTGGACGAGCGCGAGCAGGCGATCCGCGGGGTCGCCGGCTACACCGATGTCGGGCGGGGCCGCGACCAAGCCATGGTCGAGGCGCTGCGGGCGCGCGGCATCATTCGCCGGCCGGAGGATCTCGGCATCGATCCCCTGGACGCCGACCGCTCTCTGCTTGCGGCACGGTCCATCAAGGACCTCGTGCATTGGTCGGGCGGCCTCTACGAGCCGCCGGCCAAGTTCCGGAACTGGTGAGGGAGCGCCCCCATGGAAAAGCTGACCTTCCGGCATCGGACGGCAAAGCCCCTGCCTGGCACCAAGGCCCAGGCGATCACCGGCGTGGTCGCCTCGGGCAACCTCGAAGTGCTGATGGAGCGCAGTCTCGCGCCCGACGAATGCACCGTCGAGATCGATACCGCGATCAACGGCTACGGACCGGTCTGGGAGGCGGTGGTCTCCGATTTCGTGGCGCGCCGACAGCCCGGCGGCCTGCGCATCACCATCAACGATGGCGGGGCACGGCCCGACACCGTGACCCTGCGCCTGCTCCAGGGCGCCCGGCTGATGGAGGCCGTGTGATGGCGATGAGCCCCGTCTCCCTCTCCGCCGATCCCCTCGACCAGAGCTGGTACGAGGCCAGCGCCCGCGCCCGCCTCGACGCCCTCGTCGATCCCGGCACGTTCGAGGAGTTCCTCGGCCCCGAACAGCGGGTGATGAGCCCGCACCTGCCCGCCTTCGACCTGCCGCGCGCCTTCGACGACGGCATCGTGGTGGGACGCGGGAGGTTCGACGGTTCGCTCGTCCTCCTGGCCGCGCAGGAGGGCCGGTTCATGGGCGGGGCCTTCGGCGAGATCCATGGCGCGAAGCTCGTCGGCCTGCTGCGGGCGGCCCTCCAGGTGAAGCCGGCGGCGGTGTTGATCCTGTTCGATACCGGCGGCGTCCGGCTGCAGGAGGCCAATGCCGGCGAGACCGCCATCGCCGAGATCATGCGGGCCATCGCCGATCTGCGCCGGGCCGGCGTGCCGGTGATCGGGCTGATCGGCGGGCGCGCCGGCTGCTACGGCGGCGGCGGCCTCATCGCCGGCACCTGCTCGCGCCTCGTGGTCTCGGAGGGCGGGCGCATCAGCGTCTCCGGCCCGGAGGTGATCGAGACCAACAGGGGAGCCGAGGAGTTCGATTCCCGCGACCGGGCGCTGGTCTGGCGCACCATGGGCGGAAAGCACCGCCGCCTCATCGGCGGAGCGGACGCTTTCGCGGACGATACGATCCGCGCGTTTCGCGATGCCGCCCGCCAACAGATCGGCAAGGCGCCGGCCTTCGATCTCGCCACCCTGGAGGCCGAACAGGCCCGCCTCGAGGCTCGCCTCGACCGGTTCGGCGATGCCCGCGACGCCACCGAGATCTGGGGCCGCCTCGGGGTGAACGATCCGGCCGCCGTGCCGGGCTTGGACACGGACCGGTTCGACGCCCTTCTCGCCCGACTGCCGGAGGCGCCCCATGACGCTCGCTGAAATCCTGGCCTCGCTGTTTCCCGAGGGGCATGGTGTCGAGGTCGTGGACGGCCTCATCGGCGGCGACGGGCCTTTCGGAGCAGGTCGTCTCGCGGTCGTCGGGATCGACGGCAACACGCCGCTCGGGATCGAGGGGGCCTGTCTTCTAGCCGGGCGCGTTCTCGATGTGGTGCGCCGGGGCGGCGAGACGCCGATCCTCGTCGCCGTGGATTCCGACAGCCAGCGCATGAGTCGCCGCGACGAGCTGCTCGGCCTCAACGAATATCTCGCCCATCTCGCCAAGGCGCTGCTCCTCGCCGATGCCAGCGGCCACCCCACGATCGGCCTGGTCTACGGGCACACGGCGGCCGGTGCCTTCATCGCCACCGCCCTGGCGACACGGGTGCTCGCCGCCCTGCCCGGCGCCCATCCGAGCGTGATGGACCTGGCCTCGGTGGCGCGGGTCACGAAGCTCCCCCTCGAACGGCTGGAAGAGATGGCGACATCCACCTCCGTCTTCGCGCCCGGCCTCGACAACATGGTGAAGGCCGGGGCGGTCCATGCCGTGCTCGACCCCACGGCACCGCTCGGTCCCCAGATCGAAGCCCTCATCGCCGGGAGTTCCACAACGGATGGCCGCGATGCCCTCGGCCAGGAGCGCGGCGGGCGGCTCATGGCGCAGGACATCGCCAGGCGTGTGGTACGCGCGGCGACGGGCGACGTGGCACGCCGTGACTGAGGACGAGGCGTCGGGTCTGGCCCGCCACGACCTCCTGCGCGTCGACCCGGCATCCTGGGCGCGCCTCCTTGCCGGCCGCCAGGATCTCGACGGCGTTCCCCATCTCGCCGAATGGGCTCGTCGCGGCTGGCCGGTCATCGTCCGCCGCCGCGATCCCGGCGAGCCTGCGGATCACATCCCCGCCGGCCTGCCGCTGCCGCCTTCCGCCGGCAAGCGCCGGATCGGCCTCGCCTTGCCGGCCGCCGCCGCGAGCCGGCTTGCACCGGTCGCCTTGGAGCGGGCGCGCATGACCGCGCCGGAGGCGTGGTGGCCGGTGGTCGATGAGGTGCTAGCCCTCGGGCGCGAGTGCCGCCTCGTGCCAAATGTGTTCGGAAGCCTGCTGTGGCAGGCACTGACCGGCTTGTCCTATCTCGGGTCGGGCTCCGATCTCGACCTGCTCTGGCAGGTCTCTGGCCGGGTCGATCCTCGCTTTCTGCAGGGCCTCGCACGGATCGAGGCGGGCGCGCCGATGCGTCTCGATGGCGAGATCGTCCTGCCCGACCGGGCCGGCATCAACTGGCGCGAACTGCTCGATGCGCCCGAGGGGGGAACCGTCCTGTGCAAGGGGCGTGAGAGCCTCGCCCTGCGCCCCGCCGCGTCGTTCCTCCGGGAGGCGGCGTCATGATCGCCCACGCCCGCTCTCCGGTCAGGGACGCCCGGATTCCGCTCAGCCCCGGCGACATCGCGGAATGCGCGGTCGAGTCCCTGCGCCTCGAAGTCGAGACCTATCCGAAGCCGGGCCTCGTCAGCCATGTGGATCGCGGCAGCCATACCGACATGGATGCCGGCACCTTTCGCGCCAGTGCCACGGCCCTCCTGCCCTACTTCGCCGAGTTGGCGGATGCCGGAGCCGCAGGGGCCGGCATGCCCACCCTGCGCCAGATCGGCATCGAGGCCGAAACCGCCATGCGGGAGGCGACGGGCGGGGTGAACACCCATCGCGGCGCCATCTTCGGCCTCGGCCTGCTCACCGCTGCCGCGGGCGCCCTCGCCCACACGGCCTGCCGCTTGCCGCCGGGAGCGCTCGGGCGTCACGTGAGCGAGCGCTACGGCGACGCGATCCTCGCCGGACCCGTCCTGCTCCATGCGCCGGGAGCGGCGGCGCGGCGGCGCTACGGAATCGGCGGCGCGCCCGCCGAGGCTGCGGCCGGATTTCCGACCCTCTACGCCATTGGGCTGCCCGCCCTGCGCCGGGCGCGGCATCTCCGCCTCGGCGATGAGGAGGCGGCTCGCGTCGAGACCTGCTTCGCCCTGATCGCCCATCTCGAGGATACCAACCTGCTCCATCGCGGCGGCGAGGCGGGCTATGCCTTCGCCCGCGCCACGGCCACCGCCTTCCTCGCCGGGGGAGGCGTCGCGCGGGACGATTGGCGGGCACAAGCGGAGGCCGTCCACCGGGCCTTCGTCGCCCGAAACCTAAGCCCCGGCGGCAGCGCCGACCTCCTCGCCATGACCCTGTTCGTCGACGGAATGGAGGCGGCATGAGTTTCGCGGTCCTGCTCTCGGGCCAGGGCGGGCAGAATCCCGCCATGTTCGATCTCATGGCCGATCATCCCGCCGCGCAGGACATCTTCGCGGCGGCGACGCCCCTCCTCGGCGCCGACCCGCGCGACTTCGCCCGGACGGGCGGCCCGGCCCTGCACGGGAACCGCACCGGTCAGATCCTGTGCTGCGTCGCCGGCCTCACCGCATGGAGCGTCCTACGGGAGAGGTATCCCGGTCGTGTGGTCCTTGCCGGCTACAGTATCGGCGATCTCGCTGCCTGGGGCTGCGCGGGGCGGTTCTCGCCCGCTTCGATCCTGCATCTGGCCGCCGCACGGGCCGAGGCGATGGATGAGGCCAGCGGGCCGGGCTACGGGCTCGCGGGCCTTCGCGGCCTGTCGCGCGCGCGCGTGACGGCCCTGGTCGAGGAGCATGGCTGCCATCTCGCCATCCTCAACGCCGCCGACAGCGTCGTCGCCGGCGGGGCGGTGGCCGATCTCGAATCGCTCTGTGCTCGGGCTCTCGCCTCGGGGGCGGCGCGGGCGGTGGTTCTGCCGGTCCATACACCCTCGCATACGCCGCTCCTGGCGGCGGCCAGTGCGCGGTTTCACGCGGAGGTGGCGCGGGCCGAGATCCTGACGCCGTCTCGCCTCGGCCCGTCGCCGCCGCCTCGCCTCCTCAGCGGTCTCGATGGTGCCCCGGTCTTCGACGCCGCCAAAGGGCTCGACAAGCTGGCCGAAGCGATCTCGCGGACCATCGATTGGGCGGCCTGTCTCGACGGCATCCGCGAGGCCGGGGCGCGGGCCGTGCTCGAACTCGGCCCCGGCCATGCCCTGGCGACCATGGGGCGGGACGCCATGCCGGACGCGGCCGTCCATGCCGTCGCCGATTTCCGCTCCCTGTCCGGGCTCATGGACTGGCTCGCGGCGAATGCCGGCACGGGCTGACCCGCCCGGTTCTCTTTTGCCTCGTTGCGCCATCATCCGTGTGAACCCCAAGCCCCGCCGCTGCGTTGACGGTGGTAGGGGAGGCTTGACCATGTCGAGATGGATCTACGGGGCCGGTATCCTGGGGGCCGCGCTCGCATCGTCGGGCCCCTGTGCCGCTCAGAACATGGCGCTCACACCGCCCGCGCCGCCGGCGAACGCCAGCCCGAGTGAGCCCGTCCGACATCCCGAGCCTCCTGCGCGACCGCAGCTCCATGCTTTCAGCGGCGAGCTTCCGAACCAGAGGACCGGCCCGATGCGCAACCGTGTGGTCCGCGACATCTGCATCGGCTGCGACCGCTGAATCGGCGGGTCGGGCGAGGGCCGGACATCATCCAGAAACAGAGCGGCGCGAAACGGATCCGCTGCGCTCCGACTGCCCCCAAGCGAGGCGTGGCGGATGGACGGAGCGGTGCGCCGATGGTGCGCCGCTCCGTCCGTCTTCATGACCGCGCGGACGGGTCGCGCGACGAGACGGGATGTCCCGAGTTTTCCGCCGGTGGTCTATGGATGTCCGAGTGACATCCACCGGAGACGCGTTTGGCTAGCCGCTATGGGCTCGAGATCCGGGCTGCTACCGCTGCCGACGCGGCGGGCCTTGCCTCCCTGTTTCAGGCATCGGGACAGTCCATTGCGGCGAGCGATCTGGCCGAGCGGCTGGATTCCCTGCGCCTCGGGAGCGGGACCGCCCTCATCGCCGTCGAATGGGGGCCGCCGAGCGGTCTTGTCGTCCTGCACTGGTATCGCTCCCTGACGGCGGCTCAGCCCGTCGCCCAGATCACCGGCCTCATGGTCGGACCGGACGAGCGCCGGCGCGGGATCGGCCGTCTCCTGCTGAAGGCGGCCTCGCAGGCCGCTCGCTCGGCTGGATGCGCGACCCTCGAACTCGCCGCCTCGCCCGGCGAGGAGAGCCTGCGGGCATTCTGCGCCAGGACGGGGTTCGAGCCGGCCGGATCGCTGTTCACCCGGCCGCTGCGCAAGAAGAGCTGATGCCGGTCACTCCGGGAACCGTGGGATTCACCGCGTCGTTGCCTCCAGTGATCACTTTGACCCGATCAGGAGACCGGCATGACTCGGACTCTCATTCGCGCGGCGCTCGCCTCGGCATTGATCCTCGGCCTCACCGATGCCGCCCTGGCGCGCGGCGGCACCGGCGGTGGTGGCGATGGACTCTCGCCTTATTCGGCATTGAGCGGCAACGACCGCTCGGCCGGCGTGAACAACGGCAATTACCGCGATCCCCGGCTCGATCCCTATCTGCAGACCTACGGCCGGCGCTACGTCGCGCCCCGTCCCTATGGCGGCGCGGGCGAATACGGCTATCGCCCGTCGCGCCGGGGCTATGACGGATACGGGTACTGACGGGGCGCGGCCCCGCTCTCAGGCCGGAGCCTTACGGGCGGCGGCGTCGTCGCCCGGCTCAATGACGATCGGCTCCACCGTCTCCGGCATGACCTGTGACCGGCATTCCGCCAGGATCGCGTCCGCTCCTTCCTTGCCGATCAGCCCGAGCGAAAGGGCATGCTCGGCCATGATGGTGGTGTCCCCGGCCAGCACCAGGCTGCTGCCGGCCTCGAGGATCGCCTGCGACAGGCGCTCGATCTGCTCGGCCCGGGAGGAATCGCGCGAGACGTTGCGGATGTAGACGGCGAGCACCCGTCCGGGATTCTCCGAGACGATCTTGGCATAGACTTCCGGGTCGTGCTGGCCGCTATCGCCGATGAGGACGAAAGGCAGGTCGCCGTAGAGCGCCAGCATGTGGCGGATCAGGTCGCGCTTGTGGTCCTCGGCGCGGCGCGGCAGCGGATGGCGCCAGGACAGGCCCCATTCCCGCAGGAACAGCACCGGCCCCGCCGGAATCCCGTGCTGCCGGAAGAACTCGCTCAGCATGTCGTAGATGCCCCAGGGGGCGCGAGAGACGTAGAGCATCGGGTTCGACTGATCGCCGGTGGCGCCCGCATGCAGCGCCCGGCTCAGGGACGCCGCACCCGGGAAGGCGACGCGGTCCTCCGCATCGGCCACGAACAGACGCCACAGCATCTTCAGCTTGTTGGCCACGCCCGTATGCATGATCGTGTCGTCGATATCGCTGATGACGACGAAGCGGCACTTCTCCGGCGGAATGAACACCCGCCCCTGCGCCCGCACCGGCGGATCGGCTGCGAGTTCGAGATCCACGACGTGCCAATGGCCCTCGCCGGTGGGCACGTTCGGGGGTTTGAGGCTCACCCGGAAATAGCCGTCGCGGTCGGTCACGGCGGTCGTCTCGGCTCCGCCGAAACGCGCGACGACGGACGCATCGGCGACCTTGCGCCTGCGGATGCGCCGGGCGATGTCACGCAGGTCGGCGGCGATATCGTCGGCCTTGAGGTCCGGGTCGCGGCGCGCCTGCCGGAAGACCCGGCCGATCAGGAAGATTTCCTTGCTCGAGCCGTAGCCCCGATAGGCCTCGATCACCGTCCCGCCCGTCCCCTGCGCCCGGCGTACCGGGCGGGCGACGAGGGCCAGCAGGCGACCGCCCGCCTTGCGCCAGCGCGGCGTCGCCCGTTCGGGGGTCGGAGGAGGTGAGGTCATGAGTCGGCCTGACGCGATACGATCGTGATCGCGGTCAAGCCGTCGTCAGGGCCGAAGGTTGCGCGGGACGGGTCGGATCGAGGGGCGTCACAGCCGCTCGATCTCTGCCAGCAACGTGTCGGAGAGGGTGATCCCCTCCTCGGCGGCGCGGGCGCGGGCGGCGAAGCGGCGGGTTCCGGGCAGCCGCGCGCCGTCCTGTTCCGCCACCGAGCGGGCCATCACGGCGAAGCGTTCCAGCGCGTTGCCGGCAAAGGCCGTGGCATCGATGGCGAGGATGAGCTGGCCGGTGGCGGGAGGCTCGCCCTCGGCATCGAGGAAGGACGTGGCTTCGCTGGCGAACCGCGCTCCGGTGAGGCCGGCGGCGAGAAGCTCCACCATCAGGGCGAGGGCCGTGCCCTTGGCGTCGCCCAACGGCACCATGGTGCCGGCGAGCGCCGCGACGGGGTCCGTGGTCGGGTTGCCCTCGGCATCGAGGGCCCAGCCCTCGGGGATCGTCTCGCCGCGCTGCTTGGCGGTGATGATGTTGCCCCGCGCCACCTTCGACAGGGAGAGATCGACGATGATCGGCTCTGCCCCCGGCAACGGGCAGGCGAAGGCGATCGGGTTGGTGCCGAAGACCGGCCGGGTTCCGCCCCAGGGCGCCATGGAGGCGGGGGCGTTGGCGAACAGGATGGCGACGAGGCCCTGCTCGGCCAAGGCTTCCACCGGCCGGCCCGCGGCCCCGCAATGATGCGAACGGCGGATGGCGGCGGCGGCGATCCCCTGTTCGCGGGCGATCTCGGGCAGGAGGGCGATGGCCGTGTCGAGGGCCGGATAGGCGAAGCCGTGGGCCGCATCGATGGCGAGCAGTCCCGGCTTCGGCCGCGCGGTGGTGACGACGGCATCGCCGACGACTTTGCCCGCCCGCACCTGTTCGCCATAGGCGAGGAGCCGCATGAGACCGTGGGTCTTCAGCCCGTCGGCCTCCGCGCCCACCAGGGCCCTGGCGACGCTCTCCGCCTGGATGAGCGCGGTCCCGCAGCGGACCAGGGTGTCCGTGGCGAGGCGATGGGCGGCGTCGAGGCGAAGGATCGGCATGGCGTGGCCTTAAGCCAGCTCTCCGTCACCTGTCGAGAGCGAAGTCCCCTCGCCGCGGGGCATGGCCAAGCCGTAATGGTTTGGATGGCGCAAGGACCATCGGACAAAGACGAGCGATCGCACGTACAAGCTGAGCCGTGGCTCTCGGCTCGCGGGAATCTTGTATTTATCCTCGATCAACGGCGAATGATTATTTTGTGAACCATGCTTGGCGTGGGACGTTGTTGAGCCAAGTCCGTACGACATGAGGAAATATACTATGCAGATCAAGACATTCGCAGTCGCGGCCGCCCTTGCCGTTTCTCTGAGCGGCGCAGCTTTCGCCCAGACTGCTGCTGGTGGTGCCAGCGCCGAGGGCAACATGAACAATCCCGGCAGCGTGAAGAGCAACAGCGAGAAGGGCATGGAGCGCATGGGTGGTGGCGCCAGCACCACCGGTTCCACTGCCGCACCCGGCATGACGCGCGACGTGCCCTCCAATGCGACGCCGGGCGCGCCGGCCGGCTCGAATGGCGGTAACGCCGCCACCGGCAGCGGAGCCGCTCCCAGCGGCAAGTAAAGCGCGGGGGTAAGGTTTCGAGGCGTGGGCCTCCGGAACTGGATAGTCTGATTAGTGGAAGTCGCCCCGTCCGCCGAAAGGCAGGCGGGGCGATCTCATGTGGGGTGACCGGGAATGACCCGGGCAGCCAGTACATCCCTTCAAAAAATATGCGCGCGATTTATCGGTGATTAACCAACTTCGCGCTGAATGGGAGGCATCGAGGTTGATGGTTCCCTAAAACGACATGGCCGGTCGACGTGACCTTTGCGGGGCTCTTGCATGAGCTTGGTGAGGTCCTTCGAGGGGCGTGCGGGCAGGGTACGCGTATCCGAGTACAGCCCGCATGATCGACGACGCGTCCACCTATCGCCGCCGTCCCCGCCGTTCCCGGCCGCGCAGCCGTGTCCTTTTGAAGACGGCCGTCGTCGCGCTGTTCGTCGCGACGTTTCCCCGGCTGACCGGGTTGGACGCGCCTGTTCCCGCTGCGACGGCACCGCTCGCGAGCCGCCAGATTGTCCCCGAGGCACAGCCCGCCGCTGTCGCCCGCAGCTTCGCGTGGATGCTCGACCCCTCCCCCGCCCTGGGTGTCCGGACGCCGGACTGGCGCGCCTCGGAGCCGATGCAGGTGGCCGGGTTCGAGACGCCGAAGGCCTCCCCCGTCGAGATCGCACCCGGGATCGCGCTTGCCGCCGTGGCGCCGGTCCCAGCGGCACGGCCGCTCCAGCAGACCGCTCGCCTCGTCCAGCCGATGCCCGCGCCGGTTCCGCGCCCCATCGACCTGAAGCCCCTTTCCCGCGAGCCGCGCCTCGCCACGCGCCGTCCGTCCTCGCGGAGTGTCGTCGCGGCCCGGCAGGATGTGGAAGCCGAGCGGTCGTTCTTCGAGACGGTGTTCGGCCGGCGTGATCCCGAGCGCAGCCCCGCTCCCGCCCTCGCCTATGCCTCCGCCGATACGGGCGCCATCGATCTGAGCCAGCGCCGGGCCCTGGATCGCGTGCCCGCGACGGCGGGCGGCGGGACTGCGATCTACGACATCAGCACCAGCACGGTGACCCTGCCGAGCGGGGAGCAACTGGAAGCCCATTCCGGCCTCGGCCAGCACATGGACAACCCGCGTCTCGTCCATGTCCGCATGCGTGGGGCGACGCCGCCCGGCACCTACGATCTGACCGAGCGCGAGGCCCTGTTCCACGGAGTGCGCGCCATCCGCCTCAACCCCGTGGGCGGCAGCGCCGCCATCCACGGCCGCGACGGCATCCTCGCCCATACCTACATGCTCGGACCGAGTGGCGCGTCCAATGGCTGCGTGGTGTTCAAGGATTACAACCGCTTCCTGCAGGCCTATCTCCGGGGCGACATCCGCCGCCTCGTGGTGGTGGCCGGCTATAAGGGCGATGCACCGGCCTCGCTCACGGCGAAGCTGTTCGGCCGCTGAAGCTTTCGCGGCTCCGGTCAGGCTGCCATCGCCCGGCAGGACTCGGCGCAGCGGCGGCATCCGGCGACACAGGTGTCCATGTCGCCGACCGCCTCGCAACTCGCCGCGCAGGCCTCGCAGATCTCGGCGCAGGCCCGACACGTCTGACGGTGCTCCGCGACCCCGAGGAGCATCATGTGCGCGGACGTCCGGCATAGTTCCGCGCAGGCCAGCATGAGGCGGACATGCTCCGGCTCGACATGCTTGCCGCCGGCCGGAAGGCAATGCTCCGACACCATGCCGAGGCAAGTCCGGTAGCAGGTCAGGCATTCATCGATACAGGCCTTCATGTCGTGGGACGTCATCGAGAGCGTCCTCCGTTGAGGTCATGCAAGACAGTGCATCCGGCCGAGGTACCGTTGGGCGATCGTGCCGCCGCTGTTCCTGGCCCAACCCGGATGATCGGAATGCCGATCCGACGTTGTCGATCCGGCGCGGCCTGGACATCAGCGACGACAACGCATTCTCTGGCACGCAGGTTCTGGCTTTGGAGGCCGGATTTAGAGATAACTTATGTTCGTCGCTCGCGTTCGCCGATATTAATAGCCTGATTTAATCGGCGGCGTTCGCTGAAGTGTAAGCTCAAGCTTGATTGTGCTTGAGATGACGCGCTCGGAACTCTGGAACTCATGGACTCGGGGGGTGTTTCCGATCGGAGCCCTCGCTTCGGGGTTCGACCCCGCTGCCCTGCTGCGCCACGCGCGTCCGGGGCTCGTCCTGACATTCCGGTTTCGAAAGAGCGCAATGAAAGCACTGTGTTGGCACGGCAAGGGTGACATCCGCTGCGATACGGTGCCCGATCCCCGGATCGAGGATTCGCGCGACGTCATCATCAAGGTGACGTCCTGCGCCATCTGCGGCTCGGACCTCCACCTGATGGACGGCCAGATGCCGACCATGGAGAGCGGCGACGTCCTCGGCCATGAATTCATGGGCGAGGTGGTCGAGGTCGGCCAGGGCTTCACCAAGTTCAAGAAGGGCGACCGCATCGTCGTGCCCTTCAACATCAATTGCGGCGAATGCCGCCAATGCAAGCTCGGCAACTGGTCGGTCTGTCAGCGCTCGAACCGCAATGCCGAGATGGCGGCCGCGCAGTTCGGCTACACCACCGCCGGCCTGTTCGGCTATTCGCACCTCACCGGCGGCTATGCCGGCGGCCAGGCGGAATATGTGCGCGTACCCATGGCCGATGTGGGGCCGATGCTGGCGCCGGAAGGCGTCGACGACGAGTCGCTGCTGTTCCTCACCGATATCCTGCCCACCGGATGGCAGGGTGCCGAGCATTGCGAGATCAAGGGCGGCGAGATCATCGCGATCTGGGGTGCCGGCCCGGTGGGGTTGTTCGCGATCCAATCCGCCAAGATCATGGGTGCCGAGCGCATCATCGCCATCGAGACGGTGCCGGAGCGGATCGAACTCGCCCGGAAGTACGGTGCCACCGACATCATCGATTTCATGAAGGAGGATGTGTTCGAGCGGATCAAGGAGATCAGCAAGGGTGAGGGCGCCGACGGCGTGATCGATTGCGTCGGCATGGAGGCCACCGCCGGCCACGGCGTCGCAGGGATTATCAGCACCCTGCAGGAGAAACTGACCTCGACCGAGCGCCCCTACGTCCTCATGGAGGCGATCAAGGCCGTGCGCCCCTGCGGGATCGTCTCGATCCCCGGTGTCTATGGTGGCCCGCTTCCCATCAATATGGGCTCGATCGTGCAGAAGGGGCTGACCCTGAAGAGCGGCCAGACCCATGTGAAACGCTACCTGGAGACGCTGACGAAGCTGATCCAGGAGGGGAAGATCGACATGACCTCGATGATCACCCACCGCTCCACCAATCTCGCGGACGGCCCCGACCTCTACAAGACGTTCCGGGACAAGAAGGACGGGTGCGTGAAGGTGGTCTTCCACCCGAACTGACGGCATCGGCAGGGATATGGCCCGGAACGAGGCCATGTCCCGTCATAGGCCTCGGCCTGCATCGCTATCCCCGTGCCAGGGCGTCCTGAAACTCCGCCTCCGGCAGAAGCGCCCCGCCCGTGGTCCAGACCACATGCGTCGCCTGCGCAGGTGCGGCGGCGTCGAGATAGGGCCGGATTGCGGCGAACCCCGCCGCTGCCGAGGGTTCGAGCCGCAGGCCCGGATCGGACCAGAGGCGTTTCACCCAGGCAAACAGGTCGGCATCGGCGACCGTGACCACCGCCTCGATGAGCGGGCCCACAGTGCCCACCACCAGCATCGAGGCGCCCGCCACCGCCAGCCCATCGGCGGCGGTGCGATTGTCGAGGCCGATCTCGTAGACGTCCACCGGGCGCGACAGGCCGGCAGCGAGCTGCACCAGCATGCAGGGCGAGGCGACCGGCTCCACGAAGATGCAGCGGATGGCGTCGCCGAACAGCAGCTTCAGGCCGAGCGTGACGCCGCCGGGCGCGCCGCCGACGCCGCAGGGAAGATAGACGCAGAGCGGGTGGGCCGGATCGACCCTGATCCCGGCCTCGTCCAGTTGGCGGCGCAGGTCGAAGGCCGCTGCCGCATAGCCGAGGAACAGGTCGACGGAGCTCTCGTCATCGACGAAATGGACGTCGGCCCGCCCCTCGAAGGCCGAGCGTGCCGCCGCGACCGCGCTGCCGTAATCGCCCAGATGCTCGACCACCCGGGCGCCGATATCCCGCAGGCGCTGCTTCTTCCACGCCTTGGCGTCATGGGACATGTGGACCTCGACCGCGAAGCCCAGCGCCCGCGCCATGACGCCGACGCTGAAGCCGAGATTGCCGGTGCTACCGACCGCGACGGTATGGGCACCGAACGCGTCGCGGGCTTGCGGCTCCGCAAGCCGGGCATAGGAATCCCCCGGCCGTAGCAGGCCCTTCTCGAGCCCGAGCCGCTCGGCATAGACCAGCACCTCGTAGACGCCGCCCCGCGCCTTGATGCAGCCGGTGACCGGCAGATCATGGTCGGCCTTCACCCAGACCGCGCCGCCCGTCGGACCCGTGATGGCCTGCGCCACAGGGTCGGAGAGGGGCAACAGGGGCGAATCGATGCGCCCGGTGTCGAGATCCTCGAAGAGATGGCGCAAAAGCGGATCGAAGCGGCGCCAGCGTGCCTCCGCCGCCTCCACATCGGCCAGGGAGAAAGCTAGGCTCGGCAGGAATTCGGCGGCCGGCCGGAGATGGGGATTGAGCCAGGTGGTGGGCCGCGCCTCCCGCACGCTCGTCGGGATGGTATCGAGCGCCCGGGCGGGCGACGTGTCGGCATTCATGCTCATGCATTCCACTCTGCTGTGATCGCGATGGCGGCGAGAGGTCTTCGCGCAAGCCTCGTCGTCAGAGATCCATCGGCGCATTGTCCACCACCTCCTTCATGACGAAGAAGGTCCGCGTCTGCCGCACCCCCGGCAGCGCGATCAGGGTCTCGCTGTGCAGGCGGTTGAAATCCGCCATGTCGGAGACGCGGATCTTGAGGAAATAGTCGAAATCCCCGGCCACCAGATGGCAATCGAGCATGGTTGGCATCGCCTGGGCGGCAGCCTCGAACGCGGCGAAGCTCTCCGGCGTCGAGCGGTCGAGCACGACGCCGACGATGACGAGGGACCCCCGCCCGACCTTCTCCGGCGCGATCCGCGCATGGACGCCGCGGATGTAGCCCTCGTCGAACAGGCGCTGCGTGCGGCGGTGACAGGTGGCGGCGCTGGTATTCACCCGCTTGGCGATCTCGGCATTGTTCATGCGCCCATCGGCCTGGAGCAGGCGCAGGATCTTGAGATCGATCCGATCGAGCGATGGCGACATGGAAGAACCTTCCGTATTTCCAGCAGGAACGATGGTTCATACCAAGCTTGACCGGGAAAACCATGAAATTTCGTGGCACATCTCATCGTCATTCGAGAGCACCTTTCACGGGAGTTTTGCTAGCGTTCGGGTCTCACTGATGCGAGGACGTTGCCAAGCCATGCTGTCGAAATTCGAGCGCTATCCCCTCACCTTCGGCCCGAGCCCGATCGAGAAGCTGTCGCGTCTCACCGACCATCTCGGCGGCGATGTCGAGATCTACGCCAAGCGCGAGGATTGCAATTCCGGCCTGGCTTATGGCGGTAACAAGCTGCGCAAGCTCGAATACATCGTGCCCGATGCCATCGCGAGCGGAGCCGATACGCTGGTCTCCATCGGCGGCGTGCAATCCAACCACACCCGCATGGTGGCGGCGGTGGCTGCCAAGATCGGGATGAAGTGTCGGCTGATCCAGGAAGCCTGGGTGCCGCACGAGGATGCGGTCTATGACCGGGTCGGCAACATCCTGCTGTCGCGCATCATGGGCGCGGAGACGCAACTCGTGGATGACGGGTTCGACATCGGCATCCGCGAGAGCTGGAAGGCGGCTTTGGAGGATGTGAAGGCCAAGGGCGGCAAGCCCTACGCCATCCCCGCCGGCGCCTCGGTGCACAAGTTCGGCGGCCTCGGCTATGTCGGCTTCGCCGAAGAGGTGCGCGCCCAGGAGGCCGAGATGGGCCTGCGCTTCGACTACATCGTCGTCTGCACCGTCACCGGCTCGACCCATGCCGGCATGGTGGTGGGCTTCGCCGCCGATGGACGTGCCCGCAACGTCATCGGCATCGACGCCTCCTGCACCCCGGCCCAGACCAAGGCGCAGGTGCTCGACATCGCAAAGAATACCGCTGCGCTGATCGGTGCCCCCGACATCACCGAGGACGACGTGGTCCTCAACGAGGATTACGCCTATCCGGTCTACGGCGTGCCCTCGAAGGAGACGGTGGAGGCGATCCGCCTCTCGGCGCGGCTCGAAGCCATGATCACCGACCCGGTCTACGAGGGGAAGTCGATGCAGGGGATGATCGATCTGACCCGGAAGGGGTTCTTCCCCAAGGGCTCGAAGGTGCTCTACGCCCATCTCGGCGGCGCGCCGGCCCTGAACGGCTACAGCTACACGTTCCGGAACGGCTGATCGGGACGGTTCATGCGCCGCCGGCCTCCGCCGGCGGCAGGGCGGCCACGAGCTGGCGCAGGAACGCCTGCGCCGCATGCGGCAGCTTGCGGTCCCGCATCAGCTGGACCTGAATGCCGCGCCGCAGGCTCGCCTGCGATTGGATCGGGATGCAGACCAGTTCCCCGAGCCGAACCGGCGTCTGCACCGAAAGCGGCGACATCAGCGCGATCCCCCTCGTCCTTCGGACGAAGGGAAGCAGCGCCGTGAGGATGTTGGAGGTCAGCGTCGGCTCGATGACGATGCCTTCCGCCCGGCAAGCCGCGTCGAAGACGAGGCGCGCCGTGGTGTCGAGGGGCGGCATCGCGATCGGGTAGGCCTGGAGTTCGCCGATCCGGATCGACGCCCGGCCGGCGAGCGGATGGTCGGGGGCGGCCAGCGCGACCATCTCCACCACGGCCTCGTAGAACACCGTGACGAGGTTCGTCGGCGCGAGCGCGAAGGTGATGCCGATATCGGCGTCGCCCGCGGCCACGACCTGCGTGACCTGTGCCGGGGGGAGAACCTGGATTTCGAAGCGGATGCCGGGATAGCGCGCATGGAACTCGGCGATGGCGTTCGGCAGCAGGTCGAGGGCGAATCCCTCCGCGGTGGCGACGCGGATGAAGCCCCGCGCCAGCCCGCGCAGTTCCTGGATCTCGGCGGCGACCTGCTCGGCCCGCGCCAGGGTCTGCCGCGCATGCTGGGCCAGCAACTCGCCGGACGGGCTCAGGACCATGCCGCGCGGCCGGCGCTCGAACAGAACGCAATCGAGTTCCGCTTCGAGATTGGCGATCTGGCGGCTGATCGCGGAGGCGGCGACGTTGAGTTGCGCCGACGCCGCCGCGATGGAACCGGTCCTGGCGACGGCGAGGAAGTAGCGCAGGCCCGACATCTGCATAGGCACGCTCCATTGCCGAAACGGCACGGCAACCATCGATAAATTCTACTTGTTGCGATGTGGAATGCACAACACCATGGCACGAGGAAAAAAGCGGCAGTGCAGATCGGCCACGGGCCGCCGAGCAGCCGGTAGCGGAAGGAATGCGGATCATGGCCAGACATGTTCCCGCGGCAGGCGCCGCGCTCGCTCTCCTGCTGGGGACGTTCAGCGTTCCGGCGCTGGCCGGCAAGGCCAACGATACCCTGGTCTATGCCTCGGATACCGAGCCGGAAAACGTGAGCCCGTATCACAACAGCGCCCGCGAGGGCGTCGTGCTCGCCCGCAACGTCTGGGACACCCTGCTCTACCGCGATCCGAAGACCGGCGCGTATCAGCCGATGCTGGCCACCGCCTGGAAATGGGTCGACCCGACCACCCTCGAACTGACCCTGCGCGAGGGCGTCACCTTCCATAACGGCGATGTCTTCGGCCCCGAGGACGTGGCCTTCACCTTCAACTACGTGCTGACGCCCGAGGCGCGCACGGTGACGAAGCAGAATGTGGACTGGATGAAGTCGACGGAGGTGGTGGACGCCAAGACCGTCCGCATCCACCTCAAGACCGCCTTCCCGGCCGCTCTCGAATACCTCGCCGGACCGACCCCGATCTTCCCGGCCGCTTACTTCAAAAAGGTCGGCCTCGACGGTTTCGCCAAGGCCCCCATCGGCACCGGCCCCTATCGCATCACCAGCGTCGAGAACGGGCGCGGGGTGAAGATGGAGCGGAACGACAAATATTGGCCCGGCAGCCCGATCGGCACGCCAAAGATCGGCAAGCTCGAATTCCGTGTCATTCCCGATGCCGACAGCCGCATGGCCGAACTCGTCACCGGCGGCATCGACTGGATCTGGCGCGTGCCGAGCGACCAGGCGGACCAGCTCAAGGCCGCGCCCAACGTCACCGTGCTCAGCGCCGAGACCATGCGAGTCGGCTTCCTGCAATTCGACACGCTCGGCCGCGCGAAGGAAAACTCGCCGCTGAAGGATCCCCGCGTCCGCCAGGCGATCTCCTATGCCATCGACCGCAAGGCGATGGTCGACAACCTCGTCCGCGGCGGCAGCCGCGTCATGAACGCGGCCTGTTTCATCGACCAGTTCGGCTGTACCGACGAGGGCGTGCCGCGCTACGCCTACGATCCGGCCAAGGCCAAGGCGCTCCTGAAGGAGGCCGGCTATCCCGACGGGTTCGAGATCGATCTCGGCGCCTATCGTGAGCGCGACTACGCCGAGGCCGTCATCGGGTATCTCCGCGCCGTCGGCATCACCGCCCGGCTCAACTACCTGCGCTACGCGGCGCTGCGCGACATGATCCGGAGCGGCAAGGTCTCCATCGCCTTCCAGACCTGGGGCTCGTTCTCGGTCCTCGACGTCTCGGCCTTCACCGGCGTCTACCTCAAGGGCGGTGACGAGGACCTGACCAAGGATCCCGAGACCATCGCGGCGCTCCAGGCCGGCGACGGCGCCACCGATCCGGCTGCGCGCAAGGTGAAATACGCCGAGGCGCTCAAGCGCATCGCGGCCCAGGCCTACATCCTGCCGCTGTTCTCCTACTCGACAAACTACGCCTTCACCTCGGACCTGACCTTCACGGCGCAGCCCGACGAGCTGCCGCGCTTCTACGCGGCGAGTTGGAAGTAAGGGTCGCATCCGAGGCGCGAAGCGCGGCTCATGGAAGGCGTACCCGTTCACTCATCGCGGATGCAGCCCGCGCCGTCCCCTCTCCCGCAAAGGGGAGAGGGAGAAGCCCGCGGATCGCTCTCGGCAGAGCCGAACAATCGTCCGGACGACGAACGTCACGACCCGTAACGGACCAAAGGAACCGGCCCATGCTCAGGTTCATGCTGCAACGCATTTTCGTCGCCATCGCGGTTGCCGTGACGGTGTCGGTGGCGAGCTTCATGCTGCTGCACCTCTCCGGCGACCTCGCCGCCGCCATTGCCGGTCCCGAGGCCACCTCCGCCCAGGTCGAAGCGATCCGCGTCCAGTACGGGCTGAACCAGCCGATGCTGGCGCAATTCACCGCCTGGGCGTGGAAGGCGCTGCATTTCGATTTCGGCAATTCCTTCTACTTCCGGGAAGGCGTGGTCGACCTCCTCGCCTCCCGCATGCCGATCACCCTGTTCCTCGGCGTGGTGGCGCTGGCCGTCGCCCTGTTCGTGGCGATCCCGCTCGGCGTGCTGGCGGCGGTGAAGCGAGACACCTGGATCGACCGGCTCGCTTTGTCGGTCTCGGTGCTGGGTCAGGCGATGCCGAGCTTCTGGTTCGGCCTGACGCTGATCATGATCTTCTCAGTGAACCTGCGTTGGCTGCCGGTCTCGGGCAACACGACCTGGAAGCACTTCGTGCTGCCGGCCATCGCGCTCGGCTATTACGCCATGCCCGCCGTGATGCGGCTCACCCGCAACGGCATGCTCGAAGTGCTGGCCTCGGACTATGTCCGCACCGCCCGGGCCAAGGGCCTGCCCCCGCGAAAAATCCTGATCCGGCATGCGCTCCGCAACGCCGTGATCCCGGTGATCGCACTCGCCGCCGTGCAGTTCGGCTTCATGCTCGGCGGCTCCATCGTCATCGAGGCTGTGTTCTCGCTCCAGGGGCTCGGGCAGCTCGCCTGGGAGAGCATCGCCCGCAACGACTTCCCCGTGGTGCAGGCGATCGTCCTCGTCCTGGCGATGATCTACATCGCCCTGACGCTGGCGGCCGACCTTCTCAACGCTTTCCTCGATCCCCGGCTGCGCCAATGACCCTTCAGCCGTCCTCCTCCCCGGTGGCTCCCACCCTTCCCTCGACCGATCTGCTGGTTCAGGCCGGTCCTGTGCCCGACGCGAACGCGCCGCTGCCGGCGTCGCGCTCGCCCACGGCGCTGGCCCTCCGGCGCGGCCTCCATCACGGCGGCTTCATGATCGGGGCCGTGATCCTCGGCGGGATCGTCCTCGCGGCCCTGGCCGCGCCCCTGATCGCCCCGCACGACCCCTATGCCCAGGACGTCTCGCGCCGCCTGATCCCGCCGATCTGGAACGCGAAGGGGACCTGGGACCACGTGCTCGGCACCGACAAGCTCGGTCGCGACTATCTCAGCCGCCTGATCTACGGCAGCCAGATCTCCCTTCTCATCGGGATCGCGGCGGCCTGCATCTCCGGCCTGATCGGCACCGTGCTCGGCATCTGCGCCGGCTATTTCGGCGGCAAGGTCGACGCGGTGGTGAGCTACGTCGTCACCACGCGCCTCGCCATGCCGGTGGTGCTGGTGGCTTTGGCCATGGCCTCCCTGGTGGGCGGCTCGCTGAAGGTGGTGGTCCTGGTGCTGGGCCTGCTGCTTTGGGACCGCTTCGCCGTGGTGACGCGTGCCGCCACCCGCCAGATCCGCGACCAGGATTTCGTCGCGGCGGCCCGCGCCGCCGGCTTCTCGAACGCCCGGATCCTGTTCCAGGAAATCCTGCCCAACATCTTCAACGCGCTCATCGTCGTGGCGACCCTGGAGATGGCGCACGCGATCCTGCTCGAAGCGGCCCTGTCGTTCCTCGGCCTCGGCGTCCAGCCGCCCCTGCCCTCCTGGGGGCTGATGATCGCCGAGGGCAAGCCGTACATGTTCTTCCAGCCCTGGGTCATCACCATCCCGGGCGTCGCCCTCCTCGTCCTCGTGCTCGCCATCAACCTCCTCGGCGACGGATTGCGCGACGTCACGGCACCCGAGGGGCGGCGCTGAGCGCTCCCCTCCCCTCGCATTCCCACCCAACTCCGCCCACCCGACACAGAGTGGATCCATGTCCCGACACGATGCGATCGCGCATGCCGCGCGCCACTACGACGGAGGCGGTTTCCGCGCCGTCCTGCAGGATGCCGTCGCCCGCCCGACCGAGAGCCAGACGACAGGGCAATTGCCGGCGCTCCATGCCTACCTGTCCGACTTCCTCATGCCCGCCATCGCGCCGCTGGGCTTCACCGGCCGCATCCTCGACAATCCCGACGGCGAGCACGGCCCCTTCCTCATCGCCGAGCGCCACGAGGGCGACGACCTGCCCACCGTGCTGATCTACGGCCATGGCGACACCGTGCGCGGCTACCCCGAACAATGGCGCGCCGGCCTCGACCCGTGGGCGATCGTCGTCGAGGGCGACCGCTGGTACGGCCGCGGCACCGCCGACAACAAGGGCCAGCACATCATCAATCTCGGCGCGCTCGAGGCGGTGATGGCGGCGAGAGGCGGGCGCCTCGGCTTCAACACCAAGCTCCTCATCGAAATGGGCGAGGAATCCGGCTCGCCGGGCCTGCGCGACCTGTGCCGGACCGAGGCGCGCGCCCTTTCCGCCGACGTACTCATCGCCTCCGACGGGCCACGGGTGAGCGCGGAGCGCCCCACCCTCTTCCTCGGTTCGCGCGGCGGTTACACGTTCGAACTCATCGTGAACCTGCGCGAGGGCAGCCACCATTCGGGCAATTGGGGCGGCCTGCTCCGCAATCCCGGCACGGTGCTGGCCAACGCCATCGCGACCCTGGTCGACGGGCGCGGCAAGATCCTCCTCGATGCCCTGCGGCCGCCCGCGATCCCCGAGGGCGTGCGGGCGGCGCTCGCCGACATCGTGGTGGGGACCGACCCCACCGCGCCGAGGATCGACGAGGAATGGGGCGAGCCCGGCCTCAATGCGGCCGAGCGCGTCTTCGGTTGGAACACCCTCGAAGTGCTCGCCTTCAAGACCGGTGACCCCGACGGCCCGCTCAATGCGGTGCCGCCCCACGCCAAGGCGACGCTGCAGCTGCGCTTCGTCGTCGGCACCGACTGGGAGGGCCTGATCCCGGCCGTGCGCGCCCATCTCGACGCCAACGGTTTCCCCATGGTCGAGGTGCGGGCGGCCCGTTCGGAAGTGTTCCGTGCCACCCGCCTTCCCGTGGAAGATCCCTGGGTCGGCTGGGCGCTGGCCTCCATCGAGGCCAGCACGGGCAAGCGCCCGGCATTGCTGCCCAATCTCGGTGGCTCGCTGCCCAACGACGCCTTCTCCGAGATCCTCGGCCTGCCGACCCTGTGGGTGCCGCATTCCTACCCGGCCTGCCTTCAGCACGGTCCGGACGAGCACCTGCTCGGGCCGATGAGCCGCGAGGCGCTGATGCTGATGGCGGGCCTGTTTTGGGATCTCGGGGAGACCGGACCCGTCATCCTGGGCCAGCGCGCCGCGAAACGGGAGACCTGACCATGAGCGAGCCTGTCGTCAGCATTCGCAACCTCACCCTGGCCCTGCCGAAGGGGGCGGACCGGCCGCATGCGGTGGAGGATCTCTCCCTCGACCTGATGCCGGGCAAGATCCTCTGCGTCGTCGGCGAATCGGGCTCGGGAAAATCCATGAGCGCCTATGCGCTCACCGGTCTGCTGCCGCGTGCCCTCACGCCCGTCGCCGGCAGCATCGTGTTCGAGGGGCGGGACCTGCTCACCCTCGGCGAGCGCGACTGGCGTGCTTTGCGCGGGCGCCGCATCGCCATGGTGTTCCAGGAGCCCATGACGGCGCTCAACCCGGTCATGCGGATCGGCGACCAGATCGCCGAGATGTTCGAGGCGCACAACCTTCTCACCAAGGCCGAGCGGCGGGCCAAGGCCATGGCGCTCGCCACCGAGGTCGGCCTGCCCGACCCGGCGCAGATCGTGCGTGCCTATCCGCATCAGCTGTCGGGCGGACAGCGCCAGCGCGCGATGATCGCCATGGCTCTGGCATTGGAGCCGTCGATCCTCGTCGCCGACGAGCCGACCACGGCGCTGGACGTCACCACCCAGGCGCAGATCCTGAAACTCGTCCGCGACCTGCAGCGGCGGCGGGGCATGAGCGTCCCGTTCATCACCCACGATTTCGGCGTGGTCGCGGACATCGCCGACCATGTGGCGGTGCTCCAGCGCGGCAAGCTGGTGGAATCGGGCTCCGCCGACGAGGTCTTGCGGAACCCCCAGCATCCCTACACCAAGGCGCTGCTGGCGGCGGTGCCGAGCATCGTGCCGCCGGAGCGCGAATCACGGGAAGGCGCGCCCATCGCCCTGTCTGCCATCGGCCTCACCAAGACCTACACATCGCGCCGGGGCCTGTTCGGGCCGCCGCGCATCGTCCACGCGGTCAAGGAGGTAGCGTTCGACGTTCGGCGCGGTGAGACCCTAGGCCTCGTCGGTGAATCGGGCTCGGGCAAATCCACCACGGCGCGCCTCGCCATCCGGCTCATCGACCCCGACCAGGGCACCGTCCGCCTCGGCACGCTCGATTACACGGCTTTGGGACCGCGGGCGCTTCGCGCCGAGCGCAAGCGTATCCAGATGATCTTCCAGGACCCCTTCGCCTCCCTCAACCCGCGCCGGACCGTGGAGCAGATCATCACCGCCGGGCCGATCGCCCATGGTGTTCCGGCCCGCGAGGCCAGGGCGCGGGCGCGCGACCTGCTCGATCTCGTCGGGTTGTCGCCCAGCGCCGCCGAGCGATATCCGAACGCCTTCTCCGGCGGCCAGCGCCAGCGCATCGGCATCGCCCGGGCGCTCGCCATGGAGCCCGACGTGCTGGTCGCCGACGAGGCCGTCTCGGCCCTCGACGTGTCGGTCCAGGCCCAGGTGCTCGACCTTCTCGAGGATCTGAAGCAGCGCCTGAATCTCGCGATGCTGTTCATCACCCACGACCTGCGCGTCGCGGCCAAGATCTGCGACCGGATCGCGGTGATGCATCGGGGGGAGATCGTGGAACAGCGGCCGACCGCCGACCTGTTCCGCCGGCCGGACCATCCCTACACGCGCGACCTGCTCTCGGCCGTGCCGGGATTGCAGATGGAGCGGGCCTGAGGCGCGAGAGGGGTTACTTGCGCCAGGCGTCGATCAAGGAGGTTACCGGCTCGACCACGTAGGACAGAAGCGAGGTGGCCCAGCCCCTCGCCCTCGCGCCGATCGATGGCTTGCCCTGCCGACGGGCCTCGGCCTCGGCCGCCTGGGCCACCAGCATCGCCGAGACGTAACTGTTCTCCAGGCTCTTGCATTCGGCCAATGCGGCCTTCTGCGCGGCATGGGTCGGCAGGCCGGCGGGTTGCCCGGAAAAGGCCTGCCGCACGCATTTGTGCCAGCGCCGTTCGAGGAGATCGAGATCGGCTCCGGCGGTCGGCACGTCCTGCGCCGTCACTTCCTGAACCATGGCACCCGACGATGCCGCGATGCCCGCCATGATCGCAGCGGTCATCAGGGCATGAGGCCTCGTTCGGCGTCCTGATCGAGGATACGTCGTCGGCCCGGCTGGGCTAGCGGGCAAGCGCCCGCGTCTCGTCGAGGATGGCTTCCACCGCGGCGATCGCATTTTCCAGCTCCGCGATGCGGCGCAACGTGCTGTCGGCCGGCATCGTTTCGTGCTCCGCCGCTTCCATGATGAGGGCGCGCTGGCGGGCTTTGAGACGGTCCAGGAGAGATTCGAGCTTAGGCATGAGCCGCACTTAACCGGGCCTCACCCAATGGACAACATTTGTTTCCGGTAAAAACACCGATGTGTTGAACCTAGCCACCAGCGAGGAACACGATTGTACGGGAGTGTGGCGAAGATGAAATGCCGACTACGTATTTTCACTTGCCTGATTCGAGCCTGTACCTGACGCGAGCATGCACCCGACGCTGCGAATCGCGGCGGCTCCGAGGCGCCGCTGAACCTTTCCCCCGGTGGAGGGTTCACACAGCCTGAAGACCAACCCCGGAACCGTGATCATGTCGAAGACGATGTCCGCCGAGTTCAAGAGCCGCCGCGATGCCGAGACCGCGGTCGAGCATCTCGTCCAGGAACACGGGATCGACCGGAGCGCCGTCACTATCGCGCCAGCGGGGGACGAGAACAGCGCGGGGACCGAGGCGGCGCGGGCCGATATCGAGGATGGTCGCCTGAAGGAAGGCACCGAGGGCGAGCCTGCGCTTGAGGGGGCGATCCGCGTCACCGTCGAACTCGATGACGGGCTGACCGAGAAGGTGATGACCTCGTTCGAGACCTATGGCGGACGCTCCGTCGATGCCGGCTGAGCCGGTCGGCTGATTCGGCAGGTCGGCCCGGCATTCAGCGCCGGGCGGCCTCGCCCGAAGCGGGTCGGGGTGGGGCGCTGGCGGTGAGCCATAGCCTCAGCGCGTCGAAGGTCCATCTCGCTCCTTCGATCACGCTCTCGGATCGGCCCTCGTCGCCCGACCGGTCCAGGAAGGTCCGGAACGAGGTCCACATCGCCGCCGTGTCCCGCTTTCCGTAGCCTTCGTAATAGGCGCAGCCGCCCGAGGCGATCGCATCTCCGAGGCTACGGCGGATGTGGTGGGCGATGACCTGTCCACCGAGCGTAGAGCCTTCGGTGACGTAGAGGGCGCCGAGGATCGCGGGGCGGTCGTCGAAACCCGTTCCGGCGGCGAAACGGGGCAAGGCCTCGATGGCCTCCCGATTCATGCCGAAATGGACGAGGTCCCGTTCGATCAGGTGCAGTTTGCGGCGCGGCCATGCGACGTCGCGCCCGAAGGCTTGGCCAACGATGGGCTCGAACACACGATGAAAGCCCCACCAGCGGGCGAGCAGGGTCAGGTATCCGTCCCGCGTCGCCATCCGCTGGCGCCAATCGAGGCAGCGCTCCAGTTCCTCGTGCAGATCCTGCGTGCCTTCGCGCAGCCGTTCGGCCAGGGGCGCTTCCGGGCCGCCGGTCGCGAGCGCGGTGCGGGTCATGGCAGGGATGCCGGATCGGGCGCACCGATGGAGGCCGTCAGGATCACCCTCAATCCCGGCCGGTTGTTGGTGTTCTCGATCGTCCCGCCGAGGCGGTCGACCATGGCGTTGAGCATCCGCGTCCCGAATCCGCTCCGTGTACCCGACATGCCCTGCCCCTGATCGGCGACGATCAGGCGGAAGCGGTTGCGATGCTGTTCGAGGCTGATGGCGATGGGACCGACCGCGCCGGAATAGGCGTATTTGTTGGCGTTGATGACGAGCTCGGTCAGGATCAGTCCGATATTCACCGCAGCGTCGGTGGGGATGATGATCGGGGCGAAATCGGTGCTGAACTGCTCGGCCCATTCAGGGCCCATCGACGACTTCATTTCGGAGACGAGATCGTCGAGGTAGCGGGCCAGATCGATCATCTCGACGTTGTCGTCGCTGTAGAGCCGTCGGTGCACCAGGGCCACGGCGGCGAGCCGGCGCTGCGCCTCGCTCAATGCCTCGCTGAGCCCCGCATTGCCTTCCGCCCTCGCCTGCAGGGCGAGGAAAGCCGAGACCAGCTGCAGGCTGTTCTGGACGCGGTGATTCACTTCCTTGATCAGGTAATCCTTCTGGACCAGCAGGCTTTCCCTGTCCGCGACGGTGGCGGCGAGCTCGCGGTTGAGCTCGCGGATGCGCCGGGTCTGACGAGCCTCGTAGAGCTCGCGCACGATGCGCTGCGCCGCCTCGATCTCGGGGAGCGACCAGGGCTTGGCATGGCCATGGACCTCCTCGGTCCAGGCTTCGAAGGAGGCGCGGGGGCTCAAAGTATCGCCGACGACGTTGGCGGCCTTGTGGGGGTTGCCGGCCCAGTTGACGAGTTCGACCCGCTCGGCCCGGAACCACATCAGGATGATCGGCTCCTCCCCCGACAGGACGACGGCGAGGAGCCCGCTCGCCAGCGCACGATAGGCGGCGGCGCGGGGGAAGCGCTTGCTGAGGCTGTGGGTGTGAAGCGCCTGTACCCCGCCCACCGTCCGGACCCAGGCCGCGATCTCGCGCAGGTCGGTTTCCTCGGCGCAGCGTCCGGTATGGTGGAGGTCCCTGCCCTGGAGCAGCGCGAAGCCGTCGGCGCCGAGCATGCGGCGCAGCTCCTCGCTCGTCTCGATCAGGATTTCGGCGAGGGGGGCTTCGCCCAGAACCTTTCCGGAGACCACGTCCTCGGCGCTGCGCAGCCGCAGCCGCTCACGGTAATTCTCGGCTTCCTCCCGTGAGCTGACCTGACGGGCGAGACTTCCCGCCAGGGCCTGACAGGCCATGCGCTGTCCGAAGGCGAGGGTGCGCGGCGTCCGGTTGTGGCAGGCCACGAGCCCCCACAGAATGCCGTCCTTGACGATGGAGATCGAGGCGGAGGCCGCCACATCCATGTTGCGCAGATATTGAAGGTGGATCGGCGAGACGCTGCGCAGTTCGATATCGCTCAGATCGAGCTGCGACAGGTGCCGGGGCCGAAGCGGCTGCGGCGTATAGGTGACGTCCGGGATCACGCGGACGCGGTTGCGGATGTAGAGGGCGCGCGCCTGTTTCGGGATGTCCGAGGCCGGGAAATGGTGGTGCAGGAAGCTGCCGAGTTCGGGAACGAGGCTTTCCGCGATGACGACGCCCGCATCGTCGTCGAGGAAGCGATAGATCATCACCCGGTCGAAACCGGTGAGCTCGCGGAACGACGTCGCCGCCCGGTCGCACAAGGCCTTGAGGTCGGTGGCCCGCTCCAGGGCGCTTCCGGCGCGGTCGAGCCAGCCGAGAAGGCTGGCCGCATCGGTCCACAGGGAGGCCTGCGGTTCGAGCTGGATCAGCCATTGGCCGTCCTGAAAGCGCGCGGTGGCATCCATTGCCGCGCGGAGCCCCATGACATGACCGATCACGACGGTCTCGTCGCGGGGCGCGTCGAGCAGCAGGGAGGCCGGCGAGGCACCGAGGAGCTCGGACAACGTCCGCCCGGTCCATTCCGCGGCGAGCATTCCTTCGATGTCGCCCGCGCCGCCGACCACCCTCTGGTCTTCCGCATTCGCGATCAGCAGGAGGCCGTGCGGCTGGATCGCTCCTGGAATATGGATCGGCTCACGGTCGCAGACGGTCAGGTCCGGACCGAGATCCGAGGGGTCGGCATCCTGGCGAGGATCCAGGGCAGGGTCGGCCGTCCGGGTGGCACTCAGTTGCGTCATGCGTTCATTCGGTAACGTGATGTGAGCCTCGACAACGGCGATGCCGCTGGGCGATTCCCGCGAGTCGGTCGGCATCACGGAAGGACGTCCTTCCGCATCACCCGGCCCGCACCTCCTGAAAGAAATCACTTCCCCCGTCCATGGGAGAAGAAGGCGGCTCGCACTTACCCGCAATCCCTCGGGAGGGTTGCATGGAAAAAACCGATCCACCCAGGAGGCGGGCTGAAGAGTTACTTAGGCACTATCGACGGCTTTGCCATATCGGCCGGGGCATAGTTTTTCGATGAACTGTGTATGTATTCATACACAGGAGGTCGTCTTATCGCATGGTACATTGATCGAGGATGAACAACTGTCCGGAATGACTTGCCTAGTCTTTGCTGCCGCCCTGCCCGATGCCGATCACGCCCCCATCAGGACCGATACGTGGGCGGCCACCGAGTCACCGAGGCCCTTCAGGTCGTAGCCGCCTTCCAGCAGCGACACGATCCTGCCGTCGCAGGTGCGGTCGGCGATTTCCATGACTTGGCTGGTCGCCCAGGCGAAATCCTCGGCCTCCAGCATGAGGTTGGCCAGCGGGTCGCGCCAATGGGCGTCGAACCCGGCGGAGATGACGATCAGGTCGGGCTTGAACGCCTCGAGACGGGTGAGAATACGGCTTCGCATCGCCTCCTTGAAGGCGTCGCCGTCGGCGAAGGGCTTGAGCGGCGCGTTGACGATGGTGCCGTGCTCGCCCTCCTCGGACACCGCTCCGCTGCCGGGATAGAGCGGCATCTGGTGGGTCGAGCAGAACAATACGGATGGGTCGGACCAGACGATGTCCTGCGTGCCGTTGCCGTGATGCACGTCCCAATCGACGATGGCGACGCGCTCCGCCCCGTGGACCTTCCTGGCGTGAAGAGCGGCGATCGCCGCGTTGTTGAAGACGCAGAAGCCCATCGCCTTGGTGCGTTCGGCATGGTGCCCCGGCGGTCGCATGGCCGAGAAGGTGTTGCGGGCGGCACCCGTCATCACGAGGTCGACGCCTTGCACGGCCGCACCGACACCGCGCAGGACGCAATCCATCGTTCCCGGCGAGAGCACCGTGTCGGAATCGAGATGGGCGAGCCCCTCGCTCGGCACCGAGCGGAGGATGGCGCGGACCCATTCCTCGGGATGGGCGAGGAACACCGATTCGAGGGCGGCGGCTTCCGGCGAGCGACGGTCGAGGCCGGAGAAGTCCGCCGTCCCGAGGGCCTCCTGAACCGCCTTCATGCGCTCCGGCCGCTCGGGATGTCCGTGCGGCGTGCGATGCTCGAACGCGGCCGCATGATGGAACAGAACGGTCATCGATATCTCCCCTCGTGAATCTGGCATCGGGTATACCAGCTTGAACGAGGGATGACAGGAGCGGGGATCAGGCTCGCAAGTGTCGGAGGGCCTCGGCGTGGAGGCCGGCATTGGCCGCGGCCACGACCCGTCCGTCGAAAGCCGGGGTCAGGGGGCGACCGTCCCAATCGGTCATCACCCCGCCCGCCCCCTCCACCACCGGCACGAGGGCCATGACGTCGTAGACCTGGAGCCCCGCTTCCACCACGAGGTCGCAATGACCGCTGGCGAGAAGGCCGTAGGCATAGCAATCGCCGCCGAAGCGGCGCAGGCCCACCGCTCTGCTCAGCCGTGCGAAGGCCTCCGCATCCGTGCCCCCGAAAATGTCCGGGGAGGTCGCGAACAGGCGGGCTTCGTGAAGGTGCCTGCCGCTCGTCCGGGCGGGCCGGCCGTCGAACCACGCGGCGTCGCCGGTTCCGCACCAGCGCTCGCCGAGTGCCGGCATGTCGATGACGCCGACGATCGGCCGTCCGCCGGAGACCAGGGCGATGAGCGTGCCGAAGAGCGGCATGCCGGTGATGAAGCTCTTGGTGCCGTCGATCGGGTCGATCACCCAGGTGAGCGGCCGCTCGAAATCACCGCCCTCCTCCTCGCCGAGGATGCCGTGGTCGGGATAGACGCTGCGGATCTCGGCGCGCAGCAGGGATTCGATGGCGCGGTCGGCGGCGGTGACCGGGCTCGCATCCGCCTTGGCTTCCACCGGCAGTTCGGTGCGGAAATAGTGCCGGGCGAGCGGAGCGGCGAAATCCGCGAGGCGATGGGCGAAGGCGAGAAAGTCCGCTTTCGCCGCCTCGTCTCCGGACAGGATCGGCGGTGCACCCACACCCATCACAGGCGCCTCAGCCAGAGCGGCCAGTCGGGATGGTGGAACAGGGTTCGGGCCCGCATGTGCTTCCAGGTTCCGTATTTGTAATAGTCGAAATCGAGGGTCGAGACGGCCTCCTGGATCATCGCCCAGGTCGCCCATTTGAGATCGCCCAGCGCCTTCAGGACCGCGATGCGCGCATCGATCTCGGGGGTCCAGCGGCCGAAATAGGCCTCGATCATCTCGCGTTCGATCGTGTCCGGGAACGCCATCTCGTCGAACCAGAGGGCGAGCTCGTAGGCGCGCTCGTTGTTGGAGGCGTATTCGAAGTCGACGAGCAGCACCCTGTCGGCCTCGTCGATCATGAAATTGCCGGCGAGCGTATCGTTCATGCACGGCACGAGATCGAGGCCGGAGGCCGTCATCGCGGCTTTCGCCTCGGCCATGCAGCGCATCAGATGGGCCTGGTCGGCGGGAAGCCGGCCGCCCACCTCCGCGACCTGTTCGACATGCTCCTCGATCATCTCGAAGATCGTCTTCGTCAGCCCGAGCGGCGCGGAATCGTTGAAGGCCTTGAGGGCGCGCACGGCGTTGTGGCGGACAGTGGGGCGCAGGAAGTCGAGATTCGAGGAGGCGCGGTAACCCTCGACGAAGGCGAAGATCTCGACTCCGGCATCGGGCAGGTAGTCGACGACCTGGACGCCGTAGCCACAGGCCTCCGCGCGCCGGCTGGCATCGTTGGCGCAGTCGCGGGTGATGAACATCTCGGTGCCACGGCCGGGCATCTTCACGAAATAATCCTGCGTGTCCCCGATGGCGACGCGCCAGTTGGTGTTGCTGATCCCGCCCGCCACCGGCCGGTAGCGCATCGGCCGGCCCCGCCAGGCAGCGATGCCGGCCAGCACGCCCTCCAGGGCGCGCTCGCCCTCGCTGATGCCGTCGCCCAAGCCTTTCCAGCTCATCGCCGTCCGCTGCCTCCCGTTTCGAATGCCCGTGTCACAGCCGGCGCAGCCAGCTTTCGAAATCGCGTGAACCGATGGTCGTGCGCCCGTGCAGGAGCCGCCAGGTTCCGTATTTGTAGAACTCGATCCCGCTCCGCGCCGAGGTGACCGCACGGGTGACGCCCCAGAGGCCGCCCATCACGTCATCGACCGCGCCGTAGAGGCGGCAGCGGTTGTAGAGGCGCTCGTCGAACCGGCCGGCATAATGCTCCACCGCCTCGCGCCGCTCCGGCTCGAAGAGGCAGGCCTCGTTGAGGAGGGCGCCGAGATCGAACCAGGGGTCGTTGTCGCCGGCGAGGTCGAAATCGACGAGACGGATCTCGCCCTCCCCGATCATGATGTTCGAGGCGATGCCGTCGTTGTGGCAGAAGGCGAGGTCGATGCCCGAGGCATGGATCGCCTCGCGCACGAGCGCCATCGTCGCCACGAGCCGGTCGGTCCCGTCGGGAAGCGGAGCGTCGGCGGCACGGGCCTCGGCGGCAAGGCGTTCGATCCGCGCGAAGGGGCAGAATCGATGGCCTAGTAGGCCGTCGCCATGGAGCCGTGCCTTGGCATCCAGAACCTTGCCGAGAATGGTGCCGTCCTGAAGGTCGCCGACCCTGCCATAGCGCCAGGGCTCGGGCAGGTAGGCGAGGCCGAGCGCCCCGTCCGCCTCGTGGACCACCTCCGGGGCGATGCCGAGGCGTGCGGCCTTGCGGGCCGCCTGCGCCGCCACAGGCGTCAGATCCTCCGCCATATCGGCGTGACGGAGCTTGAGGAAGACCGGCTCGCCCTCACGGAACGCGAGCTGGACGCAGTCCGAGGCCACGGCCCGGTGGGTCGGGGATGCCACCGGTGCTGCGGCCAGCCCATAGCGAGGCTGGCGCGCGATCCAGTCCGGCCGCGTGGCGATGATGGCTTCGACGCGATGGTCGAAAGGAGTGCCGGCCTCACCGTATTGTATCATCGCTCCGCTCCGAACGCCTCGTTCGGCCGTTTGACGAGCAAGGCGCGTTCCGGCGAGCCGCCGCTACGGCACAAGCGCCATGCGGCGCGTAAGGCCACCGCGAGCCCGGCTTCGAGATCCGCCGGCCGCGACAGTTCGGCCTCGTTATGCGCGATGCCGTCGACACTGGGGACGAAGACGATGCCGGTCGGGCATTGGCCGAGCAGGCTGATCGCGTCGTGGCCGGCCACCGTATCCATGCGCAGCGACCGCAAGGCCGCCTCCTCGGCGCAGGAGGAGACGAGATCGCACACCGCCTCGGGCAGATTGCGGATCGGCCGCAGCGTCCGGCCGGGAATCGCCGCCACGACGCCGGCGCGGCACGCCGCCTCGGTGATCGCCGCCTCCGCCATCAGGCTCGCATCGGTGAGCAGGCGATCGTCGGCCGAGCGCAGTTCGACGCTGAGCTCCACCCGGGCGGGCACCACGTTGGGGGAGTTCGGCTCCACCAGGATGCGTCCCACCGAGGTATGGAAGCGGCCGGGCCAGCGCTCGGCGATCTCCCTTACTTCGGCGATCAGATAGGCGGCGGCGAGCAGCGCATCGCGCCGGCGCGGCATCGGGGTCGGGCCGGTATGGGCCTGCTCGCCGGTGAAGACCACGTCGATCTTCGCCGCCCCCCAGTTGCGGGTGACGACGCCGATGGTCGCCTTCGCGTTCTCCAGGACGAGGCCCTGCTCCACGTGGAGTTCGAGGTAGCAGGACGGGAGCGGCGGCGGCCGGTCCGTGCCGAGGAACCCGATCCCGCCCAGGGCCTCCCGCAGGGTGATCCCGGCATCGTCACGGCTGGACAAAGCCTCCTCGATCCGGCGCGCACCCGCATAGGCGCCGCTGCCGAGGAGGCTCGGCCGGAAGCGCGCGCCCTCCTCGCCGGTCCAGTTCACCGCGCAGAAATCCGCCGTGAAGGTCTCGCCGGCGCGCCGCGCCCGCATCAGGGCGGCACCGATGCCGGCGGCCGCTGCCACGCCGTAGGTCCCGTCGAAGCGGCCGGCCTTCGGCTGGCTGTCGAGATGGGAGCCCATCATCACCAGCGGGGCACCGGGACCGTCGGTGAGAGGGAAGACGGCGAATTGGTTGCCCACCGCGTCGAGGAGGATCTCGGCGCCGGCCTCGCGGGCGGAATTGGCGAAAACGCGACGGGCCTGTCCGTCCTCGGCCGACGCACAGAGCCGGGTGATGCCGCCGCCGGGTGTCGCGCCGCAGGCGGAGATCTCTTCGAAGAGCGCGTGGAACGCGCCGGCCGCCGCAGCTGCGTCAGGAACTGATGAGATCGATGTCATGCTGGGTGAAATGATCCAGGAACGGCTGCGGCGGCGGCCGGTCGGTGACGAGGGTGAGCCGTTCCGAGAGCCCGAAGGTGCAGAGGTTGGCCTGACGGCCGAACTTGCGGGAATCGGCGAGAAGCACGCTCTGGCGTGCCTGGCCGCGAAGCACCTTCCGCAGGGCGGATTCGTGCTCCTCGTAATCCATCCAGCCATGGGTGAGGTCGCAGGCCGCGATGCCCATGAAGGCGATGTCGAAATAGAACCGCTGCGCGTAGGCCACCGTCTCGTAGCCCACGAGGGCGTTGTCCCGCGCCCGCAGCATTCCCGGCGTCAGGTTCACCCGGGCGGGGCCGTTGCCGAGATGGAGCGCAACGTCGATGGAATTCGTCGTCACCGTGAGGTTGCGGCCGCTGAGGCGGCGGGCGAAAGCGAGCGTCGTGGTGCCCGTGTCGATGAAGACCGACATCCCGTCGCGGATCAGCCCCTCGGCATTGGCCGCCACCTTCGCCTTCTCGCGCGGGTTGGTCTTGCCCCGCTCGTGCAGAGGCCGGTCCTGGTCCAGGCGCGGCGGCACCGCGCCGCCATGGATCCGGCGCAGGACGCCGCGCTCCTCCAGGACCTTCAGGTCGCGCCGGATGGTCTCCTCGGAAACCCTGAGATAGGCGGCGACGTCGGAGACGCCCACCCGACCCGTTCCGTTCAGACGGGACAGGATCTCCTGATAGCGGTGGTCGGTCAGCATCGGCCTCGGCGTCTCCCCATTTCGCTGAAGCGTAGCGATTTTGATGGGGCGAGGCCGCAGGAAAACGCGTGTCCCGCACGGTATTTCCCACAGAGATTGCAGACGCACCGGCCGTGCCGGCCAGGGCCGCCATCGATGCCGGCTCTGGACAACCGCCTCGAATGGCGAGCCGTGGAGAGGCAGGGTCGGGCAGATCCCACATGCCGGCATGTCCTGTCCGATTGATCATGACGCCTGGATCACGCTGCCTGAACCGGGATGACGAGGGATGACGCTGTCGCTTTCAGCGAAACGGGCGCTGGAACGAGGTTGGCGAAAAAGTCCCCGGCATGGTGATTCTGTCAATCTGAAACTGACCGATTTGTGGGATTTATGGGGGATTGCCTGAATTTTCTGCCTTTTGCCGTCTACAGGATCACGACTGCCCGTTTCCGTGCCCTCCTCGTCCATCGAGATGCTGGGAGTTTACGCTAAAGGGCCTGTCAGGACGGCCTCTGCTGGTTGAATATCAGTCTTTCGACTGCTGTGGTTCAATCCCACCGTGTATTTCGAAGAATTTGGACGGGGAGTGGAACTTTTATCGGTTTCGCTCTCCGCTGTGGCATTGGCCTTGCTGAACTCTCCCAATCTCACAATTCCCCGCTCTTGGGCTCCTTCGACGAGCACGTGATCGAGCGGTGCGGGGAACAGCAGAATGGGGACGCTCGACGATGCCGACAGACGCGACAGAGACACTCGGACGCGCGCCCTTCGCGCCTCCGGCTCGCCGACCCGGGCTTCCGGTGCTCCTCGGCGGCGCGTTCCTCGCGGCGGGCATGCTTTCCGCCGAGGCGCAGACGGCGTCTCCGGTGGGCGAGTTCAACGTCCAGACGCAGCCGCGCACCACCCGCGAAGTGGCGGAGAAACCCGCCGATCCGGTGCGCGTCGGGCCGCTCGCGCCCTGGGCCACCGATATGGCAGCGCGCGGGCTCACCTTCGACGTCAATATCTACGACTTCTATCAGGCCAATCCGAGCGCCGGCCTGCGGACCGGCGAGCAATCGAACTCGGCCTATTTCGTGCTCAGCATGACGGCCGACATGCAGAAGCTCGCCGGCATCGCCGGAGGCTCGATCAACTTCACCCAGACGTTCTTCGGCCTCGTGCGCAACCTCAACATGGCCGGTGACATCGGCGACACCACGGTGGGCTACCAGCCGCCCTACACGCCCAACAGCACCCGCCTCTCGCTGCTGACCTACCAGCAGAAGCTCCTCGACGACCGCCTCGTGGTCGAGGTCGGCCGCACGCATCCGGACCGTTATTACGGCCTGCCGCCGTGCAACTCGATCAATTCCTGTTTTCAGGACATGTTCTACTTCAATGCCGGCTTCACCTCGCCGCTCTTCGCCGTCTGGGGCGCCAACATCGCCTACAAGATCTCGCCGACCACCTACATCCAGGCCGGCGCCTTCAGCGTGAATCCCGGCACCAATGTCCTGTCGGGCTACGATTTCGGCTACGAGCGCCTGGCCGGCGCCGTCGTGATGACCGAGATCGGCCGCAAGACCGACTATACGATGGAGGCCTATCCCGGCCGCGTCTCGCTCACCGGCTTCTACAACACAGCTGACCACGACGATAACTTCAAGACCATCGCCGGCACCTCGAAGGGCCTCAACCCCGGCACGCCGTCGCTGCAGAAATCCGGCACGTCGGGCGTCGTCCTCACGGGCACGCAGACCCTGTGGCGGGCCGATGGCGGAAGCGATGCGAGCAACCCGCATCCCACCGCGATCTCGGCCTATACCGGCACCGGCTACGCCTTCGACCCGACGATCCCGATCCGCTTCAACTCCTTCGCCGGCCTACTCCTGCAGGCCCCCGACCAGAGCCGGCCCAACGACACCTACGGCATCAAGGCCAATTGGCAGCGGCTGAACGAAAACTACGCCGCCTTCCTGTCGGATGCGAACTTCATCTCCGGCGGCACCGGCGAACCCTATTCGCGCGACAAGTTCGTGTTCGAGGTCAACGCCCATTTCGACCTGGGTAAGGGCGTCATCCTCGAGCCGGTGGTGCAGTACGTCGTCAATCCGAACTCGTACTGGAACCCCTACACCGCCCGCCGCGCCAAGGACGGCTTCTACGGCGGCTTCACCCTCGTCGTTCCCCTCGGCACCCTGCTCGGCCTCGCGCCGGGCTAGGCTCTCGGGGGCCTGCGGCTTCGCCATCGTCAGAGAGCCGGCTCCGTTCGCGCGGAGCCGGCTTTTTCGTTTCCGGCGCATCGTCGATGCCGGACCCGAATCCCCTGCGCAAAACAGCGTATGGCGCATTGCCCCCGCCCCCGGCATCGAGGGTGCACATCTTCGAGGAACCCGCCATGCCCGCCGTCGACGCCCTCTACCGCTATCCGATCAAGGGTCTGTCGGCCGAGGCCCTGACACGCCTGAGCGTCACCCCGCAGGACGGGCTCGCCCATGACCGGGAATACGCCCTGGCGCTGGGGACCACCCGGTTCGACCCTGCGAGGCCGGAGCCCCTGGACAAGGGCTTCTTCCTGATGCTGCGCAACAACACGGCGCTGGCTTCCCTCGCGACGCGGCTCGACCCCGAAAGCCATCGCCTGACGATCCGGCGCGGCGGGGAGGAGGTGTTCGCCGCCGACCTCTCCACCGAGACCGGACGCGTCGGGACGGAGGATTTCTTCGCCGATTACCTCGGCGAGGAGACGCGCGGGCGACCCCGCCTCGTGCGGAGTGAGAACCACAAGTTCACCGATGCCAGCGTGCTCTCACCGGTGATGATGCGGGCGATCTCGGTGGTGAACCTCGCCTCGGTGCGGGCGCTGTCCGAGGCGACGGGGCAGGAGCTCGATCCCCTGCGCTTCCGCGCCAACATCCATCTCGACGGGCTGGAGCCGTGGCAGGAGCTCGATTGGGTGGGGCGCGAACTGAGCATCGGCCCGGTGCGCCTGCGCGGCCTCGCCCGCACGCCGCGGTGCGGCGCCGTCAACGTCAACCCGAAGACCGCCGAGCGCGACGCGAACCTGCCGAAAGCCATCATGAAGCATTTCGGGCATGTGGACCTCGGGATCTATCTCGAGGTCGTCGAGGGCGGGACGATCGCCACGGCGGATGGTGTCACCCTCGGCTGAGGGAGGTCCAATCTCTCTTGTGGGCTTCTGGATCCGCTCATCCACGTCTGCAGGCAGAGCGCGTCCCTCTCCCCCTTGTGGGGAGAGGTTAGGAATGGGGGTGGCTCCGCCAGCCTCCGTAAGCTGAGGGTCGCTCGACCACCCCCACCTCCAACTCCTCCCCACAAGGGGGAGGAGGGCTCGATCGCGCGCTCCGTCCTCAGCTTGGCCTCACCAGGCTCGGCGCCTTGCGGTAGCCGGTGGCCGCCTCGTAGGCATAGGCGAAGCCGAGGAGGTCGGCCTCGCTCCACATCCGGCCCACGAAGATCAGGTTGAACGGCGAGCCGCTGGCATAGGCCCCGGCCGGCAGCGTCACCCCGGGCAGGCCGGCGATGTTGATCTCGCAGACCGTGGTCTCGTTGATGGCAAGACCGCCATGCAGGGGCGGCAGTTCATCGCGCATCTGCGGGAAGGCGAGCCCGTCGAGCCCATTCTCGTCCATGACCCGGTTGAAGATGTCGAGATAAGCCTCTCTGAGGGCGAGGAAGTCCGACAGGTCGGGCGGCCGCGTCGGGTCGGCCAGGATCGCCTCGAAGACCGGATATTGGTGCAGGTAGCGCAGCACGCCCTTGGGGCCGAACGCATCCTCGTCCGCCGTCGCCTCGGCGAAGGCCGCGACACTCGGCAGCGCCGCGCTCGACCCGAGGCGCTCCAGGTAGAGATGCAGGTCGTAGGGCACGGATTCCATGCCGCGGGCATCGAAATAGTTCAGGCCCTCGGTGGGCTCGGCGAGGGCGGCGAAGCCCGTGCCGGCGAACGGATCGGCGACCAGGGTCGCGCCGCAGGCGGTGATCTCGCTTTGCGCCCGCGCGTAGAGGTCCGTCGCCTCGGACGAGAGCGGCAGGTCGCGCCAGCCGGGACCGAACAGGCCGAGGCGCTTGCCCTGCAGCCCGTTCCCGTCGAGCTTCGAGGTGTAGCCGCCCTTGGGCCGCTTTCCGATGCCCGCTACTGTCTTGGGGTCGGCGGCGGTGTAGCCGGCCAGCACGTCGAGGGTCAGGGCGGCATCGCGCACGCAGCGGGCGATGGGGCCGACCACATCGCGGGTGCTGCCGGCCAGCGGCACCACGCCGGCATTGGGGACGAGGGCGAAGGTCGGCTTGATACCGACCAGCCCCTGCGCCGAGGCCGGGTTCTGGATCGAGCCACCGGTCTCCTCGGCGAGGCCGAGCACCGCGAGGCTGGCGCCCACCGCCGTGGCCGTGCCGGCGCTGCTGCCGCCCGGCAGGCAATCGGGCGCCGCCGAATTCAGGGTCGGTCCGGCCCAGCTGTCGTTGGCGTGGCTGCCGGTGGCGCTGAGAACGGGGACGTTGGTCTTGCCGAGCATGACGCAGCCGGCCGCCCGCATCCGCGCCACGACGGGCGAGTCGGTCTCGGGGATCAGGTCGACGCCGCCGGCTTGCGCGCTGAGGAAGCGCCAGCCCGCCGTGGTCGGCAGCCCGGCCATGTCCATCGGGTCCTTGATCACCACCGGCACGCCCGCCAGCGGTCCCAGCGCCTCGCCCGCGGCGCGGCGCGCGTCGATGGCGCGGGCGTCGTCCAGCGCCTGCGGGTTCATGACGATGATGGCGTTGTAATGCGGGTTGTAGGCGGCGATCCGGTCGAGGAAGGCCAGCGTCAGCGCCTCCGAGGTGACGCCGCTGGCGAAAGCGTCGGCCACGTCGGCCAGGGTCATCTCGACGATGTCGAGGTCGGGGCTTAGCGTCGGTTCGGCAGCCATCGCTGGATGTCTCCTTGGTTGGAAGGGAAAGGCTGTACGGGATGAGGCCGGCGGCCTCATTCCATGCCGACGAATTCCTCGATCATCGCCCGGTCACGGGCGATCTCGGGCGGGATCTCACGGGTGACGACGCCCTTCTGCAGGATCAGCACCCGCTCCGAGAGGCCGGCGATGAAGGTGAGGTTCTGCTCGACGAGGAGGATCGTCAGGCCGCGCGCCCGGCCGATCGCCTGCAGCGTCTCGATGATCTCCTCGATGATCGAGGGCTGGATCCCCTCCGTCGGTTCGTCGAGGAGAAGGATGCGGGGATTGCCGCAGAGACAGCGGGCCAGCGCCAGCAATTGCTGCTCGCCCCCCGACAGCGCCCCGCCCGGCCGGTCGAGATAGGCCTTCAGCCGGGGGAAGACGGTGAGGATGTCCGCGATGGTCTCGTCCTCGTCCCTGTCGGAGAGGAGGCAGCCCATGCGCAGGTTCTCGCGCACGCTCAAGGTCGCGAAGATTTCCCGGCCCTGAGGCACGAACCCCATGCCGAGCCGCGCCCGCGCCGTGGGCGAGCGCCGGGCGATGTCCTCGCCCCCGAGGCGGATGCGGCCGGCGGTGACGGTCAGGTAGCCCATCAGGGTGCGCAGCAGGGTCGTCTTGCCCATGCCGTTATGGCCGAGGATGCCGACGAACTCGCCCTCCCCCACGGTGAGCGAGACGCCGCCGAGGATCGGGATGCGGCCATAGCCGGAATGCAAGCCCTCGGCGGACAGGAGCGCCGGCTTCACCGCCGGGACGGCGTTCGGGCCGGTGGAGAGCGGGATCGGCGGGATCGCGTTCATCGTGCGGCTCATGCGGCCTGCTTGCCGAGATAGACGTCGCGGACGCGCTGGTCGGCGAGCACCCGTTCCACGCTGTCCTCCATCAGGATGCGGCCCTGGTTGAAGACGGTGACGGTCCTGGCGATCATCCGGATGAAGGGCATGTCGTGCTCCACCACGATGAGGGCATGGGTGCGGTTGATCTCGCGGATGAGCTCGGCGGTACGGTGGACCTCGTCATGGGTCATGCCGGCGGCCGGCTCGTCGAGGAGGATCAGCTCCGGTTCCTGGGCCAGCACGGTGGCGATCTCGACCCATTGGCGCTGGCCGTGGGCGAGCTGGCCGACATTGCGTTCGGCGATGGCCGTGAGCTGGAGCCGCGTCAGCGTCTCGTCGACGATGGAGCGCGTCCGGGCGATCGACTTGCGCCGCCCGGCCGCCACGAACACGTTCTCGCGCACCGACAGGCCGTTGAAGACGTTGGGCACCTGGGTCTTGATGCCGACGCCGAGCCTCGCGATGCGGTGCGGCTCGGCCCCGGTGATGTCCGTGTCGCGGAAGCGGATGCTGCCCTCGCTCGGCGTCAACTGGCCGGTGAGCATCTTGAAGAAGGTGCTCTTGCCCGCGCCGTTGGGGCCGATGAGGCAGCGCAGCTCCACCTCGCGGAGGGTGAAGTCGACATTGCCCACCGCCGTCACGCCGCCGAAGCGCATGGTGACGCCCTTGGCCTCGACGAGGGGGCGAAGCGGCGGGCGGATTGAGGAAGCCGGCGCCGTCGCTGTCGTGGTGATGCTCATGGCCGGACCTCCCCTGCCAGCGCCTCGCGGGCGGGATCGGCGGGTTTGCCCGCCTTCGCCTCGACGATTTTGGTCCTGAAGACCTTGGTGACGAGTTCGGGAAAGCGCATCAGCAGGTTCCTCACCACCGGCAGGAGCCCCTGCGGGATCAGCAGGACGAACGCCACGAGGACGATGCCGAGGCCGAGATTGGAATCGACCACGTTCTGCGAACCGGCCTCGATGATGAGCCACTGGATCAGCACCGCGCCGAGCATCGGGCCGACGAGGGTGCCGAGGCCGCCCACCAGCACGAAGATGATGACCTGCGCCGACATCGACAGGCCGAACACGGTGGGGCTGATGAAGCCGCCCCAATTGGCGTAGAGGCAGCCCGCGAGCCCGGCGACGGCGCCCGAAATCATGAAGGCGAGGAGCTTGTACAGGCGCGGATCGTAGCCGATGAGCTGCGCCCGGGTCTCGTTCTCGCGGATCGCCACCACGACACGGCCGAAGCGGCTGGCCAGCACCCAGCGCAACAGCGCGTAGACCAGAATTAGCGCGCCCATGGCGGCGTACCAGATGCCGTCATTGTCGAGCGGGTTGCCCGCGTCGCCGAGCTTGTTGAGGGCGGGGATCGCCGGGATGCCGTTGAACCCGCCGAGTTCCGCCTCGCCGATCCGGTACTGGCTGCCGGAGGTGGTGTTCACGAGCTGGAACAGGATCACCGAGACGGTGAGGGTGATGACGCCGATATAGGCGTCCGAGATACGGCCGTAGAACATGAAGTAGCCGAGCAGACCCGCGAACAGGGTCGGCACCAGGATGGCGATGAGGATCGGCAGCGTGCTGTCGCCCATATTGATCATGGAGACGGCGTAGGCGTAGCCGCCGAGCCCCAGGAAGGCGGCCTGCCCGAACGACATCACCCCGCCATAGCCCCAGATGAAGCCCTGGCTCAGGGCGAACATGGCGAGTGCTGCAAAGCCCGTGGCCTGGACGAGGCCGAACGTGTCGAGGATGTGCGGCGCCCCGAACAGGAGGCCGAGCATGACGCAGAGGGTCGCGAGGAAGCCCCCTGCGGAGCGACGGTCGACGGGATTCATAGGCTGCGCCTCAGGTAGCGGCCGGTGATGCCCTGCGGCAGCACGCGGATCAGCAGGATCGCGGCGACGAGGAGGGCGACGTCGCCGATGACGGGCGTGGTCCTGAACGAGACCAGTTCGTTGATGAACCCGAACACCGAGGAGGCGAGACCCGTGCCCGTGACGATGGCGGGACCGCCGCCCAGCACCGTGATGAAGGCGCGGGAAATGTAGGCCGCCCCCATGGAGGGGGAGACGCCCGAGATCGGGGCGAGGATTCCGCCGGCCAGCCCCGCGAGGGCCGCGCCGAGGCCGAACGTCGCCATGTAGATGCGGTCGGGCGAGACGCCCATGGCGGCGGCCATGCGCGGGTTCTGCATGGTGGCGCGCAGGATCAGCCCGAACTTCGTCATGCGCAGGAGGAGGAACATGCCCGTCAGTACGGCGAGCGCCGTGGCGATGATGACGAGGCTGTAGAGGCTGGCGCCGTAGCGGCCGATCTCGAAACTCCCGACCGGGGTCGAGACGCCCCGCACGACGTTGCCGTAGAGCGTGGTGATCAGGCCGATCAACCCGAGGCTGATGCCCCAGGTCGCCAGCATCGTGTCCATCATCCGTCCGTAGAGGAAGCGGATGACGGTGCGTTCGAGGATCAGCCCCACCGCCCCCACCACCAGGGGCGGCAGGACCAGCATGGCGATCCAGATGTTCACCCCGGCGCCGTTCGCCATCACGGCGGTATAGGCGCCGAGCATCATGAACTCGCCGTGGGCGAGGTTGATGATGCGCATCATGCCGTAGATCACCCCGAGACCGAGGGTGATCAGGACCAGGGTGGCGATGCCGGTGGCGACGTTGAAGGTCAGGAGCCCCGCGAGATCCATGAAGAGGCGCCTCAGCCCTTCAGGTCGGGCGTGAACTGCTTGTTCATGCGCGGATTCTTGACGAGGTCGCAGGCGCCGCCGGTATCGGCCGGGAACGAATCCGGGAAGGCCGCCAGCTGCTCCCATTTCCGGTCCTTGGGCCGGGCGAGATAGGTGTTGCGGATGGTGTGGTGGGTGCCCGGATCCATCGTCACCTTGCCCGTGGGTGAGTCAATGGTGATGCCGCTCTCCAGCGCCGCCACGACGGCGTCGCGCTCGACCGAGCCGGCCTTCTTCACCCCTTCCGCCCAGAACATGATGCCTTCGTAGGTGGCGGTGTCGAGCTCGCTGAGATCGGTGACGTCGGCGCCGAACTTCCCCTGCATGCCGGCGACGAAGGCCTTGCTCGCGGGCGTGTCGAGGTCGTTGTACCAGCCGTAGCAGGTGAGGATGCCGTTGGTGGTGGAGGTGTCCATGGTGGTCAGCTCGTCGCCGAGGCCGAACACGCTGGCGCCCATGGGGATCTTGCCCTTCATGCCGGCGGCGTCCCACTGCCGGTAGAAGCCCGAATGGTTGGCGCCGACGAGGGCGGAGAGGACGATCTCCGGCTGCGCCTGCTGGATGCGGCTGATGGCGGAGGAGAAGTTCGTGACGTCGAGGGGGAAGAAGTCGGTGCCGGCCACGGAGCCGCCGCCATCCTTCATGAACTTCGTCATCCAGCTCGCGGTGATGTGGCCGTAATTGTAGTCCGCGGCGATGATGTAGGCCTTCTTGCCCCAGTTCTTGAGGGCGTAATCGACGATGTGGTTGACGGTCTGGGCCGGGGTCGAGCCGGTGCAGAAGACGTTGCGGTCGCAGACACCGCCCTCGTACTGGGTGTTGTAGAAATAGAGGGTCTTGGAACGGCCGAAGATCGGCCGGATCGCCTCGCGCGAGGCCGAGGTGATGCCGCCCTGGATGACGTCGACCTTGTCCTTCAGGGCGAGGGTCTGGGCGTATTGCGTATAGAGCTGCATGTTGGACTGGGTGTCGTAGGCGATCAGCTTGATCGGACGGCCCAGCAGGCCGCCGGCCTTGTTGAGGAGCTCCACCGTGTATTCGGTGGTCTCGATCATCCGCTTGCCTTCGAGGCCGAGCGCCCCGGTCCCGTCGAGGAGGCTGCCGAGCTTGATCGGCTCCGCCGCCAACCCGTTCCGGGCAAAGAACGGCATCGCCACCGCGCCGCCCGCCCCCGCCAAACCGAGCTTGAGCGCATGGCGACGGTTCATCGTGCCCTTGGTCATCAACATCACTCCGCTTCGTGCCGTCTGCACGGACGATCGCCGCCGGCCGCGCCGGAGTGACGTAACAAGATCGATGCCAACAAATCTCACATTACGGGCAAGGTCGGGCGAGCGCGCCGGATGCCTCCTCCATAGGCAGGCCGGGGGCCGTTTCGCCTCGCCTCAAGGCATGAAAGCCACAGATCACGCACGTCCCGCATCGGCGCGGAGAGCGTCCCGCGTGGTCGGTCAGGCGGCTCGCACGGTGGCGAGGAAGCGGGCGACCTCGAGACTGAGATGCTCGGATTGCTGCGACAGGTCGGAGGCCGAGGCCAGGACCTGGCTCGCGGCGGCGCCGGTCTCCTCGGCCGCGTTCGCCACGCTGGAGATGTTGGTGGTGACCTCACCCGTCCCGACGGCCGCCTGAGCGACGTTGCGGACGATCTCCTGTGTCGCGGCACCCTGTTCCTCGACGGCCGCGGCGATGGAGGTGGCGACGGTACTGATCTCGCCGATCCGCGCGGCGATGGTTCCGATCGCCGCGACCGCCTCTCCCGTGGAGGTCTGGATGCGGCCGATCTGGTCGCCGATCTCCTGGGTGGCCCGCGTCGTCTGGCTGGCGAGCTGCTTCACCTCGGCGGCGACCACGGCGAAGCCCCGGCCCGATTCACCGGCCCGCGCCGCCTCGATGGTGGCGTTCAGCGCCAGCAGGTTGGTCTGTCCGGCGATCTCCGAGATGATCGAGACGACGTCGCCGATCTTGCCCGCCGCCAGGCTGAGCTCCTGGACGAGGGAGGCGGTCCGGGCCGCCTCGTTCACCGCGAGGGTGGCGAGCCGGGCCGATCCGTCGACCTGACGGCCGATTTCCTGCACCGAGGAGCCGAGCTGCTCCGTCGCGGCCGCCACCGTGTTGACGTTGTAGGCCGCTTGCTCGGCTGCCGCCGCGACCGCCAGGGATTGCGAGGCGGTCTGCGTGGCCGTCGTCGTCATCGATTGCGCCGTGCCCTGGAGCTGGTTCGCCGACGCCGCCACGGTGCCGATGATGCCGCCCACGGCCTGTTCGAAATCCCCCGCCATCTGATGCATGGCGGCGTGGCGCTGGGCTTCGGCGCCCGCCCGTGCCAGCACGGTCTCCTCTTCCATCGCCCTCATCTCGATGAGGCGTGTCTTGAACACCTGCACCGCATCCGCGATCGTGCCGATCTCGGTCCCCTCACCCTGGCGCGGGATCGCCACCGACAGGTCGCCCGAGGCCAGCGCCTGCATGGGCTGGACCACCGAGGCGATGCCTCCGGTAACACCGCGGACGATCCAGAACGCGAGCAGGGCCGAGAGCACGAGGCCGCCGATGCCGGCGCCGAGGACGATGGTCTCTGTGCGGGCGAAGGCTTCCCGTCCTTCGATCCGGGATGCTTCCGCGGCCTCGTTGTTGACGGTCACGAGCTGGTCGGCCAGCGAGGTGCTCAGGCGCTGAAGCTCGGTCGATCTGCCCTGCATCCGCTCGAGCGCATCCTCGTTCATCCCGCTGCGCGAGAGGTCGAGGATCGGCTTGTTCTCCTTGAGGTAGTCGAGCCAGGTCGCGTTGAGGCGGTCGTAGATCGCTCGCTCGCGCGCGGAGGTCGCGAGGGGAGCGTAATCGGCCAGCACGCGCGTGACCCTGCCCTGCCGCTCGACGATCTCGGAATCGTAGCGCTTCTTCGAATCGGGGTCGATCGCGGCCAGATGGCGGTAGATGCTGATCGCGTAGCGCGCGACCCAGCCGGAGATCTCACCGGCCTTGGCGACGCTCGGCAGGGCATCCGACTGGACTGCCACCAACTGTGCGTTGATCGTCCGTGTTGCCGTCAGCGCGACCGCCCCCATCCCGAGCAGAAACAGCGTCGTGACCGCGAAGGCGCCGATGAGGCGCGCGCGCAGGGAAAGACGGCTCAGCATGACGGCGTTCCGCGACAGAGGGGGAATGTATGGAGAATGTCCACCCCCAAGATCCACCGAAGGTCTGAATATTTTCTAAAGCTAAATACCGACGTGATGAGACTTTTGTTTCCACATAGATAAGGTTTTAATTCCTACATCTGCAATTTAACCGGTCTTTCTCGTATAGTCGGCTAGAAGATGCATGCACTTGTTCGGTCGGTTTGTCGGTGAGGTGGCGGAACAACGATGCCGACGAGCGAGACGACTCGACGCCCGGTCACGATTGCATGGGCGGGGAGGTCTCGTCGGTCCCGGTTGCTTCCGCCTTCGCCGCGCGTTCCCGCTCCGCCCTCAGCTCTTTCTCGGCCATCAGCCAGAATTCGATTTCGAATCCCATCGGCTGATGATTACGCTCCCAGAGTTCGTAGGCGCGCCGGCGAATCTGATCGAATGTCGGGCTGGCGCTGCGTTCCGTCGATGTCTGCTTCATGGGAACTTCGCCTCGTCCAGATTCTGCTTCGTCCAAATCCCGCTCCATCCGAACCCCGTCCCGGCATCGGCCGCCGGCCTCGCGTCGCGACGGTCTCGCATCATGCCGCAGAGCCCATGGCATGTTCCCCGCCCGGGAACATTCACACAGGGCAGGGGCCGGGCGGTTCTGCGCCGCGGCGTGCGATGCCAACGATCCTCCGCGAACCAGGGCGCTTCAGCGCCGTTGTCGCATATGCCTTTGTCGCACATGCAAAAGGCGGGACAGGCCCCCGGCCATGACGCCGAACCCGCTCCGGCATCTGGCCACGGTTTCGTGCTGCAGTGCAAGATGCGGGATGGGTCGACCGATGGACCGGGGCGAGGTGGGCCAGGGTAAGGAGTGAGGGGAAGGCGTGACGGGCGGGGAGATCCGATATTGGAGCGTGACTGTCCTCGCGATCCTCGCACTGGCGGGCGCCTGGCTGCTGCTGCCGATGGACGAATGGCTGCGCGGCTTCGCCGAATGGACCGCGGGCCTCGGCCTGCTCGGCCCCCTCGCCTTCGGTGGGCTCTTCTTTCTCGCGACCCTGCTGGTGATTCCCTGTACGCCGTTGACCATTGCCGGGGCTGTCGCCTTCGGATGGTGGGCCATGCCCATCGCCCTGGTCTCGGCCACGGCGGGCTCCGTCCTCGCCTTCATCGCCAGCCGCTACCTGTTCCGCGAGCGGCTGCGCCGCCTCATAGCGCGCCGCCCGACCATGGTGGCCACCATGGAGGCAGTGGGGGATGGCGGGTGGCGCCTTCTCACCCTGATGCGGCTGAGCCCCTTCGTCCCCTTCAATGCCCAGAACTACGCGCTCGGTCTCACCGAGGTCGGCATGGGCGCCTATCTCGTCTCGACCATCCTCGGGATGCTGCCGGGCACCGTCGTCTGCGTTTATCTCGGAATCATCGGGCGCGCGGCCGGCAGCGATACGACCGAGCATTGGCTCTTTCTCGGTCTCGGCTTCGCCGCCACGGTGGCCGCCGTCGCCCTCACCCGGCGCCGCGTGCGGCACAAGATGCAGGCCAGGCAGGCGGCGACGGCGGCATGAGGACACCTGGCATGAGAGCAGTGGCGTCGAACCAGTGAAGCGAGACAGTTGATATGAGCGGCCCGTCCCAGCCGGCGGCATCGGATCACGGCCATGCCGTGCCCGCCATGCCGGCCCCCCTGACATCCTGGCTGGTTCCCGGCGCGACCTGCTGGCGCCAGGAGCGGGCGGCCCGCGTGGCGATCCTGCACGACGGCGCCGCCTATTTCGCCGCGTCGCGCGAGGCGATCCTCAAGGCCCAATCCTCCGTGATGCTGATCGGCTGGAGCTTCGATCCGCGCGTGCGGCTGACGCCCCAGGGGGAGGCGGACCGCGAGACCATGGCCGACCTGCTGCGGCGCCTGAAGGCGACGCGGCCCGAGGTCGAGATCCGTCTCCTGATCTGGGACATGCCGTGGCCGATCTCCGCCGGCACCGATCTCAAGCCCGACGACATCCGCGCCCGGCTCGGGCCGGGGATCGAGTACGTCGTCGATTCCCGCCTCCCCTTCGGGGCTTGCCAGCACCAGAAGGTGCTGGTGGTGGACGACCGCATCGCCTTCAGCGGCGGCAGCGATTTCGAGGTGAACCGCTGGGACACGCCCGCCCATCGGGACCGTGACCCGCTCCGGCGTCTGCCGACCGGCGAGGATTACCCGCCGCGCCACGACGTCATGATGCTCGTCGACGGTGCGGCCGCGTCGGCGTTGTCCGATCTGGCGCGTCAACGCTGGCAGGAGGCGACGAGCGGGCGCAGCGGTTCAGCCGTGTCCGGACCGGTCGGCACAGACGCACGCGGTCCTTCCCGCCCTGATTCTTCCCTCCCCGATCCTTGGCCCGATTCGGTGACGCCGCTCTTCGAGGACGTGACGGTAGGGCTCGCCCGCACGATACCGGCACGGGAATCGGGGGATGCGATCCGCGAGAACGAGGCGCTCTATCTGCTGGCGATCCGCCGCGCGTCCCGTCACATCTATCTCGAGAACCAGTATTTCACCTCTCCGCTCATCGCCGAGGCCCTGGCCGCGCGCCTCGCCGAGCCGGAAGGTCCCGACATCGTCGTGGTGCTCGCCGAACGCAGCCCGAACGGCTTCGACCGGATCACCATGGACGGGGCGAGGCGCGGCCTCATCGCCCGGCTTCGCGCGGCGGACCGGTATGGCCGCCTGCGCATCCTCGCGCCGCATACGCTTCAGGGCCGTCCGATCCTCGTCCATTCCAAGGTCGCGATCTTCGACGACCGGATGCTCCGGGTCGGGTCGACGAACCTGAACAACCGGTCCATGGGCTACGACACCGAATGCGATCTCGCCCTCGAAGCGCTCGATGGCGACGCGGGCGATGTGCGGCGCATCGCCATCGCGCGGGTGAGGAACGGCCTGATCGCCCATCATGCCGGCTGCCCGCGCGACGCTTTCGAGGAGGCGGTGCGGGAGAAGGGCCTGCTCGCGGCGATCGACGATCCCGCCCTCGTCCCGGCCCGCCGACTGTGCTCGCTCGTGGCCTCCCGGCGCGGGCCCATTGTGCGCCTCGTCGAGGCCTTCCATCTCGGAGATCCCGTCGGTCTCGCCGATGCCTGGCGGCCCTGGCGCCGTCACCGCGCCCTCGCCCGGCGCCGCGAGGGGGCCAACGCGGTCGCGGGTCAGCAGCTGGTACGCGCCGGGGCGGCGCAGGCCGCCGAGGCGTCATAGGGGGCGATCCGACGGACGGAACGCTTCGCGCACAGCCGGTGTGCTCGGTGGCACCTGATGGTGCCTGCGAGGCGGATCGATGCGTCCCTCGTCGCGCGGTCGGTGATATGGCCTCGTTCCGTTCGGGCGCAGCATCGGCTCCGTGCCGATCGTCCACCGTCGCCGATACGAGAGCATGTTTCACCTGATCCTCGGTCTGCCCTGCCTGTACGTCGTCACCAGGGTCCTATGGCCGCTTCCATGGCCGTTCGCCGTGAAGGCCGGCATTGCCGTCCTTCTGCTCGTCGCGTCGCAATACCATCTGTGGAGCCGCCTCTCGTCCGGTTCGGTCTTCGCGCCCGAGTTTCCGCGGGTGCTGATCCTGCTGTTCAACTGGGCCTTCGGGGCGATCTTCCTCCTGGCGGCGATGCAGCTGGCGCTCGACGTCGTGGCGTTGGCCTCCAGGCTCGTGCCCGGTGCCGGCTGGGCGATCCCGGCCGGCTGGCGCTATGCCGAGGCGGCGCTGGCCATGCTCCTGTCGGCGGTGGCGTTGCAGCAGGCGGTGCGGGTGCCGCCGCTCAAGGACGTCACCGTCGAGATCGAGAACCTTCCGGCTGGCTTCGACGGCTTCACCCTGCTTCAGCTGACGGACCTGCATCTCAGCCGCCTGTTCCCGGCGGCATGGGCGCGGGAAGTGGTGACGCGATCCAACGCGCTCGGCGTCGATCTCGTGGTGGTGACCGGCGACCTGATCGACGGGGCCCTCGCATCGCGCCGCGCCGACGTCGAACCGCTGCGTGGTCTCCATGCGCCGGACGGGGTCTGGGTGATCCCCGGCAACCATGAATACTTCTTCGACTATGCGGGGTGGATGCGCCGCTATGCCGAACTGGGCATGGGCGTGCTCGAGAACCGGCACACGGTCTTGAAGCGCGGTGGCGATGCCTTGGTTCTCGCGGGCGTGACCGACCTGTCGGCCTCGCATTCGGGACGACCGGTGCACGACCTCGACGCCGCTTTGGCCGGTGCGCCGCCCAATGCCCCCATCGTTCTGCTCGACCATCAGCCGAGGGGCGCGGCGCGGTCGGCCGCGAAAGGTGTGGCCCTGCAACTCTCCGGGCACACGCATGGCGGGATGATCTGGGGCCTCGACCGGCTGGTCGCTCGCGCCAATGCCGGCTTCGTCTCCGGCGCATACGCGGTCGGCGCCATGACGCTCTACGTCAACAACGGCACGGGGCTGTGGCCCGGCTTCGCCTTGAGGCTCGGGACCTCCTCCGAGCTGACGCGCATCACGCTCCGGGGCAAGCCCCGATCCTAGAGCTGCGCCCGACCACAATGGGTCCGGCTCAGCTGAGGTGATGAAGATCCGACGTTCGGTACCCGCCGTCGGGGGAGTTTCCGACCCAACCCGGCCGCTTGGTTCGCCATGGGTACTCCTTACGAGCAGTCATCTGTTGGCCGGCCGGCAACGTCGGCTCGTGGCGGCAACCAGACTTTGGTCCTTCGTCCCGAATCGGACGTTCCGCTGTCGATCCAACCTTGCCGTGGAGGGTGGTTTTCAGCTGTCCTCATGAGCGAACGGTCATCGCTCCTTGTCCCGGCTGCATGGCGTCTCGAGTGCAGCCGCGCAGCAGGTGGATGCTTATCGGCAGCTGAGGAACGAAAATCCGCTGCCTGCAGAACATCAGTATCCAGCGGCAAAAATCAATTATAGACGATACAAACGTAATATGTTTGTGTATCCTGACCCCTCCAGAGAGCGGTTCAGGCGTTTGATGCGCCGTTGAACTATGTGAGGCCGTGATTCGATTGCGTCACCATTTCTATTGGGGGCCAACATGTCCGACGCGATCAACCCGGCTGCACCGCATCATTTGCCAATATTCATGCCGGCGGCAGACGGGACTGACGTGTTCATGTCGGTCATGGCCGTGGTCCTCGTCCTCGTGGTGATGGCAGCGGGGCTTCTGTTCCTGCGCCTGCATACCTTGCCCGAACGGATGGCCCACAAGAGCCACAAGCTGCAGTTCGAGATCGTCGCCGTGCTGGGGCTGCTCGCCTTCTTCACGCATATCCATCTGTTTTGGGTGATGGGCCTCCTGCTTGCCTTGATCGACATCCCAAACTTCGGAGGGACGCTCGGTCGCATGGCGGGGGCGCTCGAACGGATCGCGGGCCTCCCTCCAGGAACGGGAGCTGCCGAGGTGTCGGAGGACAGCGGGTCGGCCAGCGTCCCCCGGGAAGATGTCTCGCCCGTCTTACGGCCCATCCCGAGGATCGTCCCGGTCAGCACGACGAGGACCTGATCCATGCTCGAGATCTTACTGTGCTCGGTGCTGACAATCCTGCCGGACTATCTTTTCCGACGCTTCGGCCAGGGCAAGCGGTTCGGCAAGGAGATCACGCTCTACTCGGTGTGGTTCGAGCTGAGGTGGGGCATCGTCTCGTGCCTGATGCTTTCCGTGGGTCTCATCACGGTGATCTTCTATTATCACCCATCTACGAAGACCGCGACCCTGTACTACCGGACCGTTCCCATCGTCTCGGAGACCAGCGGACGTGTCGCCGAGATCTACGTCAACAGCATCAGCGGCGAGGTCAAGAAGGGCGAACCCATCTTCCGCCTGGACAGCGCGACCCAGGAGGCGGCGGCCGAGGCGGCTCGGCGTAAGATCGCCGAGGTCGAGGCGGCGATGGTGGCGGCGCGATCCGAGATTGCGGCGTCCGAAGGCAAGGCTCAGGAGGCGAGGAGCGGCCTACAGCAGGCCATCGACGAACTGGAGACGAAGCAGGAGCTGAACCGGCGGGGCGCTGGGATCGTCGCGTTTCGCGAGATCGAGCGGCTTCAGAATGTCGTGAACGGCCGGCGCGGCGCGGTCGCGGCTGCGACGGCGGCCAAGCAGACGGCCGAAGCGCAGGTCAGCAGTCTTCTCCCCGCCCAGAAAGCCAGTGCAGAAGCTGCTCTTGCCCAAGCCACTGTAGAGATCGCGAAGACCACCATCCGGGCCGGCGTTGATGGACGAGTGGAGCAGTTCACCCTGCGGGTCGGCGACATCGTCAATCCGATCATGCGACCGGCAGGCGTGCTGATCCCCGAAGGTGCCGGACGGAAAGCCATTACGGCGGGGTTCGGGCAGATCGAAGCTCAGGTCATGAAGGTGGGGATGCTGGCCGAGATCACCTGCGTCTCCAAACCCTGGACCGTGATCCCCATGGTGGTGACGAGCGTGCAGGATTTCATTGCCGCCGGACAATTTCGTGGCGGCGAGCAGCTCATCGATGCGCAGCAGGTCGTTCGCCCCGGAACGATCACGGTGTTTCTCGAGCCGCTCTACGCGGGTGGGCTCGAAGGCGTGAAACCGGGCAGCAGCTGTATCGCCAATGCATATACCAGCAACCACGACCTGATTAACTCGGGCAAGCTCAGCACCACCAGAAGCTTGGTCCTCCATGCGGTCGATGCCACCGCCGTCGTCCACGCCATGATCCTACGTATCCAGGCATTGATGCTGCCGATCCAAACTCTCGTTTTTAGCGGACATTAGTATGGGAACGGGCAGAAGACCCAGTCAGTCACGGAGCCGATTGTCTGGTCCCCACCCGACCCAGCCGCAGACTTTCCGACCTTGTGCAACAGGTCGTAAGCGGGCGCGACGGCTGTGTCTGCTTCTGTCAACTCCCCGCCAGAAGCAGACGCTGCTCCCCGATCCATTTCAGACGCTCGGGGCGGGTACGATCGGTCGAATTTCTTCAACCACCCGACCCTTGTTGCGCCGCGCTCGTTTGCGCCGAAACGGCATCCATTTCGGCGGAGCGCGCCCTAGCCCACGAGGACGACGGCCTTGCGCGCGTAGGAGTGCCCGTCGATCTCGCCGGCGATGAAGTGGGCCACATCCGCCCGGGAAATCAGGCCGTTCCGCCAGGATGCGGGCTCCGTCAGGATCTTGTAGCGTCCCGTGGCCGAGCCGGGCGTCAGGACGCCCGGCCGGACGAAGGTCCAGTCCAGGCCAGAGCGGCGGATCCGCATCTCCTGGGCGTCCTTGTCGTCATAGGCCCGCCCGAAGACGAGGCGGAAGGGGATGCGTTGCAGCAGGCCGATGGCGTCACGGCTGTCGCCGGTGCCGAAGCCCGTCACGGCGAGGATGCGCCGCACGCCGGCTTTCTCCATAGCCGGCACCAGCACGTTGGTGGCGGCCGAGAACAGGGTCACCGGCCCGAGCAGGTTCTTCGCCGGCACGCCCAGGGCCTGCACCACGACGTCGATGCCCTCCAGGGCGGATGTGACGTCGGCGGCGTTCAAGGCGTCGCCGGGGAAGCGTTCCAGCGCTTGGCCCGACAGCGACATGGTCGCGGCGGATCGGGCGAAGGCGCGCACGCGATGGCCGGCCGCCAGGGCCGCCTTCACGGTTTCCAGGCCGATGCCCTGGCTGGCGCCGATGACGAGGACGTGGGCCATGTCGGATTTCCTGACGCGTGTTGTGACTGGCGAGCGGTGTGAAGAGGGAGGGACGATCGTTCAGGCGGCCGGGACATTCATCTCGAAGCCGAGCCCGGTCTCGTCGATCCGGCGCGTGAAACGGCCGCCGAGGCTGCGCTCGATGGTCTGTCTCAGCAGTCGGGAACCGAACCCGCCCCCATCGGACGTGACCGTCCCCGAGGAGGCCGACGTCTCCTCCCACTTGAGCGTGAGCGTTCCCTCCGACACGCGACCCGTCACTGTCAGCGTGCCGCCTCCCGAGAGGGCGCCATACTTGGCCGAGTTGGTGGCGAGCTCGTGCAGGATCATGGCGTAATCGTTGACCTTGCCGGGAGGCGCCACGGCGGCGTCCTCGACGTCGATCTCGATGTTGCCGCCGTCGAGGTAGGGGGACAGGATCCGCTCGGCCAGCGTCCGAAGCCTGACATTGCCGTGGTCCCCGGCCTGTGCCCGCGTCGCCAGGGCCGTCGCCTCGTGCAGCACGCCGAAGCGTTGCGACAGGTCCTCGGCGAAGTGAGGAGTCGAGGTGGCGCCCCGGGCGACGATGGCGGTCAGCGCCCGGGCGACGGAGAACATGTTCGAGACACGGTGCGCGAGTTCCGCCGTGAGGAGGTGCTCGGCTTCTTCGGCGCGCTTCTGCCGGGTCACGTCGAGAAAGATGGCCTGGACCCACTCGCCGACCTTGCCGGACTCTCCCCCCACCCCGCGGGCGGAGACCCAGCGTGCGTCAGGGCCGTCACCGATGCGAAAGTCGAAACTGTAGGGATGGGAATCGGCCTCGCTCGCCGTCCAGTCGAGCATCATGGCGCGGCGGTCCTCCGCGTTCACGCGCGCGAAGAGATCGTCGATGGGGACGACGGATTCGGACGTCCCCCAGAACTCGCGGCACAGCCCGTCGAGCTGGGCCAACCTGCGCGTCGGCGACCAGGCCCACAGGGCGACGCCGCCACGATGGATGGTGTCGGTGAAGCTGGCCAGCGTCCACTCGTAGCCTGACGACGTCACATCCTCGGCCATGCAATTCCCGATTGAACCTCGAACAGGGTCGATGCCTGTCGCATCGCCGGGGGGACAAGCCGTTTGGCAGCGGTTTGCTCCCTCACGTCATCGACATCCTCCGATCCGCGGCGATAGCGTCGCGTTTCCCATCCTCGGCTTGGCAAGATGGGCGTGCGGCGCTCGCTCGACGGCGGTTCGTGTCGCTCCCGCGGTCGAGATCGTCTTGAAGACTTCGAGCAACCGAAGCCGGACCGCCCCGCCCTCTCCCCGCATTCGAGGCTCCGGGTCAGTCCGCGGCCGGACCGATCTCCAACTCCACCAGGAGGGGCAGGTGGTCCGAGGCGCGGCGGGCGAGCGGCGTGCGCACGACTTCCATGCGTCGCACCCGCACCTCCGGCCCGACGAAGACATGGTCGATCCGCAGCAGCGGCCAGCGGCTCGGAAAGGTCGCGGAGCCGGATTTCTGCCCGGCGATCCGCCTCGCATCGACGAGATGCGCGCCGAGCCGCCGGTAGGCGGCGGATTGCGGGATGGCGTTGAAATCTCCCATCAGGACGAAGGGGGAGACGCAGTCGGGCGATCCGGTCCAGTCGGGGCCGAGCAGCGCCTTCGCCTGGGCCATCCGCTCCTTCGCCGACAGGCCCAGATGGGTATTGAAGACCTGCAGAATCCGGCCATTCGCCGTCACCTCCACCCACAGGGCGCCGCGCGGCTCCAGGCCGGGCCGGTTCGCGAGGCCGGGCAGGATGCCCGACCGGACCAGCCGGGACGGAAGGCGGGTCAGGATGGCGTCGCCGTAGCGCTCCTCGGCCAGGTGCAGGGCCGGATGGAAATGGTGATCCATGCCGAGACGCCGGGCGATGGTTTCGGCCTGATCGAGGCCGCCGGTCCGGGCGCGCCCGACATCGACCTCTTGGAGCGCGACGAGATCGGCCCCGCTGGCGGCGATGACCTCGGCCACCCGGTCCGGCGACACGCGCCCGTCCATGCCGCGGCAATGACGGATGTTGTAGGACAGGGCGCGGACGCTGATCAAACGGGAAGGCTCGTCAAACGGGAAGCACTCGTCAAACGGGAAAGCTCGGGCCGAGGGCGGGAGGGCCGGCTTCGCATGTGGGACGAGACGGGCACGGGCCCTAACTAGAGCGCTTTCCGTCGAAGGGGATGCCGGTTCGGCGCCTAATCGTCGTCGTCGTCCACCGGGGAGCCGGAGGGGATCGGGCTGCCGTTCTCGACGCCGTTCTCGAACATGCCGGGGGGACCGTCGAAGCCGACGACGCCGTCCGGATTGTCCGGTGACACGTTGGGGTCCACCGGTGGCGGCATGGTCCGGTCGAGGCGGCGCTCGATGCGCTCCTCGCGGCGAAGATCGTCGGTGATCGGCACGTCGCGCGGGCTCTGCGCCCAGGCCTGGGCGGCCGGGGACGCCGCGAAGAGGCCCAGCAGGATAACGGATCCGAACTTCATCTCATGTCTCCAGGCGCCGCGTCGGAGCCGTCGGAAGAGTTTATCGGACCAAGAGCGATAAACGACAGTCAACGATTATGATGAAGAACGATTAATGCCGGTCCCGCTCAACCACCTTCGATGCCCTCGGCAGTCGTCGGCGCATCGGGCAGGATGCCGGCTGAACTTCTTGAAGCTGCTAAGCCCGAATGTGAACGGCTCGAACCTCCCGTCGGGAATCGAACTCACCAGGGCTCCGGTTCAGCCGGGACGTGTGATGCACGGGCGGCAGATGCTCCGAGCTGGCGGCCCGCCCGTTGCTAGGCCTCATCGCGTGGTGTCGGCGGTTGGCCGAGCCTAATCGTTATCCTCGTTCGGGAAAGGTCTCCCGGACATCAGGACGAAACATCGCCGTGAAACGTTGTCCTAGTCGGTAACGGGAGATCTGAATGGACACGAGCCTCATTGCGATGAACGACGAAGCCAACCGGATCGGATCGGAGCGGCTTCTGACGCAGTTGCGCGAGGAGGGCCTGGTGTATCGTCTCTGGGTCACGGGCACGGCGAAGGGAAGCCACCTCCACATGCAGGTGGACGGGCTCGACGACGATCTCGAAGACCGCCTCGTCCGCGTCCTCAGGGGACGGGGCATGCAGCTCGATATCCAGCCACTGACCGCTTGAGCAGCCCCGCCCGGTGAACGGCTCGACCTCCTGCGTCGCCGTTCCTCGGGCTAAGTTGCCGGCGGTCGAGCCGTCCGGCGCATCGACGTCGCGGAGATGGCCCAGAGCGCCAACCCGCCCAGAGCCAGGGCGACGCCGACCCAGCCGGTGGAGGGCAGGCCGAACCCGGCGGTGAGGGCGAGGCCGGCGAGCCAGGGACCCAGGGCGTTGGCGAAGTTGAAGGCCGAGTGGTTGAGCGCGGCAGCCAAGGTCTGCGCATCCTCGGCCACGTCCATCAGGCGCGTCTGCAGGATGGTGGCGAGGCCGCCCCCGCACCCGATGAGGAACACCACCGGCGCCAGGGTCCAGACGCTGCCCACCGAGAACGGGTAGAGGGCCAGAGCCACGGCCGTCCAGACCAGGGTCAGCCCGGCCGCCGGCATCAGGGCGCGGTCGGCGGCCCAGGCGCAGACGAGGTTGCCGATTGTGAGGCCGACGCCGAACACGGCGAGGACCAGCGGGATCGCCGCGGGCCCCGCGCGGGTGACCTCGATCAAGGTCGAGGCGAGGTAGGTATAGACCGAGAACAGGCCGCCGAACCCGATGGCGCCGATGGCGAGGGTGAGCCAGACCTGCCCGCTCTGCAGGGCGCCAAGCTCTCGCAGGGCGCTGGCACCCGAAGCCGGTCGTCCGAGGGGCGCCAGGATCCGCAGCGAAACCGCCGTCAGCAACGCCAGGACGGCGACGAGCCCGAAGCTCCAGCGCCAGCCGACGAGTTGGCCGACGACGTTGGCCAGGGGCACGCCCGCCACCGTCGCGATGGTGAGGCCGAGGATCACCCGCGAGACCGCCTGGCTCCGCCGCTCCCGGGGGACGAGGGAGGCGGCGACGAGGGCGGCCACGCCGAAATAGGCGCCGTGCGGCAGGCCCGCCAGGAACCGGAACAGCAGCATCCCGTGATAGTTCGGGGCCAGGGCCGACAGGACGTTGCCCAGCGCGAACAGCACCATCAGCCCGACGAGGAGCGTCCTGCGGGCCATCGTCGCCGCGAGCACCGCGATGACCGGCGCGCCGACGACGACGCCGAGCGCGTAGGCGCTGATCACATGGCCGGCCGTCGGCGCGTCGATGCCGAGATCGGGAGCGAAGGACGGAAGCAGGCTCATCGTGGCGAATTCGGTGGTGCCGATGGCAAAGCCGCCCATCGCCAGGGCGGTGAGGACGAGGCCGGGATGCCGGCTGGGCGCCGCATCCGGCAGGCCGAGAGCGCCGGAGCGGGTGTCGAGGGTGGTGCCGGTCATCGTGCCGCTTTCAGGTCTCGTTCGCGGTCGCCGCGCAAGGTGCAGGCCGCGTGAAGCAGGGCGAGATGGCTCAGGCCCTGCGGTGTGTTGCCGAGATGGTCGCCGGTCTCCGGATCGACCATCTCGCTCATCACGCCGACGCCCCTGGCGGCGGCGCGCAGCGTGCCGGTGAAGATCGCCTCGGCCTCGTCCTGCCGGCCGAGTTCGGCCAGGGCCTCCACCAGCCAGAACGAGCAGGCGATGAAGGCGCCCTCCTCCCTCTCGGCTCCCGAATAACGATACAGAAGCGGGCCGCGCCCGAGTTCCCTGCGGATCGCGTCGAGGGTGGAGGACAGGCGCTCGCGCCCGTCGAACCCGAAACGGACCGCCAGGATTAGTGAGGCGTCGAGTCGGTCGGTGCCGGGATAGAACGTATAGGCTTGGCGCGCCTCAGACCAGCAATGCTCCTCGATCCAGGCCTGGATTCGGTCACGCTCGCGCGACCAGCGCGGCACGCAGGTGGCCGCGATATGGCCGGCCTCCGCCAGTTCGACGGCGCGGGCGAGCGCCTGCCAGGCACTGATCTTCGACATCGTGTAATGCTGCGGGACTTCCAATTCCCAGATCCCGGCATCCTTCTGGCGCCAGCGGTCGGCGCATTCGTCGGCGAGATCCGCCAGGACCGTCGCGCTCTTCTGGTCGAGGATGTTGCCGTCGGCGACGAACAGGGTCGCGGTCTCGAAGATGTCGCCGTAGATCCCGTGCTGGTGCTGGCGCGCCGCCGCGTTGCCGACCCGGACCGGACGCGAGCCGCGATAGCCGGCGAGGTCGAGGGAGGTCTCCTCCGGCACCTTGCCGCCGCGCAGGGTGTAGAAGACCTGCGCCCCGTGCTCGTGCAGGCGCGCGATCAGCCAGGAGAAGGCGGCCTTCGCCTCCGGCATCGCGCCGATCCGCAGGAAGGCGTTGACGGTGTAGCCGGCATCGCGGATCCAGGCGTAGCGGTAATCGTAGTTCTTCGGCCCGCCGATCCGTTCGGGCAGGGAAGAAGTGGCGGCGGCCGCGATGGCGCCGCTCGGCGAATAGAGCAGCAGCTTCAGGGCGAGGCCGCTGCGCCGCACTTCGGAGCGGTGCGGGCCGTCATAGCCCAGCCCCTCCGCCCAGTGCCGCCAGGCATCGTCGCTGATATCGATGCGTCCGTCGATCTCCGCGATGGTGGGGATGCCGAGCGGTTCGTCCTCGCCGGCGAGAAGCGCCACGACCGCGCGCTCTCCCTCCTCCACCGTCACCGTGGCGGCGATGGTGCGGTCCTCCTCCTCGATGACGCGGACGTTGTCGCTGAAGCGGATCACCCCGAGCACCGGGCCGACATGGAAGACGCAGCCATTGGGCGTCGGCTGGAGCCAGGGCGAGAGGGTGTCGCCGCGCGTGCCGAAGACGGCGCGGATGCGGAACGTCACCGTACCGGAGACGCCCTCCAGCCGGCGCGCGAGTTCGCACCAGGGCAGGCGGCCGGCACGGCTGCTGTTGAGGGATTCGGTCACGCGTGCGGTGCCGGTCGCGGTGGTGAAGACCGTCTCCAGCACGTTGCTGTCGGTGCGGTAGCGCCGCTCCATCATGAACGGGCCATCGGGCCGAACCTGGAAATAGCCGCCGTTGTCCGGCTCGAGAAGCCGGTCGAACAGGGGCGGCGAATCCATCTCGGGGACGCACCACCACGCCACCGCGCCGTCCGGGCCGACGAGGACGACGGAGCGGCCATCGCCGAGCGGGGCGTAATCCTGGATCGGATATTCCGTGCCCTCGGGATCGATGCGAACGGGTCCGTCCCGCGAGGACGACGCCTCGCGGGAGTTGCACCGTGCATCGACGGTGAGGTCGGTGCCCGCCTGGGCTCGGTCATTCATTACGGGACTTGTGGAGCGAGGGACGGGGGCGGTCTGGAAACGGCCGGGCTAGTTGAGCGGAACCTTGTCCTTGCCCTTTCCGGGATTCGACGTGTTGACGAGCTCCGGCGATTTCTGTGCCGAAAGCGTCTGTTCCTGGGCCTTCGTGTCGATGCGCTTGGTGCGGGTGAAGGGTTCGAGGGTCTGTGAGGTGCCGGTCTGCAGGGCGCGGACGATGCCTTCGATCACGCGGAGATCGGCGAGGCCTTCCTCGCCATCGGGCTCGGGCTCGCGGTCGTCGAGGATGCAATCCGAAAAGTACTTCAGCTCGCCGCCGAAATGATCGGTGTTCTTGAAGCTGGCGTGGCTCTTGTCCTCGCCGATGGTGACGATGTGCTCCAGGGGCTTGCCGTACATGTAGGCCGGGTTGACCTCGACGCTGCCCTTGGTGCCGACGACCGAATAGCTGTCGAGGGTATTGCCGTAATAGGACAGCACGAACTGCGCGATGCGGTTCTGCGGGAAACGGAGCGTCACCGCGACGGTATCGTCGAAATCGCCGAGGCCGGCTTCGGGGTGACGGATGCCCACGGCCGAGACCACCTCCGTCGGCTCGTCGCCGAAGATGTAGCGGGCGGCGTTGATCGGATACGGACCCATATCGAAGATCGGTCCTGCCTCGATGCCGCTCGTCGCCCGGTGGTTCTCGGGCGAGACCATCTGGGTGAAGGTCGAGGAGAAGGTCAGGAGGTCACCGAGCTGGCCGGAGCGGATCAGGTCGATGGTCGCCAGGGTGCAGGGCTCGAAATGCAGCCGGTAGGCCACCATGAGCTTGGCGCCGGAGGCCTTCTGCGCCGCGATGATCTCCTTCGACTTCTCGGCCGAGATCTCCAGCGGCTTCTCCACGAGGACATGGATGCCGGCCTTCAGCGCCGGCACCGCGAACTCGGCGTGGCGCCAGTTCGGCGGGGCGAGATAGATCGCGTCGATCGTGCCCGAGGCCAGCAGCGTGTCGAACTGCTCGTAGCCATAGGATTCGGTCACGCCGTATTGCGCGCCGACGCCGCGCGCCTTCTCCGGGTCGCCGGTGACGAAGGCGACGACCTCCGAATTGCCGGTGTGCTTCACGCCGGGCAGCATGGCTTCCTGCGTGATGTCTCCGAGGGCGACGAAGGCGTAGCGGACCTTTTTCGAGGATGTCAGGCCGAGGGCGGAGGCGATGCTCATGCGGATGTCCGTGCGGTTATGCGTGGCGTGCGGCCTTGGCCGGCGTGGAAGGACAGGCCGAGCCGAGGCGCCCGCGATGTCGGGCAAAGCCGGCAGGCTACGCGGCAGCAAAAGGCCCGGCAGAGCGCTATGTCGGCCGCGCGCCGGCTGTGATGAGAAAGGAACGTTGCGCTGCAGCGAATGTTTCCGCGTCGGCCGGTCGCGCCCGTCCGCCCCTGGCCTCAGCGCGAGACGGCGAGCCGCAGGATGCGCGACAGATCGGCCACCGAATAGGGTTTGCGCAGGAGCTCGAACCCATGGCTGCCCTCCTCGGCGAGGACGTGGCTGTAGCCCGAGGTGAGCACGATCGGCAGATCGGGCCATTTGCGGCGGATCGCGTGGCCGAGATCGATGCCGTTCATGCCCGGCATGACCACGTCGGAGAAAACCACCTCGAAACCGGCGGAGTCGCGCGCCAGGGCGTCGAGGGCCCGCTGCGCATCCGTCACCCAATGTGTGACGTAGCCGAGTTCCTGCAGGGCCTGGGTCGCGAAGGCACCGACCTCCGCGTTGTCCTCCACCACGAGCACCCGGGTGCCGTGCCGCTCGGCCAGGGGCGGCGGCTCCCGCACCGGCTCGGCCTCCACGGCCTCGCCCGCCGCGCGCGGGAGATAGAGGGTGAAGGTCGTGCCCTGGCCGAGGCGGCTTTCCACCACGACCTCGCCGCCCGATTGCTTGGCGAAACCGAAGACCTGAGACAGGCCGAGGCCGGTGCCCTGCCCCACGCCCTTGGTGGTGAAGAACGGCTCGAAGATCCGGTCCAGCATCTCGGGCGCGATGCCCGAGCCGGTATCGGCGACGGAGACGGCGACGAAATCGCCCCGGATGCGGGGATGCGCCCGCACGGCCGGAATGGTCGTGGCGCGGCGGACCCGGATGGTCAGCCGGCCCTCGCCGTCCATGGCGTCACGGGCGTTGACGACCATGTTGACGAGCGCCGTGTCGAACTGGCTCGGATCGGCGTCGATGAGGCAGGCCAACGGCTCTCCCGCGTCGTCCCGGCCGGTCTCGATCTGGGTCACGACCTGAATGCGCGCGCCCGTGAGGGTGCCGACCATGTCGGCCACGGAGGCCACGCCCTTGGCGACGTCGAAGACCTCGGGCGTCAGGGATTGCCGACGGGCGAAGGCCAGGAGCTGGCCGGTGAGCTTGGCCGCGCGCGTCACCGTATCGGAGATGGCGTCGACATAGCGCCGCCGGCGCTCCTCCGGCAGGTCGGGCCGGCGCAGGAGGTCGGTGGAGGACCGGATCACGGTCAGCAGGTTGTTGAAGTCGTGGGCGACACCGCCGGTGAGCTGGCCCACGGCTTCGAGCTTCTGCGATTGGCGGAGCTGCTCCTCCAGGGCCTTGCGCTCGGTCACGTCGCGGCCGGCGGCGTAGAAATGGTCACCCTGCGGGATCGCGTTCCAGGAGACCCAACGCTCGCTGCCATCCGCCGCCAGCTGCCGGATGTCGAGGTTGTCGAGGATGGCGCCGCTCCGCAACCGGTCCATGGCCTGCTCGGCCGCCTTGCGGTCGTCGGGATGCACGAAAGCGTCGAACCGCGCGCCGACCAGCGAATCGGCGGGCCAGCCCAGCATCTCGCTCCAGGCCGGATTGACCGACCGGTAGAGTCCATCGAAGCCGCAGATCACGAGGAGGTCGCGGCTCGCGCGCCAGACGAGGTCGCGCTCCGTGGTCCGCTCGCGCGCCGTCGTCCTCAGCACGGTCTCGGCCTCGCGCCGGTCGGTGATGTCGTTGAACAGGATGGCGACGCGCCGCTGGACCGGCTCCCCGATGCGCAGGGCGTGCACGTCGAACCAGCGGCCCAGCGTCACCGCCCCGCTCTCGAACCGCACGGGATTGCCGCTCAGCGCGACCTCGCCATAGGTTTCGAGCCAGCGGGGTTCGATGCCGGGAATGACGTCGCTGACCCAGCGGCCCTCGACGTCGCCGAGGCCGGCCTGCCGTTCGAAGGCGGGATTGACCTCGATGAAGCGGTAATCGATGGCGCGGCCCGTGGCGTCGAACCGCATCTCGACGATGCAGAACCCGGCATCGATGGCATCGAACAGCGTCCGGTAGCGGGACTCGCTCTCGGCGAGCTTGCCCTCCTCGGTGCGAAAGCGGGTGACGTCGAGCTGGCTGCCGAAGAAGTAGCGCAGGCGCCCGTTCCGGTCGAAGACGGGGCTGACATAGAGCTCGTTGCGGAACGGCGTTCCGTCGCGGTGATAGTTGATGATCTCGACCACCACGTCGCGCCGCGCCGCGATGGCGTCGCGCAGGCGCGCCACATCGGCCGGGTCGGTTCCCGGCCCCTGCAGGAACCGGCAATTGTGCCCGACGAGTTCCTCAGCCGAGTAGCCGCACAGGTCCTGAAAGGCGCGGTTGGCGAAGACGATGGGATTGTCGGGCTGGTTCGGGTCGGTGATGATCTGCGGCATGCGGGTCTTCTCCGCCGCCGTGAACAGCAGTTCCGGCCCCGCCGCCGAGGTTTTCTGGCCGCTGTCCGGGGAATGGATGCCGGACGCGATCTCCGCTTTCAGCCGCGCGATCTCGGCCTCGAGTTCGGCCTCGCGCCGCCGCAGCCGATCGATGTCGTCCTCCATACTGCCCGTTCCCATCCGGCCGCCGCATTCACTCGGGCTTCGAGGACCCCAACGGGCGAACGCGCGGTCGGCTCCCTAACTCAGGTTGGGGAGACTGTCGCGCATCCCTCATCGCCCGGCCCCCTGGCGCGAGCGCTAGGACGGCGGCGGTATTCAGCCGCGTGCGTCCTCGTCCCATTCCACCCGCGGATAGGAGACCGGGGGCTCGCGCAGCGCCCAGAGTCCCAGGCATCCGACGGCACAGACCGAGGCGCTGATGTAGAGGATGAGGTCGAGCACGAACGATGTCCTCGCGACGGGTTGGCGACGCGGCATTCTCCCGTGGCATGGCTAAGAAAGCCTGAACGCCCGCGGGATGGCGACGGTCTAGAACCGCTCGTCGCGCAGGCGCTACGGCGCGGTGGCGCGCCGGCTCGCGGCGAGGGACGCGGCCTTGCCGCCTGCCGCATAGAGGTCGAGGCGGGAATACAGGCCGAAGACCGAGCCGTCGTCGAGGAAGCCGCCGGCCGGGCCGAGGGTGGCGGTGAGGATGGCGTTGGCCTCGTCCAGGGTTACGGCCGGAAAGGCGGCCGTGAGGAGGTGTCCGGCCTCCGGCGCGACCCGCGCGACATCCACCGGCTGGCCCGACCGGTCCCGATGCACCACCGGCAGGCCGTAGGTCTGGGTGGAGGCGTAGAAGGCCCCGTTGGCGGCGGCATCCTTGAACCGGCTCCGGTCGGCGGCGGCGCAGGCCGCCACCGTGTCACCGCAGCCTTCGCCGAGGACGGCCTGGAGCTCCTTGCGCGCCGCCTTCAGGGCCTCGGGATAGTCGGTGATGGTCACCGCGCCGTCGGTGGCGCGGCTCATCTCGTTGTCGATGGCCGGGTTCGCGCGGGTCTGACCCACATAGGCGGGGTCGTTGGCCAGCAGATGGGCGACGGCATGGAGCGCCACCGCCCTGCCCCCGAGCACGTCCATGGCGTAATGGGCGCCGACCACGATGCGGTTGTTGCCGTACTCGGCCCCGCGCGCGATCATCTGCTGGTAGCGCTCGGGCACCAGCAGGGCGAGGAGCAGCGATTCCGTGTAGCCGTAGGTGGTGTGGCCGCTCGGATAGGACGGGCTGTCCGTGAGGTTCTGTTTCGGCCCGCGCAGCCAGTCCATGCTGTGGGAGGCGGCGCCGAAATAATCCTCGCCGCGATAGGCGAGAAGGCTCGGCTCGGTCTGGAACGGGCGCGAATTGCCGAAGGCGTCGGCACCCGGCGTTCCGGCGGGACGGCCATAGGCCTTGCCGAAGACATCCGTCGTGCCGCCGACCTTGGTGAGGATGGCGCGGGCGGGTTCGGAGACGGGGGCCTCGCCATTCGTCGTCGCATTGGCGAAGAAGTACTTCCCCGCATTCGAATCCGACTTGGTGATGTTGTTGGTGTAACCGATCAGGCGGGCGAGGCTGCCCGAAACACTGGTGAAGGTCTTGAAGTCCTCGTAGCGCGCCTTGGCCTGATAGGCATCTCCCAGTGCGGTGCCGAGGCCGTCGGCGAGCTGCGCGGCGTTGCCGTCGGTGATGAAGCAATCGCGCAGGGCGAGGCGCTGCTGCTCGGGAAAGGGCAGCAGCAGGGGCTGCGGGTGCCGCCCCATCTGGATGTCGCCGGTGACCGTGAGGTTCGCCGCCAGCGCGGCATTGCCCTCCGCCGTCGCTGGCAGGGCGCTCACCGGCGCCAGCCCGCGCAGGGCCTCGAGATTCGTCGCCGATTGTGCCAGCGCGTGAGCGGGCGCCAGGGCGAGGCATGCGATGAGCCCGAGCGTGCGGGCCGTGTTCGTGCGTGGTCTGGTCATGGCACCGGAATCAGGCTGTCGTGGCGGTGGCGCAGGCTAGCAGAGTGCTCCGCCCATCGCCGCCGGTTTTCGCGGCGGACCACGCGCACCATTCCGTGACGCCTGCGTGACCCATTCTCCGGCGGGGGGGCGAGGACCGCCCCTGACGGAATGTTCCTCGGAGACTTATCCGCGCTTGGCGCTAATGGTGCATCTCGGCTCCCACTGAGCCAAAGCCCATCGGGACCGATGACCGCCCATAAGCCGCTTTCCATGTGTTGCCGCATGATCCCCCGCCCTTGCCAGCCGTCGCCGGTCGCGCGCCGGTCGTGTCCGTTCGGCGAGGCCCGCAGGCCCGGTCCGGCACGAGGGGAATCGGCGTGAGCGAGCTCGACGGCTGGGCCGAACGCCGCCGCATCGCCGAGCAGGCGCGGGGCGAGCGCGCATGGTCCCTGTGGGGGCCGTATCTCGCCGAGCGCCAATGGGGGACGGTGCGGGAGGATTACAGCCGCGACGGCAATGCCTGGCGCTCGCTGCCGCATGAGGAGGCACGCTCGCGCGCCTATCGCTGGGGCGAAGACGGGCTGGCGGGGATCTGCGACGAGCGTGCGCAGATGTGCCTGTCCCTCGCCCTCTGGAACGGCCGCGACCACATCCTGAAGGAACGGCTCTTCGGCCTGACCAACGAGGAGGGCAATCACGGAGAGGACGTCAAGGAGGTCTATCACTACCTCGACGCGACCCCGAGCCACGCCTACCTGAAGTTCCTCTACCGTTATCCGCAGGCCGCCTTCCCGTATGAGGACCTCGTCCGCGAGGGGCTGCGCCGTGGTCGTGATCAGCCGGAATACGAGATCGAGGCGACCGGAATCTTCGACGGGGACCGGTTCTTCGACGTGACCGTCGAATATGCCAAGGAAGATATCGACGATATCCACGCCGTCATTACCGTGACCAACCGCGGTCCGGACGCCGCCGACCTGCGTGTCGTGCCCCAGCTCTGGTTCCGCAACATCTGGTCGTGGCGCGAGGGACCGGCGGAATCGCGCCCGCGCATGGCAGTCCAGCCCGATGGCGGCATCGCCTGCGAGCATCCGCGCCTCGGCCGCTACCGCCTCTCCTTCGACGGCGAGCCGGAGGTGCTGTTCTGCGAGAACGACACCAACCTGCGCCTGCATGGCTGGCAACCCGATGCCGCCGGCCCGTTCAAGGATGGGCTCCACGCGGCCATCGTCGGGGGCGACGAATCCGCCGTGCGGAGGGATGGGGGGACCAAGCTCGGCCTGCACTACGCCTTCCGCCTCGCGCCCGGCGAAACCCGGCGGGTGAACCTCAGGCTGTCGTCGGGGGCGCGGCCTCGTCCGGTCGACCACGAGGGCGCCATCCTGTTGCGCCGCGTCGCCGAGGCGGATGCGTTCTACGACGCGTTGCAGGACGGCATCGCCGATGCGGATTCCCGCGCCATCTTCCGGCAGGCCGCCGCCGGGCTGATCTGGTCGAAACAGTTCTATTGCTTCGATGTGCGGCTCTGGCTGAAGGGCGATCCGCTCCAGCCCGCCCCTCCCCACGAGCGCGATGGCGGGCGCAACATCCACTGGCGTCATTTCGCCGGGTCCGACGTGCTCTCGATGCCGGACAAGTGGGAATATCCCTGGTTCGCGGCCTGGGACCTCGCCTTCCACTGCCTGCCGCTGGCGCTGCTCGACCCGGATTTCGCCAAGAAGCAGCTCCTGCTCCTCACCCGCGAATGGTACATGCACCCCAATGGCCAGCTTCCGGCCTATGAATGGGAGTTCGGCGACGCCAACCCGCCGGTCCATGCCTGGGCCACCTACCGGGTGTTCGAGATCGACCGTGACCGGCGCGGCGGGCGCGGCGACCTCGCCTTCCTCGAAGGCGTCTTCCACAAGCTCCTGATCAACTTCACCTGGTGGGTGAACCGCAAGGATGCCGACGGCCGCAACGTCTTCCAGGGCGGCTTCCTCGGCCTCGACAATGTCGGGGTGTTCGACCGGTCGCGGCCGCCGCCCGGCTTCGGCCGCATCCACCAAGCCGACGGCACCGCCTGGATGGCGATGTATTCGCTCAACATGATGCGCATCGCCCTCGAACTCGCGCTCCACAACGACGTCTACGAAAGCACCGCCTCGAAGTTCTTCGAGCATTTCCTCCTCATCGCCGAGGCGATGACCGATATGGGCGGCGAGGGCTTCGGCCTGTGGGACGAGGAGGACGAGTTCTACTACGACGAGGTCGACATTCCCGGCGGCGGGATGCTGCCGTTGCGGGTCCGCTCCGTGGTGGGGCTGGTGCCGCTCTTCGCCGTCGAGGTGATCGAACCCTCGGTGCTGCAGCGGCTGCCGGATTTCGCCCGGCGCCTGAACTGGCTCCTCGAGAACCGCCCCCACCTCGCCTGCCTCGTCTCGCGCTGGGACGAAGGCGGCGTCGGCGACCGCAAGCTGCTGTCGCTCCTGCGCGGCCACCGGATGAAGGCGCTGCTGCGGCGCATGCTCGACGAGGCCGAGTTTCTCTCGACCCACGGCGTGCGCTCCCTGTCGAAGGCGCATCTGGAGCGGCCCTATTCCCTCAACGGGTTCGGCGACGCGTTCACGGTTCGGTACGACCCGGCCGACTCCACATCGAACATGTTCGGCGGCAATTCGAACTGGCGCGGCCCGGTCTGGATGCCGATCAACTACCTCGTCGTCGAGGCGTTGCGACGGTTCCATTCCTATTACGGCGACGATTTCGTGGTGGAATATCCGACGGGATCGGGCACGTTCCTCACCCTCAACGCCATCGCGGACGCCCTCACCGACCGCCTGATCTCCCTCTTCGCCAAGGGCGAGGACGGAAAGCGCCCGGCCTTCGGCGATCGCCCGCCGATCGCCTCCGCGCCCGGCGCCGAGGAGGCACTGCTGTTCCACGAGTTCTTCGACGGCGATACCGGCCGCGGCCTCGGTGCCTCGCACCAGACCGGCTGGACGGCGCTGATCCTCAACCTCCTGCACCAGAAGGCGCGCCAGACGGAGGTGGAGAAGGGGAGAGCGGCGGACTGACGGGCCATGCGAGGGGCAACCGAACGGCCATGCCGCAGCCACGAACCTCGATCCGTCTTGTTGTGGCGCTGCAACACCACGACGAATTGATGCCCATCCGGAAACGAGATGTAGTTTAGAAATGTCGTTCGGGAGAACATTTGTCCCGAAAAGACAAAGGTTTGCTCACTCGAAAGACGAGTTATTTAGAAAACATACAAAGTACCACCCGGCTTGCATAATGAGCGGCTCGCTTCTTTGCTCGGAGGCACGGTCATCAAGCGATGCTGCCATGATCCAAAGTGGGTGGTACTGGTATCATGCCAACGGTTTCAGTCGATGCGCTGCATCGTAGCGAGGGCCTGAAGCTTCAACGCTTTCTGCTTCGGCTGCTCGACAATCCCGCCGACGCCGCCGATGCGATGCAGGAAACCTATCTCCGCCTCATCAAGGCGCTCAACAGGACCGAGATCGAGCACCCGCCGATCTTCCTGTTTTTCGTGGCCCGCAACGTCGCCAACAGCTTGGGAAAGCGTCGCCGGTTCGAGGCCGATCTGTTCCGGCAGGTGACGGACGTCCACCTCGCCAGCGGCGTCGACGAGACGATCCGCACGGAGGAGCAGGTCGTCGCGCGCCAGCAGCTCCGCTTGGTCGCGGCCGCCATCGACGAGCTGCCGCCACGGTGCCGGGACGTCTTTCTGCTCAGTGCCTTCGATGGACTCGCGAACGGAGAGATCGCAGCGCGGCTCGGCATCAGCCGCAACATGGTCGAGAAGCACCTCATGAAGGCGCTGCTTCATACACGCCGTCGCTGCGCCGACTTCTTCTAGTGTTGCGATGCTACGACCCCGTATGTCGGGAGCTTGCGATCCGGCACGTCCGCTATGAAGGACCGGGTCGGCCTATCCCCCCCCTCGGCACATCGATAGAGCGGCATGAACGAAGGCGTCTCACCGGATGCATCGCCCGGAGGGGAGGACGATCCCGTCTATGAGGCCGCCGCCTTCTGGGTCGTACGGCTTACCTCGGCCGATGCGAGCGGCGCCGATCGAAAGGCCTTCGAGGTCTGGCGCGGGGCCGATCCGGCCCATGCCGAAGCCTATGCGGAAATGGAGACGTGGCGCCGAACCATGGGCCAAGTGCCCGATCCGCGTGAGCGTAAGCCCAGGCGGGCCGTGGGGCTGAGCGCCGTCGTGGCGATCGCCCTCGCCGGAATCGCGGGGGCTCAGCTCGGTCTGATCGATCGCCTGCGGGCCGATGCGTGGACGGGTGTGGGCGAGATCGAAACCCGCACCCTGGTCGACGGGAGCCGGATCGACCTCAACACCGACACGGCGGTCGCGCTGCGTTTCACGGCCGAGGAGCGCGCCGTCGATCTCCTCCGGGGGGAAGCGGTGTTCGATGTCGTGCCCGATCCGCAGCGTCCCTTCATCGTGCGCGGGAACGGTGTCAGCGCCCGCGCCGTCGGAACCCGCTTCTACGTGCGGGTCGATGGAGCCGCCGATCCCGTCGGCGTTGCCGAGGGGCGTGTCGATGTCTCGACGGCTGTCGGTCACACGCTTCTCCATCCGGGTGAGGTCGCGTTCCGGGACGAGGGCGACCGCCCCGTCGCGCGGCAGGGAAATGTCGCAGAGGCGATGTCGTGGCGAGACGGTAAGCTCTCGTTCTCCGGCCAAAGCCTCCGGCAGGTCATCGCCGAACTCGAGCGCTATCGGCGCGGCCGGATCTTGCTGATGGATTCCTCCGTCGGCGAGCGGCGCTTCAGCGGCACGCTCGATCCACGCGATACCGACGAGGCGCTCGACGTGCTGGTCACCGCGATGGGGATCCGCGTCACCCGCCTGACGCCGTTCGTGATCCTGGTGCGTTAGCCGCCCTTGTCCGACGCGCGAAAAAAGTTTCGGGGAGGACGTCAGGAGATTCGCGGGTCGACGGTCTATCTCCGCAGGGACGAAGAAGCGCGAAGCGCACCGCCCCGGTTTTGGACGGATGGGGCCGATGATGGTGATGCAGGATCGAGATGTCGGGGCGCGCTGGCTCGCGCGGGGAGCGTGGATCGGCGTCTCGCTCATCGCGATGAACCAGGTCGCGGCGGCTCAGCAGCCCTCCACCGCGCGCCGGCTCTTTCAAACCCTGCCCCGGTTCGACCTCGTCCCAGGCTCGACACGGATGGCGGAGCATTCCGCCGAACAGACCACGATCCGCGTCAGGGTTTCCATCGAGGCCGGCCCGCTCGAGCCGGCGCTCGCGGCCCTGTCCAAACAAGTGCAGCTCAAGCTGGCCTACAAGACGTCGCTGACCGAAAATCTCGTCACGGCGGGTGCCGCCGGCGATTTCCTGCCTCTCGAGGCCTTGGCCAAGCTGCTGGAAAACACCGGTTTGACGTATCGCTCGGCCGGTACGTCGACCATCACGCTCGTCAATCCGCGCTTCGTCCAACTCGAAGCGCCGACGGCGCCGCCGGGAGGTGTCCTCCTCGATGAGCTTTCGGTGGAGGCGCAGCGCGCGAGCGCCGCGGATTCGATGTCGGCCGCCTCACGCTTGTCCGCCCCCTATGCCGGGGGCCAGGTGGCACGGGGGGGACGGATCGGTTTGCTCGGCAATGTCGACACGGCGAAAACGCCGTTCAACGTCACGAGCTACACGGACCGCTTCATCCGGGACCAGCAGGCGAGCACCGTGTCCGAGGCACTCATCCTCGATCCCTCCGTCCGGGCCACGCAGACGACGGGCGCGCCCTTCGACTCTTTCTCCATCCGCGGTTTTCCCATCAACGAGGGGACCAGCGGCGAGATCGCCTTCGACGGGATCTACGGCGTTGCGCCGAGCCTGCGTGTCCTCACCGACTATGCCGAGCGTATCGAAGTCCTGAAGGGTCCCTCGGCGGCACTCTCGGGGATCGCTCCGAACGGGGGAATCGGGGGCGTCATCAACGTGGTGCCCAAACGTGCGGGCGAGGATCTGACGCGTGTCACCCTCGATTACGGTTCGATCGCACGCGGCGGCGGCCAACTGGACATGGCGCGGCGCTACGGTGCGAACCGGGAATGGGGGGCGCGGTTCGTCGGCAGCCTGCGGGGCGGCGACACGCCCATCGACCGCCAATCCGAGACGACGGGGGTCGCGTCGCTCGCCCTCGATTACCAGGGGGACCGCTTCCGTGCGTGGCTCTACCTGCTGGCGCAGAACGATCGCTTCACCGCTCCTCTGCGTCCTTTCCTTCTCAGGGCCGGCGTGCCCGTACCGAGGGCCGCCGACGGTCGTATGAACGTGAGCCAACCCTGGGAGTACTCGAAGGTGGACGATCGCGGCGGTCTGCTGCGCATGGAGTACGACCTGAGCGACCAGATCACCCTCTTCGGCGACATCGGCGGTTCGCAAACGGGTGTCGAGCGTTACTTCGCATCCGCACCGACCATCACCAACGTCCTCGGCGACACCACGACGGCCCCGCAATACTACAATCTCGGCGTCGACCGGCTCACCTATGACGCGGGCATCCGGACCAAGTTCGAGACCGGATTCATCCGCCACGCCTTCGCGGTACAGACCTCGGTCTACACCGAGGATACGGGACGGGATCTTTCCGCCGTGCGCGGCAGCTATCTGTCGAACATCTACAATCCCGTCCTCGCCCCCTACATCGCTCCGGTCATCTCGTCGTCTCGGCCGCGCCTATCCGACACTACGCTGACGGGGGTTTCGGTGGCGGACACGATGTCCGTTCTCGATGAGCGCGTTCTCCTCACGGTGGGCGTGCGTCAGCAGCGTATCGAGGCCCGCAACTACGTCTCGAACGTGGGCACCCTGGCCTCGTCCTACGACCAGAGCGCGACCAGTCCCCTCGTCGGTCTCGTCGTACGACCCTGGGAGAACATCTCCCTCTACGGCAACTATATCGAGGGTCTGAGCCGTGGCGACATCGCTCCGGCCACCGCGACCAACTTCGGGGAGGTGTTGGCGCCCTACGTCGCGCAACAGGTCGAGGCCGGCGTGAAGGTGGATTTCGGCCGGATCGGCACCTCCTTCAGCGCCTTCCAGATCACGCGGCCCATCGGCGAACTGAGCCCGGACAGCCGCTATGCCCAAACCGGCGAACAGACCGTGAGCGGCCTGGAGTTCAACGTCTATGGCGAGATCGCACCGGAGCTGCGTGTCCTCGGCGGCCTCACCTTGCTCGACGGCGTGCGCACGCGATCCGCGCTGGCCGCCAATGTGGGCAATCGGCCGATCGGCGTACCCGATGTGCAACTCAATCTCGGAGCGGAGTGGGATCTGCCCTGGGTCCCAGGCCTGACCCTGAACGGCGCTGTCATCTACACGGGGCGGCAATTCGTCGATACGGCGAACGCCCAGGCCCTGCCGGATTGGGCCCGTCTCGATCTCGGACTTCGCTACGCGACCCTGTTGGACGGGCGCCGGACGACGTTCCGCGCCAATGTGGTGAACGTGACGGGGACGAATTACTGGACCGGCGTGGCGTCGTTCGGCACGTTCTTCCAGGGGGCGCCGCGCACCTACCTGCTGTCGATGTCGATCGACCTCTGATCGGCGACTTTGCGTTCCGCGCGCGTTGCCGATCGAGACGGGAACGCATGCCCGTTCCGATGCTCTGACGGCTTGCCGTCGGGCTCGACCACTGGCAGGCGTACTCCATGCTGGAAACCGCGCCTGCCCGCCGACCCTTCTCCGCCCTGCGCAACGCCCTCCGGAGCGAGGCCAGCGGCGGATTGATCCTGATGGCGAGCGCCGTGCTCGCCCTGATCGTCGCCAATTCCCCACTCGCGTCGAGCTACTTCGCCCTGCTCGGCGCCTATGTCGGCGGCCTCTCCGTGCTGCACTGGGTCAATGACGGCCTGATGGCCCTGTTCTTCCTGCTCGTCGGGCTGGAGATCAAGCGCGAGGTGCTGGACGGGCGGCTTCGCACCTGGCCGGACCGGGTCCTGCCCGGAATCGCGGCTCTGGGCGGGATGGTCGCGCCGGCGCTGATCTACGTCCTGGTCAACCGCTCCTCGCCCGAGACCCTGCGGGGCTGGGCAATCCCCACCGCCACCGATATCGCCTTCGCGCTCGGAATCCTCGCCCTGCTCGGATCGCGTGTCCCGGTCTCGCTCAAGGTGTTCCTCACGGCGCTGGCCATCATCGACGATCTCGGCGCGGTGCTGATCATCGCCGCCTTCTACACCGCCAACCTGTCGCTCCCGAGCCTCGCCGGTGCGGGCGTCGTCGTCGCGATCCTGTTCGGTCTGAACCGCGCGGGCGTGAGCCGCCTCTCGCCCTACCTCGTCCTCGGCGCGGTCCTCTGGTTCCTCGTGCTGAAATCGGGCATCCACGCCACCATCGCGGGCGTGCTCCTCGCTCTGACCATTCCCCTGCGCCTGAGCCCCGCCAGGCCCGATGACCCGGCCTCGCCGCTCCACAAGCTGGAACATGCGATCCATCCCTGGTCGGCCTATCTCGTCCTTCCCGTCTTCGGCTTCGCCAATGCGGGCGTTTCGTTCAGCGGCATGTCGCCGGCGATGCTGTCCGATCCGGTGACCCTCGGCGTGGCCCTGGGCCTCCTCGTCGGCAAGCAGATCGGCGTGTTCGGCGCGGTCTTCGCCGCCGTGAAACTCGGCCTCGCCCAGCGCCCGGCCCATGCCGGCTGGTGGCAGATCTACGGCCTGTCGCTGCTCTGCGGCGTCGGCTTCACCATGAGCCTGTTCATCGGCCTCCTCGCCTTCGCAGACAATCCCGGTCTGGAGACCGAAACCAAGATCGGCGTGCTCCTCGGCTCCGTGACGTGCATGATCGCCGGAGCCGTCGTCCTTCTCCTCGCGCCCGCCCCCGACCGCCGGACCGACGCCGCGGCGTGAGGACGCGGGCACGGTCTCATTCTGCATTGGCAACACAATCTTAAACGGAACCGCCTAGACTGGTCAGTCGGAGAGCAGGATGACTCGAAAGGCAGGCTTGGCTTTCAGCAAGGTGGCCGTGACGGTTTCGGTGGCGGCGGTGATCGGCGCGAGCCTGTTCGCCACTCACAGCAACAGTGACGACGCGGCAGCGTGGCGCGGCGCCTTTGCACGCCCGTCCGAACTGCCGGTGCCCGAGGGCGGTCCCGATACGCCGGCCCAGGTCGAGCTCGGCCGGACACTGTTCTTCGATCCGGTCCTTTCGCAATCCCGCACCATCTCCTGCGCCACCTGCCACGAGCCGTCGCGCCATTGGGGCGACGGGCGGATGCGGGCGATCGGCGAGCCCGGGATCGAACTGAAGCTGCGCACGCCGACCCTGCTCAATGTCGGTTGGCTCGCGCCGCTCGGCTGGGACGGCAAGTTTCCGGATCTCGAATCCGTCGCCTTCACGCCGATCACCGGCCCGAATCTGATGAACCTCTCGGAAGAGGAGCTGATCGCCCGCCTGCGGGCCGATCCGGATTACGTCTCGGCCTTCGCCGCGACCTTCGAGGATCGTCAGGTCACGCGCGGCGGGATCGAGCGGGCGCTGGCCGCATTCCAGCGCACCATCGTGTCGGGAAGCGCGCCGTTCGACCGCTGGCGCGACGGCGATGCTTCGGCGGTGGAAGCCCCCGCAAAGTCCGGCTTCGCGCTGTTCAACGGCAAGGCCGGGTGCCACGAATGCCATTCCGGCTGGGCGTTCACCGACGGATCGTTCCACGATATCGGCGTCGGCCGGGACGACGATATCGGCCGGGGACGTCTGTTCCCGAAATCGAAGGGCCTGCAATACGCCTTCAAGACCCCGACCCTGCGCGACGTCGCGCAGCGCGGGCCATACATGCATGACGGTTCGGTGGCGACCCTGCGCGAGGTGATCGATCTCTACGATCGCGGCGGCATCGAACGCCCGAGCCGTTCCCCCAAGATCCGGCCGCTCAACCTCTCGGAATCCGAGAAGGCCGATCTCCTGGCTTTCCTGGCCACGCTGACCGCCACGGAACCCAAGCAGAAGGCCGCGTCGAACTAAGACTTTGACGCCAGCTTCGCAGTCGCGAGGGCCGCCGCGGAAATCGCGGCGGGCTCGGCCGACAGGTTATCGTCCCATTCCGCTCAGGTTCTAGCGGAACAGCGTCAACCCGACGCCGGCGAGCGACAAGCCTACGATCATCAGGGATCCGCCCCAGGTCTCGTAGGTCGCGGCCCGCGCCGCCACGCGCGTCGAAGCATAAGCGAAGCTGCCGCCTGCGATCAGGGTCGACAGGCTGAGTGTTGTAATCACGCGAGAGCCTTTCTGCTTGATACGGAGAGAGGGCTTAGGCGCCGCCCCTCGATGAAGACCAGCTTTTGCCGAAATATCCCGTCGACAATGTCGACGAGCGCCTACGCTGTTGCTCGGGGGTGACGTGGCCGTTGATTCGTGCCTGGTCACGTGTGTTCGCGATACCGGCGCAGCCCACGGCTGGCCTCCCCGCTTCACAACCGCTCGGGGATGCGGATCGTCTGGGCCACGGTAGGGTAGCCGGTCTGGGAGATCGTTAACGATGCTTAAAAATCATTAACGAAATCCTTCCACGATCGATAAAATCTAAGTAGAACGACTTCAAGGCCGCCGAATGTCGGCGCTCCAGATTTCGCTAAGGCTTCACCACATGAGTGCGCGTTGTCGGTTGCCCGGCCCAAGTGCAATGTCTGCTGCCCTTCTGGTCCTCGTCACGAGCGCCACTGGGGCCAGTGCCCATGTCAAATGGTTCTGTGCATTCGACGTCGCTGGCGCGCCCGTCGGGCTCGGCGAGGTACTGTGCGATAGTTTCGAGCAGCTCGTCGTCGTCTCTCTCCTGGCCCTGTTCGTCGGCGCGTTGCTTGAGCGGACGATCCTCGGCGAGGCGATGATGCGGTCCCTCGACCGGGTCACGGCCTGGGCGCGGGAGAACACCGAACTGATGTTCCGGGCGGTCTGCGGTGGCTTCTTCGTGTCGCTCTGGTCGCTCGGCGGCATCATCCTCACGCCCGAGCTCACCACCACCAGCACCGCCCTGCCCTGGTTCCAGCTCGCCATCGCGGCGGGGTTCCTGTGGCGGCAGACGATGCCGCTCTCGGCGCTCGGCATCGTCGCCCTGTTCGGGATCGCGGTGGCGAATTACGGCGTCTTCCACCTCGCGGATTATCCCGTCTTCCTCGGCGTCGCCGCCTATCTCGCCCTGACGGGGCTCCGGCGCGAGCTGTTCGGGATCCGGCCCCTCGACATCGTCCGCTACTCGGCGGCGGTGACGCTGATGTGGGCCTCGGTGGAGAAATGGGCCTATCCACAATGGTCTTACCCGCTCTTCATCGAGCGCCCGGAACTGACCATGGGCTTCGACGGGGCCTTCTTCATGAAGGCCGCCGGCGCGGTGGAATTCGCCCTCGCCTTCGGGCTGCTCTGCACGCCCCTGGTGCGCCGCGTCGCGGCGATCGTGCTGGCGGCGGCCTTCGTCTCGGCGATCTTCGAATTCGGCAAGGTCGACGCGATCGGCCATTCCCCGATCATCGTGGCGATGGTGGCCATCGCCGCCGACGACGCCCGGGTTCCGCTGCGGGTCCGCCAGCTCGCGACGATGCCCTTCGGATACGGGGCCGCCCTCGCCAGTTTCATCGGGCTCTATTACGGCGCCCATGCCGCGCTGTCGGCGGCCGGGGCTTTGTAAGCCCGGGCCGGCATCCGGGACGCGTCGCGGTCAGTTGCCGTCGACGCGGACCGCCAGCTTCATCTTGGGATGGATGCCGCACAGGACGGCGAAGGTCCCGCTCACGGGGAAGACGATCTCGGCCTTGCCGCCGGGCTCCTGATCGCCGGAATCGTAGCGGAATGTCGGGGAGTCGATATAGGCGTGATGCAGGAGGTCGCCGTCGTCGTTGACGATCTGAACGGTCTCGCCTTTCTTGATGACCAGCGCACTCGGCTGGAACGCCCGCCCCTTCTGCGAGATGCGGTAGACCTGTCCGGCCGCCGAGGCATGGAGGGCAAAGGCGGCGACGCCGGTCGCGACCAGGGCGAAGGCAGCGCTGAATGAAGTGATGCGTCTCATGCAACCTGTAGGTATGATTTTTTGCCCTTTCGCATTTTCACCGGGGCAAGTAAATATGCTGTTAATTGGCAAAGCTGTATGAAGGTTTCAAGCCCAGCTTAACTATTGCAGGCGAACAATTTACGATGGGCCGGATGAGACACACTTAATGAATTCTATTCACGGTGGGAAATCCGCCAAGTCGGGCGAGAGGATCTGGCCGAGGCCGGTCGCCACGGCTGTCTCTTTTGCCGGCACTATCCGCGGTCGAATTCTGATCGCGTTTCTCATCATGACCGCCATTACGGGCATTCTCGGCCTCTCGGCGGCCTCGGGGATCCGCCGGGCCGACGAACTCGTGAGCCGGACCTTCGACCAGTCCCTCATGTCGATCAATTACGCGCGGGCCGCCGCCGCCGATTTCGCCAATATGCGCTCCCTGGAATCCCGTCGTCGGATGAGCGCCGATGCCGCCGTGAAGACGCAGCTCGAAGGCCGCCTCGAGACCCTCCGCCGCGTGTTCGCCGAGGATCTCGCCGTGGCGGTCGAGCGGGCCCAGTCGAGCCGCGCGACCCAGGCGGCGCAAGCCGTGGAGCGCTCGGTGAAGGATTGGGACGCCGCCCGCTCCGTCCTCGCCGGCCGCGAGACCAGGGAGGCCGATTGGGACGTCGTCGACCGGCATGCGGCCGCCGCCGAAGAGCATCTCGACCTCTTCATCAACCACACCGCCGGCGACGGTTTCATCTACCGGCAGCAGGCCCGGGCCATCGTCGCCCGCGAGACGCAGATCAACCTGTTCGGCACGCTGCTCGCCCTGTCCATGTCGGCCTTCGTCGCCTTCCTGCTGGCGCGGCGCATCATGCGGCCTGTGGCGGATGCGTCCATGGTCGCGTCGCGGATCGCGGCCGGCGACCTCAGCGTGACGATCCCGTCCGGCAGCGCGGACGAACTCGGCGCCCTCCTCGCCTCCATGGGCGTCATGCGCGACAACATCCGCCGGGCGATGGAGCAGGAGGTCGCCCAGCGCATCTCGGCGGAGGCCCATCTCGCCGACGCCCTCGAGACTTCCCTCGAAGGCATCGTGGTGGTCGATCAATCCGGGCGGATCGCGCTCATCAACGGGCAGGCGGAGGATTTCCTCGGATTCGGTCATGAGCCGCTGCCGCGGGACACCTCGCTCGCCGAGGTCGCCCGCGACGGCAACGCGCTCGCCCGCACGCTCCTCTCCGACGACGACGATTGGGCGGCGCCGCGCGAGACGCAACTTCTTGACGGGCGCTGGCTCCGGATCAGCCGCAGCCGTACCCGCACCGGCGGCTTCATCGCGGTCTGCAGCGACATCACCCTGCTGAAGGTCCAGGAGGCGCATCTCCAATCGACCAACCTGCGCCTCGACACCGCCCTCGACAACATGTCCCAGGGCCTGTGCCTGTTCGACGCCGAGGGGCACCTCACCGTCGTCAACCGGCGCTATTGCGAGCTGTTCGACCTCGCGCCGGAAGACCTGCCGCTCGGCACGCCCTACGAGGACGTGGCCTCGCTCTACCTGGCCTCGGCCGAGGAGGGCACGGTCTTCGAGATCGAGGGACGGCAGATCTCGGCCGCCGGTTCGGGCTTCCGCCAGATGGGCAACGGACGCGTCCTCGCCGTCACGCACAAGCCCGTGGCCGGGGGCGGCATGGTCTCCACCTACGAGGACGTGACCGAGCGGCGCCAGGCCGATGCCCGCATCGCCTACATGGCCCGCCACGACGTCCTCACCGGCCTGCCCAACCGCGCCATGTTCGGCGAGCGGATCGAGGAGGCCCTCGCCCATCTCGGGCGCGGCGGCATGTTCGCCGTGCTCTGCCTCGACCTCGACCGGTTCAAGGAGGTCAACGACACCCTCGGGCACCCGGTCGGGGACGAACTCCTCAAGGCGGTGGGCAACCGGTTGAGCGCCTGCCTGCGCGAGGTCGATACCGTCGCCCGGCTCGGCGGTGACGAATTCGCCATCATCCTCGCGGGCGTGACCTACCCGGAGGAAGCCACCATCCTGGCGCGGCGGATCGTGGACGTGGTGAGCAACCCCTACGAGCTCGACGGCCAGCAGGTCGCGGTCGGGGTCAGCATCGGCATCTGCCTCGCGCCCGGCGACGGCACCAGCTGCGACAAGCTCCTCAAGAACGCCGACGTCGCCCTCTACCGCGCCAAGGCCGATGGGCGCGGCACCTGGCGCTTCTTCGAGGTGGAGATGGACATCCGGCTCCAGGCCCGCCGCGCCCTCGAACTCGACCTGCGCGAGGCGGTGGCCCAGGGCGCGTTCGAGATGTTCTACCAGCCGATCTACGATTTTCGCGGCCGCCGCGTCGGCGGGTTCGAAGCGCTGATGCGCTGGCATCATGCGGAGCGGGGCCTCGTTCCCCCGGGGGATTTCATCACGGTCGCCGAGGAGATCGGCCTCATCGTGCAACTCGGGGCCTGGGCCTTGCGCACCGCCTGCACCGAGGCCATGCGCTGGCCCGACGGCATCCGGGTCGCGGTCAACGTCTCCGTGGCCCAGTTCCGGGACGGCATCATCATCCATTCCGTCAAGGAGGCGCTGAGCCTCAGCCGCCTCCCCGCTGCGCGGCTGGAGCTCGAGATCACGGAATCGGTCCTGCTCAAGGACAATGCCGCCACCCTCGCCACCCTGCACGCCCTGCGACGCCTCGGCGTCCGGATCGCCATGGACGATTTCGGCACGGGCTACTCGTCGCTCAGCTACCTGCGCAGCTTCCCCTTCGACAAGATCAAGATCGACCAGTCCTTCGTCCGCGACATCACGGCGGCCGACGAATCCGCCTTCATCGTCCGGGCCGTCATCGGCCTCGGATTGAGCCTGCACATGCGCACCACCGGCGAGGGGATCGAGAACGAGATCCAGTTCGAGCGCCTGCGCCAGGAAGGCTGCGACGAGGGCCAGGGCTATTATATCGGCCGCCCCGAGGGTGCCGGCAGCATCCCCGAGGTGCTGGAACGCTGGTCGGGACGGCGCGGAGTCACAAAGCACGCGGTGGCCTGAAGGGGCTGGTCGGCGGTTCCCGCAACCATGGGGCACGCTTCGCCTCCGGAAGAGGCGGGGTCCCCCTCTCCCCGCCGGGCGGGGAGAGGACGTCGTCCTCCCCTCGTCGGGAGGCGACGTGAGCCCGTCAGGGCGAGGGTGAGGGGGTATCTCCGGGTATGGCTCCTTCGGCCGCGCCCCCTCACCCCCGGCTGCCGCCTCGTCGCGCCGACGACAGGGTCGTCGCGGCCCTCTCCCCGCGTGCGGGGAGAGGGAATGCGCGCCGGCCTTCGGGCCAAGCAGGCATAGGGCACGTCCCTATTTGGAAGAGGCGGTTCCCCTCTCCCCGTGGGCGGGGAGAGGACGTCGTCCTCCCCTTGCCGGGAGGCGACGTGAGCCCGTCGGGGCGAGGGTGAGGGGGCGACTCCGGACGTGGCTCCACCGGACGCGCCCCCTCACCCTCGGCTGCCGCCTCGCCGCGCCGACGACGGGGTCGTCGCGGCCCTCTCCCCGCGTGCGGGGAGAGGGAATGCGCGCCGGCCTTCGGGGCCGAGAGCCGGAGGACACTTATCTATTCGGAAAAGGCAGTTCCCCTCTCCCCGCCGGGCGGGGAGAGGACGTCGTCCTCCCCTTGTTGGGAGGCGACGTGAGCCCGTCAGGGCGAGGGTGAGGGGGTCTCTCCGGGTATGGCTCCTTCGGCCGCGCCCCCTCACCCTCGGCTGCCGCCTCGCCGCGCCGACGACGGGGTCGTCGCGGCCCTCTCCCCGCGTGCGGGGA
>NZ_CEEDMV010000002.1:385512-866181 GCF_979256025.1 Methylobacterium sp. AC832
GAGGGAATGCGCGCCGATCCCTATTGTGGCGCTGGGGTCGGCGCAGGGTCTGCCGGTGCAGGGTCCGCCGCGCTCGCCGTCTCGGTCGACTTCGCCAGTTCGGGATAGGGCCCGATGACCTGAGCGCCGTTGAGGGGCTTGCTCTGGCCGTTGTGGCAGGTGGTGCAATTCACCTTCGGCACGTCGCCGAGTTCCCCGAGGCGGGCGGTGGGGAAGGTCGAGGTCAGCGGCTCGAGGTAATTGCCGTTGATGTCCCGCACCATGCGGATGCCGTGCCAGGCGGTGGTGCGCTGGGGCGTGCTCTGCGACCAGTTCGAGATCGCCCTTGAGTTGTGGCAGAAGGTGCAATTGACCCCGAGACCCTCCGACATGTGGATCATCAGGCCGTAGGTCTTCTCGGCGTCCTGGATCGGCTTGCCCTTGGTGGTGGGAAGCGCCGTGGTGGCGTTCACCCGGATGGCGTTGTTGTCGATGGTCTTGTCGGCGAGGTACTCGGTCAGCGTGTCGTAGGGCAGCGAGGCGAGGCCCACCGAGGCCTTGGCCAGGTTCTGCCCGTTGTTGCGGGCGATGAAGCCGCCGGGGCGGTTCGGGCCGGGATCGGTGAACCAGACATGGGCCGGCACCGGCTGGCCGCGGTGGCAGGTGAAGCAGGTGACGCCGGTGCCGCCCACATGGTTGTCCTTCCAGCTTTCGTTGATGTGCTGGGTCATCTGCAGCATCCGGCGGGCGACCTTCTTCTGGTAGAGGCTGTCGTCGGCCATGTTCTCGGTGTTGTGGCAGTAGGTGCAGCCCTGTTCGGGGCTGACCCATTCGGTCATCGAGACCATCAGGCGGTTGAACTCGTTGACGCTGACGTTCTTGAGGACCTGGACGTTCTCGTAGGTGGCGCCGGCGAGTTCCTCGCCGGGCTCGGCCGGGTCGGCCGGCGCCGGCGCGACATTGGCCGCCTTCGTCTCGGCCGCCCCGGCGCGGGTATGGATCTGGTCCATCGCCGTGCCGCGAAAGCCGCTCTGCTGAACCGCCAGGGGCGGCCGGTCCCAGTCGGTCAGACCGAACATCGCGATGGTGAGGAAGAAGGCGATCGAGCCAGCGAGGACAGTGAAAAACGTCTTCATGGGACCGCCCCCGGCATGCTCAAGGGATCGACGACCGGCGCATAGACTTGCGGATAGGACGGGGCGACGCCGTGCTTGACCGCCCAGAGATACCAATTGTCGACCACCGTGCCGGTGAGCAGGATGCCGATGCCGCCGGTGAGGGTGGTCAGCACCGCGAACCACCAGGCCCAGCGGTGGACCGATTCCATGGTGGCGTTGAAGCCCATGGTCCAGCGCCAGAACAGGGCGGCGCGCTCGGTGGCGGTGCCGCGATCGACGATCTGGTCGATCTCGCGCTCGCCGCCGAAGCGGCTCACCGCCAGGATGGTGGCGCCATGCATCGCGAAGAGCAGCGTCGACCCGTAGAGGAAGACGATCGAGAGCATGTGGAACGGGTTGTAGAAGAGGTTGCCGTAGCGGAGCGAGAAGGCGGCGGTCCAGTCGAGATGCGGGAAGATGCCGAAGGGCACCGCCTCGCTCCACGACCCCATCAGGATCGGCCGGATGAAGCCGAGGACCAGGAACAGCCAGATCGCGGAGGCGAAGGCCCAGGGCACGTGGGTGCCGAGCCCGAGCGCCCGGGCACGGCGATAGAGCCGCACCCACCACAGCAGGATCGAGGCGGTGAGGAAGAAGCCGGCGATCAGCCACCATCCGCCCTCCTGCAGCGGCGGCAGGATCTTGAGCCCGTATTGCGGTCGCGGCGGCTCCAGGGCGAGCCAGGGCAACTGGCGCACGAACTGGACCGGGTCCCAGTTCACCGAGGCCCACATGTTGAGGCCGACGATCTCGAAGGCGATGAGGAAGCACACGCCCGAGAGGGCGCCGAGATAGCCGATATAGATCGGGCCGACCTGGGCGTTGCCGAACAGGCCGAACAGGTAGCTGTGGAACGGCGTGCCCCAGCGCCGGTCGACATCGACGGGAACGCCGAGTTCCGGAATGGTGGAGCGGACTTGGACCTCGGTGAAGATGTTTTGATAGTAGGCCATGGTCGTCGTGCCCCGCTCAGCAGGTTTCGCAGGATTGGTCACCGGTTTCGCGTCGTGAACTCTGCGGCGCTCGTCAGCGCCAGACCGGGAGATTGAGCCACCAGCCCCACCATTCCGGCCAGCCACGGGTCCAGAACGGGCCGCTGATGATGATGCAGACGGCGCTCCAGAAGCCCGCCGAGAGGGCGAGGAACAGGCCGAGCCGGTGGATGCCCAGCGTGCCGATCGAGTAGCCGATCGTGTCGCGGAAGAAGGTGTCCTCGTGCTCGGGGGTCTTCACCACCTGGCCCTTGCCCGGATTGGTGGCGGAGAGGATCAGGGCGCCGTGCAGGGACAGGGCGAAGGTCGTCGTGAAGAAGAACGACACCGCCAGCATGTGCGCCGGATTGTAGTGGAAGTGCAGGTACTGGTAGCCGGTGTTCGAAACCCAATCGAGATGGGAGAGGATGCCGTAGGGGAAGCCGTGGCCCCAGGCGCCCATCAGGAACGGCCGGATCACCACCAGCGAGACATAGGCGAAGATCGCCACCGAGAAGGCGAAGGGCACGTGGTAGCCGATGCCGAGCTTGCGGCAGATCTCGACCTCGCGCAGGGCCCAGGAGACGAACGACCCGATGGCGCAGAAGGTGATGATCTGCCAGAGGCCACCCTCCTTGAGGGGGGCGAGCGCCAGCCCGTATTTCAGGTCGGGCGGCGCGATGTTGATCTGCCAGATGTTCCAGGTCGGCCCGAGCGCCGCGCCGTAGACGATCAGCGCGGTGCCGAGCACCGAGAAGAACAACGTCGTGACGCCGAAGAACCCGACATAGAACGGCCCGACCCAGAAATCGAACAGGTCTCCACCGAGCAACGTGCCGCCGCGGACGCGATATTTTCGTTCGAAATTCAGCATCGCCATCGCGAATACCTCCCGGCTTCACAGGTCACGATTCTTGATGGATGGGCGCATCCGCTCTTATCGGCAGAGCGCGTCCCTCTCCCCCTTGCGGGGAGAGGTCAGGAGTGGGGGTGGCGCCGCTTGCCTCCGCAGTAGGAGGGTCGCCCGACCACCCCCACCTCCAAATCCTCCCCGCACCCATCTCGGGCTTGCCCGATATGGGCACCTGACATGCGGGTCTCGGGCGAGCCCGAGACCGGAGGGGGAGGAGGGTGATCCCGGCCCGCCCCGTCAGGCGGGCATCGTCGGCAGGACCAGCGTCTGCGCATTGGCGGCGCGCGGGGCCTTGGGGCCTTCCAGCCAGTTGAACCGGTCGGTGCTGAGCAGGATGAAGTGGATCAGCAGCGCCAGGATGAACAGGAAGGTGAAGAGCGCCACCAGCGTGCGGCGCGGATCGAAGAGAAGCCAGACCTTGTGCATGGGTGCGTTCCTCCTCAGGAGATCATCGAGACGAGGCCGTGCGCGGCGCTCGTGACGGTGTCGAGGGCGGCGTAGCCCTTGGGGCCGGGCAGCCACGGGCGCCACATCCAGACGAGGATATGCGCGACCACGGCGATGGCCGTGAAGATGATGAAGCTCGTCAGGAAGATCGCGTGGAACTCCTTGGCTTCGGGTTCGGTCAGCCCGGACAGGCTGCTCGCCTTCTCGATTCCGCTGGACATGATGTGAGCCTCCGCTTTCGTCTGGCCGGGCGTGCTCCACGCGCGGCGGGTGAGGTCGCGGGGGCCGGCAGCGGCGCTCGCGACGGTCGTTCCCCCCTCGTCGGACGGGAGGTCGTTCGGGTTCCGGATCGGACGGGCATCGGCCCGGGGCGATCCGGCCCCGGAAAGCGTCAGCCCATGAAGACGAAGGGGATCGCCGACTCGGCCATGGCCTTGGCCTCGCCGAAGACCGAGCGCCGGGCGATGAGCCCGTGGCCCACCGGAGCCCGGGCCGGGACGAGGCGCTGGAGCGCCGCCGCCGCGAGGAAGAACGGATAGGTCGCCACCAGGAGGAGGCGGAACTGCAGCGCGTGCCGCTGCAGGCGCGTCATCGGACGCGACGGGGCGGGACGCGAAAGGGACTGGCGGGACGGCATGGTCATCGACTGCATGGCGGAAATCTCCTGTCCGCGATCCGCGGCGGTCGGCCTCGCGAGAAGGCCGGTCCTCGACGGAAACGGCGCCGCGCCGCTCCAGCCGGAAAGAGGGTGTGGGGCGGGGGCGCTCATGCCGCCGCTCCGAGGGTGAGGTCCGCATGCGCGCGCTCGACCTCGGCCGGGCCGACGCGGTCCTGGCCGGCATTCCGGGTCGCCCGTTCGGCCGCGTCGCGCAGGCGCTTGGCCACCGAGATCCGCACCAGCACCGGATGGGCCTCGACGAGGTCGTCGAGGAGGGTGCGGGCGGCCTCGTCCCAGGGCAGTTCGCGATGGATCCGCGCCGGCGTCGCCTCGACCCGGTCCATGTCGCGGGCGAGCGGCAGGATGTGGAAGAGCATGTCGAACAGGGCGTTGCAGACCTCCTGGATGAGGTAGGTCGCGCCCGAGAAGCCCATGAACGGCGTGCCGGTATGGCGGCGGATGATGGCGCCCGGAAAAGAGGCCGGCACGAACACCGCCCGCGATCCGCATTCGGCCGCGTACATGCGCTCGTTGAACGAGCCGAACAGGACGAGGGGCGGGTTGGCCTTGATCGCGTCCCGCACCGCCGCGTTGTCGGTCTTGGCGCCGGGCCGGCGCGAGATCGCGAAGGTGCAGGGCAGGCCCATCTCGTCTTCGAGGAAACGCCGCACGCCCCGCGCATAGGTGTCGGAGGCGACGATGCCGAAGCTCGCGGTGCCGAAGAAGTCCTGGGTCACGGAGCGCCACAGGTCCCAGACCGGCTTGATCGTGGTGTGGCGCTCGCGCTCGATGAAGGGCTCCGGATCGAGGCCGAGGATCTCGCCGAGCTTGCGCAGGAACCGGGTGGTGGCGTGAAGCCCGATCGGCGCCTGCAGGTAGGGCCGCTCCAGGGCTTCGCAGAGCAGGCGGCCGAACTCGCGGTAGAGGCAGATATTGGCGTCCGCGTTCACGAGTTTCGGCACGTCGGCGAGATGCGAGCCGAGCGGAAAGGCGAGGTTCACCTCGGCCCCGATCCCCTCCACGAGGCGGCGGATCTCGGCCAGATCCGAGGGCATGTTGAAGGTGCCGTAGGCCGGGCCGATGATGTTGACGCGGGGGCGCTCGCCCTCCTTGCGGGGAGGCCTTGCCGGGATGCCCTTCTTGGCGAATTTCCGGGCGCCGTATTCCTGCCAGAGCCAGGACATCGCCCGGTCGGCGGTCTGCCACTGGTCCTCGTCGATGGTGCGCGGCAGGAAGCGCTGCAGGTTGGTGCCCTCCGGGGTCACGCCGCCGCCGATCATCTCGGCGATGGAGCCGGTGACGACCACGCTCGGCATGCCCGGATCGAGGGTGGCATGGGCCCGCTTCATCGCGGCCTCGGTGCCGTGGCGGCCGAGCTCTTCCTCGGCCAGCCCGGTGACCACGATGGGCAATTCGTGCGGCGGCAGCGCGTCGGTGTAGTGGAGCACCGAGGTGACCGGCAGGTTCTCGCAGCCGACGGGTCCGTCGATGACGACCTGCAAGCCCTTGATGGCGGTGAAGACGTAGACGGCACCCCAGTAGCCGCCGGCCCGGTCGTGATCGAGGACGAGCATCAGGCCATCTCCCCGATCGGGTTATGGGAGGGTTTTCCGCGCGTCGCCGAGGCGACGTTCTGGCGGATTGTCGGCACCTCTTCCCAGATGCCGGCGGCATGGCCCTCGCCGACCCCGTCGAAGAAGTCCCGCATGGCGTCGAACCGGTGCCGGTTGCCGAGCGCCGTGTTGATGACCTTGGCGAGCGACCCGGCGCCGGCGACGCCCATGAGCGGGCGGGCCGAGATCAGGTTGGTGAAGTAGAGGGCGGGGATCGCCCGCTCCTTGGCGGCCTGCACCACCGGCGTGGTGCCGATGGCGAGGTCCGGGCGGAACTCGCGCATGGCGGAGAGGTCGTCCTCCAGCGAGGCGCGGAAGCGCACCATGACGCCGCGTGATTCCAGCCAGTCGCGGTCGGCCTCCGAATAGGGCGTGCGCGGGCAGGCGGTGCCGACGTAGCGCAGGTCCGCGCCGCTCTCGACGAGGAGCCGGCCCACCAGCAGTTCAGACCCCTCGTAGCCCGACAGCGTGATCCGGCCCTTGATCGGCGCGGCGGCGAGCGCCCCCCGGATCATCGGGAGGAGCCGGTTCTTGGCGGCCTCCACAATGGCGCGCGGCACGGCGCAGGCCTCGCCGATCCTGTCGAGCCAATCGGCCGTGCCGTCATGGCCCACGGGGGCGGAGCCGACGATGGGGCGGCCGGCGAGTTCGAATTCGCGGATCGAGGCGGTGTAGAACGGGTGGATCGCCGCCACCGCCGCGCAGTCGAGCGCCGCATAGAGTTCGCGCCATTCGCGGGTCGGCACCACCGGGCCGGCGCTGAGGCCCAGCGGCTCCAGCAGGCCGCCGATCACCACCGGGTCGGCCGGGAACATCTCGCCGAGCAGCGTCACGCTGGGGCGCTCGGAGCGGCCGAGGCGCGGGGCCTGGACCGGACCCTGCTCGGCCTCGGAGCGGGCGAATTTCAGCATCGCCCCGGCGAGCACGTCCTTGGCCTCCGCATGGGTCGGCACGCCGAAGCCCGGCACGTCGATGCCGATGATGCGGACCCCGTCGATCTCCTTCGGCAGGAGCCGCAGCGGAACGCCGGAGGCGGTGGGGACGCAGAGGTTGATGACGACGATTGCGTCGTAATCGGCGGGTCTCGCCGTCTCGAACACCGCCTCGCGGATATCCTCGAACAGCTTGCCGGTGACCAGGGTCTCGGAATTGAACGGTACGTATCCGACGCTGCGCTTGGCCCCGTAGAAATGCGACGTGAAGGTGAGCCCGTAGACGCAGCAGGCCGAGCCCGACAGGATCGTCGCCGTGCGGCGCATGCGCAGGCCGACGCGCAAGGAGCCGAAGGCCGGGCACATGCTCTGGGGCTGGTCGTGCGGCCCCTGCGGGTAGTCTTTTCTAAGTTGCGCCAGCGTCTCCGACATTCCGGCGGCTTCGGCGGCCGCCCGCATCGCGTCCTTGCCGGAATGGCAGCCGAGCCCGTCGGACTGGGTGGCGGCGAGGTTCACCGCCTCCGCGGGCAGTGCGGCGGGAGCCAGGGTCGAGGCGGGGCGCTCTTGACGCGCACGTAGATCAGAGATGTCGAGGGAGACGGCCATGCGCGTCAGACCTCGTCGTAGACGACTTCGAGGGACGGCTTCACGACCTGAACCGTGCCGCACATATCCTCGAAGGTGGCGGGGACCAGGGTGACGCCCCGGCCCACGGCCTCGCCCTTGAACAGGCCGAGCAGCCCGTCCTGGGAGAGCGGCGTCGGGTGGTTGGCCGCGGCGTCGTGGACGTTCTGGGCCAGATCCGCGAAGAGCGAGCCCCATCGGCTCTCGGGCCGGCCGATGATCTCGTAATTCGCGCTCTTCTTGCGGATGTCGTCATCGGCCGGGATCGAGGCCAGGACCGGGATACCCACGGCGGCGGCGAAGGCCTGGGCCTCGCCGGTGCCGTCGTCCTTGTTGATGACGAGGCCGCCCACACCCACGTTGCCGCCGAGCTTGCGGAAGTATTCCACCGCCGAGCAGACGTTGTTGGCGACATACAACGATTGAAGATCGTTCGAGCCGACGACGATGACCTTCTGGCACATGTCGCGGGCGATCGGCAGGCCGAAGCCGCCGCAGACCACGTCGCCGAGGAAGTCGAGCAGGACGTAGTCAAAGCCCCATTCGTGGAAGCCGAGCTTCTCCAGCAGTTCGAAACCGTGGATAATGCCGCGTCCGCCGCAGCCGCGCCCGACTTCCGGCCCGCCGAGCTCCATGGCGTAGACGCCGTCGCGCTTGAAGCAGACATCGCCGATGGCGACCTGCTCGCCGGCGAGCTTCTTCTTCGTCGAGGTCTCGATGATGGTCGGGCAGGCGCGGCCGCCGAACAGGAGCGAGGTGGTGTCGCTCTTCGGGTCGCAGCCGATGAGCAGGACCTTCTTGCCCTGCTGGGCCATCATGTAGCTGAGATTGGCCAGCGTGAACGACTTGCCGATGCCGCCCTTGCCGTAGATCGCGATGATCTGCGTCTCCTTGGTGGCGGAGACGGGGGCCGCATCCGGCTCGATGGCGGCTTCGGCGCGCAGGAGTGCGGCTCCGTTCAGCTGCATGTTCATGAAGCGGCTCTCCAATCGAGGATCATCTTCAGGCATTCGGGCTCGCCGAACGCCGTGCGATAGGCGGACGGCGCGTGCGCCGCCGGTTCACGATGGGTGATCAGGCCGTCGAGGGAGAGACGCCCCCTCTCGATCAGGGTCAGGACCGCGGCGAGATCGTCCGGCCGCCACTGGGCGGCGACGCGGATGCGGGCCTCGCGCAGGAAGGCGGGCGGGAAGGCGAAGGAGAGCGGCGCCTCGTAGAAACCGGCGAGCACGATCTCGCCGCCGGGCCTGAGCCGCCCGATCAGCGTGTCGAGGATCGCGGCGTCGCCGCTGACATCGGTGATGGAGCCGTAATCGCGGGTCTCGTCCGAATCCGGATGCAGGACCTCGTAGCCCTGCGCGCCCGTGGCCCGCACCGCGTTCGTTTCCCACACCACAGGCTCGCCGCCGGCGATCCGTGTCAGGCGGGCGAGAAGCCGCCCGAGCACCCCGTGGCCGACGATGAGCGAGCGGCCTTCGGGACGCGCGTGGAGTGCATGGTAGGCGGTGGCCGCGAGGGCGATCAGGATGCCGTGCTCGCGCAGATCCGCATCGATGGGAACGAGGCGCGCGCCGTCGCTCACCAAGCGCGAGGCCGCGCCGCCGAACAGGCCGCGCACCGGGCCGAAGCAGCGGGCGCCGGGCACGAAGACCCGCTGCCCGACGGCGAGGCCGGAGGCGGGGCCGGCTTCCACCACCTCGCCCACCGATTCGTAGCCGGGGACCAGCGGATAGCCCATGCCCGGGAAGGGTGGCATCCGGCCCGTCCAGAGCAGGCGCTCGGTGCCGGTGCTGATGCCGCTCCACAGGGTCTCGACCACCGCGTCGGCCGGGCCCGGAGCATCGAGGGCGAGTTCGGCGAGCGACAGCTGTTCGGGGCGTTCGAAGAGGACGGCGAGCGCGTGCATCGTGGTCGACCCTCCCCTGTCTTTTGCCTCGACCCGATGGAGACGGGTTCGGCCCTTGTTCGATGTGTCATCCTAGATTGACACTTTTATTCGTCAAGTCTTACTTACGATGCGGCGTGTCAATTCGTCTGGACACCAGCAGGCGGGTCAGGAGCGGGCGCCGTGTCGGGATCTCGCGGCACTCGCGAAATCCGGCCTCCTGGAGGAGCGCGGTCAGCTCGGCGGGGCGGCGGCAGCGGCCGCTTCCCATCGCCAGCAGGTAGAAGCCGAAATAGGCGTCGGTGACCGGCTCGGCCCCCGCCGTCCCGGCCATCGGCTCGGCGATCAGGAGCGTGCCGCCATCGCCGAGCGCGTCGTAGGCGGCGCGCAGGAGCAGGCGGACGGTGTCGTCGTCATGGTCGTGGACGACCCGGACGAGGGAGATGGCATCGGCACCCTTCGGCAGGGGCGCGGTGCGGAAATTGCCGCCGCAGGCCTCGGCGCGGTGGGACAGGCCCTCGGCCGCGAAACGCTCCGTGGCGCGGGCGGCCACCGCCGGCAGGTCGAACAGCCGGACGGCGAGATCGGGCGTCGCCCGCATGACCGCGCGGAGGAAGGCCCCCTCGCCGCCCCCCACATCCATCAGCAGGCGGTGCCGGTGCATCGGATAGGCATCGAGGATGTCCTCGGCGATGAGGGATTGGGAGGCGGCCATGAGGGCCGAGTAGTCCGCCACCGACTCGGCCGGGAACGCCGTGTCGCCGGCCGCGCCCGCATAGGGCCAGTAGGCGGCGAGGCGGCTCGTGCCCCCCTCCCCGCGCAGGAGCGCCACCGGGTCGCGCAGATCCTCGTAGAGGAGCGCATGGTGCTCGATCATCGCGGCGATGGACGGATTGCCGATCAGCGCCGCGCCGAGATCGGCCAGGGCGAAGCGCCCGTCGGGCAGGCGCCGCAGCAGGTCGAGCGAGGCGGCGGCGTCCAGCAGGCGCAGCGCCCGTTCCGGCCTCAGGCAGGTCCGCTCGGCCAGGGCCTCGAGCCCGAGCGGGCCGGGGGCGAGGATGGCGAACAGGTCGAGCCTGATGCAGGCGAACAGGGTCTGCGAATAGACGAAGCCGGCGCAGAGATCGAACAACGCGCGGGTGTTCCGCCGCGCGATTCCCCGCGTGAGGGGGAAGGCGGCGGCCCAGCGCTGGAAGGCCGGATTGGCGATGGTGCGGTTGCGGAAGGCGAGCCAGCGCTCGCGCCAAGGCAGGGCGCGCTGTCGCCCTCCCCCCACGGATCTCGGGCTTGCCCGAGATCCGTCTCTGACTGACCAAGTCGGGCAGGCCCGACTTGGTGTGGGGGAGGGTGGTCGCGGAGCGACCAGGAGAGGGGGCGACCTTTCCGGAGACGGCGCTCCCCTCTCCCGACCCTCGCTGACGCGAGGGCCACCCTCCCCCGCAAAGGGGGGAGGATTCGCGGCTGGCCTTTCACGCGATGCGTTATCAGTGAACGACACGGGTCTGCCCCGCTCACGCCAATTCCCGCGCCAGGCTCGCCGGCAGGAACAGGCGCGTCTGCGCCTCGATCTCGGCGCGGAGTTGATCGGCGCCGGGGCAGGCCGGGATCACCTCCACGGCTTCCCGCACGAGGCGCTTGAGCCGCGAGAGCGCCCCGGCCATGCCGAGCAGGGCGGCGGCGTTGGGCCGGCCCAACGTGGCGTCGCGGCCCACCGGCTTGCCGACCTCTTCCTGGCGGCAGGCGACATCGCGCAGGTCGTCGGCGACCTGATAGGCCTCGCCGAGGCATTCCCCCAGCAGCCGCCACGGCAGCGCCTGCGCGCCCGCCGCCGCCGCGCCGGTGACGGTGGCCGCCGCGAACAGCGCGCCGGTCTTGGCCTGCTGGTACTCGGTGAGCCCCACATGGCGCTCCGATTCCCAGGCCTGCCCGGCGGCGATGCCATTGGGCGAACCGGCCGCGCGGGCGACGAGGCCGACGAGGGCGGCGAGCCGGGCCGGCGAGCGCGCCGCGCCCCGCGCCAGGGTCTCGAAAGCGGAGACGATGAGCGCATCCCCGGTCAGCACCGCCAGGGGCTCGCCGAAGGCGGCATGGACCGAGGGTTTCTGCCGCCGCATCGGCGCATCGTCGAAACAGGGCAGGTCGTCATGGACCAGGGAGGCGCAGTGGAGGAGTTCGATCGCCGCCGCCGCCGCGTCGGAGGCCGCCGGATCGTCGTCGCCGCAGGCTTTCGCCACCGAAAGGCAGAGGCGCGGGCGGATGCGGTGGCCGCCGGGAAAGACCGCGTAGCGGATGGCTTCCGCCAGGAGCGGCGGCGCGCCGGGCGCCTCCGCATGGGCGACGGCAGCGTCGAGAGCCTGCTCGATCCGACGGTTGGCATCCATGGCGCCACTCCCTGGTGTCTTTTCGTATTGCCATTGCAAAGTGTCAGATATTATTGACACTCGTCAAGGCAGAAACAGGTGACACAATGGCGGCGCAGCGGGTTGCGGTGATCGGAGCGGGAATCGGCGGGCTGGTGGCGGCCCTGCGTCTCGCTCATGCGGGGCTCGACGTCACCGTGCTGGAGCGCGCGGCCGCGCCCGGTGGCAAGATGCGCAGCGTCGCGGCGGACGGGGCGCGGGTGGAGGCCGGCCCCACCGTCTTCACCATGCGCTGGGTCTTCGAGGAGATCTTTTCGGAATGCGGCGCCGACCTGTCGGATCGCGTGAGGCTGAGCCCGGCCTCCATCCTCGCCCGTCATGCCTGGGGGGCGGACCAGCGCCTCGATCTGTTCGCCGATCCCGAGGAATCGGCGGCGGCGATCCGGGCCTTTGCCGGCCCCCGCGAGGAGGACGGCTACCGCCGCTTTCGCGCCCGCGCGGCGGAGGTCTACGGCACGCTGGAGGGGCCGTTCATCCGGGGCGAGCGGCCGAGCCCGGTCGATCTCGGCCGCCGCGTCGGCCTGTCGGGCCTCGGCGGGTTGCTGCGGATCCAGCCCTTCACCACCCTGTGGGGGGCGCTCGGCGAGTACTTTCGCGATCCCCGCCTGCGCCAGCTGTTCGGGCGCTATGCCACCTATTGCGGCTCCTCCCCCTTCGAGGCCCCGGCGACGCTGATGCTGGTGGCGCATGTGGAGAGCCAGGGCGTCTGGCACGTGGAGGGCGGTCTCAGCCGCCTCGCCGCCATCATCGCCGAATTGGCGCAGGAGAACGGCGCCCGTATCCGCTATCGCGCCGAGGTGGCCGCCATCGCGGAGGAGAACGGGCGCGGCATCGTCGGTGTCGACCTCGCCGATGGCGAGCGGATCGCGGCCGATCTCGTGGTGGCCAATGCCGATGCGGCGGCGCTCGGCGCGGGCCTGTTCGGCGTGCGCGCGGCGCGGGCGGTGGAGGCGGTGCCGCCGAAAGCCCGCTCCCTCTCGGCGGTGACGCTCTGCGCCAGGGCCCGGATTTCGGGCTTCCCGCTGGTGCGGCACAACGTGTTCTTCTCGGGCGATTACGCGAACGAATTCGCGGAGCTCCGCGCCGGCCGGCTCCCCGACGATCCCACGATCTATGTCTGCGCGCAGGACCGCGCCGACGACGATTCGGCCCTCGACCGACCCGAGCGCCTGCTCTGCCTCGTCAACGCCCCGGCTCTCGGCCGGGAACGCCCCCTCGCTCCCACGGAGATCGCCACATGCGAGACCAATCTGCGTCGCAAGCTGACGGAATGCGGGCTGACGATCGAGGCGACGCCCGCGACGGCGACCACCGATCCGGCGGGGTTCGAGCGGCTGTTTCCGGCGACGGGGGGCGCCCTCTACGGCCGGGCCTCGCACGGCTGGATGGCCTCGTTCAAGCGTCCGGGCGCCAGGACGGCGCTGCCGGGGCTGTATCTCGCGGGGGGCAGCGTCCATCCGGGGCCGGGGGTGCCGATGGCGGCGCAATCGGGGCGGATCGCGGCGGACAGCCTGCTGGCCGATCTCGCCCAGACGGGCCGCGCTTCGACACGCCGGTGGCCCAAGGCGGTTACGTCTGGTGGTATGTCGACGCCCTGAGCGAGGATGGGCGCCAGGGGCTCACGATCATCGCCTTCATCGGCAGCGTGTTCTCGCCCTATTACGCCCTGGACCTCAGCCGCGACCCGTTCAACCACTGCACCCTGAACGTCGTGCTCTACGGCGAGCGCGCCAACCGCTTCTGCATGACCGAGCGCGGCCGGGATGCCCTGAGCCGGGACGCGTCGCAGATCCGGATCGGCCCGAGCGGTCTCGCCTGGGACGGCACCACCCTCACCCTCACCCTCGACGAGGTGACGGCGCCGATCCCCTCGCGGGTGCGCGGCACGATCCGCCTGCGCCCCAACGGCTTCACGCGGGACACCTTCACCCTCGACGCGGAGGGCCGGCACCGCTGGTGGCCGATGGCGCCCTCCTCCCCCGTGGAGGTGACCCTCGACGCCCCGAGCCTGTCCTGGCGCGGCACCGCCTATTTCGACACCAATCACGGCGACACCGCCTTGGGCCAGGATTTTCGCGACTGGACCTGGTGCCGGGCCGACCTCAAGGACGGGTCGGCGATCCTCTACGACGTGCGCCGCCGCGACGGCAGCCTCCAGAACCTCTCTCTGCGCTTTGCCGCCGACGGCACCCGCCGCGACATCCGCCCGCCGCTCCCCGCCGCTTTGCCGCCGACGCGGTTCTGGCGCATGCCCCGCGCCACGCGGAGCGACGACGGGGCCTCCACGGTGGTCCGCACCTTCGAGGACACGCCGTTCTACGCCCGCTCGCTCCTCGCCTCGACCCTCGACGGCGAGCCCGTGCGCCCGGTCCACGAAAGCCTGTCCCTCACCCGCTTCGCCAACCCGCTGGTGCAGTTCATGCTGCCGTTCCGGATGCCGCGCCGGGCCGGGTGATGGGGGCTGTGACGCTTCTGCGTCGGGGTGGCCTCAAAATGCGAAACTCACTCTTCAGCGGGATCGATTTTCGAACCTACGGAATGCAAATGTTCGCTTCGAAACCGCGAGGGTAGCCATGAAACAGAAAGATCGAGTTGAGTGATGTCCGCATTGCTCATTGCGGCAAACCCATCTCTTGATGGCTCGTGGTGAAAATCTGACGCTTGGTACCCGCCCCGAAACGTCTGTATCGGGCGGGAAGCAGAGATGAGCTCATTGCCCGTAAGCGGACATTCAGCTCTGCACCCACGTTGGCTTTTTATCTGGTTCGACAGCCATTTCCGGAGCCGACGTTCTCCTTCGTAGCCATTGGTGTGAAGGCTGCTTAGGAGAGCCCGCATTGCGCCAGCCGGTCATCTCAACCCCGCCGGAGGTTCGTCGCTATCTCAACAAGATCAAGCATCGTCACGTAACAAAACTCAAGGAAGGTCTCCATTTCTTCCATTTCGAGGTTTTTCTTTGCTGTGAAGAAAGAGGTTGGGGTGGCGTGTAGGAGGCGGCTTGTATAGCCATAGATAAAATCATACGCCTCTGTCATGCTGACGTGCTCTGCCTCGTCCCGCCAATTCCATCGTTTGCGCTTCCCTTTGGCGCTCAGCGTCTCTAAATCGAGGATCGGCTTGGTTATTCGTGCTTCGAAAACTGCCCTGCTTGCAATAACTTGATCCAACTGATCTTGTGCTTTTTTTACCGCTTTGTTGCGTATGAGCTCCGCCTGAAAGCCATAGCCATTGGTGGTCGCGGCCCGCCGGTAGAGCGCAAATTTACGTCGTGCCTTCAGATCGACAGCGGTCTCTTTTTTTGCAATCTCGGCACGAACGAAGTCTGCAGTTAATTGCTTGGGGTCAGATTGCGCCAGTTGGATTAATATATCTGGCAGCCCATCTTCTTCATGAAGCACATCGAATAAATCGGCTTCAGCGTTGAGTCGCTTAATGTAACTTTTAATGTGTTTTTCCTGATCTTCATAAATCTGGACGAAAAATTCGATTGAACGAAGCCTATGTTTTTCAATCGATTTTAGCCAAACATGAAGCTCAAAAATATATCGCGTTATTCCAAGTATACTAACTGTTTCGAGGTAAAATAAATTATTACCAAGAAATTGAAGAATTTTCTTCGACGCTTCCGATGTAATCTGAATTGGTAGCTGTCTCCGCGCATAGGCCTCACCGGTCAAGGCCTGTTCCGACAGCAACGCTAAATGAGCGTCCGCTTCGTCGATTAAGCCCACGAAGAGAGGGCTGATGGCCTTCATTTCTTCCACAATATTACCAAGTACTTTAGGCATATCATCCATGCCAAATCTCCGATGCGTCTGGTTCAAGATCATTGCATATACGCTCGAGAAAAGCCCGTATCTCGTGTCAGACCTGTGCGCCAGCGGTCGGTGGGCTTATCTCGGAGCAGACCCTACGAACTTCCGAGAAGCGTCGGAAGCCGACCCAGAGTAGGGGGTCCATCCGTTAGACGTCTACCGCTGTCTACCCAATTCACCAGTGTGCCATGCGATAGCATCGGAACCGTACTCTGTCGGATCTTCCCCGCCCCTTAAAGAGCCGGACCTTGCTTTGAGCCCTTTCGGATGAAATGCTGAATAAGATTATAGATCTTGGGTGTCTTCTGGGATGTGCCGTTCGGCCAGGGTAACGCTCTCGGCGTTGCGCTCGGCAACGATCGTAATCAGGGCGGCCATCGCTCTGGAGTAGGGTAACGATGACTTGGCGTTGGAGGCCTTCGTTGGCCTTTAGGTGGGCCTATTTGTTGCCGATAAAGCCTATTTAAGCGGATTTATAATCGGATTGTCATGCCAAAATAGATGATCCAATCAGATCTCCTCATCCTGAGGTGCCCTTTGCTCAAGCAAAGGGCCTCGAAGGAGCCCTCCAGTGGTCGCGCGATCCCTGGAGCCCTCCTTCGAGGCCGCTCCGCGGCACCTTGCAATAGCGACTTGGATTATGGTCGCCGTGTTCCGTGAGGAATGCCCCACCCCGGATGGCCGTCCGGAGTGGGGCGGTCGGCCGTCGGATCGTTGGCGCCTGAGCCTTTTGGCTGCTCCTGAGCAAGATCGCGGTCGGCCTCTTCATCGGACCCGGATGGTTGCCTGAACGTCGTGGTTCGCTTGCAAGGCAGGGTCGACGAAGATGACACACAGTAGCACGAAGACCGGTCCGGCCGTAGCCGGGATCGATGTCGGCAAGGATTGGCTCGACCTTGCCGTCGACGGATGCGACGAGCGTTGGCGCCTGCCCAACACCGGGGAGGGGCGGGCCGAACTCGTCGCGGTGCTGATCCGTCTCGGGATCGGCCGGGTCGGCCTCGAAGCCTCCGGCGGCTATGAGCGCAGGGCTACCGCTGCCCTGCGCGAGGCGGGCCTCGACGTGGTCCTGTTCCAGCCCCGGCAGGTCCGCGCCTACGCGACCTTTCGCCTGCGCCGGGCCAAGACCGACGCCATCGATGCCGGACTGATCGCCGCCTGCACGGCGGCTCACGGACCCGGCAGGCCAGCCCACGATCCGCGCCTGGTCGCCCTGGCCGAGCCCCTGCGCCTCGTCGAGCAGATCGACGAGGACGTCGTCCGCCTCAAGACACGGCGGGAGGCCTATCAAGACCCGCGCATCCGCGAGCACATCGCCGCCGAGATCCAGCGTCTCAAGGCCGAGCGCGCGGCGCGGATCAAGGCCCTCGTCACCGCTCTGCGCGCCCATGACGATCTCGCCCGACGCCTCGACCTCGTCCTCAGCGTTCCCGGCATCGGGCCGCGCACCGCCCTCACCCTCATCGTGCGCATGCCCGAACTCGGAGACCTCTCCCGCGAGCAGGCCGCAAGCCTCGCCGGTCTCGCCCCCTTCGATCACAGCTCCGGCCGACATCAGGGCCAGCGCCGCATCGCGGGAGGACGCGCCACCGTTCGAACCGCCCTCTACGCCGCAGCCCTGCCCGCCGCCTTCCGATGGAACGACGCCCTCGTCCGACTCTACAAACGCCTCAAGGACGCCGGAAAATCCCACCAGAAAAGTCTCGTCGCCTGCGCCAGAAAGCTCCTCACTTACGCAAACACCGTCCTCGCCAGAGACACGCCATGGCAAAAGACTAATGGTTGCTCAGGATGAGGTAAGGTCTTGGAAAAAAGACATCAAACAGGCTCTGAGGGAGAACCGAGCCGCCGAGATACGCGCCGTTCCGGCCAACCCCACTCTACTCCCCCAACCTACCCCCATCGAACCGCACCCGCGCCGCTTCGATCTCCGGGTGGCTCCGCTCCGCCCAGCGGACGAGCGCCGCCAGGGGCTCCATGAGCGTGCCGCCGAGATCGGTCAGGCGATACTCCACGCTGGGCGGCTTGGTCGGGTAGACCGTGCGGGCGATGTAGCCGTCGCGTTCGAGGTCGCGCAGGGTCTGGGTCAGCATGCGTTTCGAGAGGTCGGGGATCAGCCGGAGGATCGCGCTGAACCGGTGCGGGCCGCTGGCCAGCGCGGTGAGGATCAGGATCGACCACTTGTCGCCGGTCCGGTCCAGCACGTTGCGGACGGGGCAACGGGAGGCCTCGAACGCCCTCGTCCGCCAGCCCGCGAAGGTCCGCGCCAATTCGGCCTGAGCCGGTGCGGGGGCGGTTCCCTCGGCGTCACCTTGTCCCAAAATCCTGCCTCCTTCACAGCCGATGCGGTCTCACTTAGTTCCCTTGTACCGAAAGTGAACCATAGGGAACTCTGCGATGCCCGAGCACACCAACGCGACCGTCTTCGTCACCGGCGCCTCCGGTCAATTGGGGCGCCTCGTCATCGCGGCTTTGCTGGAGCGGGTGCCGACCGGCGCCGTCGTGGCGGGTGTGCGATCCCTGGAGAGCGAGGCCGCCCAGGCCCTGCGAGACCGGGGCGTCGCAGTGCGGGTGGCCGATTACGCGCGGCCCGAAACCCTGGCCGACGCCTTCCGGAGCATCGAGCGCCTGCTGCTGATCTCATCGAGCGAAATCGGCCAGCGCGTCGCCCAGCACGAGACCGTCATCGCGGCGGCGAAAGCGGCCGGGATCGGCCGGCTCGTCTATACCAGCCTCCTGCATGCCGACACCTCGCCGCTCAGCCTCGCCGGGGAGCACCGCGCCACGGAGGCCGCCATTGCGGGCTCAAACCTGCCGGCGACGATCCTGCGGAACGGCTGGTACACCGAGAACTACACCGCCTCGATCCCCGGCGCGCTCGCCGGCGGCGCCTTCCTCGGCAGCGCCGGTGGTGGCCGGATCGCCTCGGCCGCGCGGGCCGACTTCGCCGAAGCCGCCGCCCTCGTGCTGACCGGCGACGGCCATGAGGGGCGGACCTACGAACTGGCGGGGGACGAGGCCTACACCTTGGCCGATCTCGCCGCCGAACTCTCGCGCCAGACGGGCCGCGACATCCCCTACAGGGACCTGCCGCAGGCGGACTATGCGGCGCTGCTCAAGAGCTTCGGCCTGCCGGACGTCCTGGCCGAGGGGCTCGCCGCGTGGGATGTGGATGCCGCGCACGGCGCCCTGTTCGACGAGGGCCGCCAACTCTCGACGCTCATCGGCCGCCCGACGACGCCATTGTCCAGCAGCATCGCCGCCGCGCTCGGGTAAGGCTTAAGCCTCGGATCATGCCATCTCCGGACGATCCACGCGGTCTCGGGTCGGCGCGGGTCCCTCTCCTGGAAGGAGAGGGACAGGGTGAGGTGTGTGAGCTTTCCGGAGAGGGACCACACCTCACCCCAGCTCTCTCCTTCCAGGAGAGGGAGGCCGTCGCGGCTCAGCCGCCCGACGACGGCGTTATCGTCCAGCATCGCCGCCGCGCTGGGGTGAGGCTCAAGCCTCGGATCAGACCATCTCCGGACGATCCATGTGGTCGCCTGCAAGCGCGGGTCCCCTCTCCGGGAAGGAGAGGGACAGGGTGAGGTGTGTGAGCTTTCCGGAGAGGGACCACACCTCACCCCAGCCCTCTCCTTCCAGGAGAGGGAGGCCGTCGCGGCTCAGCCGCCCGACGACGCCGCTCTCCGCCAGCATCGCCGCCGCGCTCGGGTGAGGCTGGCGCATCGGATCATGCCGTCTCCGGACGATCCATGCGGTCGATTGATTTGGTCTCTCGCAAGCGCGGGTGCCCTCTCCTGGAAGGCAAGGCGATCGCATATGACACCACGCCGTCATTCCGGGTCGCCACAGGCGAGCCCGGACCCGGAGGGCCGCGCCAGAGGCGTGCAATCCAGAGCCGCTGACAGTGTAAAGTCCTGCACCATTTGTGTTTCTGGATCCCGGGCTCCGCTGCGCGGACCCGGGATGACGGGGTGGTGCCAGCGGGTTTCCGACAAGCAAATTGGCATATGCGATAGCCCTCTCCTTCCAAGAGAGGGAGCCCGTCGCGCCTCGAGTCGAAACCTCTTGGAGAGAGCGAACGGCCGTCGAGCGGATGTGTGAATCCGGTAGCCCCAAAGGGGAGAGGAACGCGGTCAGCCGGCGGGATCGTCCGGGGGGCGGCGGGCGGCGTCGTCCCGGTCTTTGCGGATGCTGCGCCGGACGACGATGAGCTGCCACAGGGCCAGCCCCAGCGCGAGGGCGAAGACGAGGCCGATGTCGAAGGCGGCGAAGAGCCGGTCGCTCACGAGGGGGCGGGCGCGCGGCCGAGCGCCTCACGCTCGCGCAGGGTCTCCACCAGGTCGAGCACCTGCGCCACCTGCGCCGGCACGTTCCACCAGGGCGGAATCCGGGGCGCCATCGACGGAAGTGCGGCCACCGCCTCGATCAGGAACAGGATCTCCGGCAGGGGTTTTTCGCGTATGGCCGCCCTGTCGTCCGTCGAGACCAGGGCGCGGGCGAGGAGCGTGAGTTTCCGGCGCCCGTCCACGCGGGCGCGGCGGGAGACCGAATCGTAGCCGGCCCGCTCCACCTCGCGGCCGATCTCGGCATAGATCAGCCGCGCCGCGCGGATCGCCGGGCGGCAGGCGGGAGGCAGGCCGGCAATGCCGGATTCCGAGCGCGCATAGAGGAGCTCCGCCGCCGCGAGCAGGCGCGCTATGATCCCGCCGAGGGCGGGCGTGAAGGCGGGGGCGCGCAGGAACGCGTCCGGGTCGATCCCCGCCTCCCTCAGCCAGGATCGCGGCAGGTAGAGCCGGCCGGCCCGCGCATCCTCGCCGACATCGCGGGCGATGTTGGTGAATTGCATGGCGATGCCGAGGTCGCAGGCGCGGGCCAGCACGTCGGGGTCGCGCACGCCCATCACCAGGGTCATCAACGCGCCCACCGACGCGGCGACCCTCGCCGCATAGGCGGTGAGGTCGCCAAGCGTCTCGTAGCGGCGGCCGCCCGCATCCCAGGCGAGGCCCTCGATCAAAGCGGCGGGCAGCGCCTGGGGGATGGCGTGGTCGGAGACGATGTCGGCCAGCGCCCGGTCCGCCGGGGCGTCGCAGGGGCGGCCCTCGCAGGCCCGGTCGAGGCGCATCCGCAGCCGCGCCACGGCGGGGCGGCGCCCGCTCTCGTCCACGTCGTCCACTGCGTCGTCGGAGAGGCGGCAGAAGGCGTAGAGCCCGTAGGCCGGCCGGCGGATGGAGGGCGGCAGCAGGGCGGAGGCGGCAAAGAAGCTGCGCGACCCGGTGCGGATCGCCGCCCGGCAGGCGGCGTGGTCGGCCGCATCCGCATGGGGGATCGCCCAGAGGGGTGGCCGGGAATAGTCAAGCCGAGACAAGTCAGGCGAAGACGCGCGCATCCGGCACCACGGTATCGAGAATTCGGGCGGAGGAAAGGACGCCGGGCAGGCCGGCGCCGGGATGGGTGCCGGCTCCCACGAGGTAGAGCCGCGCCACGTCCTCGGAGGCGTTGTGCGGCCGGAACCAGGCGGACTGGGTCAGCACCGGTTCGAGGCCGAAGCCCGAGCCGCGAAAGCTCAGGAAATCCGCCGCGAAATCCCCCGGATGCGTCACCTTCGAGGTGACGATGCTCTCCGACAGGCCCGGCATCACGGTGGCCTCGAGATGCTGCTCGATGGCGCGGCGATAGGGCTCCGCCTCCACCGCCCAATCCTGGCCGCCGGCGAGGTTGGGCACCGGGGAGAGCACGTAGAACGCATCGCAGCCCGGCGGCGCCAGGAGCGGATCGGTGGCGGTGGGGCGGTGCAGGTAGAGGCTGAAATCCTTCGATAGGACCTTCCGCCGGAAGATGTCGTCGATGAGCCCGCGATAGCGCGGCCCCATCAGGATGGTGTGGTGGGCGATGTCCGGGAAGGTCCGGTTCGTGCCGAAATACCAGACGAACAGGCCCATGGAGGAATGCGACCGGTCGAGCCGGCGGTCGGTCCAGCGCCGCCGCACGCCCTCGGGCAGGAGGGTGCGGTGGGTGAAGGCGGAATCGGCGTTGGAGACGACGATGTCGGCGGCGATGCGCTCGCCCGAGGTGAGGGCGACGCCGGTGGCGGCCCCGTTCTCCACCAGGATGCGCGAGACCTCCGCGCCGCAGCGGAGCGACCCGCCCTGCCCCCGGATCAGCCCGGCGAGCCCGTCCACCAGGCGACCGGTGCCGCCCAGCGCGAAATGCACGCCCCAGCGCCGTTCGAGATGGGCGATGAGGCAGTAGATCGCGCTCGCCCGGAACGGGCTGCCGCCGATGAGGAGCGGGTGGAAGCTGAAGATCGTCCGCAGGCGCTCGTCGCGGATGTGGCTCGCCACCACGTCGTAGACGCTGCGGTGTCCGCCGAGACGCACCAGATCGGGCATGATCCGCAGCATGTCGGCCACCGAGCCGAACGGCACGTGGCCGAGCCGCTCGAACCCGACCTCGCAGATCGCCCGCGAGCGCTCCATGAAGCGCTCGTAGCCGGCGACATCCCCGGGCGAGAACCGCGCGACCTCGGCGCGCATGGCGTCGAGATCGCCGCTGTAATCGAAGGTCGCGCCGTCCTCGAAGCGGATGCGGTAGAAGGGCAGCATCGGCGCGAGGACGACATCGTCCTCCATGCGCCGCCCGCACAGGGTCCAGAGTTCCTCGAACAGGAACGGCGCGGTGACGATGGTCGGCCCGGCATCGAAGGTGAACCCGTCCTGGCGATGCACCCGCGCCCGCCCGCCGGGCTGGTCCAGCCGCTCCAGCACCGTGACCCGGTAGCCCCGCGCCCCGAGGCGGATGGCAGCGGCGAGCCCTCCGAAGCCGCTGCCGATCACCACCGCATGGGGGCGTCTGGCCGGCCGGGTCGAGGACATCGGCACATCGCTGAGTGTCAACATAAGGTGACACTATCAGCCGAAAAATCACCGACGCAAGCGCTGATTCACCGGCGCAGCGTGATCGCCCGCGACGGAAAGGTGCCGGCGGCTGTCGGATGACACACGCGCGGGGACCGAGGGGCATCGCCCCCCGGTCCCACGACGCGTCGCGTGCGTCCTAGCCGCGGCCGCCGTGGCTCGCTTCGCCGCCCTTCTTGCCCGCTTCCGAAGCGCGCTGAGGGTCGTTGGCGAAGTTGCCACCGCTCTGCTGGCCGCCCTTCGAGCCGGCTTCCGAGGCGCGCTGGGGGGCGTTGGCGAAGTTGCCGCCGCTGGCCTGACCGCCCTTCGAGCCGGCCTCCGAGGCGCGCTCACGATCCTCGGCGAAGTTGCCCGAACCGCCGCGATGCTCCGACTTGCCCTGCGTGTCGTTGGATTGAGACATGCTGTCCTCCGTTACGTTGGGGAGTGGACCCGATCAACCAGCAACCGAAAGCATGGTTCCGAGGAAGGCGGGATTAAAAAGCCATTATACAAGGATAGTCTCCGGTTTAACCCAGGTTTTTAACCTGGCTTATGCCTATGTTTGTTTCGAGAAAGGGTCACTATAGCCTGGCTGGGCTCTACGTTTGGTTGAAGGCGGAGGGTGAACCGCGCGGTCTCGCGGAGGTTGACCCGGCTCGGACGAGGCATTCCGCGAGGTTTTCGAGAAAGGTCGGCCATGAACGGACACAGGCGAAACCGCTCGGCGATTCCCCGGGAGCGTGCGCCGGACAGCACCCTGTCGCTGCTCGCGGAGGGCTATGCCTTCATCCCGAACCGCTGCCGACGCCACGGATCGGAGCTGTTCGCGGCGCGGCTGATGCTCAGTCCGGTGGTCTGCCTGTCCGGCCGGGAGGCGGCGTCACGCTTCTACGACCATTACCGCTTCACCCGCCGCCACGCGCTGCCGCCCACCACCTTCGCGCTGATCCAGGACCATGGCAGCGTGATGGTGATGGACGGCGAGGCCCATCGCCACCGCAAGGCGATGTTCCTGTCGCTGGTGGGGGAGGACGCCCTCCGGCGCTTCGCCGACCTGTTCACCGAACACTGGCGCCGGGCCGTGCCGCGCTGGGCAGCGAGGGAGAGCGTGGTGCTCCTCGACGAGGCGCACCGCGTCATCACGCAGGCGGTGTGCGACTGGGTCGGTCTTCCGCTGGCCCCGGACGAGGTCGATGCGCGGACGGCCGAGTTCGCCGCCATGGTCGACGGCACGGGCGCCGTCGGCCCGCGCAATTGGCGGGGGCATCTCCTCCGCGCCCGCACCGAACGCTGGGCGCGGGCACGGATCGAGGAGATCCGCAGCGGCCGAAGCGACGCACCGCCCGGACCCGCCCGGACCGTCGCCACCCATCGCGACGCCGAGGGCCGCCTGCTCGATGTAAAGACGGCCGGCGTGGAGCTCATCAACCTGCTGCGCCCCACGGTGGCGAATGCGCGCTACGTCGTGTTCGCCGCCATGGCGCTCCACGAGAACCCGCATTGGGCCGAGGCCCTCCGCGCGGCGGACGAGGACACGCGCCAGCGTTTCGCCTGGGAGGTGCGCCGCGCCTATCCCTTCATCCCCTTCATCGGCGGGCGGGTCCGCGAGCCGTTCGAGTGGCGGGGCCATGCGTTCGAGACCGGCGATTGGGCGCTCATGGACCTCTATGGCACCAACCACGATCCGGGCCGCTGGCACGCGCCGGACCGCTTCGACCCGGACCGGTTCCGCACCGAGACCATCGATCCGTTCGACCTGATCTCCCATGGCGGCGGCTCGGCCACGGACGGACACCGCTGCCCCGGCGAGGGCCTCACGCAGACCCTGCTGGTCACCGCCGCCCACCTCCTGGCGACGTCGATGCGCTACGAGCTCCCCCCTCAGGACCTCACCCTCGACCTCGCCTACATCCCCGCCCGCCCCCGGAGCGGATGTGTTTTGCGTGGGGTGCGGGCTGTTTGAGGATGCGGGGGGGCTTCGAAGAGGAACGGTGCGGTGGCGAGGGTGGGACCGTCCCGGCGATGCACCCGCGCCCGCCCGCCGGGCTGGTCCAGCCGCTCCAGCACTGTGACCCGGTAGCCCCGCGCCCCGAGGCGGATGGCGGCGGCGAGCCCCCCGAAGCCGCTGCCGATCACCGCCGCATGGGGGCGACCGGCCGGCCGGGACGAGGAGGTCGGCACATCGCTGAGTGTCAACTTAGGGTGACACTGTCAGGGGTGAAATTGGGGATGCAAGTGGTGATTTGCGGGGGCGATGCGAGACAGGTTTCAGGCACTTCTGAAAGTAGAACTTCGCTCCCGACAACTAACCGGTTTCGGTTTGAATCGGTTTGTACGCGCCGCAAACACTGCCCTATAGCGTGCCGAATGTGAGTTCCGGCTAAGGGCATATACTGACCCAAAGCGGGCACTGAGAAGGTCCGCTTCCACGCACTCTAAAAAGCGCCTTGAGTGTCGATCAGTCGTCTTGACCGGCTTTTCGGCCAAGCGCCATCCGTTCAACGTCATGCTCCCCGATTTCAGAGGCGTCTTTGACGTCAAGGTGGCCCTTCAGGATCTTTAATTTGACTATCGGCCAGGGCTCCTTCGAGCCGGAGAGAGTCGCCGGAGCGATGAAATAACACCCATATCTTTTATACTCATTCAAAAATCTATTCAGATTTTCATCTGTAGTGGGCTGCATGGTTTTTATGCGCGAAGTCATGATAAAAGAGGTTTTATCGTTTGGTGTATCCTCGGATGAAGGCGTTTGCGCATAGATCATAACGCTATAATGATTTTTGTCACAACCAGGAAGCGCTCGAATTACGGAAATTCGGACTGCATTGTTCGAGTCTTTACCTCCAACACGTTCTAGCCACCGCTCGAAAATTTTCGTGGCCGCTTCCTCATTTTCAAAAAGGAGCATCATCACAGGCGGGTGCTGGTCTTCAAAAGACAGGTAGCCGACCCCTTTCCACCTTGCCTGATCCCAAGCATGTAGATCGATTATGGATCGCACGCTGACGTCGCGGTGTGACTCGATCTTCAACCGAGATGGTTTTGAAGGGTCAGTCGCTTCAGCTCTGACCGGCTCGGGCTCGCTTTCCAGTTTCATAATATTTAAGACAGGCCGCGGTAGGACAGGCGGGTAGGTCTGTTCGGGGGCGGGCCAATCTGACAGACGGGAAAGAAATTTAACTGCTACCCGATGATAGCTGTTGGCTGTGGCCGTCACCATCATCATGCGTTGCTGTGCAGCATCATCCTCAAACAGAATTCTGATTACTGCCTCCGTATCAGGCGTATAGCATGTCAATCCAAATATCTGTGCCGCGCATTCGAGCAGGAATTTTTGCAGCACTGCCTGTTGCGGGAAACTTGTCGGTGAAACAGACTGTGGCCATTTCAGAGTGATTTCATAGTCCAGCTTGTTTACAGAGATCGACGGCGCCTCAATGTCTGATCGCTCTTCCAGCACAAGCGACAGTCGTTCAGTATGGGGCACAACCCGCTGATTTAGGGCCGTCCCGAAGAAAGCCTCGATTGATCCAAGGACCATCTCCGCGATTATGGTCGATTGAACGGTCGTGGTGTGCGTCAGGCTGATATTCATGCCCACCACAGAGGTGCGCAGAATCTGCTGGCCTTCTTCGTTAAGTATGAGCGCTTTGGAATGCTCCTGGCCGACCGGCTGGCTGGCCATGGTCGACATCAAGGCATGGACATCGGCGTCGGACTTTGCTGCCGGTATGCTGCCATCCTTGCGCAAGACCGGCAAATGACCGTTGATGTAGAGCAACGCCGTCCGGGCGGTGAACATTTCCAGACCGGCCAGTAGGTCCGGCACAATGGTAAGTCGATCCAAATCGGCTGGCTTCAAATTCAGAAAATATCCGGCAAGGAAAAAATCGAGCTCTTGGGTGCGATCCTGCAACGTTTCCTTGTACGCATCGTCGAGCGGGAGAGTTATAAGGGCGCCGTTCAGAAGCTGGATGGCGTATAGATAGTCAGGCAGATGGCCTAAGGAAAATGCCGTCAATGCCCAGAGTTTTGCCGCACTCGCGAAAGTCGGCGGTATTTCACCGTCAAACTCCCCCTCGATGACGGCACTAGATACTGCAAAAATAGCAGCAGATCTTGCTGCCCATGGCAACCCTACGCTTTGATAGGCAACCGAAAGGATATACAACGCCTCGATCAGATGGCTGCTATATTCTTTTTTAGTAAGTCGCACAGTCGCTTTGCCGAGTAGCCGGATGATATCCAGGCTATGTTCAATGTCTAGTTTCCGCGCGCGATTTAGAAGAATGATCGCACCTTCCCCTTCGCTTTTCCGGGTCGATACGAAATCCGCCAGTTTCTCTACAAGAAGCGTATAATCGGGGTCGTTGCCAGCCATATGCCCGCACAGATCGACCATCTTTTCAAGGCGGCTGGCGTTGAATTCAGCCAGGCCGCCCGCGTCGTCTATAATCGAGGAAAAATCCCGCCATACTTCCGGGAGTGCTTTCGGCGTATCATCCAGCACGATCCGGTTGATGCAGGCCATTGAAAGCAGAGTCCGTGCTTCCAGGGCGTTATTCGGCCGCTCCTTGTCGGCTGCCATGGGCACAAGCACAGCGCGTATCCTGTCACCTCTTTCATCAAGCTGGGCCTGCTCGCGCGTCAGAAGCCCGTGAATGACGCAGTTCACAAATAACTGATAGAGGTTACACAAGAATTCGAGCGTTATGGTGTGGTTAGTGGCCAGAACGTCTTTTTCAAAATCCGGGTAATGCTCCTGTAAAAAATCAACGTCGTCAAACCACCAGAAGGCGGACCAAATGTGCTCATACCGGCTTTCAAGTATTTGACGCTCTGTACCCTGCGCCTTGGCAATCCGTATTGCTCTCGCGAAACGGCCGTCAGTTTCAATGCGGGGTTTTTCGAGGTTGCGGGATAGCTTCGCCGCGATTAAAGCCTCTGACGCACTTTGCATCCTCATGCCTGCAAAGGCTTGTGGATCGTCTAGCGCGGCTTCAATGTCTCTCAGTTGCTTTGCGCGGGAATAATCAGTCGGACCCAGATTGAACGGATCGTTTTTTGCCTCGCCGACCCCTAAATAATTGAAAGCGATATCCTTGCGCTCATTTTCAATGATTTCTTTGGCGATCCAGTTGCGATCATGGATTGTAACTTGTGCGTTGTATTTATTTTTAAGCTCCTCTTCCAGATCAAAGCGATCTTTCGATTTTGCCGCTCTGCTGGTAACACAGATAATGCGATCATACTGACGACCTGTATCGATGATACCGGCCACGTCGCTGCGCACTTTTTCCTTCCATTTTTCCTTTGCACTGAAAGCAAAAGCCCATCGTTCCCTTCCGGCACTGGGCTCGCCGATGAAGAACATCGATAGCTCGTCGGCGACTGGATAGGTTTCTGAATCGACCTTGCCGTCGCCGCCGCCTTCTGGTCCAGTTTGTGGCCTCAGGTTCGGGCAAATGGTTCTCTCGCAAAGCTTTCGACAGAACAGTTCGAAAGCCTGATGCTGGTTGCGGCTAGTAATGGTGTCAAGCTGATATTCTAAAATAGGGCGATCAAGGCGGTACGAAGCCTTATCTGTAGAGTCAGAATATAATTCTGGACGCAGGTTGCGCATAAACGCCGATGGTGAAAGCCTTTTTGGGCTTGAATTTGCTTTGTCATCACCGGCTGCCATTTGATCGCTGCTCATATGTAAAAGATAGAGTGGCCAAGGCGGTGAGGCTAGTTCAATCCGGCTATGCGCCTCATCAAACGGCCTTCGCGCTTCAGCGATCCTGGCCAATTTGGATCGGCTGCAAGCCGTCGCGGCAATGATCTGCGGCTATATCGCCCCGGCTCGCAGTATGGCGGCAATGGCGTCGATTGCGAAACGTCCGCTTCCAGGCGTGCTGCCAACATCCGCTCTTGGTGCAGTGCCGCAAGGCGTCGTTTGCAGAATGAGCCTGCACGACCCCATCGTCACGGCGATGCGGTAACCCCGGCCCCCTCCCCCACCGCCAAATCCATCGCCCCAAAAATCACCGCCGCCACCTTCTCCGGTGCCTCCTCATGTGCGAGGTGGCCGAGGCCGCGCAGCAGCTCCACGCGGGCGTGGGGCAGGCGCTTCTTCAGGGCGAAGGCGGTGTCGGGGGAGATGGCCTTGTCCTCGCTGCCGACCACGAGGAGCGTCGGGGTGGCGAGGCGGGGGATGGCGCGGTCGAGGGTGGCGAGGTCCCAGTTCGCCATCATGCCCAGCGCTCCGGCCACGTGGCCGGGTTTGCGGAACAGGTGGCGGTAGAGATCGAGCCCCTGGGCGTCGAGGCGCGAGCCGGTGCCGCGAATCAGGCGCTCCACCGCCGGGCGGTCGGCTGTCCAGGCGAAGAGTTTGGGGGTCACCGGGTTGAGGAAGAGCAGCCGCGCCATGCTGGGGAACAGCACCGAGGCGAGGCCGGGAAACGGGGTGAGCGCGCCGTTGAGCGCCACCAGGAGATCGGGCGCGATCCGCCCGTCGAGGCAGAGCCGGACCAGGAGCGCCGCCCCCGCCGAATGGCCGACGACCAGGCTCGGGCGGAGGTCGAGGCTGTCGAGGAGGTCGCCCAGGGCGCTCGCCATCCCCGGCAGGGAGAGTTTTGCGGCGGGGAGCGGGTCGGTGAAGCCGTGGCCCGGCAGGTCCGGGGCAATGACCCGGAACCGCGTCGCCAGGAGCGGCATCAGCCCCCGCCAGGAATGGGTGGCGGCCCCCGTGCCGTGGAGCAGCAGCACGGTCGGGGCTCCTTCCTCCCCCATTTCCTGGATGTGCCAGTTGAGGCCGGAGGCCGTGACGAAGCGGCTCGTCTCGCGGTGCGGCCAGTCGGCGCCCTCGCTCTCCCAGCGGGGTCGTTCGGCGGGCGCGCGCATGCTGGAACCCTTTATTCCCTCGCCGACCGGATCGCGGCGCTCATCGCCCCCGCATCGGCATGGGGCAGGGGCAGATAGCGCGCCCCCATGGCGGCGGCGAGGCGGCGCGCCGAATCCTGCGGCCGCTGAGCCGTGTCGATCAGGATGGCGCGGACATCCGCCTCGCGGAAAAGGCGGGCGGCTTTGAGCGAATCCTCGCCCGCGCGCTCCCGCCCGGCGATCCCCGACCGGGCGACGTTGGCCCGTCCATCGGTGAGCATCACCACCACCGGCGTCCCGCCGCCGCGCCGGACCCCGAGGGCCACCTTTCCGGCGGCGTCGATGCCGGCGGCGAGCGGCGTCCCACCGCCTCCGGGCAGGGCGGCGAGCCCGCGTCGCGCCCGCACCAGGGAGCGCGTCGGCGCGAGGACCAGCTCCGCGCCGGCCCCCCGGAACGCCACCAGGGCGACCTTGTCCCGCCGCGTATAGGCTTCGGCGAGGAGGAGCTCGACGGCCCCCTTGGCCTCGGCCAGCCGCTCCAGGGCGGAGGAGCCGGAGGCGTCGACGGTGAAGATCGTCGTGGTCTCGGTCCGTTGCCGGAATCGGGTGATTCGGATGTCGTCGGGGCGGATCATGAGACAGGTGCCGCCCCCCTCCGTCCGCCGGCGGAGGTCCTGCCACGGGGCTGCGGCGCGCAAGGTCGCGATGAGATCGAGCCGGGCCCTTCGCGGATCGCCCGGCCGCGCGCCCATGGGGCGGCCGGAGCGGGCGGAGACGGCCTTCGCCCCGGCCTTGCCGGCCTTCGGCATCCGCAGGCGCGGGCCGTCCCGCATCAGCATCGCGAGGAGCCCGGCGGGAATCGCGGCGCGGGCGGCCTCGAGGATGCGGTCCTCGCTCGCCTGTCCGGTGCCCTCCTCCGGCTCGGGGCCGGGCTCTCGCTGTTCGGCGGGCGCCTGTTCGGGGGGAGACGGCTCGCCCTCCTCCGGCTCCTCCCCGGGGGCTGGCTCGTGTTCCGGCAGGCGGGTGGCGCGATGGCCGAGGACGAGGCGCGCGGCCTCCCGCGCATCCGCCTCGGCGGTCTCGGCGCGCCCGTCGAGCCGGGCGAGGAGGCGGGCCACCCGGAGGGCGAGGAGCGGCGCGCGCAAGGAGTCGATGCCGAGCCGGGCCGCGACCTCGCTCAGCTCCGCGACGGGATCGTGGCCGCTCGGCGCACCGCCATGCGGCGGCATTTCGGATTCCGGCGAAAGGCCGTCGCATGGCGGTCGAAGCACCCGTCGCATGGCGCTCGGCGGCACGGTCGTGAGGTCGATATGGAAGGCCAGCCGATCGGTCAGGGAGGCCGGGGCGGCCTCGTCCTCGCCGATCCCCTCGTCGAGGAGGACGAGCCCTACCTTCGCCGGCCGGGTCTCCGCCAGCCCGTCCCGCTCCACCCTGAGACGCCCGGTATCGAGGGCGGCGGCGAGATGCGCGGCGGTGCCCTGCCCCATCCGCTCGGCCATCGCGGCTACGAGAAGTCCCCCATCGGCCTCGGCCAGCAGCCCCGCCTGGGCCACCGGCCGCCCGGCCGCAAGCGTCGCGGCGAGGTCGAGCCCGCCGATCAGCCGATCCTCGGCGATCCCCGCCGGCATCCGCCGTAACGGCTTGCCGGGGTTGAGGTTTTCGCGGAGGATGTCGAGCCAGCGGTCGCGCACCGGGCCGGCCCCGGCACGCACCACCACGCCGCCGCAGCCATGCGGGTCGGCGGCCACGAGCCGGGCGACACGCAGGGCCTCGGCCCAGATCGCCGAGCTCTCGCTCACGAGCCCAGCACCTCCTCCACCGCCCTCGCGACGCGGGCGGTGGAGCCGGATTCGTCGAGCGGGTTGCGGCGCAGGCGGTGGCGCAAGGCCGATGGCGCGACCTGCCGGAGATGGTCGATTCCCACGGTCTCGGCCCCCTCATAGGCGGCCAGCGCCCGGGCGGTGCGCATCAAAGTCAGCTCACCACGCAGGCCGTCGGTGCCCAGAGCGAGGCAGAGCCGGGCCGCGGCCTCCAGGGTCGCGTCGGGGACGTCGAGCCCGGGAAGGCGCGCCCTGGCGGCGGTGAGGCACTTCTGCAGCGCTCGGTCGGCCTTGGCATAGCTGGCGCAGAACCCCGCGGGGTCGCGCTCATAGGCGTCGCGCCGGCGCACCACGTCGATGCGGGTGGGCAGGTCCGTCGGGGTCGTCACCTCCACGGCGAGGCCGAACCGGTCGAGGAGCTGGGGCCGCAGCTCCCCCTCCTCCGGGTTGCCGCTGCCCACCAGAACGAATTTCGCCGGGTGCCGGACGCTCAACCCCTCGCGCTCCACGGTGTTGATCCCGGAGGCAGCCACGTCGAGCAAGAGATCGACGAGGTGATCGTCGAGGAGGTTGACCTCGTCGATATAGAGGAAGCCGCGATTGGCCCGGGCCAGCAGCCCCGGCTCGAACGCCTTCTCGCCACGGGTGAGCGCCCGTTCGAGGTCGAGCGCGCCCACCACCCGGTCCTCGGTGGCGCCCAGAGGCAGGTCCACCACCGGCACCGGCGCGAGGTGGCTTCGCCTGGCGTCGGTGCGGCCGGAACAATGCGGGCATTCGCTGGCGGGTTTGGCGGGATCGCAGGAATAGGGACAGCCGATCACCGCCTTCATCGGCGGCAACAGGGCGGCGAGGCCCCGGATCGCGGTGGACTTGCCGGTGCCCCGGTCGCCGAAGACGAGGACGCCGCCCACGGAGGGGTCCACCGCCGCGATCATCAGGGCTCGCCGCATCTCGTCCTGCCCGACGATGGCGGAGAAGGGGAAGGTGACGGGCGGGGCCGTGAAGGAGGGGGCCGGGTCGTTTCGGGGCTTCCGGAGGATACCTTGGCTCGCGTCGCGCTCCGGTTTCTCGGGGCGAGGGTGGGCGTTTGACGGAAGGGATGCGGTTCGGGCCGTTCCGTTGACGATCATCGACAGTCTCCCGGTAACCCGATTCAAGCTCTGGATGGTCCCCTCTCCCCGCCTGCGGGGAGAGGGTTTCGGACCCCTTGTCGGGTCCGAAACGAGGCGGCAGCCAAGGGTGAGGGGGCGCTGTCGAAGGAGCCCCGTCCGGAGGGACCCCCTCACCTTCGCCCTGCCGGGCTCACCTCGCCTCCCGACGGGGGGAGGACGAGGTCCTCTCCCCGCCCGGCGGGGAGAGGGAATGCTACTCCGCCGCCGCCTGCTCCACGCCCATCCGCGTCCAGATCGCCGCCAGCGCTCCCACCAGATGGTCGATGTCGGCGTCCGAATGCAGCGGCGACGGGGTGATGCGCAGGCGCTCCGTCCCGCGCGGCACGGTGGGGTAGTTGATCGGCTGGACGTAGATGCCGAACTCGTCGAGCAGCGTGTCGCTGATCGCCTTGCACAGGACGGGGTCGCCGACCATCACCGGCACGATGTGGCTGTCGTTGGGGAGGTAGGGGATGCCGGCGGCGTCGAGCCGGGCCCGGACCCTGGCGACGCGTTCCTGATGCCGCTCGCGCTCGCTGCCGCTGGCCTTGAGATGGCGGATGCTCGCCGCCGCGCCGGCGGCCACCGCCGGGGGCAGTGAGGTGGTGAAGATGAAGCCCGAGGCGAAGCTGCGGACGAAGTCGCAGAGCTTGGCCGAGCCGGTGATGTAGCCGCCATGGACCGCGAAGGCCTTGCCGAGCGTCCCCTCGATGACGTCGAGGCGGTGGGCGAGGCCCTCCCGCTCGGAGATGCCGCCGCCGCGCGGGCCGTAGAGGCCGACCGCGTGGACCTCGTCCAGATAGGTGAGCGCGCCGTGGGCTTCGGCGACGTCGCAGATCTCGGCGATGGGCGCGATGTCACCGTCCATGGAATAGACCGACTCGAAGGCCACGAGCTTGGGCCGCGCCGGGTCGATCATCCGCAGCTTGCGGTCGAGATCCTCCGGGTCGTTGTGGCGGAAGATGTGCCGCTCGGCGCGGGAGGCCTTGATGCCTTCGATCATCGAGGCATGGTTCTCGGCATCCGACAGCACGACGCAGCCCGGCAGCTTGCCGGCCAGCGTGCCCAGCGCCGCCCAGTTCGAGACGTAGCCGGAGGTGAAGAGCAGGGCCGCCTCCTTGCGGTGGAGGTCGGCGAGCTCCTGCTCCAGAAGCACGTGGTAATGGTTGGTGCCGGAAATGTTGCGGGTACCGCCGGCCCCGGCGCCGCAGCGGTCGAGCGCCTCGTGCATGGCTTCGAGCACGACAGGGTTCTGGCCCATCCCGAGATAGTCGTTGGAGCACCAGACCGTCACCGGGCGCTCGCCGCTGGGGCTGTGATGAGTGGCGTGGGGGAAGCGGCCGTTCTGGCGCTCGAGATCGGTGAAGACGCGGTAGCGGCCCTCGCGGTGGAGACCGGCCAACTCGTTCCCGAAGAATGTCTCGTAGTTCATGGCGTCCCTTTCCCCAACGAGCGGCGACCTGTCTGAACGAGCGACGCCTTGCCTTGTCCCGGCAGCTTTTTTGACCACCGAGTGCATGAGTGTGTCAACTAAACTTGACGCTTTTGGACGACAATAAATTACCCAGTAGATCGACGCGACATGTTTCCGCCGACCCGTCCGATATGGAAGCGCGCGGTCACAGCTTGGATCAGTGAAGGCGGATCGAGGGATCAGGCGGCGTCGCGGGGATGCACCGGCGCTGGTTCGGCGCGCAGGGACGGCCTCTTGCCCGAGGGCAGGCTCCAGCCCCAAAGGGCGGCGGAGGGCAGCGGCAGCATCAGGAACCCGTGTTCCAGGGTGGCGAGCGCCAGCATTGTGGTCAGAATCGTCAGGCCCACGACATCGTGTGGCAGTGCCGGCTCGTCGATGGCGGCCAGCCCGATCGCCACCGTCAGCGCTGTCCCGACGGCGACCGAGACCGGGAACAGCATGTTCATCGGCTTCCTGGTGAGGAAGCACGAGAGGTAGCTGAGATGCTCGGGGAGAAACTCGGCATTGAGGTTGCGTACGCCCAGGAACATGTTGAGCCGGGCCGAGAGGTTCATTCCCCAGAGGGTGAGATAGGTCCACAGGGCGAAACGGTTTGGCTCGCCCCAGGTGAGGGCGAGGATGGCCGCTCCCCCGGCGACGATCGCCGCCTCGTGCCATAGGCTGGTGGCCACCGCCGCCCGAAAGCGGGCGAGGCCTCGCGTGCCCGGTGCGCATCCGACGGCACGTGGGCCGGACACGAAGCCCATGTAATAGCTCATCTCCTGCCAGCCCCAGACCAGCAGCGCTCCGGTGAAAGCGATATAGGCCCCCGCCTCGCTCGTGTCGCCGGCGCTTCGGGCGATGGCCCAGACGGCGCCGGCCAGCACCAGGGTCGCTCCCGCCATGCTCCAGGCATGGGTGTGCCGGGGTTTGAGGTCGAGAAGCAGGATCAGTCCGGTGGAGAACCACCAGACCACGATCGCGTAGAGCGCGGGGACCGCATAGGAACCCACGCTACCAGACCGGCTCGAGTCGGATCTCGGCCGGCATCGGGTTGTCGATGGTCGGCAGGGCATAGAGCCGGACGAAGTTGACCGCCGAGGCCGCGATCCAGGCACCCTGTTTGAGCCTCCCCACGATCCCGCCCTGCGCCTTGGCATCGGCGAGCCTGGTCGAACAGACGAGGAGCCGGTCGAGGGCCGCCTTGAACTTCGGATTGTCGAGGTCGAGTGTGAGCGGGAAGGTCTGTTTCGAGATGTCGGAGGTGATCCGGAACACCTTGAAGTCGTAATCGGTCGGATCGACCCCGAGCGCCTTGTGGAAATGCGGCCGGCAATGGTCGCGCACATACATGGTGGCGAAGACGGCGAGCAGGAAGAACTTGATCCAGTAGCGGTTGATGCCGGTGGTCAGCTTGGGGTTGGCCCGCATGAGCAGCGCGAAGGCTTCGCCATGGCGGAACTCGTCGTTGCACCACTTCTCGAACCACTTGAAGATCGGGTGGAAGCGCCTGTCCGGGTTGCGCTCCAGCTCGCGGAAGATCGTGATGTAGCGGGCGTAACCGATCTTCTCGGAGAGATAGGTGGCGTAGAAAATGAACTTCGGCCGGAAGAAGGTGTATTTCTTCGATTTGGTCAGAAATCCCAGATCGACGCCGATGCCGAAATCCTTGAGCACGTCGTTGATGAAGCCGGCGTGGCGGGCCTCGTCCCGGCTCATGAAGCCGAACAACTCGCGGATGTCTGGGTTCTTGGCGCGCTTCCTCATCTCCGCATAGAGCACGCAGCCGGAGAACTCGGCGGTGATCGAGGAGACGAGGAAATCCATGAATTCCTTGCGCAGGTCCGGGTCGAGGCCGGACATGTCGAGGTCGAACTCCTCGTTGCGGGTGAAATGGCGCTTGTTCGGGTCGGCGCGCAGTTCCGCGATCAGGATGTCCCATTGCTTGCGCACGGGCTCGACATCGGTGCGGTCGAGTTCTTCGAAATCGGTGGTGTAGAAGCGGGGCGAGAGGAAGGTCGTCTCCTGGGCGGCCTTTGTGCCCTCGTTCATGGGCAGCTTCGGCGTGACGCTCTTCGGGCCTTGGTGCTGGATCGAGACGTTCACAGGCGCCTCCTCTCTGAGAAGCTGACTTCGTAGAGTTCGGTGAGCTCGAAATGGCCGGCGAATTTGGTCCAGAGCCGCTCCAGGATGCCGGCACGGGTGACCGTGGCGGTGCGGCGGACCACGAGGCGCTCGCCGTAGGGCACGGAGGTCGGCGCGTCGTGGACCTGGACCTCGTCGCCCGGTTCGATCTCGAACGTGGCGTCCAGGGTCACGTGGGCGTGGAGCGTCTCGGGGGTCTGCTCGATCTCGACGGTGCAGGGTACCTCGACGATCCGCCGTCCGAACCAGGCACTCATCGCACCGCTCCGCTGTCGGCGAGCCTCGTCTCGGGGAGGAGCCTCATGAAGGCGACGAAGTTCGACGGGCCGAAGGCGCCGAGATTGACGGTGCGGCCCGTCGACGGGTCGGAGAGTTCGAGGCCGCCATCGGCGAAGCGCGTCAGGCGGAAGGGCTGCCCCCGGCCGAGGCCGGCGCGCAGGCGGGCCTGGCCGAAGCCGCGCAAGGTGGCGCGGACGAAATTGTCCTGGCCGGGCTCGACGATGGTGATGACGTCCTGGGTCCGGGCATCCCGGATAACGATGGCGCCGTCGGCGCGGTCATCCGGGGTCAGATCGACAGAGCGGACGATCCGGGCCGGCGGCATGTGTGAGAGGCCAATCCCCTCGCTGCGGCCGACCCCCACTACGACGGTCACGAACCCCATGAGCCCGAGCGCCCCGATGACCAGCGGTCGCGGAATCCGGGCGGCATCAGCCTTCGCCGTCATCGCGTTTCCTCCCTGCATTCAACTCGCGTTGGCGAGGCGCGGAGGACGTACCTGCCGTTTCCGCGCGACCACGATAGGAGCCGCGGTTTCCTCTGTTGTGTCAAGTGCAGTTGACAGAGCCTGGGCGAGGATTTCGGCTGCCTGCTTTGCCTCCAGCACCGATCGCATCATCGGTTCAGGTCGTGAAAGGACCCATGGCCGGGCATGAGGCCAGAGATGAAGGTAGGCGACGCGGTTGCCGGCCCGGAGCCGTAAAGGCAGATCACCACTGCCATCTGTAAAAACTTTGCAGCCGGCGCGCTCGATCAGGGTGAAAGGCAGGTTGAGGGTCATCGGCAGGGCGATGCCGAGCCGCATCACCACCCGACGATTGGTGATCGTGTAGGTGGTCGAGCGGGCGGAGAGCCAGCCGAGCAGACCGAGCAGGGCCAGCGCGCCGCTGCCGACGGCGAGGGTCGGCCCGGCCACCAGCGCGGCCTGGGTGAGGTTGCCCTCGGCGAGGGGCGGGATCGCCGCCCAGAGGGCCAGTCCGACGAACCAGAGGCCGACGAGGCGGATATGCAGGGCCCGGGCGGCGATGCCGAAGCCGCAGGGGCGGCCCTGCCAGAGGATATGCTCACCGGGCGGCAGCGGTGCTGGCAAGCCGGGCGGAGCGTCGAAGGCGTTGGCGGGAACGCCGGGGCGGTGTCTCGCGGCGCGGCTCACAGGAACGGCTCCTGGCGGTCCGCCGTGGCGTAGAGGGTGCCGGCACCGAAATAGGCCATGATCCGCTCCTCTTCGTAGAGGGTCACCGAATCCGGGGCCTTCTGGCCGGGGATGTCCGCGAACTGATGGGCCAGTAGCGCCTCGGTCTTCACGGTACGGGTGAACCGGCCCGTCCGGCAGAAGGTGTTGGGCATCAGCACCCGGCGCCCGCCCCCGGCGAGCTCGACCTCGACATAGCGGACCATCGACTCTCCGCGATCGATCCAGAGGTCGCTGACGATGCCCGCCACCTTCCGGTCGGCCCCGAACACGGTCATGCCGATCGGGTTGGGACCATCCTCGTGCACCACGAAATGCTCGGCGACGCGTAAGGGGACGATCCGCTTCTCGTCGTCCCAGGTCCGGTCGTGATGGTCGTCCCGGTCGACATAGGAGCCGGGGCCGATCTGGTCGTGAAGCCCATCGCCATCCGGCTCCATCGGAGCGCCGGGCCAGACCTCGCGTTTGTGGCCGCTGTAGTTCCGGGCGGGCTGCATGTCGGTCTGCGGCGCGGTCTTCACCAGGCCGTTCGAGAGCAGGAACTGTTTCGGGCTCGGGATCAAGATCGGGTCCGGCCGCTTCAGGCGTCCGGCCACTTCGTTCTCCAGCGGATAGCCTTCGCGCCGGTCTTCCCGCCGAAGATAGAAGACGAGGCCGGCGAAGAAGATCCAGAATGCGTAGAGCACGACCTGGGCGACGTCGATGTAACCCGTGATTTCACCTCGTTGCATGGTCAGGCTCCTTGACGGGAAACGGGGGTCGGCAGGAGGGCGCGCCCCTGCCTGAGGCGGGTGGTGGGATCGCGGACGAGGGGCCCGATGGCCAGTAGCGTCGCGAAGAGCAGTGCGATCTCGATGTGGTAGACGATGAGGTAGCCCACCGATGGGTCGCTCATTGCCTCGCCCAGCGCCCCTGAGGCCGAAAGGCTGGAGCCGACATCGCGCAGGATGCCGCTTGCCGCGATGGCGATGCCCGCGGCACTGGCCTGGACGGCGCCCCAGGCGCCCAGCGCGAGCCCGGTCTCTTCCGGCCCCGCCTTCGCCATGGAGGCGGTGAGGGTTCCGTGCGCGAACAGACCGCCGCCGAGGCCGATGAGCGTGACGCCGGTGGTGAAGAGCTGGGCCGAGGCGAGGGGCGCGGCGAAGATCACCGCCGAGAAGGCGACGATGCCGACGACGCTGCCGGCCGCCGCGACCCGGAACGGATCGCCGCCCCGGCCGAGCCAGCGCGCGGCGAGCAACAGGCCGACCCCGCCTCCGGCCGCGAGCATCGCGGTGAGCGCCGTGGTGGCGGCCACCGGCAGATGCAGGATCTGCCCGCCATAGGGTTCGAGCAGGATGTCCTGCATCGAGAAGGCCGCCGTGCCGAGACCGGTGGCGACGAGGCGCCGTCGCGCCAAGCCGCTGCCGGCATAGGCTGACCAGGATTGCGAGAAGCTCGGACGCGGCAGGTCCCTGGCGGTCCGCCCCGGCTGCCGCGCCTCCTGCTTCCACAGGGCGATGCCGTTGAGGAGGATCGTCACCAGGGCCGCGCCCTGGATCACCTGGATCAGGCGGATCGCGGAAAAGTTTGCCAGCAGCAGCCCGAAGGCGACCGCGCTCACCACCATGCCGGCCAGCAGCATCGCGCAGAGCAGGGCCACGACCCTCGGTCGCGCATGGGCGGGGGCGAGATCGGTGGCGAGCGCGAGGCCGACGGTCTGGGTGGTGTGGAGGCCGGCCCCCACCATGACGAAGGCCAGAGCCGCCGCCACATGGCCCGGCCAGGCCGGGCCGGTGGTGTCGCCGGACAGGATCAGCAGCGCGAACGGCATGATGGCGAGCCCGCCGAACTGCAGCAGGGTGCCGAACCAGATGTAGGGGACGCGGCGCCAGCCGAGGACCGAGCGGTGGGTGTCCGAGCGGAACCCCACCAGGGCCCGCAAGGGGGCGAAGACCAGCGGCAGCGACAGCATCACGGCCACGATCCAGGCCGGGACTTCGAGTTCGACGATCATCACCCGGTTCAGCGTGCCGATGAGAAGCACGGCGGCCATCCCCACCGTCACCTGGAACAGCGACAGCCGCAGCAGCCGCCCCAGCGGCAGTTCCGGCGTCGCCGCGTCGGCGAAGGGCAGGAACGGCATCAGGCCGGGGCCTAAACGCGTGAGCAGGCGGGCGGTGAGGTCGGCGGGTTTCATGGCACGGTTCCCCCCTCCCCAGCGATGCGGGGAGGGCTTTTCCGCGCCAACTCCACGGCGTTCGACAGGTAGAACCCGCTATTGACCCGCTGTGTCCGCCCCACAGCGAACCCGGCGAGTGCGGCCTCCCCGCCGATCCGGCGGCGCAGGCCGCCTTCGGTGATCGGCACGATGGCGGGCGCCCGGTCGCCGCGCGGGAAGAGCCGGCCGGCGGCGTGCATCAGGGCGAGGAGCGCCGTGCGCGGGGCCACGGTGAAGACCAGCGATCCGTCGGTCCGCAGGCCGAATTCGGCGAGCGCCCGGACGATGTCGCTGGCGCTGTAATGGATGAGTGAATCCATGGCGACCACGTGGTCGAAGCGCCCGAGCCAGGGATCGAGCATGTCGCCGACGCGGAAGTCGATATGGTGGCCGCCGAGCAGCTCGGCGCTGCGCTCGCGGGCGAGGCCCACCAGCGTCGGCGAGACGTCGATGGCGACCACCTCCGCCCCGCGGCGGGCGGCCTCGACGCTGAGGGCTCCCGTCCCGCAGCCGGCATCGAGAATGCGCCGGCCGGTGAGATCTTCGGGCAGCCAGGAGAGGAGGTTCGCCCGCATGGCGTCGCGGCCGGCCCGCACCGTGGCGCGGATCTTCGAGACCGGGGCGTCGGTGGTGAGGCGCGCCCAGGCCTCCACCGCCGTGCGGTCGAAATAGGTGGTCAGTTGCGAGCGGCGCTCGGCGTAGGTCCCGGTATGCATCGGCCTGCCCCCTCAATCGAACCCGAGGAACTCGAACAGGTCACGGTCCTTCATCGGCATCGCCGAGAGCGGCTTGCCGCCGGCCCAGAGATGGGCTGCGAGCCGCATGTACTCGTCCGTCACTGCGATGAGTTCGGGCGTCGGCTCCATCTCGAACAAGGTCGATTTCTTGAGGCGCGAGCGCCGGACCACGTCGAGATCGGGGAAATGAGCGATGCGCTCCAGGCCGACGGCGGCGTTGAAACGGTCGATCTCGTCGGTCTTGGCCGAGCGGTTGGCGATGACGCCGCCGAGCCGCACGGGATAGTTCTTCGATTTCGAATGGATCGCGGCCACGATCCGGTTCATGGCGAAGATCGAATCGAAGTCGTTGGCGGTGACGATGAGGGCCTGGTCGGCATGTTGGAGCGGTGAGGCGAAGCCCCCGCAGACCACATCGCCGAGGACGTCGAAGATGACGACGTCGGTATCTTCCAGAAGATGATGCTCCTTCAGGAGCTTCACCGTCTGGCCGACGACGTAGCCGCCGCAGCCGGTGCCGGCCGGCGGGCCGCCAGCCTCCACGCACATGACGCCATTGTAGCCCTCGGCCACGAAATCCTCGATCCGCAGCTCCTCCGAATGGAATTGCACCGCCTCCAGGGCGTCGATCACCGTGGGGGCGAGGCGCTTCGTCAGGGTGAAGGTCGAATCGTGCTTCGGGTCGCAGCCGATCTGCAGCACGCGTTTCCCAAGCTTCGAGAAGGCCACCGACAGGTTCGACGAGGTGGTGGACTTGCCGATGCCGCCCTTGCCGTAGACGGCGAAGACCTTGGCGGTGCCGATCTTCAGCGCCGGATCGAGTTCGACCTGGAGGCTGCCTTCCTCGCGGCGCGAGGCCACGGGATTACGGATGGCGATGTTCATGCGGCGACCCCTGCGGTGATGCCTTCGAGACGGTCTTCGAGCTCCTCCTCGGCACGGTCGAGCGCGTCGCGCGTGGCCGCGTCGGGAGTCCAGAAGCCGCGCTGGTGCGCCTCGATCAGCCGATGCGCGACCTTGGCGGACGCGGTCGGGTTGAGGGCGGCGAGGCGCTCGCGCATCGCCGGATCGAGGAGGTAGGTCTCGGTGATGCGCTGGTAGATCCAGGGCGCGACGGCGTTGGAGGTGGCCGACCAGCCCATGGTGTTGGTGAGATGCGCCTCGATCTGGCGCACGCCCTCGTAGCCGTGGCCGAGCATGCCCTCGGTCCATTTCGGGTTGAGCATGCGGGTCCGGGTCTCCAGGGAGACCTGCTCGGAGAGCGAGCGCACGACGCCCTCCCCCCGTGTCTGGTCGCTGATGAAGATCGGCACGGCCTCGCCCTTGGCGCGGGCCACCGCCCGGCCCATCCCGCCGAGACCGTCGAAGTAATGGTCGACGGAGGTCACCCCGACCTCCACCGAATCGAGGTTCTGGTAGGCGAGATCGACCTTGGCGAGCACGCTGCCCATCAGGGCACGCTGGGCGGTGGGCCGACCGTTGCGGCCATAGGCGAAGGATTTGCGGCGCGAGAAGGTCTCGCTGATCTCGTCCTCGTCCTCCCAGCGGCCGGATTCGACGAGGTTGTTGACGTTGGCGCCGTAGGTGCACTCGGCATTGGAGAACACCCGCAGGGCCGCCGTCTCCATGTCGATGCCGTGCTCGTCCATGTGGGCGAGGGCATGCTTGCGCACGAAGTTCCACTCCGGTGGTTCGTCGGCGGTGGCTGCGAGATAGGAGGCTTCCGCCAGCAGCTTGGTCTGGAGCGGCAGCAGATCGCGAAAGATACCCGACAGGGTCACCACCACGTCGATGCGCGGGCGGCCGAGCTCTTCGAGGGGGATCAGCGTCGCGCCGCACAGGCGGCCATAGCCGTCGAAGCGTGGGCTCGCGCCGATCAGGGCCAGGGCCTGCGCGATGGGGCCGCCCTCGCTCTTGAGGTTGTCGGTGCCCCACAGGACGAGGGCGATGCTCTCGGGCAAGGGCGCACCCTCGTCGCGGTAGCGGGCGAGGATGCGGACGACCTGCCGGGTGCCGTCGGCTACCGCGAAGGCCGAGGGCAGGCGGTAGGGGTCGAAGCCGTGGATGTTGCGCCCCGTCGGCAGCACGGACGGGTTGCGCAGGAGGTCGCCGCCGGCAACGGGCGGGATGAAGCGGCCGTCGAGCGCCCGCAGCAAGGCTGGAAGCTCGTGGTCTTGCGCCAGCAGCGTGTCGGTCTCGCGCAGGGCGATGAAGGCGGCGCGGTGGGCGTCGTCGAGAGGCAGGCCGGAGGCCGTCAGGGCCTGGTCGATCGTGTCGCCGGCCACCAGGGCGGCGATGCCGGCGCGGTCGGGCCGGAGCCCGCTCGAGGCTTCGGCCAGGGCGGTCAGCAGGTCGATCCGCTCTTCAGGGGGCGTGCCCTCCCCGACCACATGCATTCCGTGCGGGATCAGGCTGTGTTCGAGTTCGCTGAGCGCGAGGCCGAGGGCCAGGATCCTGCCGGACATGTCCCCGGACCAGGCCGGCTCGGCCGATGTCAGGTCGAGGGCTGAGCCCTGCGCCTGGATCAGCTGGCCGAGTTCGCGCCGCTCGGCTTCCGCCTCCGGCTCCAGCCCGCGCCAGCGCTCGACCGAGGCCTTCAGGTCGATGAGCCCGCGATAGAGGCCCGCCTGAGTGAGGCTCGGCGTCAGGTAGCTCACCATGGTGGCGGCCGAGCGGCGCTTGGCGATCATCCCCTCGGACGGGTTGTTGGCGGCGTAGAGGTAGACGTTGGGCAGCGGCCCGATCAGGCGCTCGGGCCAGCAGGAAGCCGACAGGCCGGTCTGCTTGCCGGGCATGAATTCGAGCGCCCCGTGAGTGCCGAAATGCAGCACGGCATCGGCGCGGAAATCCTCGCGCAGGTAGCGGTAGAAGGCGGAGAAGGCGTGGGTCGGGGCAAAGCCGCGCTCGAACAGCAGCCGCATCGGGTCGCCCTCGTAGCCGAAGCCCGGCTGCACGCCGACGAAAACATTGCCGAATTGCGCGCCCAGCACGAAGATCTGCGAGCCGTTGCTGTTCTGGCGCCCCGGCGCCGGACCCCATTGCGCTTCGATCTCGGAGAGGTGGCGCTCGCGCCGGATATGGTCGTCGGCCGGGATGCGGTGATGGACGTTGGCACTGGTGCCGTAGCGGGCTGCGTTGCCGGCGAGCACGGCGTTGCGCAGGTCGTCGACGCTGTCCGGCACGGCGACGTCGTAACCGTCGGCCTTCAGGCCTGTCAGCGTGTTGTGGAGCGAGTGGTAGACCGAAAGGAACGCCGCCGTGCCGATGCTCCCGGCATTGGGCGGAAAGCCGAACAGGACGATAGCGACCTTCCGCGAGGCCTTTTCCGTCCTGCGCAGCGAGACGAGGCGTTCGACGCGCGCTGCCAGCATGTCCGCCCGTTCCGCATGGACGCTCATGTCGCGGGCATTGGCGCCGGGCGACGCGCTGGAGCGACCGCCGAACACCATCGGCGCGGTGGCGCCGTCGAGTTCGGGAATCGCCACCATCATGGTGGCCTCCACGGGGGAGAGTCCGCGATCGGAGGCCTCCCATTGCTCCACGGTCTGGAATTCGAGGGCGTGGGCGGCGAGGTAGGGCACGTCGAGGCCGCGCAGGGTCTCCTCGGCGGCCGAGGCGTCGTTATAGGCGGGGCCGCCCACCAGGGAGAACCCGGTGAGCGAGACGAGGGCGTCGATGGTGGGCCGCCCGTTGCTCCTGAAGAACGCTTCCACCGCCGGGCGGTTGTCGAGGCCGCTGGCGAAGGCCGGCACGACACTGAGCCCGCGCGCCTCAAGGGCGGCGATGACGCCATCGTAATGGGCGGTGTTTCCGGCCAGCACGTAGGAGCGCATCACCAGCAGGCCGACGCGGCCCTTCACGGTGCCGGCGGGAGCCGGAACCCGTGTCACGTCCTCGCCGATCCGGCCCTTCATGCGTGGGTGGTAGAGACCGGTCTCGGGATAGCTCATGGGGGCCGGAGCGGCGGCGATCTCGCGCCAGGCCGCGCGCGGCCCGGCGGCGTAGCGGCCGACGAGGAAGCGCACCAGGGCGGCGATGTTCTCGTCCGAGCCCGAGAGCCAGTATTGCAGGGTGAGGAAATAGGCCCTGACATCCTGGGCCGAGCCGGGGATGAAGCGCAGGATCTTGGGCAGGCGGCGGATCATCGCCATCTGGCGGGCGGCGTTGCCCTGGCCGCCGGGCTTGCCGCGCAGCTTCTTCAGGAAATCGAGGGCGCCACGCTTGGTGCCGTCCATGTCGAAGCGGTTGAGGCGCGTCGTCTTCACGATCTCGCTCGCCGACAGGCAGCCGATCATGGCGTCGCAATGCGGGCGGCGGGCGAGCAGCGCCGGATGGATGGCGCGGACATGCTCGTCCATGAACAGCATGGTCGAGAGCACGATGTCGGCGACCGCGATGTCCGCCTTGCAGGACGCGAGCGCACCCGGATCGGTGTCCCATTCGGCGGCGGCGTGGAAGCCGAGGACGAGCCCCGGCATCTCGTCATGGAGCCGGCGGCGGGCGCGTTCGAGCGCGCTCGCCATGTGATTGTCCATCGTCACGACGACGATGCGGAGGGCCGGACGCTCAGCGCCCGAAATGCGCTTTGGCATCATAGAGCGTCTCGACTGTGATGAGGGGGAGTTCGCGCTCGCGGGCGAACCGTTCGGTATTGGCGCGGGCTTTGCCCCGCACGAAGAACGGGATCTTCCTGAGTTCCTTCTCGGCGTCGGGGGCCCAGGTGCTTTGTGCAGCGCCGGAACTCCCTCCCCCCTCTGCGGGGGAGGGTGCCTGCGGAGCAGGCGGGAGAGGGGGCGACCTTTCCGGAGATGGCGCTCCCCAATCCCGACCCTCGCTGACGCGAGGGCCACCCTCCCCCGCAAAGGGGGGAGGGACAGGCTGGTGAGCGGGTCCGAGATGGGAGGGCGCGGCGTCGGCGTGGAACTCGTTGTCCTCGCGGAACATGCCGAGCAGATGTTCTTCCAGCCCCATCATCAACGGATGGACCCAGGTATCGAACAGGACGTTGGCGCCCTCGAACCCCATCTGCGGCGAATGCCGGGCGGGGAAATCCTGGACGTGGATCGGGGCCGAGATCACCGCGCAGGGAAGGCCCAGACGCTTGGCGATGTGCCGCTCCATCTGGGTGCCCAGTACCAGTTCGGCGGCGCTGGCCTGGATCGCCGCTTCCACGTCGAGGTAATCGTCGGTGACGAGGGCCTCGATGCCGTGGAGCGCCGCCTCCGCCCGGATCTCGCGGGCGAATTCGCGGGTATAGGTGCCGAGGCCGACGACCTTGAAGCCGAGTTCGGTGGACGCGACGCGGGCGGCGGCGAGGGCATGGGTGGCGTCGCCGAAGACGAAGACGCGCTTGCCCGTCAGGTAGGTCGAATCGACGGAGCGCGAGTACCAGGGCAGCCGCGACGGTGCGCCGTCGAGAACCGGGGCCGGATCGATCCCGGCGAGCGCCGCCACCTCCTCGACGAACCGGATGGTGGCCTGGACGCCGATCGGCACGGTCTCGACCATCGGCTGGCCGAAGGTCTTGTGCAGGTGCTGCCCGGCGGCCCGCGCGATCTCGGGATAGAGCACCACGTTGAAATCGGCCTCGCCGAGGCGGCCGAGATCGGCGGGGCTCGCCCCGAGCGGCGCCACCACGTTCACGTCGATGCCGAGGGCGTCGAGAAGCTTCCGGATCTCCACGAGGTCGTCGCGGTGGCGGAAGCCGAGGGCGGTGGGTCCGAGGATGTTGCAGAGCGGACGCCGCCTCTCGCGCGGCGCGGTGGGTTTCACCGGACCGGCCAGAGTGCGCACCAGCCGGTAGAAGGTCTCCGAGGCGCCCCAGTTCTCCTTCTTCTGGTAGGAAGGGAGATCGAGCGGGATGACCGGGATCGGCAGGGCGAGGGCCTTGGCGAGACCGCCCGGATCGTCCTGGATCAGTTCGGCGGTGCAGGACGCGCCAACGATCATCGCCTCCGGCCGGAACCGCTCGTAGGCGGCCTCCACCGCATGCTTGAAGATCGCGGCGGTGTCCGCGCCGAGGTCGCGGGCCTGGAAGGTGGTGTAGGTCACCGGCGGGCGCGCATCGCGCCTCTCGATCATGGTGAAGAGCAGGTCGGCATAGGTGTCGCCCTGGGGCGCATGCAGGACGTAGTGCAGTCCCCGCATGGCGGTGGCGACGCGCATGGCGCCGATATGGGGCGGGCCTTCATAGGTCCAGATCGTGAGCTGCATCGCGTCAGACCTCCAGCCGGGTGCGACGGACGAGGGGTCTGGCGAACAGTTCGGCGAGGTCGCCGGCCTGGTCGTAGCCCTGGATCGGGGTGAAGAGCAGCTCGATCGACCATTTCGTCGCCAGCCCCTCCGCCTCCAGCGGGTTGGCGAGGCCGAGGCCGCACACCGTCAGGTCCGGCCGGGCCGCCCGGCACCGGTCCATCTGGGCATCGAGGTCCTGGCCCTCGACGATCGTCGTTCCGCGCGGGAGCAGCGCCAGTTCGTCGGCGAGATGGCCGCGATGCAGGTAGGGCGTGCCGATTTCGACGAGTTCGGCGCCCAGTTCCCGCGACAGGAAGCGCGCCAGGGGGATTTCGAGCTGCGAATCGGGGAAGAAGAACACGCGGCGGCGGGCGAGCATGGCCCTGTAGGGCGCCAGCGCCTGTTCTGCGCGGCGCGATCCCGCGGCGGTGGCCGCGGCGAACCGGGCGGGGGCTACGCTGAACGCGTCCGCCGCGGCCCTGAGCCATCCGGTGGTGCCTTCGGCGCCCAGGGGAAACGGGGCGGCGAGCCGTTTTGCGCCCCGCTCCTCCAGCGCCCGTGCCGTGTCGGCGAGGAAGGGCTGGGCCAGTAGCGTCAGGGTGTTCGGTCCCACCGGTGGCATTTCGCCGGCCCGGCGCGCGGGCAGGAACCGCACGGGGGCGATGCCGAGTTCTGCGAAAATGCGGGCGAACTGGTCTTCGACCACGTCGGCCAGCGCCCCGACCACGAGGAGCGAGGGGGCGGCATCTTTCGCCTCGGCCGGCATGGAGGGGACGAGGGAGGCGAGGCAGGCATCCTCGCCCTGCGTGAAGGTGGTCTCGATGCCGCTGCCCGAGTAGCTCAACACCCGGACTTGGGGAGACAGCCCGCGGGACAGGCGCTGCGCCGCGCGGCCGAGATCGAGCTTGATCACCTCCGACGGGCATGAGCCGACGAGGAACAGCAGCTTGATCTCGGGGCGGCGCTCGATCAGCCGGCCCACCACGCGGTCGAGCTCGTCGTTCATGTCGGCGATGCCGGCGAGGTCGCGTTCGTCGATGATGGCGGTGGCGAATCGCGGCTCGGCGAAGATCATCACCCCGGCGGCCGATTGGATGAGATGGGCGCAGGTGCGCGAGCCGACGACGAGGAAGAAGGCGTCCTGGATCTTGCGATGCAGCCAGACGATCCCGGTGAGGCCGCAGAACACCGCCCGCTGGCCGCGCTCCTGCCGGATCTCGACGCCGCAGGCGGGGTCGAAGTTGCCGAGCTTGGCATGGGCATTCATCGCGCGCCCTCCGGTGAGAGGACGAGGCGGGACGGGGCCTGGAGCCGGGCGGCGCGCAGCTTCAGCAGGAATTGCGCAGCGTTGACGGCGTAGGACGCGTAGGCGGCGAGCGCCAGGAGCATCAGCCCCGCCGTGTCGAGGGCGCCCGTGGCGAGCGCCACGAGATAGGCGCTGTGCAGGGCCAGCACGAGCATGCTGACCATGTCTTCCCAGTAGAAGGCCGGGGCGAACAGGTAACGCCCGAAGACGTCCTTCTCCCAGATCGAGCCCGTGACCATGATCGCGTAGAGCAGCAAAGTCTTGGCGACGATGGAGACGTTGGCCATCTGCGCGCCCTCCCCCGTCGCCAGGGTGCGCAGGACGAGGCCGAGGCTGATCAGGAAGACCAGGAACTGGAGGGGGGCGAGGATGCCCTGGACCAGGGTCCAGCGGGAGGCGTCGCGCCGGGCGCGCTCGGCCGGCGAGTAGAGAGGTCGAGTCGGCTGGCCCCCTCTTGCAGGCATCGGTTCCACCCTGTCCCGGCTTAGCCCCGCATGGTCGGGGTCCGTTGCCGAGGAGGGTATGAACCGGCGGATTAAGTGTCAAGCTGGCTTTACGTCATTTTAAATTTACAGCATTGATGCATAATAATGTGAGTTGCTGGATTGCCAAATGGGTTGTGAAGCGTATCGTTATCGACAAGGCCCGCTTGTCGCACTGCAAGCAGCGTCGGACGCTTTTTAAGTCGAAGACGTCAAGTTCGACAATCAAGATCGAGCTGGATCAAGAAGCCGTCATAAAACATTGGAGGACCCAATGGATGATGTCTGGCGGTTTCGCACGGCTTCCGGGATCGAGCCGGTTGCATTGGACGAGTGCGCCTCGTCGGAATTCGCATTATATCCTGGCGGGGCCAGGCAGGAGCGGAACTCCGCGTGGGACGTCGATCTCGCCAGTGTCATCGAGGCGGAGATCATCCCTCGCCTGATGCTCGCCCACCGGGCGGATTCCCGTGCCAACCGCCCGGGAATCCTGCCGAGCACGGAGCAGATCACGGATTTCGCCACGCTGGTCCTGTCACCGGACGGCGAGGATGTCGAAGACCGGATCGCGCGCCTCGTTGATGACGGGCTCGCCCTCGACAGCCTGCTCCTCGATCTCCTCGCCCCCACGGCCCGCCATCTCGGCCTCTTGTGGGAAGAGGACCTCTGCGACTTCGCCGAGCTCACCATCGCTATGGGCCGGCTCCAGCGCATCATGCACGAGCTCACCGCCCGGTTTCGCGACGAGCCGGCGCCGGACCCGCACGGCCGCAGCGTCTTCCTGATGGCCTGTCCCGGCGAGACGCACAGCTTCGGTCTCTCCCTCGTCGAACGCTTCTTCCGCGACGCCGGATGGGATGTGACCAGTGCGGCCCATTCCGCGCATTCCCAGGCGATCCGCGCCGCCGGCACGGGCTGGTTCGATGTGATCGGCGTATCGCTCGGCTGCGAAACCCTACTCCCAACCCTCACCCGGCTGGTGACCGAGCTTCGTCGCACCTCGCGCAATCCATCGGTCCGTGTCATGGTCGGCGGGCCGATCTTCATGAACCATCCCGAATATTCGGCACTCGTCGGCGCGGACGCGACGGCGGGTGATGCACGCCTTGCCATAACCATCGCCGAGAGCTTGCTTGATCCGCGGGCCAGACCCTGCTGAAAGACCGGCTCGACGTCGTCACATCGTGGTGATCCTTGACCAGTCTGGCACTTCCCGCCGCGGCGGAAACCTTCGCAGCGCTTCGTAAGGCACTCGGTCCCCTGGACGCGGAGTCGGCCGGGCTTCTCGTCGCGGCCGCGACGGATCTCGCTCTGGTGGTCGATGCGGACGGGATCATCCGCGATGCGGCCTTCGGCAACGCGGATTTCGCCGATGAGGGCTGTGAGACCTGGCTCGGCCAGCCCTGGATGGATACCGTCACGGTCGAGAGCCGGCCGAAGATCGCCGCCCTCTTGCGCGATGCCGCCCCGGGCGCCGTCACGCGCTGGCGGCAGGTGAACCATCCCTCCGCCACCGGCATCGACCTGCCAGTCCGCTATTCCGCCCTGCGCCTGGAGAATGGTGGTCCGATCATCGCCATCGGCCGCAATCTCCGCGCCATGGCCGTGCTCCAGCGAAAGCTCGCGGAGACCCAGCAGGCCCTGGAACGCGACTACCTGCGCCTGCGCGGCGCCGAGACCCGCTACCGTCTGCTCTTCCAGCTCGCCGGCGAGCCTGTCCTGGTGGTGGATGCCGCCACCCGCCGGGTCACCGAGGTGAACCCGGCCGCCGCCCGCCTCCTCGGCCGGGCGGAGAAGCGCATCATCGGACAGGACGTGGTCGACCTGTTCGATTCCGCCAGCACCCGCGAACTCGAATCGCTGTTCGCTGGCCTGCGCATCACCGGCCAGGCCGGCGATCTCGTCGCGCAGCTCGGCAACGGTCGCGGCGAGACCCGCGTCGCCGCCTCCCTGTTCCGCCAGGAGAACGCCACGAGCGCGCTCCTGCGCCTCTCCTCCGGCCCCGCCGAGGTGGCCGGACCGAGCCGTGCCGGCACCTCCGCCCTCGACGTGATCCAGAGCCTGCCCGAGGGTTTCGTCGTCACCGATCCGGCCCGCCGTATCCTCGCCGCCAACGCCGCCTTCCTCGATCTCGTGCAGCTCGCCACCGAGGAACAGGTGCGCGGCGAACCCCTCGATCGCTGGCTCGGCCGAGAGGAGACCGAGGCCGCCGCCCTGTTCTCCACCCTCGGCCAGCATGGCTCGGTGCGCCATTTCGCGACGAGTCTCCGGGGCGAGTACGGTTCGGTGGAGGAGGTGGAGGTCGCCGCCGTCGCGGTACCCGGCGCCGGGCAACCCTGCCTCGGCTTCACCATCCGTTCGACGCCGCGCCGCACGGCGGCGGCTTTGGGCGGTCGGGAATTGCCACGCTCCGTCGAGCAGATGACCGAACTCGTGGGCCGGGTCTCGATGAAGAACCTCGTGCGCGAATCGACGGACCTGATCGAGCGCCTCTGCATCGAGGCGGCCCTGCGCATCACCCGCGACAACCGGGCCTCTGCCGCCGAGATGCTGGGGCTCAGCCGGCAGGGCCTGTACGCCAAGCTGCGCCGTTATGGCATCGGCGATCTCGATGCGCCGGAGCCTTCCGACGAACAATAGTTCAGGCCTGTCTTCCGGCAGGCCAAATGTCGCACAAGATTGGCATTTTATGTGTCAATCTTTCTTGACACTTCCGACGGTCGGCCCCTAGCTTCGGGGCATGGCAACGTCGGCGTCCACCCCTCCCGCCGCTTCCGTCGGCATCCCCGCTCCAGCCACCCTGGTCGAGCTTCTGAAGCCGATCACCTGGTTCGCGCCGATGTGGGCCTTCGCCTGCGGCGTGGTCTCATCGGGTATGGCGGCCGAGGGGCGCTGGCCGCTGATCCTCGCCGGGATCGTGCTCGCCGGCCCCCTGGTCTGCGCGACCTCGCAGGCGGTCAACGATTGGTACGACCGCCATGTGGATGCGATCAACGAGCCGCTGCGCCCGATCCCGTCCGGCCGGATGCCTGGCCGCTGGGGCCTCTACGTCGCGCTGGCCTGGACCGCCCTCTCCCTCGCCGTCGCGGCCTCGCTCGGGGTCTGGATCCTCAGCGCCGCGCTGTTCGGGCTCGTCCTCGCCTGGATCTACAGCGCGCCGCCTCTGAGGCTGAAGCAGAACGGCTGGTGGGGTAACGCGGCAGTGGGGCTCTGCTACGAGGGCCTGCCCTGGTTCACAGGTGCCGCCGTGATGGCCGGCGCCCTGCCCGACCACCGCGTTCTCACGGTGGCCCTCCTCTATTCGGTGGGTGCCCACGGCATCATGACCCTCAACGACTTCAAGTCGGTAGAGGGAGATGTGCGCATGAATCTCCGCTCGCTGCCGGTCCAGCTCGGGACCGACCGGGCCGCGCGCCTCGCCTGCCTCGTCATGGCCCTGCCACAGCTGGCGGTGATCCTCCTCCTCTCGGCCTGGAACTGCGCGGGGCACGCGGCCCTCGTTACGGGGCTGCTCGTGGCGCAACTCGCGCTGATGTCCCGCCTGCTCCGGAGCCCGCGCGAGCGGGCAGCCTGGTACAACGGTACCGGCACCACCCTCTACGTGCTCGGCATGCTGGTGGCGGCTTTCGCCCTCAGGGCACTCGCGCAGCAGGGAGCCGCGTGATGGCGCCGATTATGGGCTGGCTCGCCATCGTCCGCCTCGGCCTCGTTCAGACCGCTTTGGGTGCCGTGGTCGTTCTCATGACCTCGACCCTCAACCGGGTCATGGTCGTAGAGCTCGCTTTGCCGGCGATGATCCCCGGCGCCCTCGTCACCCTCCACTACGCCGTGCAGGTTCTGCGCCCGCGCTGGGGCTACGGCTCGGATGTGGGCGGGCGGCGCACGCCCTGGATCGTCGGCGGCATGGCCGCGCTCTGCCTCGGCGGATTCGGTGCGGCGGCGGCGACCGCCCTCATGGAAACGCAGCTTTCCACCGGCATCGCCCTCGCCATCCTGTCCTTCCTCTTGGTGGGGATGGGCGCGGGCGCGGCTGGGACCTCTCTCCTGGTTCTCCTGGCGGGCGGCGTCGATGCGCGCCGCAGGGGGGCTGCCGCCACCATCGTCTGGGTGATGATGATCGCCGGCTTCGCCATCACCGCGCCGATCGCCGGACATTTCCTCGATCCGTTCTCCGGTGTCCGGCTGGTGATGGTCTCCGGCACGGTGTCGCTTGCCGCCTTCGCCCTCGCCTGTCTCGCAATCCGTGGAATCGAGCCGCGCCGCGCGGCGGCCGCACCGTCCGATGCCCGCGGGAAGCGGCCGTTCCGCGAGGTCTTGGCCCGGGTCTGGTCGGAGCCGGCCTCGCGCCGCTTCACCATTTTCATCTTCGTGGCGATGCTCGCCTACAGCGCGCAGGAGCTCATCCTCGAACCCTTCGCCGGCCTCGTCTTCGCGATGACGCCGGGGGCCACCACCAAGCTGTCCGGTCTCCAGCATGGCGGCGTGCTCGCCGGCATGATCACCGTCGCCGGCCTCACCATGGGAATCGGCGGTCCCTATCTCGGCTCGCTGAAAGTATGGACCGCCACCGGCTGCGCCGGCTCGGCGCTGGCTCTGGCCGGAATCGCCGTCGGTGGCCTCGTCGGCCCGGATTTCCCCCTGCGCGCCGCCGTCTTCGCTCTTGGCCTGTTCAACGGGATGTTCGCCGTGGCCGCCATCGGCTCGATGATGGGTCTGGCGGGTGCCGGTGGCGAGGCCGAGCGCGGCACCCGAATGGGCGTCTGGGGCGCGGCCCAGGGCGTCGCCTTCGGGGCCGGAGGCTTCCTCGGGACCATGGCGGTGGATCTCGCCCGCCTCGTCAGCCCCGAACCGGTCCATGCCTATGCCGCCGTCTTCCTGGCCGAGGCCGCCCTGTTTCTGGTCGGCGCCGCCCTGGCCATGCGGATCGAGCATGCCGCTGCGACGCAATTGCGCCGCCCTGCCCGCCCCGCCGAGCCCGTGCTCCAGCCCCGATTGTCGTTGAGGTGAGACCCATGCCGGAATTGGAGACCTTCGACGTCGTGGTGGTGGGAGGCGGCCCGGCCGGGGCCACCGCCGCCACCGATCTCGCCCGGATGGGGCGGCGGGTGCTGCTCCTCGACAAGCCGGGGCGGATCAAGCCCTGCGGCGGCGCGATCCCGCCGCGCCTGATCCGTGATTTCGCCATTCCCGACGCGCTGCTCGTCGCCCGCGTCCGCTCGGCCCGCATGATCTCACCGGCCGACAAGCGGGTGGACATGCCCATCGGCGACGGCTTCGTCGGCATGGTCGACCGGGAGCATTTCGACCCCTGGCTGCGCGAGCGCGCGGCCCTGGCCGGGGCCGACCACCGCCCCGGCAGCTTCACCCGCATCATCCGCGACGCGGAAGGCGGGGCGGTGGTGCATTACCGCTCGGGCGATGCGGAGCACCGGGTCCGCACCCGCCTCGTCATCGGCGCGGACGGGGCGAGTTCGGTGGTCGGGCGGGCCGAGATTCCCGGCCACGCGGCGATGAAACAGGTCTTCGCCTATCACGAGATCGTCCGGCCGCCGGCGGATGGGAGCGGCGATGTCGAGGGGACGCGCTGCGACGTCTACTACCAGGGCAAGCTCTCGCCGGATTTCTACGCCTGGGTCTTCCCCCATGGCGACACGATCAGCATTGGCACCGGCAGCGCCCGCAAGGGGTTCTCCCTGCGCGGGGCGATCCGGTCCCTGCGCGCCTCCACGGGCCTCGATGCCGGCGAGACCCTGCGCCGCGAGGGCGCGCCGCTGCCGCTGAAGCCGCTCAGGCGCTGGGACAATGGCCGGGACGTGCTGCTCACCGGGGACGCCGCCGGCATCGTCGCCCCGGCTTCGGGCGAGGGCATCTACTACGCCATGCTCGGCGGCCGGCTCGCGGCGGAGGCGGCCGACACCTTCCTCGCCACCGGCAAGGCCGCATCCCTGGCCCTTGCCCGGCGTCGCTTCATGCGCCTGCACGGCCGCGTCTTCCTGATCCTGCGCATGATGCAATGGGTCTGGTACCGCAACGATTCCCTGCGCGAGCGCTTCGTCTCGATCTGCAAGGACAAGGACGTCCAGCAGCTCACCTGGGATTCCTACATGAACAAGGAGCTGGTCCGGGCAAAGCCCGCCGCCCATGCGCGGATCTTCTTCAAGGATCTGGCGCACCTGTTCCGCTGGGTCTCGCCGTGATCGGCGGTTACGAGACCGGCCCGGTCGTGGCTGCGGCGGCCGCCGCCCTCGTCACCGCCCTTGCCGGTGGCCTCCTGACGACGACCGGCCCCTGGTATCAATCCCTGCGGCGTCCCTCGTGGAAGCCGCCTGACTGGGCCTTCGGCCCGGTTTGGACAACGATCTTCACCCTCATGGCGATCTCCGCCGTGATGGCCTGGCACGCGGATGCCGGAACCTCGGCGCGCACCGCGCTACTGGTCGCCTACGGCGTCAACCTCTGTCTCAACATCGCCTGGAGCGGCATCTTCTTCCGCCTACGCCGGCCGGACTGGGCCTATCTCGAAGTCATCGCCCTCTGGCTCTCCATCGTGGCGCTGATCGCGGTGACGGCCCAGGCCTCGGGGATCGCGGCGTTGCTGCTCGCGCCCTACCTCGCATGGGTCAGCGTCGCGACACTTCTCAACCGGGCGATCGTGCAGCTGAACGGGCCGTTTGGCCGGGCCGTACCGGTCCGCGATGTCGGAAGCCGGGTATGATTCCGGATGTGGCGACCCTGGCGTCGCTCTTCGCCTCCGGGCGGATCATCGACGTAATCCTCGGTCTCGTGGCCCTGGAGGCCGCCGCCCTCGTGGCATGGCGCCTTCATGGGCGAGATCGCCCGCTCCTTCCGCCCCTTTTCTGCAATCTCGCCTCGGGCGCGGCGCTGATGCTGGCGATCCGCGCCGCGCTAATCGGCTCGGATTGGACGGTGGTTGCGCTCTGCCTCATCGCCTCGCTGATGGCGCATCTAGGGGAGGTCGCGTTGCGCATGTTTGGGGGGGCGCGTTCCGCATCCGATCCGGCGATGCCCGATTTTCGCCAACCGGGCAGACCGGTCACGAAGCGTGCCTGAATTGCTGCTGTCCAACCTTCGGCTTCATGAGTGGAGAACCGGCATCATGCGTCGCATATCTGCCCTTCTGCTCGGTTCGGCCGGTCTCATCGCCGCCGTGACCGGTGTCTCGGCCCAAGATGCGGAACAGATCAAGCGGGGCGAATACTTGGCGACGGCGGGCGATTGCGTCGCCTGCCATTCGGCACCGGGCGGCAGGCCCTTTGCCGGGAACTATGTCCTCAACACGCCGATCGGGAAAATCCGCACGCCTAACCTCACACCGGACGACGAGACCGGGCTCGGCAAATGGACTGCCGACGACTTCTACCGCGCCTTGCACGAAGGCATCGACAACGAGGGCAGCTACCTCTATCCGGCCTTCCCCTTCGCCTGGTACACCAGAGTCACGCGCAACGATTCCGATGCGATCTTTGCTTATCTGCGCTCCCTCGAGCCGGTGAATGAGCCCCGCAAACCTTCCGAGATCCCCTTCCCCTTCAATATTCGCAGCGCGCTCATCACCTGGCGCACCGCGTTCTTCACCGCGGGCGAGTTCAAGCCGGATCAAAACGCCAGCGCCGAGGTCAATCGCGGCGGCTACCTCGTGGAGGGGCTCGGCCATTGCGGCATGTGCCACAACGCCAACAAGATCGTCGGAAACAGCGGGTTGGCGGGCAAACTCGGTGGCGGGGTCATCGACGGCTGGTATGCGCCCAACATCACCCCCGACGACCACACCGGCATCGGCTCCTGGACCGACGATCAGGTGGTCGAATACCTCAAAACCGGCACGGCTCCGGGCAACCGGCCGGGCGTCGCAGCCGGGCCGATGCGTCAGACCATCGAGGAATCCCTCTCCAGGCTGACCGATGCCGACCTGAAGGCGATGGTCGCCTACCTGCGCACGCAGAAAGCCAAAGAGAGCTATAAAATGAAGGACATCCAGGCCTTTAACCAGGCCGATGCGCCGGGAGCGGCCGCCTATCTCAGCTATTGCTCCTCCTGCCACAAGCCGGACGGCCAGGGCGTCGAGGGGGCGATCCCGGCGCTCGCCGGCAATACCTCGGTGCAGGCGGAAGGTCCCGAGACGGTGATCCGCGTCATCCTCGGCGGCCTCGCTGCCCAGAACGGCTACGCGCCGATGCCGGCCGTGGGGGCCGGCATGACCGACCGAGAGGTCGCCGACGTCACGGACTACATCCGCAACGCGTGGGGCAACAACGCCCCCGTCATCGCCGAGCGCGGCATCGTCACAACCGCCCGCGCCGCCACTCAGACCATGCTCGCCGGAACGGCGCCCTGCGCGGAGATCGCGCAACCCGAGGTCGCAAAGGCCATCGCCGATGCGGGGAGTGCCGAGAGCCTCAAAGGCTTGGCGCCGGACAACTTCGTGCCGGTCATCGACTCTCTGCTACCCAAGGTAAAGGCAGCCGCCGGAGGGGCCAAGGACGACCACATCGTCAATGGGCTGACGACAGTGTTCTGCCAGACTGCGCGCCATGATCCGGCCTACGGCAAGATCGGCTGGCACGCGGTCATCGGCAGCTTTTCCAGCGTCGTATATAGTCAGATCAGGAATCCCGAGAAACGTGTAGCCTTGCCGGCCCCCGCTGGTGTTGCGCCGACGCCGTGATTCAGCGCTAACGACGTCGCGGACATCAATACCTGCGAGCGCTGCAAACGCGAAGCCGATGATTTTGATCTCACATTGGAAAGCGGTATCGCGGCAAGAGTACAAATAAATATTTCCGTCTATGCAAATAACAATCGCTGCTTTAATTTGTAGGTATTTCGCGAGAGAATTGCCCCTTTATCTATATGTGACCTTTTGGTGACGTCCGCAGATGCGATGGCGATACGTGGGGAATGAGATCCGGTGCTGGTGCGTCGATGAAGGAGAGCTGGCTCGAACGCAGCGCTCTTCCCATCACGCTCGAAGAAGAGGCACTGGATGATTCACGGTACCCGTCACGCGACATACACGCTCGGTCTCACCCTGTGCGTCGGCCTCGGCCTGACCACCCTGGCTTCAAGGCCGGTCCAGGCCGGTTCTGCGGCGCAACCGGGACAGACGGTCGGTCTCCCCGTTGGCGCCCAGCTTCCCGTCGGCCTCTACTTCGTGAACACGTCGAGCTTTGGTGTCCGCGATACCCGGCCGCTTGATTCCGAATCTAATATCAACCTGCCCACCTTCCTTTGGGCGACGCCCTGGAACCTGCTGGGCGCGCGCCTCAACCTAGCGGCGATCCAGCCGGTCGTAGCGTCGAGTCCGCGAGGCGCAGCCTATCAGAGCGGCATCGGCCAACCACTGCTCGCTGCCCAACTTGCTTGGAACCTCGGCAACGATTTCGGCGTCAGTTATCTCTTCGGTGGATACCTGCCGATCGAGACGGAGTTCCTCACCCGGAACGCGTCCCTCAGCCACCGCTTCGCTGCGAGCTATACGGGTAACGGACTGAACCTGACCGCTAATCTGCTCTACGGAGTTTTCGTCGATCCGGTGACCGCCCAAGGTGTGGTCTATCCCGACTATCTCAACCTCGACCTCACTGCGACCAAGAAATTCGGTAAGTGGGAGGTCGGCCCGGTAGCCTTCGCCTCCACTGACATGCCCACCCGATTTCCTGGGTATCGCCGCCAGGGACAGATCGCCGTCGGCGGCCTCGTCGGCTACAATTTCGGGCCTGTGAACCTCCAGGCCTATGTCACGCGGGATGTGGTGGAGCACAATTACGGCGGTCAAGAAACGCGCGGTTGGCTGCGGCTCATCGTGCCGATCTACAAGGAGAGCACCAATTCGGCGGCTCCCTCGATCCCACTGAGCGGGCGGCAATCCCTGCGCTAGGGATTCCTCATAGAGCGTTCAAGCGAAAGGCCGACTCCAGCACGCTCCGGGCTCCGGTATCGATAAGGAGCGTGTTGCCGGTTTGAAGTCGGCATCCCCTGCTGGCGTCCATGCCTTCGAAGGCGGTCGTGACAAGGGGCCGTCGAGGAGGTGTCCTGCGAAGTTGGGACAGGTTGGCTGATGCAGGGGCACCGCCACGATGCGGGAGCGCTTGCCCCCGGGGCTCGAGGTAGCCAACGCGCATAACGCGCGGCCCAGATCACCTCCACAGCCAAAGTTCCTCATTCCCAATGTTGTGAATATAGATGCTCTCATCCGAAGCGAGAGCCTGTCGATTTGGATCGATCGTTGCAATAAGGCCTGCCATGAACGCCAGACGTGGCTATATGCTAATTTTCTGACTTGAGAGAGTCGCCTTACCCCAATATTATTTAACAAGAAACCCGTATCTCAAATCGACAATTCGTCGGGATGGCGCTGGGTGGAGCCGATCTCGCATGGCATAGCGTTATCCGATAGAATAAAACCTTCTTCAGAAACTAGAGGGTGACGCATTTAAACTGGAAAATGCTTTGCTCTGTTCCTGTTTCGAAACATGTGTGTCCGGACGGGCGAGCATCGTCGTTCGGGTGGGTCGGCGTAAGGGAATTTCCTCGGTTCCGTGTGAAGTACAAGGCGGTGCACCTTCGGGACAGGGCTGGGATTTACCGTAAACCGCCCATTAATCCGACTCGTCGAAACCTAGCGATCGTTGGGGCCGGGGCGACATGCGCTGGTCTCCGCGCGTGGTTTGTAAGGGTAACGGTGTATGCGTAGCGTTCACACGGCGATCGACAACGTGGTTCCCTTCCGACGTCCCGGCAGGCCCCAGCCCCAGGCTCCCGTCGTATCGCCCTCCCTAGCCGCGAGGCGGGTCGATCAGCGCGCGCTGATGGATGCGGTCTATGCCAGCGGAACGCTCGCGGTTGCGGCGGGTGATCGTGAGACGAAGCTGATCGCCGCCCGCCTGCAGGTCTACGGCTTCCTCACCGTCGAGGAATTGAGCGAAGAAGGGGCATTGCGGCGCCTGCGTCCGTCCGAGGCTATCCGCGCCCAGGCCGACCGCCCCTGGCGCCTCTCAAAAGCGGCCTACGGCTCCGGCCTGTCTGTCACTGTCCCAGCCGCCGACGATTTCCTGTTCGACTCTTCCGCCGGTGCCTCAGCCTGATCCTCCCGTAAGAAGCACTGGCTGTCCTTGTTCATCGACGGTAGGCTCCGGAGGGGGGGCGGCTCTCCGGAGACAATGTGAATGGTGGCGGCGAGACAGCTAATTTCCTCGTCGCCGAAGATGCATCCCTGAACACCACCGGGGTAGATGCCCCGAGGTGCAGCTATCCGCTCTTGATAGTCAGCGTCTGCTTATACCCACGACGTTTTTCTTCACGAGCGACGACGTCGCCCACCCGGCTCGACCATCGGCAGGTGGGTTCCTATGGCTAACCGGGAAATCTGACTGGGCCGAAGCATCGAGCCGAGCATCATCGAGCAAATCCACCGCACCGGCGTAAGGCCTGCTGTGGCGCACCTATACTTTGCTCGGCAGCGACCCAGGGGGGATGCCTCAGCGGTCGCGCTTATTTACCACCGCGCAGCCGGTCATTGGTCCACGGCTCCCGTTTATGACAGAGCACGTGACGAGAGATGTCGCCGCATCGGCATGGCTGTGGCGGGAGATGACCGCCTGCTCGCGGGCGCGGCGAGCTGCGGCTACGATCAGGTCTGGTGCAATCCCGGTAGCGATCCGCCCGGCCCGGCCGAACAGGTCATAGTAGTCATCGCTCGGCGTCTCCCCCTTGAATTGGACTCCGACAGCGGACGGGTCACCGCAGGCGAGTGTCAGCGTCATCCCGTTGGTGACCGACATTTCCGCGAAATCAACGGTGCGGTTGACGAGCGTGGCCTTCGTCTCAGCCACGACGCTGTCGATGAGATCCCCGCACGGATCTGCCTGGGCCGAACTGCTGAAGAATGACACGAGGGCGGCGGTCAGAATCATGAAGCGCATGGGAGTTAAACTAGGAGCGCTGCTCATCCCGTCGAGGAGGGAGTCGGATAACATTATTAGCTCCTATTGAACGTTCATTCATTGACGTTTGAATGAACGTTCAATAGATTCGCGGAGAGACAGGAGGCCGCGATGGGCGATCTAGGTTGGTACGATGACGTGGATGCGCCTCGCGATGGGATCTCCCAGCGCATTGTGGCCTCGGCCCGCTCCGCTTGCCGGATGTCCAATCTTCTGCCGGGGCTCTTGATTCTCGTCGGTTGGCTCGCTTTCATTGGCTGGACGGGTGCAGGATCGGATGGGTGGCAGGCGCGGGTCTGCGCCGACCTTGGTGGACATGCGTACTCCTGCGGATCGATCAATGCTCAAGGTGTGGGCATCGTCGCGAATACGGGGGCCGCATCATGAGCGCCGGCGTCCTCACTGAGCCTCGAAGCAGCCAGTCGACCCGCCGCCAGGACATCCTCGATGCCGCCGAGATTTGCTTCGTCCGCAATGGCTTCCACCGCACAACGATGCAGGATCTCGCCCGTCAAGCCGGGATGACCGCAGGCAACATCTACCACTACTTCAAGTCGAAGGAGGCCGTTGTCTTAGGCCTCGCGGAGCGTGAGCGCGGGCATGGTATGACCCTCGTCGAAGAGATGGAGCGGGCCGGCGATCGCCGTGGGGCCCTAATGGGCATCCTCGAACGCTACTTCGCCCGGGCGACCCGCGAGAGCGCGGTCCTGCGCGTCGATCTCTGGTCCGAGGCCACTCGCAACCCCGACATTGCCGGCATGGTCGAGCGAGGCGAGACCGAGGCCCGCCTTTGGTTTGTCGAGACTCTTTCGTCTCTGGCAACCTCACCGGCCTGCGATGCCGCCATTCTCTACGACAAAACGCTGAACCCGCTGATGAAGGGCATTCTCGTGAACCTGGCGCTCTGGCCAGCCTTCGATCCAGCCCCCGCCGCGGCGCATTTGTGCGCCCTGATCGAGGCGGGACTGGACGGACGGCTGCCGACGGCGGCGCAGGAGGCGGAGGCCGGCGCGCTTCCCGTCTCGCTCGGTTTTCCGTCCCACTCTCTCTTGGAGGGTAGCCGATGAGTTCCGTCCTCAAGGTCGTTCGTCCCTTCGTTCTCATTCTTGGCCTACCGTCGGGTTCGGCCTTCGCTGAGGTCGCGCTGGCTCCAAACAAGCCGGCGCCGGCGGTGAGCACTGTCGAGGCGGCACGCCGCGAAATCGTCGAGCAGGTCGTCGTTACCGGATCTCTGGTTCCCCGTGACGAAATCCTGGTAACGCCCGAAATCGAGGGCTATCGGGTCACCGAAGTGCTGGTCGAGGAGGGCATGCGCGTAGAGCGAGGCCAGATCCTGGCGCGGCTCTCGCGCGATCTCATCGACCAGCAGATCGCTCAGCAGGACGCCCTGGTCAGCAAGGCGTCGGCCACCGTGCCGCAAGCACAGAGCAATATCGAACAGGCGGAAGCCGCCGAGATGGAAGCGCGCCTTGCCTTCGAGCGAGCTAAGCAACTCATGAGCAGCGGCAACGGCACAGCGGCGATCATGGAGGGGCGCACTGCGGCCTTGCGTCAAACGGAGGGCAAGCTCGCCTTCGCGCGCAATGGTCTTGTCATCGCAAGGGCGGAACTCGCTCAGGCGCGGGCTCTGCGCGACGAACTCTCATTACGCCTCGCCCGCACCGAGATCCGCGCGCCGGAAGCCGGTATCGTAAACCGCCGTACGGCCCGCGTCGGTATGGCAGCCTCCTCCTCTTCTGAGCCGTTGTTCAGGCTCATCGCCCGAGGCGAGATTGAGCTCGAAGGCGAGGTCATTGAGACCAAGCTGCCACTGTTGCGGGAGGGGGCACCCGCCTCGATGGAGCTTACCACTGGCGAGCGCGTGCGAGGGAGCGTGCGCGCCGTCTACCCGGAGGTCGATAAGGCAACCCGCCTCGGCAAGGTCCGCGTCCGGCTCGATCCCGATCCGCGCCTGCGTATTGGCACCTTTGCCCGAGGGGCCATTGAGGTCGCACGAACCCGTGGCATCACCGTGCCCCAGGCCTCCGTTCTGTATGGCGGGCCGCAACGCAGTAGCGTCCTCATAGTCGCCGATGGCCTCGTGGAGGCGCGGACCGTGCGCACCGGCATCTCAGACGATGACGATATCGAAATCCGCTCAGGCCTCAACCAAGGCGAGGCCGTGGTCGCGCGCTCTGGAAGCTTCCTGCGTAACGGCGACCGGGTCCGCGCCATCCCGGTTGCCGTTACGCCCGCTCCCGCCGTCGCGAACGGCCCGTCCCCGCGCGAAACCGCTGAAGCCGGCATTCCCTGAAACAGCGCCCGGAACAGCCGGGCTCTGTTGTTTCCATCTCGCGAACACGGTTTGTGCCGATGCGCCTCAACGTCTCCGCCTGGGCGATCCGCAAGCCGATCGGCCCACTGGTTCTGTTCCTCGTCCTGATCGTTCTCGGCCTCGTCAGCTTTCGTGGGCTTCCAGTCACGCGCATGCCGAATATCGACGTGCCCATCGTCTCGGTGGCGATCACGCAGGCCGGCGCTGCCCCATCCGAGCTCCAGACCCAGGTGACGAAATGGGTCGAGGATTCAATAGCCGGCGTACGCGGCGTGAAGCACATCACCTCGGCGATCACAGAGGGATCCTCCGTCACGACGGTAGAATTTCGTCTTGAGGTGAACACTGACCGCGCGGTCAACGACGTAAAGGATGCAATCTCGAAGATCCGCATCAACCTGCCACGCACCATCGACGAACCGGTGATCAGCCGTGTCGAGATCGCAGGCCTGCCGATTCTGATCTACGGCGTGAAGGCCCCGGCGATGACACCTGCCGACCTCTCCTGGCTGGTGGAGGACAAGATCGCCCGCTCGCTCCAGGGGGTGAAGGGCGTCGGTGGGGTCGAGCGTGTCGGCGGCGTCGCGCGCGAGATCCGCGTCGTGCTCCAGCCCGACCGCCTGCTGGCGCTCGGCATCACCGCTGCGGATGTGAACCGGCAGTTACGCCTGACCTCAGCTGACATGGCGGGCGGACGTGGCGAGGTCGGTGGTCGCGAACAATCGATTCGGACGCTTGCCGCCTCTCGCACGGTACGTGACCTCAAGGCGACGTCCATCGTCTTGCCGGGGGGACGCAAGGTTCGTCTCGACGATCTCGCTGTGGTGCAGGACGCCATTGAGGAGCCGCGCACCTTCGCCCGTTTCAATGGCGAGCCGGTCGTCGCCTTCGCGGTCTCGCGCGGCTCGGGCGCCAGTGATGCCGAGGTGGCGACAGCCGTCGAGAAGCGCATCGACGAGTTCCGCAAAACCTATCCCGACGTGGCTTTCGACGTCATCGATTCATCGGTTTCGGCTACGATCGGAAGCTACGATTCGGCGATGCACACCCTGATCGAGGGCGCTGTTCTCGCTGTCATCGTGGTTTTCCTGTTCTTGCGGGACTGGCGCGCGACCTTGATCGCGGCGGTCGCCCTACCGCTCTCCGTCTTCCCGACCTTCTGGGCGATGGATGCGCTGGGTTTTACCCTCAACGGCATCAGCCTGCTCGCCATCACCCTCGTCACCGGCATTCTGGTGGATGACGCCATCGTCGAGATCGAGAACATCGTCCGGCACATGCGGATGGGGAAGTCAGCATACCGGGCGGCGATCGAGGGCGCCGACGAGATCGGTCTCGCCGTCATTGCCATTACCGCCACGTTGATCGCGGTGTTCGCGCCGGTCTCGTTCATGGGCGGTATCGCAGGCCGCTACTTCATGCAGTTCGGGCTCACCATCGCCGTCTCGGTGTTCATGTCGCTGCTCGTGGCGCGGCTGATCACGCCGATGCTCGCTGCCTATTTCCTACGCGACCACGGCCATCACCACGACGAACGTGAGGGATGGGTGATGCGCACCTATGGCCGGTTGGTGGGCTGGTCCGTGCGCCACCGCGTCATCACCCTCATCGTCGGCCTCGTGCTGTTTGCCGGTTCGCTCGCCTCCACCGGGTTGCTGCCCTCCGGCTTCGTGCCGAAGCAGGACAATGCCCGCACGCTGTTCATGGTGGAACTCGCACCTGGCGCGAAGCTCGTAGACACCGTAGCTGTCGCTGACCGAGTGGTCGAACGCATCCGTTCCCTGCCGGAAGTCACCTCGGTCTTCGTCGATGGCGGTCGTCAGGTGGGGGGCAAGAAGGAGACCCGGCTCGCCACCCTCATCGTCAACCTGACTCCGAAGAACGCGCGCTCGAAGAAGCAGGCGGCGGTAGAGACCGACATCGCCGCGTTGCTGGCGGAGGAACCGGACATCCGCTCCTGGTCCCTGCGCGATTCCGGCCAGCGCGACCTCGCCCTCGTGGTCGGAGGGCCGGATGCCGAGATCGTCGCCGAAGTGGCGGCAAGGCTGCAGCGCGACATGGCGGCGATCCCACACCTCGTCTCCGTGATGTCGACCGCACCGCTCAACCGCACGGAAGTGCGCATCCGCCCGAAAGAGGGGGCCGCCGCCGATCTCGGCGTCTCCACAGAAACCATCGCCGAGACCGTACGAGTCGGGACGATAGGCGATATCGGCCTGAACTTGGCCAAGTTCAACGCCGTCGACCGCCAGATTCCGATCCGCGTTCAATTGCCCGAGGCGGCGCGCGGCGCGATTTCGCGGTTGGAGAACCTCAAGGTCCCAGCAAAGAACGGCGGCGCCGTGCCTCTCGCCGCTGTGGCTGATATCGAGCTCGACCAGGGACCGGGCGCCATCGAGCGCTATGACCGCGTAATCCGCGTGGCGGTCGAGGCCAACATGGAAGGGTCCGACGCGTTGGGCTCGCTCATCGCTCAAGCCCTGGAAACACCCACCGCGAAGTCGCTGCCGCTTGGTGTCACCATTCGCCAGACCGGCGACGCCGAGATCATGGGCGAGGTCTTCTCCGGCTTCCTGCTGGCGATGGGGGCCGGGATCATGATGGTATACGCCGTTCTCGTGCTCTTGTTCGGTTCGTTTCTTCAGCCACTGACGATCCTGTTCTCGCTGCCGCTCTCCATCGGTGGCGCGATCCTCGGCCTCCTCATCCTCAACATGCCGATATCGATGCCCGTGGTCATCGGTATCCTGATGCTGATGGGGCTGGTCACGAAGAACGCGATCATGCTGGTGGATTTCGCCGTGGAGGAGATGGCGCGCGGCGTCGACCGCGTCACCGCCATCGTCGATGCCGGCCGCAAGCGGGCGCGTCCTATCGTGATGACAACCATCGCCATGGCCGCCGGCATGGTGCCCTCGGCGATGGCGTTGGGTGTCGGTGGCGAGTTCCGCGCACCCATGGCGGTGGCGGTGATCTCCGGCCTCATCGTCTCCACCCTGCTCTCACTGGTCTTCGTGCCGGCCGTGTTCCTTCTGATGGACAGCCTCGGCGCCCTGCTCTGGCGCCTGTTCGGCCGCTTCGTCGGCGCCCGCGACGAGGCGCCGGTTTCCGACGCGATGGCAGGCTCCGCCCGCTGACGGTCCGTCGGTATGCGAGCATCGGTACCAGGAACTTTCCCGATCGACCGGTCGGGAGAGAGCTCTCACCTGCGGAATGCGGGACATTTGGAAGCACATTTCGCGAGCCTTCACCTATAGTTTCGCCTGTCGACAAGTCTATCGGCTCGCTGCCGACGCGAGGGCGCAATGAAGATCCGTCACCCCAAACATAATCGTTGCTTTCACCATGCATGTCTCGCCGATCTTGGCGGCGCTCATCATGGGACGATTCTGACGAATGGGGTTGATGGTCATGGGTTATCACGACGCGAGAATTGAAGCGGCTAGCTCCGCGAGCGCCTGGGCTTTTGCAGGCGCTCGCGCGCCGAAGCATGTTCGCCGCACCTATGGCAGGGCAGCCGTGGCTGCTGCCATCGAGAACGGGCTGATGCCCGAGGAGCTGTCCGAAGTGCTGGCTGGCCGCCGCGTCGTCGAGGCCTTTCCGGTCGATGGCGGAGAGAGCGTCTCCGACTACGCCCACCGGGCGGTGGCCGAGATGATGGTCGCCTATCTCAGTTACGCCCCGGCCTGACCCGCCGACTGCCTCCCCAGACATTCCAACGATCCATGAAGGCGGGCTGCTCGCGGCCCCGGAGACGACCATGACCGACGACCTGCTGTCCCGACGCCGCCTGCTGAGAGCGGGCGCCACCGTCGCGGCCGCCCTGCCCCTCGGCCTCACCGCGACGGCGGGGCGTGCCTGGGTTCCGGGCCCTGCTGTGCCCTTCGATCCCGGTCCCCTGTGCGCGCCGGCAGTGGCCACTGAGCCATGGAGCGGCCCGCTGCGGCCTGTGAAGCTCGCCTGGAACGCCAATGCCATCTGCACCGCCGCGGCCCCCGTCGCCAAGGAGCGGGGCATCTTCGCGGCCTACGGGCTCGACGTGGAATTCATCAATTTCGGCGGGTCCACGGAGGCCCTGCTGGAGGCCATCGCCACCGGCAAGGCCGATGCCGGCATCGGTATGGCCCTGCGCTGGCTGAAGCCCCTCGAACAGGGATTCGACGTCAAGATCACCGCCGGCCTCCATGGCGGTTGCCTCAGGCTGCTCGGCGCAAAATCCGCAGGCATCAGCGACATTGCCTCTCTGAAAGGCAAGACCATCGCGATCAGCGACCATGCGAGCCCGGCCAAGAATTTCTTCGCCCTGCTCCTGTCGGATGCCGGTATCGATCCCGACAGGGAGGTGGAATGGCGGCAATACCCGGCCGATCTTCTCAACCTCGCCGTGGAGAAGGGCGAAGCCCAGGCTTTGGCCGATGCCGACCCGCGCACCTGGATCTGGCTGAAGGACCCGCGCTTCACCGAAGTGGCCACCAACCTGACAGGCAGCTTCGCCACGCGCTCCTGCTGCGTGGTGGCCCTGCGCGGCAGCCTGATCCGTAACGACCGGGCGGTCGCCTCCGCCCTCACCCGCGCCATCCTCGAGGGTGGTCACCGCGTCGCCACCGATCCGCTGGATGCCGCCGGCATTTTCTCGAATTACGGTGGCAAAGGCTCGGTGGAGGATCTGGCCGCGATGCTGCGCAGCCATACGCACGATCACCGGCCGGTGGGCGTCACCCTCAAGCAGGAGATCGCCCTCTACGGCGACGAACTGAAGCGCGTGAACGTGATCCGCCGGTCCACCGACACGGCGAAATTCGCCGACCGGGTCTATGCCGACGTCCTGAGCTGAGGGGCATCCATGTCGAGTTCATTGACGGGGGCGTTCGGCGGAGGCTTCCGCCGGGCCGCCGATGCGGATGCCACGGTATCGAGTCGCTGCGCATGGCGAACTCGTCTCGCTGCCCTGTGGTGGGTCGGCCTCCTCGCCGGTTCCGTCTGGCTAGCCCTCGCGGCCCTCACGATCGGTCTGCCGGAGAACGGCGACTTTCCGTATTCCACCACGTTTGGACATGGCACTGGCCTGATCGGTGCGGCCTTGCTTCTGGCGAGCCCCTTTCTCCCTGCCCTCGGCCGGGTCGGAGCCCGCCTGCGCCATTGGGGACCCTGGACGGTCGCCCTCGCCCTCGCCTTCACCGTCTGGGAACTGGTGACGGCCAAGTTCGAATGGCTGCCGATGCCGTTCTTCCCGCCTCCTCAGGCGATTCTGGAAGTCTTCGCAGAGGATTGGCCGAAACTCGGCGGCAGCATCGCCAATTCGCTGATCCTTCTGTCGGGCGGCTACCTCATCGGTGCCGCGGTCGGCTTCGTTCTCGGTGTGGCGGTGGGCTGGTCGCGGACGGCCGGCTACTGGGTCCATCCGGTCCTGCGCTTCGTCGGACCGCTCCCGGCCACCGCCTGGCTGCCGCTGGCCTTCTTCGTGTTCCCCTCGTCCTGGTCGGCGAGCACGTTCCTTGTGGCTCTGGCGACGGGTTTCCCGGTGACGGTGCTGACCTGGTCCGGGATCGCGGCGGCCAACAAATCCTATTACGACGTCGCCCGCACGCTCGGCGCCTCGCAGAGCTTCCTCATCCGCAAGGTCGCGATCCCGGCCGCGCTGCCTCACGTCTTCGTGGGTCTGTTCATGGGGCTCGGCGCCTCCTTCGCGGTTCTCGTCGTGGCCGAGATGCTGGGCGTGAAATCCGGCCTCGGCTGGTACCTGCAATGGGCGCAAGGATGGGCAGCCTATGCCAACATGTATGCCGCCCTCATCGCCATGGCGCTGATGTGCTCGACCCTGATCACCCTGCTGTTCCGCCTGCGCGACCGCGTCCTGTCCTGGCAGAAGGGGCTCGTCCAATGGTAGCGGTGACCCTCGAAGCGCCGACCGGCGCCTCCTCTTCCCGCCGGCGTGGAGCCCTCGCTGTCAGAGGTGTCTCCCACGCCTTCGACATCGGCGGTACGCGCCTGCCCGTTCTCGACGACATCGACCTGACCATCGCGCCGGGCTCCTTCGTCGCCCTGCTCGGGCCCTCGGGCTGCGGAAAGTCGACGCTGCTGCGCCTCGCCGCCGGTCTCGAACCGCCGGAATCCGGCACCCTCGCCCTCGACGGGGAGACGATCGCCGGACCCGATCCGGAACGGCTCCTCGTCTTCCAGGATCCGACGCTCTATCCCTGGCGCACGGTGCGGGGGAATGTCTCGCTGGGCCTGGAGGCGCGCGGGCTGCTTCGCCGCCATCGGCACCGCATCGACGAGGCGCTGGACCTCGTCGGGCTTGCCGACTTCGCCGAGGCCTATCCCCACCAGCTTTCCGGCGGCATGGCCCAGCGCACGGCGCTCGCCCGGGCTCTCGTCAACGATCCGAGCCTGCTCCTCCTCGACGAGCCTCTGGGCAAGCTCGACGCTCTCACCCGCCTCGCCATGCAGGGTGAACTCGTCCGGCTCTGGCAGGAGAGCCGCTTCACCGCGCTCCTCGTCACCCACGATGTCGAGGAGGCCCTCATCCTCGCCCAGCGGGTGATCGTGCTGAGCGACCGGCCGGCTCGGATCAGGACCGAGATCGCGGTGGACGCCCCCTATCCGCGCCGCCGCGACGACCCGAAGCTCCTGAGCCTGCGCACCGAGATCCTCGGCATCCTCGGGGAGAAATGACCGCCATCGGAGGGGGCAAACGACCGCCATCGGACGGGCTCAACATGCGTCATGCGGCGGGCTTTACTCCAGCGCGGACGATCCGCCCGATCCTGCCTGTCCCGCGCTCGAAACCGGCTTGGATTCACGCGGGCGGAGGGTTGAATGAGCGACACGTCGAGCAGGGAGGAATGCCCCCGCCCGGCCATGGATGACGCCCTCGTCCACCCCATCATGCCCACTCGGTACGGTCTGCGACAAACTGGGGACAGATCGTGAATCTCGGGACCCGAGTCGCGTCGGCCCACGTTTGCCGACTCCCGACATCAATGATGGGCAGCGCACTCCCCGATGGCAAAACGCCGGACTAGGACGTCTCCCGACAACGCCTCCGAAGAGGTCGTCGCTCCCCTCATTCCCATCGGCGCCCTGGCCGTGGCGCTCCTCGACCTCGTGGCCCTGAACAAGCCCCTGATCCACATGGTGCGCGAAACGCACCGGCAGGAGGCCATCGCGGCGATCCTGCGGGCGCTGGCACCCGATCGCAGCGTTGCGATCTACCCGGAATGGGATTGCCTGCCCTTCGACCGGACCTCGCCGTCGCGCGGCGTCATGGGGCAGCGCACGGGCGTGTTGCGCTGGCTCACGGACACCGCCGCCCTGCCCGACATCGTCCTGACGACCGCCCCCGCACTGATCCAGCGTGTTCCACCGCCCGAGACATGGGCGGACGCCCATCTCGAGATCCGCGTCGGCGACGATTTCGACCCGACGGCGATCACCGCGACGTTGCAGCGACTCGGCTACATCCTGGACGACCGGGTCGACGAGCCGGGCGAGGTGGCGGTGTGGGGAAGGACAGTGGACGTGTTCCCCGCCGCCGCGCCGCGCCCCTGCCGGATCGAGCACGAGGACGGCCGCGTCATCGCGATCCGGTCCTACGATCCGGTCTCCCAGCGCTCCCTGGCGGAGGCCGAGCGACTGGTCATCGACCCGGCCACGGAGATCCTTCTGCCGGAGGGCTCGGAGAACCAGTTGCGGCCCTTCACCGGTCAGGAGCACCAGCTTCCCCGCTTCTACCCTACGCTCACGACGGTGCTCGACTACGTTCCGGATGCCCGCCTCGTGGTCGAGACCGGCGCCGAACAGCGCGCCGCCGCCTTCTTCGAACAGATCGCCGAAGGGCGCGATGCCGGCGACCGGAACCGTGACCTCGGGGACCTCTATCTCGACCCCCGGAGTTGGACTGCCCTTCAAGAGAAGCGACGCATCGCCACCGCGTCGGCGGACGAATCCGAGGATCTCGCCATTCCGGCCTTCGTGCGGAAAACCCGTCCGAATGCGGCCCTCGCCGAGACCCTGCGCCGGCATCTCGAAAGCGGCGAGCGCATCCTGCTGACGGGACCGGAGGAGCCTCTCGGTCGCCTGATCCGCGTCGCCGAGCGTGTGTTGGGTCGCAAGGCACGAAAGGTGACGAACTGGACGGAGGTTGCCCGTGCCGGGCCCGGTGCGATCCTGGCGCTGGCCGCTCCCATCGAGGCGGGGTTCAGGGTGCCGGGACAGGGTGTCTGTGTCATTGCAGCCGCCGACCTGTTCGGGAGCCGCGCCGCCGCTGCGGCTGAGGGCGAGCCGACGGCGAGCCTTCCCATCGGCGAGGTCGAGCTGCGCATCGGCGATGTGGCGGTCGATCGCGACAACGGTCTGTGCGTCTTCGAGGGGTTGGAGCATGTCGAGACCGGAGCGGAAGGCGGCGAGGACGCCCTGCGTCTGCGCTTTGCCGGAAACGCGATCCTGATGGTCCCGGTCTCCCAGGCCGACCGAATCTGGCGCTACGGGTCCGAAGTCGAGGCGGTGACCCTCGACAAACTCGAAGGCGGGTCCTGGGAGCGTCGGCGTCTTGAAGCCGAGGCCTGCATGGCCAAGGCGGCCCGCATGATGCTCGCCGATGCCGAGGCGCGCCGGGAGGTCAAGGCGCCGGTTCTGTCACCCCCGGTCCGGGAGATGGAGCGCTTCGCCGCCGGTTTCGGATTCAACCTCACCGCAGATCAGGCGCGCGCCGTGAACTGGGTGATGGGCGATCTCGCCTCGGGGCGGCCGATGGATCGGCTCGTCTGCGGCGATGTCGGCTTCGGCAAGACCGAGGTGGCCCTGCGTGCCGCCGCCGCCGCGATCTTCGCCGGTCGCCAGGTGGCGGTGGTGGCGCCCACCACCGTGCTGGCTCGCCAGCACGTGCAGACTTTCACCCGGCGCTTCGCCCGCTTCGGCATCGAGGTCGCCCACCTCTCACGGCTCGTCTCGCCGGCCGAGGCGAAGCGCGTGAAGGCCGGGCTTGCCGATGGCAGCATCCGCCTCGTCATTGGCACCCATTGCCTCACCGCAAAGGGCGTCGGTTTCGCCGATCTCGGCCTCGTGGTCATCGACGAGGAGCAGCGCTTTGGGACCAAGATGAAGCAGGCGCTCCGCAACACGGCGGGGGACGGTCACGTCCTCACGCTTACGGCGACGCCGATCCCCCGCACCCTGCAATCCGCCCTCGTCGGACTGCAATCCCTCAGCGTCATCGCCACGCCGCCCGCGGTGCGCCAGCCCATCCGCACGGTGATCGCGCCGTTCGACGCCGATGGCCTGCGGGACGCGCTCCTGCGCGAGCATCGACGGGGCGGACAGAGCTTCGTCGTCTGCCCGCGGATCGAGGATATCGGCCCCATGGCGGAGCGTCTCGCCAAGCTCGTCCCGGACCTGCGCACGATGATCGCCCATGGCGAGCTCAAGGCGGCGGACATGGACGACGTGATGGTGCGCTTCGCCGATGGCGAGGGCGACGTGCTGCTGGCGACCAGCATCATCGAGAGCGGTCTCGACGTGCCCCGCGCCAACACGATGCTGGTCTGGGATGCGGAGCGTTTCGGCCTGTCGCAGCTGCACCAGCTGCGGGGCCGGGTCGGTCGCGGCCAACGCCGGGGCGTCGTCTACCTGCTTCACCAGCCGGATAAGCCTCTCAGCCCGGCGACGGAGAGGCGGCTGCGCACATTGGAAGCCCTCGATCGGCTCGGTGCCGGTTTCGCCATCAGCGCCCGCGACCTCGACCTGCGCGGGGCCGGCGATCTCGTGGGTGAGAACCAGGCCGGCCATGTGAAGCTGATCGGGCTCGGCCTGTATCAGCACCTTCTGCATCTCGCCCTGAGGGCCGCGAAGGGCGAGACCGCCGAGGATTGGACCCCAGAGATCCGGATCGGTCTCTCCGGCTGCGTGCCTGCGGATTACGTGCCGGAGCCCGAGGTGCGCCTGAGCCTCTATACGCGGCTCCTGCGCCTGACGACCGCCGACGAGGTCGAGGCGCTCCGCCACGAGGTTGCGGACCGGTTCGGCCCACCGCCGGAGGCGTTCGAGGCCCTCGTCACCCTGGCCCGGCTTCGAGTGGGGTGTCGCACGCTCGGAATCGCGCGGTTGAGCGGAGGACCCCAAGGTCTGGCGGCGGATTTCCGTGCCAACGCTCCGCCGATCCTGCTGCCGGTCAACGCGCATATCGAGCGCCGCGACCGACGCGTGCTCCTGCGGGCGCAGTGCGAGGATGCCGTCGAGCGCGGCTATCTTGCGGCCCGCCTCCTCGAACGCCTGCAGGAGGCCAGTGCCCGGCGCCCGGCTAAGGAGGGAAGGAGCGGATCCTCGCCGATGCGGAAGGCCGGGTGAGATCGGGGGGCTCGGACGGGAAGGCGTCATCGCTTGCCCCGAGGCGTCTGATGGAGGACGCCTCGGGGCAAGCTGCGGCGCATCATTTTGGCCGGGCCACGTCGTGACGACGATGGTGGGGCCGGGCGAGGCCGAGATTCTCGCGGAGCGTGGTCCCTTCGTATTCCGTGCGGAACAGTCCGCGCCGCTGCAATTCGGGGATCACCAGCGTGGCGAAATCGTCGAGCCCGCCGGGGAGCGTCGGGGGCATGATGTTGAACCCGTCGGCGCCATAAGCTTCGAACCGCTCCTGGAGGGCGTCGGCGATCCGGGCGGGTGTTCCGATCAGGGTCCAGTGGCCCCGAGCGCCGGCGATGCGGAGGTAGAGCTCACGGATGGTCAGGCCTTCGCGCCGGGCGATGGTAACGAGAAGGTCCTGCCGGCTCTTGCCGCCCTCCGTCCCGTTGGCCGGCGGAACCGGCGCATCGTCGGAATAACCGGAGAGGTCGAGCCCCGCGAGCTGTTCCAGCAGCGAGCGGCCGACGACAGGATGGATGAGTTCCTGCAACGCGTCGTACTTGTCCTCGGCCTCGGCCATCGTGCGACCCACCACCGGAAAAGCGCCCGGCAGGATCTTGAGTGAGTCGGGCTCGCGGCCGTGCCGGCCGAGCCGGCCCTTCACGTCGGCATAGAAGGCGGTCGCATCGTCCAGGGTCGCCTGGGCGGTGAAGATCACCTCGGCGGTCCGTGCCGCCAATGCCTTGCCGGCCTCCGAAGAGCCCGCCTGCACGACGACCGGGTGGCCCTGGGGCGGACGGGGCACGTTGAGTGGGCCACGCACGGAGAAATGCTCGCCCTCATGGCCGAGCACGTGCAGCTTGGCCGGATCGAAGAAGCGCCCTTCCTCGCGGTCGCGGACGAAGGCGTCGTCCTCGAACGTGTCCCAGAGGCCGGCGACCACATCCACGAATTCCTCGGCGCGGGCGTAGCGGCTCGCATGGGCGAGATGGCTGTCGCGGCTGAAATTGTAGGCCTCGCGCGGGTCCGCCGAGGTGACGAGGTTCCAGCCCGCCCGGCCCCCGCTGAGATGGTCGAGGGAGGCGAACTTGCGCGCCACGTGGAACGGCTCGTTGTAGGTCGTGGAGGCGGTGGCCACGAGGCCGATGCGCTCCGTCACCGCCGAGAGGTGGGAGAGCAAGGTCAGCGGCTCGAACTGTCCGACGTAACGGATCGCCGTGCGGCTCAGGGCGTCGATGTCGTCGCCTCGGATGCTGACCCCGTCGGCGAGAAAAATCAGGTCGAACTTCGCCGCCTCGGCCACCTTGGCGAGGCGGCGGTAATGGGCGGGGTCGATCCCCGCATCCGCCTGCGACGAGGGGTGCCGCCACGCCGCGACGTGGTGCCCGCCCGGATAGAGGAAGGCACCGAGGCGCATCGTGTCCCGGCGACGTGACATGGGTCTGTCCTTGATCTCTCGTTCCAATGGGCTTGCTTGGCAGGGGGCGCTTCAGGCCGAGCCGACCCGGTATTGGCGCGGCGGGGCGGTGCCGTTCACCGCGAAATTGCCCACGGCCCGGTCGCGGTAGATCCGGGGATTGTGCGAGGCGATGGTGCGGGCGTTGCGCCAGTGCCGGTCGAGGCCGAGACCGCTCTTCACCGCCGACGCGCCGAGCGCATCGAACAGGGTCGTGGTGGCTTCGAGAACGAGATTGGTGACCACGGTCACCGCCTGGTTCACCTCGATGTCGGCGATACCCGCCGCATGGTCCGCCGCTTCTCCCGTGCGGTGGATGTCGTAGGTCCGCTGCAGGGCCTCCGCCGCCTTGAGGACGATGGCGCCCGCCGCATAGGCCGCCCCGCGCACGCGCCCCACCACCTGCTGCACCTGGGGATCGTCGCCGGCCCGGCTGCCGTTGCCGTGGCTGTAGACCCGCTTGCGCTCGGCCACGAGCTGCGACACGTCGATAGCGGCCGAACGGCCGATGCCGGCCAAAGTCGCCAGATGGACGAGCTGGAAGAACCCCATCGCGTAGGGGAAACGCTCCGGATCGGGCTTGATCAGCTCCGGCCCGATGAGGACGTCCGTGAAGATCGCCGTGCCGCTCGCGGTGAGCGATTGGCCGAAACCGTCCCAATCGTCGACGATCTCGACACCCGGCGCCCGCGCCGGCACGGCCGCCACCAGGGATGCGCCGGCCTCGTCCTGGGCCGAGACGTGGATCCAGTCGGCGAAGAGCGAGCCGGTGGTGTAGAATTTCCGGCCGTTGAGCAGCCATTGCCCGTCCTGCGGCCGCAGCACCGTATCGAACTGCCCGACCTTGGCCTCGCCCGTCTCGGACACGCCGCTGCCGACGGTCTGGCGATCGCCGATCCGGGCGGTCCAGCGCGCCCGCCATTCCGGCGAGGACGAGCACAGCATGTCCTCCGTGAAGCCGAAATGCGCGCGCAGGGCGTTGGTGACGTTGGGGTCGGCCTCCGACAACTCAATGAAGAGGTTGAACAATTCGGGCAGGCTCGCGCCATGGCCGCCCTCTTCGCGTGCGAGGCGCAGGGTGGTGAAGCCCGCCTGTTTCAGCCAGTCGATCTCGTCATGGGGGAGCGTGCGCGCGAGATCGCGGGCGATGGCGGTGGCGCGGATGCGCGCGAAGACCGGCCGGAAACCGGCCGCTAGCGCCTCGTAGCCCGCGCTCGGTCCCGCGCCCCATCCCGCTTCCGTCTGAGACATTCCGTCGATCCCGTGCCTGTGATGCCGTGACGCCGAAGGGGCTCGCGCTCGATGGCCCCCGGCCTCGTGGTCGTCCTGATCGTCAATCCGGGCAGGGCAGACAAGTATAAATTATGATCAGATGTGCGATTTGGAGATGTTATGCTCTAAAACATCGTAAAATAGACGATGTATGCTTGGAATGGGTGATCGTTGAAAGATCATTCTTGTTGACCGGGTCCGGTCTCCGGCTAGGCTCATGCGCCTGAAGGCCTCCCGCATCGCGTGAACGAGGCCTCTCTTCCCCATCGCACGATACCGTCGCCCCGGATTGCCTGGATCTGCCATGAGCCCACGCCGCGAATTGAGGCTGAACGCCTTCGAGATGGGGGCGCCGGGCCATACCTGGGCCGGGCTGTGGCGGCACCCGCGCGACGCGGCGGCGCACTACAATACCCTCGATTACTGGGTGTCGCTGGCCCGCACCGCCGAGCGCGGCCTGTTCGACGGGATCTTCCTCGCCGACGTGGTCGGGGTCTACGACGTCTACGGCGCCAGCCCGGCCACCGCCCTCGCCCGGGCGGCGCAGGCTCCGAACCTCGACCCGTTCCTGCTGGTGCCGGCGATGGCCCATGCCACGACGCATCTCGGCTTCGGGGTCACGGCGAACCTCACTTACGAACATCCCTACACCTTCACCCGCCGGCTCTCGACCCTCGATCACCTCACCAATGGGCGGATCGGCTGGAACGTCGTCACCGGTTACTTGGAGAGTGGCGCACGCGGCATGGGCCTGCCCCAGGCCCGCGAACACGATGCGCGCTACGATGCCGGCGAGGATTTCCTGGAGGCCGCCTACAAGCTCTGGGAGGGAAGCTGGGAAGACGGCGCGGCCCTGCGCGACCGGGCGAGCGGCCTGTTCACGCAGCCGGGCCGGGTCCACCGCGTCAGCCATGACGGGCCGAGCTACCGGGTGGACGGGCAGCATCTCAGCGAGCCGTCGCCGCAACGGACGCCCGTGCTCTACCAGGCCGGCGCCTCGTCGCGCGGACGTCTCTTCGCCGCCCGCCATGCCGAGAGCATCTTCCTCAACGGCCAGACCAAGGCCATCGCGGGCAAGGCCGTGCGCGCCACGCGGCAGGCGGCCAAGGAGGCGGGCCGCGATCCCTACGACATCCGAATGTTCCTCGGGGCCACCGTGATCGTCGCCCCAACCCGCGCCGAGGCGTTCGATCTGCGCGACGAGTACGCGCGGTATCTCGACGTGGAGGGCCAGCTCGCCCTCGTCTCCGGCTGGACCGGAATCGACCTGTCCGAGCTCGATGCCCATGAGGGGCTCGCCTACGTCAAGACCAATGCCATGCAGTCCTTGCTGGAGAACCTGACGCTGCCCGGCGAACGGCCCTTCACCCGTGCTGATTTCGCCGAGTTCGGCCCGCGCGGGGCGAGGGCCCCCTTCATCGTCGGATCGCCCTCGGACGTCGCCGACGCGCTGCTGTCCTGGGCCGACGAGGCCGATATCGACGGATTCAATCTCACCCGCGCCGTCGCGCCCGAGACGATCGAGGCCTTCGTCGATCTCGTCGTGCCCGCGTTGCAGGACCGGGGCGCGTTCAAGACGCGGTATCGCGAAGGCACGCTCCGCGAAAAGCTGTTCCCGGAGGGCGGCGCCACCCTGAAGGCGACCCATCCCGGTGCCCGCTTCCGCCGGTCCGGCAGCGAGGCGCGCGCCTCCGCCGCCTGACGGCTCCCTCTCCCCTCCCCGATCACAGGCTTCCACGATGCCCCCGCTCCGTACCCGCCGCGGCCTCCTCGGCTTCGCGGCCGTCCTCATCGCTCTGGCGACCGGCCCCGCCTCTGCGGAAAAACCCCTGCGCATCGGCGCGACGCCGGGGCCGGTGGGGCAGACCCTAGCCTTCGCCGCCGATCTCGCCCGCAAGCAGGGGCAGAATGTCGAGATCGTCGAGTTCACCGATTGGGTGACGCCCAACGAGGCCGTGGCCTCGGGTGATATCGACGCCAACCTGTTCCAGCACGTGCCCTACCTTCAGAACGCGATCCGCTCGCGGGGCTACAAGCTGGTGGCGGTGGAGGGCGCCATGGTCCTGCCCGTGGGCCTGTTCTCGAAGACGGTGACCAGCCTCGACACGGTCCCCGACGGCTCTTCGGTCGCCATCGCCAACGATCCCGTCAACGCGGCGCGGGGCTTGCGCCTGCTGGAGACCGCCAGGCTGATCACCTTGAAGCCGGGCGTCGGCGACGAGGCCTCGGTCGCCGACATCGTCGCCAACCCGAAGCGCCTGCGGATCATCGAACTCGAAGCGGCGCAATTGCCGCGTGCGATGGACGACGTGACCTTGGCGCAGGTGAGCTTCACCTACCTGATCGCCGCCGGCGGCGACCCCAAGACCTCCCTCATCACCGACGGGGCCGGGGATCGGCGCTACACGCTGAGCTTCGTCGCGCGGCCCGACAATCGCGACGATCCGCGTCTCACCGCCTTCATCCGCAGCTTCCGGTCGGCGCCGGTGCGGGACTACATCGAGAAGACCTACAAGGGCTTCCTCGAGCCGGTCTGGTAGCGCGGTCGCCGACTCAAACTCCCGCCCCGCTCCGTTTGATCAAGCGCGCACCCGCAGCCCGGTACGGCGCTCGAATGCGATCGCTCAGGCACTTCCGAACCGAGAGATTTTCCATGCCGCTGAACCGTCGCGCCCTGCTGGGCGGCACCCTTCCCCTGCTGGGCGGCACCCTTGCCCTGCTCACGGCCTCCGCGGCCCGGGCCGCGGCACCCCTCAAGGTGGTCGCCTCCTCGGTGCCGCATGCCGAGATCCTGACCTATGTGCAGGACAAGCTCGCTCCGGACCTGCCCCTGCGGATCATCGAGATCAGCGGCGATATCCGCCCGAACCGCCTCGTTCTCGATGGCGATGCCGACGCCAACTTCTTCCAGCACGTGCCGTATCTGCGAAGCGAAGAGGCCGAACTCGGTGTCCGCTTCGCCGTGACCGCAAGCGTGCATGTGGAGCCTCTCGGGCTCTATTCGCGCCGCGTCCGCAGCCTCGCCGACCTGCCGAAGGGAGCGACAATTGCCCTGTCGAACAACGTCACCAATTTCAGCCGGGGGCTGAGGTTGCTGCAGGAGAACGGCCTCATCCGTCTCAGGCCCGGCGGCGACGGCACCTTCGCCACGGCCGGCGACATCGCCGAGAACCTGAAATCCTTGAGCTTCATCGAAGTGGCGCCGCCGCAATTGCCGCGCTCCCTCGACGACGTCGCCCTGGCGGTCATCAACGGCAACTACGCCCTCGAATCCGGCCTCGACCCGGCCAAGGATTCCCTCGGGCTGGAGCGGGCGGAGGGCAACCCCTACGCCAACGTGCTGGTGACGACCCAGGCCCTGGCCCAGGATGCACGCATCCAGACGCTCTCCTCCCTCCTGCAATCGGCGGAGGTCGCGGGATTCATCCGCGAGCGCTATCGCGGCGCGGTGATCCCGGTAAGAGGCGCCTGACTGGCGCGCGCCGGCACGTCGGGGCGGATATCGGCGGTGAACCCGTCCCGGTTCGGCATCCGCACCTTCGGCAGGGAGGCGGCATCGAGTTCGGCTTCCTCCGGCAGGATGCCGTTGAGATGCAGCACATAGGCGCTGAGGGCGTAGGTCTCGTCGGCGCTCAGGGATTGCGGCGCGTCGTAGGGCATGGCGCGGCGGATGTAGTCGAACAGCGTGGTGGCATGGGGCCAGAAGCTACCCACCGTCCGGATCGGCTTGCCCGTCGCGAGGCTGCCCTGGCCGCCCACGAGCCTGTCGGCGGATGCACCCTCCCCTTGCGCCCCGTGGCAGGCGGCGCAGCGCGCGCCGAACAGGGCCTCGCCCTGGCGTACGCTTCCATGCCCGGCGGGCAGGCCCTGCCCGTCGGCACGCACGTCGATGTCCCAGAGAGCGAGGATCCTCTGGCTCGCTGGCTGCCCGATCGCCAGAGGGCCGAGCCCGTTGCCAGGGAGGGAGACGGGTCCGGACGGGTCCGCCAGGGCGGCGCCCGTCACCATCAGGCAGGGGAGAAGGCCGAGGCCGCTAAACCGCATGGCTCACGTTTCCTCCGGCGGCGATACGCCAGCCGGCGATCGCATTGTTGTGGTAGAAGGATTGGGTGCCGCGGATAGAGACCAGCGCCTCGCGCGGTGGCTGTACGTAGCCCGTCTGGTCCGTCGCCCGGCTGAGGAGGTGCGCGGGGCCGCCCTCCCAGCGCCAGGGGAGCCGGAACCGGGTCAGGCATCGCGGCAGGATCGGTCCTTCCAGGGCGGCCGCTTCCCAGCGCGCGCCGCCATCGGTGGAGACTTCGACGCCCGCGATGCGGCCGCGTCCCGTCCAGGCGAGACCGCGGATCTGGCGAAAGCCGGGTGTGCGCAGCTGCTCGCCGCCGGAGGGTGAGGTGATGACGGATTTCGCCTCCATCGCGAAGGTGAACTGCCGTGCCGACCCATCCGGCATCAGGTCGGTGTATTTCGAGGTCTCCTCGCGCGTCTGGAACGGCTGGTCTCCGACCTTGAGCCGGCGCAGCCATTTGATGCTGAGGTTGCCCTCGACCCCCGGCACGAACAGCCGCAGCGGGTAGCCCTGTTCCGGGCGGAGCCGCTCGCCATTCTGGGCATAGGCCAGGATCGCTCCATCGCGGGCGAGATCGAGGGGAATGCTCCGGGTCATCCCGGCCGCGTCCGCGCCTTCCGCAAGGATCCAGGCGGCGCCCGGCTTCACCCCGACCTCGTCGAGCAGAGTCGCCAATTCGACCCCGGTCCATTCGGCGCAGGAGAGGAGCCCGTGACTTTCCTGGAGGGTCCAGCCCGGCTTGGCCCCGAGCCAGGGCGTATTGCCCGAGCATTCGAGGAAGTGGATGCGCGAGACCGAGGGCATCCGCACCAGATCGTCCATGGTCAGGACGAGCGGGCGTTCCACGAGGCCGTGGATCGCGAGCCGGTGGCGCTCCGGGTCGATGGCTGGAACGCCTGCGTGATGACGTTCGAAATGCAGACCGTTGGGCGTGATGATGCCATGCAGGTGCTGGAGCGGCGTGCCGGTGGAGGCGGCTCCCGGAAAGGTCGGCGGCGTCCGCGACTTCCGGCCCAGAACTTCGTAGGGCGATGGCCGTCCATAGGGCGGCGATGCGGACGGCGCGCCGGGCGTACGGCTCCATTCGGGAACGGCCAGGGGATCGCCGGCATCGAGGGCCTGCGCGGCCGACGCGATGCCGATCCCGCCCGCCGCGCCACCGGCCAGCCGAAGGAAGCCGCGCCGGCTCGACGACCGGCGCGGTTCACGCATGATATCAAACGACATGAAGACGGGGTCCGAATGGGCGTTCGTCAAAGAACACGAAACATAAGGTCAAGAGATTCAGAGTCTTGCAAAGACACTGCCGCCCTTGCCGATCTCAAAGCATTAAAGCGTAATCGTCTCCTGTATTCAATGAAATGAAATTCTGAACACTCTCAAAAATTCGATAGCATCTTCTATCGAGCGGGTGTCTGAAGGGGTGATTTTCGTGGGGAGGGCCTGCGCAGCCGAATAGTGCTGCCGAATGATGCCGCAGCGTCTTGGCTCGCGGAAATCGGTGCTCGGAAGTCCTGCTGCGAGAGCTGGGTCGAGTGGGTGGATGGAGGATCCTTCCCTTTCGGTGCGAATACGGGGATCGTTCTCTTCCAATCGGCGATCGATTTGATAACCGGTTTCATTGAGTGTCCAAAGTATAAGATGTAAAAATACGTTTTCAATCCTAGTCATTCTGGCGAACCTGCATGGGCGATGCGTGTGCAGGTCCATGAGGTTCGTTGCGTGTCGTCAGTTCATCATGATAGCCCCGGCAAGGCCGGCCTCGCGCCGTCGGATGCATTCATCCGCTTCGACCGGGTCGCGAAGTCCTACTCGACCCGCGACGGCGTCGATGTCTCCGCGCTGAGTGGGATCGACCTCTCGGTGGCGGCGGGTTCGGTGCTGGGGGTGATCGGCCGGTCGGGCGCCGGAAAATCGAGCCTGATCCGTCTGATCAATGGGCTGGAACGTCCCAGCGCCGGGACGATCAAAGTCGGGGATGCCGAGGTCTCGTCCCTCGACGAGCGCGCGCTACGCCACGTGCGCCGCCGCATCGGCATGATCTTCCAGCATTTCAACCTGCTCTCGTCCCGCACCGTCTCCGGCAACATCGCCCTGCCGCTGGAGATCGAAGGGCGCGGCAGGGCCGCGATCCGCACCCGTGTCGGGGAGTTGCTGGCCCTGACCGGGCTGGAGGATCAGCGCGACCGCTATCCCGCCGAACTCTCGGGCGGGCAGAAGCAGCGTGTCGGCATTGCCCGTGCGCTGGCCACCGGACCGAGCGTCCTCCTCTCCGACGAGGCCACCTCCGCCCTCGACCCGGAGACCACGCGGTCGATCCTGGCGCTCCTGCGCCGGATCAATCGCGAACTCGGCCTCACCATCGTGCTCATCACCCATGAGATGTCGGTGATCCGCGCCGTGGCGGACCGCGTCGCCGTGCTGGAGGCGGGCCGTATCGTCGAGCAGGGCGACGTGTTCGAGGTGTTCACCCGTCCGCAGGCGGAGATCACCCGGACGCTGCTGGCGGGAGAGATGGGGCTGGCGCTGCCGGCCGGGCTTCGCGCCGAGATCGACACCCAGCCGATTCCCGGCGGCACGGCGGTTCTGCGGATCGCCTTTCGCGGAGCTCACGCCAGCGACCCGATCATCGCGCGGCTCGCGCGCGAGACCGGCATCGAGGCCAACATCCTGTCCGGCACCGTCGACGAGATCGCCGGACAGCCATTCGGCTCACTGACGGTGGGCCTGCCCGCGGGGCCGGATGTCGTCGGGCGCGCACGTGCGTTCCTCGACGCCCATGGTCTCGTCTCCGATCTCCTCGGCTACCTGCCGGCTCGCAGCGTGGAGGCTCGCCGTGTCGCCTGAAATGATCCGCCTGCTGCTCCAGGCGACCGGTGACACCCTCGCCATGGTGGCCGTCGCGGCTTGTCTCGGAACCCTGTTCGGCTTGCCGCTCGGGATCTTCCTGGCGACCAGCCGGCGCGGGGAATTGCTCGCCGCACCGTGGCTCAACGGCATCCTGGGTCTCGTCGTCAACGCCACCCGCTCGACACCCTTCATCATTCTGGTGGTGGCCATCATCCCGTTCACGCGCCTCATCGCCGGCACCTCCATCGGCCTATGGGCCGCCTCGGTGCCGCTGACGGTGGCGGCGACCCCCTTCATCGCCCGTCTCGTGGAGGTAGCGATCCGCGAGGTCGATTCCGGGCTCGTGGAGGCGGCGCGCGCCTTCGGTGCCGGCCCACTCACCATCATCCGCAAGGTGCTGATCCCGGAGGCGCTACCCGGCATCCTCCTCGGCCTGACCCTCGCGGTGGTGTCGCTGCTCGGCTATTCGGCCATGGTCGGCGCCGTCGGCGGTGGGGGATTGGGCGATCTCGGCATCCGCTATGGCTACCAGCGCTTTCGCCCTGAGATGATGCTCGCCGTCGTCGTCGTGCTGATCGTGCTGGTCCAGGCAGTGCAGACCATCGGCGAGCGTCTCGCTGCCCGACTCAACCGGCGTGTCCGCCGGGCGTGATCCCGCCTCCGTGCCGATCGGGCGAGATCGATCCGGCAGATGAGTTGGTGTGGCGGGGGCGGTGATCGGCCTTGCATCCGACAAGCTGCCCGGCGTGTCCCATAAAACGAACGACTATGGGGATGGTGTAAAGCAACAACCTCCAGCTTCCGACTGAAGTTCTGGAATTATCCTTCTAGTCATCGATGAAAGCTGGATAGCTACTAAAGTATACGGCTTTTAGAGACGGATCATCTCCATCCGCTGTTCTATAAAGAGAACGATTTCATTGACGCGGCGAGCGCCGCCAAGCAGATTTGCAGGCGCCTTTCACGTCCCGGCTCCGCGTTCCGAGCCCGAATTCGACAGCAGGTTCCCCATGACGACCCGACGCATGTCCCTCTCGCGCCGCAAGGCCGCGTCCCTTTTCGGCGGGCTCGCCCTGTCCCTGGTGGCCGCGGGCCATGCTGCCGCCGGCGAAGGTCAATTGCGCATCGCCAAGCAATTCGGTGTCGTCTACCTGCTCCTCAACGTGGTCGAGGACCAGAAGCTCATCGAGAAGCACGGCAAGCAGGCGGGCCTCGATATCAAGGTGGACTACGTCCAGCTCTCCGGCGGCTCGGCGGTCAACGACGCCCTCCTGTCCGGCAATATCGAGATCGCCGGTGCCGGGGTCGGCCCGCTCTTCACCCTCTGGGACCGCACCAGGGGGCGGCAGAACGTCAAGGGGGTCGCGTCCCTGGGCAACTTCCCCTACTATCTCGTCACCAACAATCCGGACGTGAAGACCATCGCCGACTTCACCGAGAAGGACCGTATCGCGGTTCCCGCCGTCGGCGTCTCGGTTCAGTCGCGCATCCTGCAACTGGCATCGGCAAAGCTTTGGGGCGACAAGGACTTCGCCAAACTCGACAAGATCAGTGTCGCCGTCCCGCATCCCGAGGCCACCGCCGCGATCATCAAGGGCGGCACGGAGATCTCGGGCCATTTCGGCAACCCGCCCTTCCAGGAGCAGGAACTGGCCGAGAACCCGAAGGCCCGGATCGTCCTCAATTCCTATGACGTGCAGGGCGGGCCGGCCTCCTCCACCGTGCTCTACGCCACGGAGAAATTCTACAAGGATAGCCCGAAGACCTACAAGGCGTTCCTGGGCGCGCTCGATGAAGCCGCGACGTTCATTACCGAGAACCCGGAGAAAGCCGCCGACATCTATATTCGGATCAACAACAGCAAGCTCGACCCGGCTCTCCTGACGAAGATCATCAAGAACCCTGCGGCGACCTTCAAGGTGCAGCCGGAAAACACGATCGGCCTCGGCAAGTTCATGCACCGGGTCGGCGCGATCAAGGCCGAGCCATCGGCCATCGGCGACTACTTCTTCGACGATCCGCGCATCAGCAGCGGCAGCTGAGGCGGCACGCCATGAGTTTCGCAGCCCACCGCTCCGATTTTGCCATCGCCGAACATCCCGAATCCCGCGCGCGGGGTTCCATCCGGCGTGAAGACGCGCGCGCCCGTTCCCCGATCGCGGCCGAGGCATCGCCGCTTCTGCGGATCAAGGGTGTGACTCTCGAATACCGCACGCCGGAACGGGTGGTGCGCGCCACCCATCGCATCGACCTCGACATCCACCAGGGGGATCGCTTTGTCTTGCTGGGGCCATCGGGCTGCGGCAAGTCCACCCTGCTCAAGGCCGCGGCCGGCTTCATCCGCCCCGTCGAGGGCGAGATCACCCTCGACGGCGTGCCGGTTCGCGAGCCCGGCCCCGACCGCATCGTGGTGTTTCAGGAATTCGACCAGTTGCCGCCCTGGAAGACGGTGGCCCAGAACGTCGCCTTCCCCTTGCGCGCGGCACGGGCGCTGGGACGGCGCGAAGCGATGGAGCGGGCCCGCCACTACATCGACAAGGTCGGGCTGACGCCCTTCGCCGCGAGCTACCCGCACCAGCTCTCGGGCGGCATGAAGCAGCGCGTGGCGATCGCCCGCGCGCTCGCGATGCAGCCGAAGGTCCTGATGATGGACGAGCCCTTCGCGGCTCTGGATGCCCTGACCCGGCGCCGGATGCAGGAGGAGTTGCTGGCCCTCTGGGACGAGGCCCGCTTCACCCTTCTCTTCGTCACCCACTCTATCGAGGAGGCCCTGGTGGTCGGCAACCGGGTGGCGCTGCTCTCGCCCCATCCGGGCCGGGTGCGGGCCGAGTTCAACAGCCATGCTTTCGATCTGACCTGCATCGGGAGCCACGATTTTCAGGACGCGGTGCAGCGACTGCACAGCCGCCTGTTCGAGGCCGCACCCGAAAGCCGCGCATCCACGGAGGTCTCGGCATGAGCAATGCCAGTCTTGCGGGCCGGCCCCTCGTGCCGCCGATCCGACCGGAATACGACCATGTGCTCGCCCCCTTCGTGGAAGCCCCGGTGGAACGGGTGCTGACGTTTTCGACCCGGCTCTGGCAGCAGGATTGGCTGCGCAAGGGCCTGATCATCGTCGCCCTCGTCCTCGTCTGGGAGGGGTTGGCGCGGTGGCAGGACAACGACCTGCTGCTGCCCGGATTCGGTGCCACGATGTCCGCCCTGTTCGATGGTTTGGTGAACGGCGAATTGCTGGATCGGGTACGGATCTCGCTCGTCGTGCTGCTGCAGGGATATCTCGTCGGAATCCTCCTGGCCTTCCTGCTGACGACGCTGGCCGTCTCGACCCAGTTCGGCCGCGACCTGCTCTCGACCCTAACGGCGATGTTCAATCCGCTGCCGGCGATCGCACTTCTGCCGCTGGCCCTGCTCTGGTTCGGCCTCGGTTCCGGCAGCCTGATCTTCGTTCTCATCCATTCGGTGCTGTGGCCGATGGCGCTCAACACCTATGCGGGCTTTCAGGGCGTGCCCGAAACCTTGCGGATGGCCGGGCGCAATTACGGCCTGCGCGGCCCGTCCTACGTGATTCAGATCCTCATCCCCGCCGCCCTGCCGGCGATCCTGTCCGGCCTCAAGATCGGATGGGCCTTTGCCTGGCGTACGCTGATCGCCGCGGAACTCGTCTTCGGCGCGTCCTCGGGGCGCGGCGGCCTTGGCTGGTACATCTTCCAGAACCGCAACGAACTCTACACCGACCGCGTCTTCGCCGGCCTCGTCCTCGTCGTCGTCATCGGCCTCGTTGTCGAGAACGTCGTATTCGCGGCCTTCGAGCGGCTCACCGTGCGGCGCTGGGGCATGGCGCGATGATCTGATCGACGGTGGAGGCTCGACGCGCAGCCGTCAGGGCTGAGCGAGATGGGGGCGGATGATCGTCAGCATTCGCTCGGCCGAGGTGCCCGGCGGGAAGAAGCCGAGATAGGCCCCCGACCGGTCCATCAGGTAGATGAAGGCCGAGTGGTCGATCGTCCTGTCACCATTCGCTCCCACGCCCGTTTCGAAGAACACCCGGTAGGCATCGGCGGCCTGACGGATCGCCGCCGGTTCTCCCGTCAGGCCCACGAGCCGGGGCGAGAAGTTCGGGATGTATTCGGCGAGATGCGCGACCGTGTCCCGCTCCGGATCGAGGGTGATGAACAGCGGCTGGACCGCCTCCGACTCCGCGCCCAGCAGGGTGAGGGCGCGGGCGATCTCCATGAGGTCGGTCGGGCAGATATCGGGACACGAGGTGTAGCCGAAATAGACGAGGAGGAGCTTGCCGCGAAAGTCGGCCTCCGTGCGCCTGCGCCCCTCGTGATCGACGAGGCTGAAGGGCCCGCCCACCGGCTCGCGGTTCCACATCAGCACGTCCATCAACTCCGCAGCCGAGCGTCGCGCCGGCTCCGCGCCACGAGCCGGCACCATGGCGTACCAGGCCAGGAGCGACAGGAACAGCGCCGCGGCTGCGGACCTACGCACCGAAGGTGAGACGGCTGCCCGTGGTCGGCACGATCACGTTGGCGGGCATCTGCGCCTGGGCTTCCAGCGCGAAGTTGAGGCCGCTGCAATGCATGGGAATGACCACGTCGGGATCGAGCTTTCGGATCTCGGCCACGATCTGGGTGAGATAGTCTTTCGGCGCCGGCCCGAGATGGAACCCGCCGACGATGGCATGGACCTTCTCGACACCCGAGACGGCCTGGGCCTGACGGACCGAATTGACGATTCCCACATGGCCGCAGGAACTGATGACGACGAGGCCCTTGCCCTTCACGTTGAAGCAGGTGGCGTGTTCGTGGACATGCTCGTCGGGAATGATTTGCCCCTGTAGTTCAGCCGGCGAATAGTGGGTGGCATCGCAGCCGAGACCGTCCTTGATGCCGCGTTCCACGAAGGTGTTGGGCAGGATGCGCTCGATGGAGGAGCGCTTGATCTGACCCGTGGTGAAGGCGTGCCCGGCCACCACCGTGGGTGTCTCGCACAGGACTGTCCTGATCTTCTGCGCCGTCAACTCACGCCGGTCGAGCTGGCCGAAATCCGTGAACTGCCCCTGCACCTTGCTCGGGCTGACGCGGTGACAGAAATTGTCCTCGCCGCCGGCATAGAGCGTCAGATCCGCGGGCAGGGATGCGCGGTACTTGTCCAGGAACCCGTTGAGGCCGCCGTAATGGTCGTGATGGCCGTGGCTGACGATGAGGGCGTCGATCTTGGACGGGTCGACCTTCAGGATCTCGATGTTGTTCAGCAACGCGTCCGGGCTGTAGCCGAAATCGAGCAGGATCGTGCGCGCCTCGTCCGCGCGCCGCGATTCCACGAACAGCGACAGGCCCCATTGGTTGTGGAGAACCTTGCGGTAATCGCTGCCGCGCCCGTTCCCGGGCGGCTGGTGGACCACGCCCTGCACTGTCGCGGGTTTGAGGAACTGGTCGTGGGACGAGTCGATCAGCACGCGCAGGCTCAGCGTGTCGACCGTCGGTATCTCGATCGTCGCGGCATTCGCGATCTCGATACACGAAAACCCGGCCGTTGCGGTCGCGGCAAGAGCCGCCGAGGCCTTCAGAAAGCCACGCCTGCCGATCTCTCGGGCCATCCCATCCTCCTCGACGCCGACGCGTCACGGCTCCTGCTCTGTATACATTATAGTCGAGCTTTTCGGGATGGGTTTGCTCTATTTGGAGGTCATGAGAGAAGGGTGTCTCGTATTCGGCGACATCAGTGAAGCTCTGTTCCTTTGCGATGCTTCGTCCGAGGTAGCGCGTCTGCTCAGTGCGCCGCAAGATCGTCGGCATCGTGCCGATATGCTTGTCGCAAACCTTATCCGTCTCGCAGGTCCTTCAAACTCCAGCACCCCATCGGACACGAGCGAAGCAAGGCGGACCGGCCGCCTCGCGATCGCCGTCTAACGAGCCATTGCCGAAGCGTTTTTGGCCCGATCCGGGCGGGACCGGAACCGGGGCGATTCCCGGTCGGGAATCGATCGAGTCCAGGTGCAGGGACCGGCCAGGGGCGGGCCCGTCTGGCCCGCCCCTGGACTCGCTCGGTTCAGTTTGTCATGGCGGCGGCCGCTGCGGCCAATCCCCAGCGCACCAATTCTTCAGCGTCCGCGGCCGATCCCGCCTCTGCGTAGCAGCGCAGTTCGGGCGCATTGCCGGACGGACGGAAATGGATCGTCCGGCCGCCGTCGAGTTCGACCCTGACGCCGTCCTGTTCATCCACGCCCTGGGGCGTACCGATCGGGCGGAAGAATTCCCCGCGGAACGAGTCCTGACCAAGTCGGCGCAGCAACGCGCCGCTTCGCTCTGCGGGCGTGTTGGGAAGACGATCGCTCGCCGTCTCGCCGACATTCAGCGACGTGACGAGTTCCGCGAGGGTCAGGCGGGCTTCCTGAGCGGCCGCCAATGTCGCCACGATCGGAAGGATCGCATCACGCGTCGGCAGGGCCGGCAGTGTCTTGCCATCGATGACGACGTCCGAGCCAAGGAGGAACCCGCCATTGGCCTCGAAACCGACGACGGTGCTCGCGCCTTCGCTCTTCGCCCGGTCCATCCCGGCAATGACGAAGGGAGAGCCGACCTTGGTGCGCAACACGCTCCGGAACCCGCCCGCATGCTCGATCGCCGAGCCCGCCGTGACCGGCACCACCACCGTGTCGACGCCGAGGTAGCGAGCGGTGATCAGCCCGAGAACGTCTCCCCGCACGATTCTGCCGGCGGCATCCGCGAGCAGCGGGCGGTCCGCATCGCCATCGGTCGTCACGAGCGCGTCGAAGCCGCCCGACGCCATGGCATCGCGGATGAACGCGATATCCTCGGGACGGTGTGCTTCCGTGTCGATCGGAATGAAGCTGTCGGAGCGGCCGATCGGTACGATGTCAGCCCCGAGCGCGGCCAGCACGTCGGCGAGGAGGTCCCGCGCGACCGAACTCTGCTGATAGACCGCGATCCTTTGACCAGCCAGGATGGTCGGCGCGAAGGCATCGGTATAGCGCTGCCGGTAGCGGTCGATGGCGCCAGGCTCCTGAATGGCTGAATCGGCCTGCGGCATGTCCCCGGCCTTGGTGATGTCGCCCAGGGCGGCGAGGATGGCGACCTCGTCGGTCTTGGTGATCTCTCCATCGGGCCGGTAGAATTTCAGGCCATTGCGATCCGACGGGATGTGACTGCCTGTGACCATGACGGCGCAGGCCCCGCGCCGGATCGCTTCCAGGGCGAGAGCCGGGGTCGGTAGCGCGCCGCAATCGTACACGCTGAACCCGGCCGCCGCGGCGGCATTTGCCACCGTGGCTGCGATCCCCGCGCTGCTGTCACGGAGATCCCGCCCGATGACGACGGTCCGTTCGGACGCGCCCTCGCCAGCCGTCGCGGCGACCGAGCGGAAGAACGCGCTGGCATAGGCGTAGCTCGGCCATCCTACGAGGTCCGTCACCAATCCGCGCAGGCCGCTGGTTCCGAATTTCAGACTGCTCATGAGCTTTCCACTTGAAAAGGGCGTGACCGCGCGCCGAGCGTTGCGGTAAACCCCGCTTCTAAGTGGGTTGCGCCGTCGTCTCAAATGGCAGGCTGGTCCTTTGCGCAACTTTTGGTCGGCCCATTCGAAGGGGGCGGTCCGGAGCGGGGTTCCGAAGGGGCTCCACCTCACGATTGGGCTCGCTCCGGCGAGCATCGTCCGGGTCACTGGAGGTCGGATCAGAGCATGGATGATGCGATTGCCCTGCCCGCACGATGCTGCGTGCCATCACCCGTATGATCCGTCGAGCAAAGAGCGGCCTGCGAAATCGCCTCGACAGAGTCGGTGCGCCTTGAGATAACCCTTCCGCGCATGCCCCATGACAAGGCACGTTAAGCCATTGTCATCGCATTGTAATTTTCCGAAACGCGGCTTCGGCTCGATAGCCGGTTCCGTAAGGGGGAGACCAACCTTGGCGAAAGAAGAAGAGTCGCTCGCGGAGAAAACCTTCCTGGCTTTTCTCAGGAGTGGAGAGCGGGATGCGTTCCTCGCGCTCGAGGCCGAGCTGTTGGGCCAGTCGGTGGAAAAATGGGGGGCTCTCGTATCGGCCTACCGCGCTCTGCTGACGCTCGATGATATCGCAGCGGAGGCGAGGCTCGACGAGCGGTTCCGTCCGAAGATCTGGTGGATGCGCAGTCCGTTTCCCGGAAATTTCGGCGATATCCTCACGCCTTACGTGCTGTGGCATGCTTTCGGCGTAATGCCCCGGTGGCACAATGCGAAGGAGGCGGATGGTCTCTGTATCGGAAGCACCGCCAAGTTCGCCCGTCCCGGCATGCATCTCTGGGGCACCGGCATGCCCCGCAGCACCGATACTCTCTGCCCGACCGCGATCTACTCGGCGGTGCGCGGACCCTTGTCCCGCGCCGCCGTTCTGGCGGCAGGGGGGCAATGCCCTGAAATCTACGGCGATGCCGCCATCCTCCTGCCCGAGCTTTATGCGCCGGTGGTGGCGAAGACCCACAAGGTCGGCATCATCCCGCACGTGCTGCAGGAGAACCGTATCCGTGAGGCTCTCGAGGCGGTCGGCGCCGACCATGTCAAGGTCATCTCGCTCCTGGGCGTGACGTTCGAGGATATCGAGCGGGTGGTCCGCGAGATCCTGTCCTGCGACGAGATCGTCACCACATCGTTGCACGGCCTCATCGTGGCCCATGCCTATGGTGTGCCCGCACAATCGGCGCGTCTGTCCGAGCCGAACGCCGAGGCGAAGGATTCCTTCAAGATGCGGGATTACAAGCAGTCGGTGGGGCTCGCCGACGAAGCCCTCGAAGTCCCGCGTCAGTTCAGCGACCTGTCATGGCTGGAGCGCCGCAGATGCGTGCTCCCGCCTTCCCCCCTCGACACGAAGCCGTTGCGCGCCGCCTTCCCGTTCCCCGTCCGGATCGAGGAGCCGCCGGCCGCACGAGGTTGAAACGCCTGCGAAACCTCTGCGGCGTCGACGAAAAAGGCTCCCGATGCGATCGCATCGGGAGCCTTTTGCAACGACCGGTCGGATTGTGCCGGGCCGGATTCAGGTCAACGCGACGGTGAAGGCCCCTTGGGTCTTCGACCGGATTTCATCCTCGGTGACACCGTCGGCGAGTTCGACCAGGACCATGCCGCCATCGCCCTTCTTGTCGATGGTGAAGACGCCGAGATCGGTGATCACCATGTCGACCACGGCGGTGCCGGTCAGGGGCAGGTCACAGGCAGTCAGGAGCTTCGGGCTTTCCGACCCATCCTTGCCTTTGGCGGTGTGCTCCATCACCACCACCACCTTCTTCACACCGGCGACGAGGTCCATGGCGCCGCCCATGCCCTTCACCATCTTGCCGGGGATCATCCAATTGGCGAGGTCGCCATTCTCGGCGACCTGCATGGCGCCGAGGATCGACAGGTTGATGTGCCCTCCCCGGACCATGCCGAAGGAATCGGAGGACGAGAAATAGCTCGTGGTCGGCAATTCGGTGATCGTCTGCTTGCCGGCATTGATGAGGTCGGGGTCTTCCTCGCCCTCATAAGGGAAAGGCCCCATGCCGAGCATGCCATTCTCGGATTGCAGCTGCACCGACATGCCCTCGGGGATGTAGTTCGAGACCAGGGTCGGGATGCCGATGCCGAGGTTCACGTAGTAGCCGTCGCGCAGCTCCTTGGCGGCGCGCGCAGCCATCTGTTCGCGGGTCCAGGCCATGGTGGTGTCTCCCTTGGATGTCAGATGGCAGCTGCGGAGGAAACGGCGGTCTCGCCACGCTTGCGCGTGGTGCGCTGCTCGATCCTCTTCTCGCGGATCGCCACGTGGATGATGCGCTTGACGAAGATGCCCGGCGTATGGATCGCGTCGCCGTCGATCTCGCCCGGCTGGACCAGATGCTCCACCTGGGCGACCGTCACCTTGGCGGCCGTGGCCATCATCGGATTGAAGTTGCGGGCGGTCTTCCGGTAGACGAGATTGCCTTCGGTATCGCCCTTCCAGGCATGGACGATGGCGAGATCGGCGAAGAGGCCCCGCTCCATCACGTAATTCTCGCCGTCGAACTCGCGCACCTCCTTGCCCTCGGCGATGAGGGTGCCGACGCCGGTCTTGGTGAAGAAGGCCGGAATGCCCGCCCCGCCCGCACGGATGCGCTCCGCCAGCGTCCCCTGCGGGTTGAACTCGATGGCGAGCTCGCCGCCGAGATACTGGCGGGCGAATTCCTTGTTCTCGCCGACATAGGACGAGATCATCTTGGCGATCTGGCGGGTCTGCAGCAGCTTGCCGAGGCCCACATTGTCGATGCCGGCATTGTTGGAGATGACGGTGAGGTCCTTGACCCCTGACGCCTGGATCGCATCGATCAGCTCGTCGGGGATGCCGCACAGGCCGAAGCCGCCGGCCATGATCGTCATGCCATCCTTGAGCAAGCCGGCGACCGCCTGTGTGGCGTCGGAATATACCTTCTTCATCTCAAGCCTTCCTCCCGGAATCCGGTCCCTGGCGCCGTTTCGGGCTGCCCTGCGAAACGCGAGCCAATCCCAACCCGCCGGCCCGGCTTAGGTCAGGCTCAGGTATACCAGGGGCTGGCCGTGTCCGTCTGCCCTGTCTCTGCGCCAGGATAAGGCGTTTCGGCAAGATCCTGCGAGGGAACAACGGGCCTGAAAGGTGAGGGGTCACGAAAGCTGTAGCAGAATGGGGTGCCCGGAGAAGCGCGTGACGGCTTGCCGGGGTCTGCTCCTGAATGCTCCACGGCAGAGAAATGATGCATGGCAGACAAATGCTTTCCCGCTCGTTATGGAGAGAGTGGGGGGTAGGTTTTCGAAGATCGATCGCGGCGGCTCGGCGAGGCCGCGCGCGCAACCGCGTGTCGCGGTTTTGCTCCGATAGGGAGAGACATGTCGCTCCGTCGCCTCCTGCCGGCCCTCTGTATCGGCAGCCTCGTCCTTGCCCTGATCGCCGCCTGTCTGCCCTGGTCGGTCGCATCCGCGCGCCTAACGCGGGGCGTCGGCAAGGCGCTGGCGACCAATTACGGAATTGCGATGAAGGCCGAAGGATCGGCGGGCGTCGCGCTTCTGCCCATTCCCCGGCTCGATTTCGAGGGCGTCCGACTCAGCGCCGGGACATTGGACGGGCCGCTCCTCGCCGATGGCGGATCGCTCACCCTCAAGCTCGGGATCCGTGCCCTTCTCGCCGGCCGCATCGAGATTGACACCCTCTCCCTCGAACGCACCACGATCACCCTTCCCCAGGATGACGGGGATTCGCGCTGGGTCGAGCCGCTCCGGCGCCTGAGAGCGCGCCTGACCCAGGGGGGCGCGTCGCGTCCGCGTCGTATCAGCCTGACCGACGCGACGCTGTCCGGCCGAGACCCGCGCGACGGCAGCGCCCAGACCGCCCGCGATGTCGATCTGGTTCTGGCCTGGCCATTCTGGTCGTCCCAGATGAATGCGGCGGGAAGCTTTATCTGGAACGACACGCCAACCCAATTTTCGCTGTCCGGTGTCAGGCTGGACGAGTTGTTCTCCGGCAGGGAATCGTCCTTTTCCGCCAGCGCGACCTGGCCCGCCGGCAATCTGGCGGCTGAGGGAAGCGGCAGCTTCGCGGATGGATTGTCGCTTCGCGGACAGGGCAGCCTGCAATCGCGCTCCCTGCGCGAGACCCTGACCTGGGCGGGGACGGATATCGCCCTGTCGCCGTTCCTCGATAGCCTCGCCATCGACGGAACGTTCGAAAGTTCGGGCCGGACCCTCCTGCTGCCATCCATGCGAATGCGGCTTGGCGACAACAGCCTCGAAGGTGCGGGATCGATCAGCTTCGCCGAGAGCCGTCCGGCCCTTCAGGCGACCTTGGCGGCCGAGAGCCTGAATCTCGCACCCGCTCTCGCCACCCTGATCCGGGTCTTCGGCCCGGACGAATCCTTGAACGCCAGCGGCTGGAGCCGGCAAAGTCTCGCGCTGCGCCCCTTCACCGGAGGGGACCTCGACCTGCGTCTCTCGGCCGGCACTGCCCGGCTCGGGCCGCTGGTGATGGAGGATCTCGCTTCCAGCCTTCTGGTCCGCGAGGGCAGCGTCGAGGGCTCTCTGGCTCGCGCCGTGGTCAGAGGGGGCATCGTCAAGGGACGGTTCGGCCTCACGACCTCCGCCACCGACCGCGGTGAGACGGAGTTGCGCGCCCAGGGTGCATTCGACCGGCTCGATCTCGGCGCCCTGCTGGTCGATTTCGGGCAGGAGGGCTGGCTTCTCGGAAACGCCCAGGGACAATTCACGCTCGAGGGATCGGGCCGCACCGCGGCCAGCCTGATCGACCACCTCAACGGACGCTCGTCCCTCGCCATGGAGAACGGGACCCTCGCCGGGCTCGACCTCGCCGACGTGGTGCACCGCAATGGCGTTGCCGCCGACGGTGCCTTGGCCCGCCGGAACGCCCGCACCCCGTTCGACCGCGCGGGAATCTCTCTGCGCTTCGTCGATGGCGTCGGCGACATTGCCGATGGTATTTTGAAGACGTCGTCGCTCACCGCCTCGTTACGGGGAACCTTGTCTCTGCCGGAGCGGACCCTCGCCGCACGGGCGGAACTGTTGCCGCGAAGCCCAGCAGATCCCGCCCTGCGGCCGATGTCGCCGCCGAACCGCTCTTCGAGCCTGCCTCAGGGCACCCTCTTGGACATCGAAGGCCCATGGGACGCGGTCGCTGTTCGCACCATCCCGCGCGAGGGCGGTTCCGATCTCGACTCCCGCGGCGGCTCGATCCTGAATCTCGATGACATGCAGGGACCGAGGACGGGTGCGCTCGATCTACCGACCAGGGTGCGCGCCTACGTGCCCTGATTTCCTACGCCGCGGCGTCCGGTGAGAAACGAGGCCGCGAGGACGACGACGGTGACGCCGCCGACGAGGAGCGTCGACGCGGCGTTGATCTCAGGGTTCACGCCGAGACGGACCTGGCTGTAGAGCCGCATGGGCAATGTCGTCGCCCCCGGGCCCGAAACGAAGCTCGCGATGACGAGGTCGTCCAGGGAAAGGGTGAAGGCGAGGAGGAAGGCCGCCACCAGGGACGGCGCGATCAGCGGCAGGGTGACGGTCGCGAAAACCCGAAAGGGGCCCGCCCCGAGATCCGCCGCTGCCTCTTCCAGGGAACGGTCGAGTCCCTTCAGACGCGCTCCGACCACCACTGCGACGAAGCCGAGGCCGAGGGTGGCGTGGGCGATGACGAGGGTCACGAGGCCGCGGTCGAGACCGAGCCCGACGAAAAGGAGCAGGAGCGACAGGCCGGTGATCACCTCCGGCATCACCATGGGCGCGTAGACGAGGCCGGTGAAGCCGCTACGTCCGGTAAAGCGTCCGCTGCGGTTGAGAGCCAGCGCCGCCAGCGTGCCGAGGAGTGTCGCCACGAGGGCGGCGAGTGAGGCCACTTTCAGCGAGACCAGGGCGGCGGCGATCAGTGGACCGTCATTGACGAGCACCCCGTACCAGCGCGTCGAGAACCCGCCCCAGACCGTCACGAGGGACGAGGCGTTGAACGAGAAGACGACGAGAACGGCGATCGGTGCGTAGAGGAAGACGAGGCCGAGCCCGAGGCTGAGTCGGTTGAGCACACTCACCGGCCGACGTCCTCCCGCTCGCGCTCCGCATCACGGAACAGCACGATCGGTCCGACGATGAGCACGAGCAGCAGCACCGCCACCGCCGAGGCGAGGGGCCAGTCGCGGTTCGAGAAGAACTCGCTCCACAGAACGCGGCCGAGCATCAGCGTATCGGAACCGCCCAGCAGGTCGGGGATGATGAACTCACCGACCATCGGGATGAAGCACAGGAGCGCACCCGCCGCGATACCGGGCCGAGCCAGCGGCAGCGTCACGGTCCAGAAGGCACGCGTCGGCGAGGCCCCGAGATCGGCGGCGGCTTCCGTCAAGGTTGGATCCAGGCGGGAAAGCACCGCATAGAGCGGCAGCACCATGAACGGCAGGTAGGCGTAGGTCAGGCCGATCATCACCGCGGCGGGTGTGTTCAGGATGTCCAGGGGGCTGGCGATGAGGCCGGTCCAGATCAGTCCGGCATTCAGCAGGCCCTCGGGCTTCAGGATCGCGATCCAGGCATAGATGCGGATGAGAAAGCTCGTCCAGAACGGTACGATCACTAGCGCTACCAGAAGCGGCTGGAGCCGGGCCGGTGAGCGGGCGAGCGCATGGGCGATGGGCGTGCCGACGATCACCAGGATCGCCGTCGCCATGCCCGCGTAGAGCAGGGACGAGAGGGCCGCGTCGCGATACAGGCTGTCGCCGGCAAGGGTCTCGAAATTGGCGAAATCCAGGGCTTCCAGGAACGCGCCCCATCCGTCGATACCCGCGCTCCAGTCGAGCACCGGCAGGTAGGGCGGCTGCGCCGTCGCCGGTGAGGACAGGCTGATCTTGAGGGTGATGAGGCAGGGCAGCAGCACGAAGGCGGCCAGCCACAGATACGGAGCGACCGGGAGAAGTCGCTTCATCACGCCGCCATGACGGTCGCGGCATCCGGCGCGAAGGACAGGCGCACATGAGTCTCGCTGGCGATCCCGGTTCCGGCGGGCATGTTCGCGCGGATCGTGCTGCCATCCCGCATGCGGATGTCGAGGCGGATGTGGTCGCCGAGATAGGTCGAGGCCTCAACCTGACCGTCGAGAGTATTGCGATCCCCGGCGGCCACCCCGTCGATGGTGGATGCCGCCAGACGCTCGGGGCGCAGGGCGATCACCGCGTGGGTACCGGTGGACGGGGCGCCCTCCCCGGATGCGAAGATGGGCCCAAGGGCGGTCTCGACCTGCACCAGCGCGCCGTCGGCGTCCCGGACCGTCCCCGGGATGAGGTTCACGTCGCCGAGCAAGCCGGCGACGAAGCGGTTGACAGGCCGTTCGTAGAGCGTCTCGGACCGGCCGACCTGGACGAGGCGGCCCTTGTCCATCACGCCGATCCTGTCGGCGAGCGCCATGGCCTCCGAAGGATCGTGGGTGACGATGACGAAGGCGGTGCCGAGGCGGCGCTGAATCGCGCGCAACTCGCCCTGGGTCTGCTCGCGCAGGCCCCGGTCGAGCGCGCCGAGTGGCTCGTCGAGGAGGAGCACCTTCGGTTCGCGCGCCAGCGCCCGCGCGAGGGCGACGCGCTGGCGCTGGCCTCCGGACAAGGTCTCGGGACGTCGGTTCCCGAAATCCTCCAACTGTACCAGGCGCAGCAACTCCTCCACGCGGGCGGCAGCGGCCGAGCGGCGGAGGCCGTTCAGCCCGTAGGCGATGTTGCGGCTGACGCTGAGATGCGGGAACAGCGCATAGGATTGGAACATCATGTTCACCGGTCGCCTGTGCGGAGCGAGGCCGGTGAGATCGACGCCGTCGAGGCGGATTGCGCCACCTGTCGGCGTCTCGAATCCGGCGATCAGGCGCAGCAACGTGCTCTTGCCGCAGCCGGAGGGGCCTAGCAGGCAGAGAATTTCCCCGGCTGACACAGCGAGCGAAAGATCCGCGACCGCAACTTGTGCACCGAACGTCTTGGTCAGCCGTTCGAGGGTGAGGAACGGAGCCACAGTGTTCCGCGCCGTCAATTGTCCTCGCGCAAGGCTTCGGCGACCCGTGCCTCGAGCAGGTCCGGACGGCGGATGACCAGGGCGCCTCTGGTCCGGTCGATCAGGCCGTCTGCCGCCATCACGGTGAACTCACGGGTCACCTGCTCGCGCCGGCAGCCGATACGGGCGGCCAGCACGTGGTGATAGGGCGGCGGCGTCACCACCCGTTCCCCGTCGCCGCCGGCGCGCGGCACGGACAGGCGCAACAACTCGGCATAGAGCCGGTGGCGCAGGTCGAGCAGCGCGTGTTCCATCAGCCGCGTGTTGAGCTCGCGCACGCGCTTGGCGAGAAGGCGGAACAGCCGGTCGGCAATGGCCTCCGAGGCGAAGATCATCTGCCGGAAGATCGGGGCCGGAACGACACAGACCTCGCCGCGGGTCAGGGCGGTGACGTTGGCCGAGCGGCCGATCCCGTCCAGAGCCGCGAGCTCACCGAAGAACGCGCCGCCCCGCATCTCGCCGAGGATGACTTCCTTGCCCGATTGTGAGCGATTCAGGATGCGGACCTCGCCGGAGGCGAGGAAATACACGTCGGTGGAGATGTCGTCGTAATCGACCAGGACTTCGTTCTCGTCGAACCGGCGCCAGTGGCAGCGGGTCTCATAGGTCGACAGCTCGATTCCCGGCTCCTTGAAGAAGGGGATTGTCGCCAGCCGTCCTGCAGTCACGGGTATCATCTCCTAAAGCGAGTGATCGTTAAGCTGCCGGTCCTGTGGGTCAACCCATTCCGTTGGACCATCCCTACCAAAAGTCGTGTCGTTGGATATTCGATTCATACCAGGTCTCGATGAGTCCGACCTATCGAGCGCCGGCATTGGCTGCGGCTTGGCCATCGGACGGGAGAATGAAAACCCTCATCGCGCGCAGTTTACCTGCCTTTGCAACTGATCTGGGTTAAGCTAAGCGCACGCACAGAATGAACCGCCTGTCGGATGACAATCCCGGTTGATCGCGCTGGGACCCGAGACATGCTGGTGAGCTCCGCGTCATCGACGGACGTTGAAGATGCGAACCGTCTGCCAGGGCAATCGGGGCTTGTGCCAGGATTCGCCTCGCCGCATGACGCCGCCGCGAATTCGCTCGCCCTATCGGTCCAGGCCGTGCGCGAGGTGGCTTCGCCGACTGCTCGCCCCCGGCAGGCGACGCTGTCCGCGAGCTTCTCTCTGACAGGTTACGGCCTGCATACCGGGGGTCGCGTCACGGTCACCGTCGCGCCCGCCCGTGACGACCACGGCATCGTCTTCCGGCGAAGCTTCAGGCGAGCGCGCACCGTCGATGTGCCAGCCTTATGGACCTTTCGCGAGACGCAGCCACTCTGCACCGCCTTGCGATCGTCCGAAGGACCGCTGGTCCGCACCGTGGAGCATCTCCTGGCCGCGCTCGCCGCGTATCGCATCGACAACGCGCTCGTTTGCCTCGACGCGGAGGAACTGCCGATCTTCGACGGGGGCGCCCTGCCCTGGTGCCAGGCATTGCATGCGAGCGGTCGGACCGAAAGCGACACGCCTTTGCGCAGCATCCGCGTGCTGCGGCCCGTCGAGGTCCGCCAGGATCACAGGACGTTGAGGATCGAGCCGGCCGACGCGCTTCATCTCTCTGGCCGTCTCGAACTCTCCCATTTCGATGCCATGCATTGGTCGGGCACGATCACGCCGGAGGTGTTTACTCAGCAATTGGCCCCGTCGCGCAGCTTCGGACGGGCCAAATGGGCGATTCCGGCCAAGATTTACGGCACGCTCCTGCGCAAGCCGTTGCTGCGGGGGGCGAACCTCTCCTCGACTGCCTGTATCGTCGGCGGGCGGATCATCGGCGGGATGACCGTGCCCGACGAACCGGTGCGTCACCGCATGCTCGACCTCGTCGGCGATCTCGCGTTGGCGGGACGGCCGATCCTCGGCCGTATCGAGGCGGCGCATACCGGGCATGAACTGAACCACGCCCTGGTCGCGGCCCTGATGAAGGATCCCGCCGCCTGGGAACTGGTCTGAGGCGAATCCCGCGGGTGGGCTTAGCCGATCCCGGTCAAAGCCAGAACGAGGGCCAGGACGAGGGGGAGCGCCGCCCCGGCGATCACGGTCTGGGTCGCCGTGATCCCCGCCATCAAAGGTGCGTCTCCTCCGAGCTGGCGCGACATGATGTAGGACGATGACGCGGTCGGCAGGGTCTGGAACAGCAGGGCCGTCACCGCGGCCGGACCCTTGAGCCCCATGGCGAGGCAGGCGAGGATCGTGGCGGCCGGCATCAGCCCGAACTTGATCAGGGACGCCACGGCGACCGGCCTGATCCAGCTTCGCGCCGACCCGAAATCGAGGGCGGCTCCGACGCAGAGCAGGCCCAGCGGCAGCGAGGCCTGCCCCAGGGCCCGCAGCATCGGCTCGAGTCCCGGTGGCAGGCCGAGCCCCGAGGCCTGGAGTGCGATGCCGCCGAGGCTGCCGATGACAAGAGGGTTGAGGACGATCTGCCGCGCGAGGCCGAGGGCCGAAGGCCTCCCTGCCGTGCCGAAACGGGCGAAGATCAGCACGCACAGGACATTGACCGTCGGTACGATCGCGGCGTTCGCCACCGCCGCCAGTGCGATGCCCTGAGCGCCGTAGAGACCGGCCGCCGCCGAAACTCCCACGTAGTTGTTGAAGCGGATCCCACCCTGGAACACCGAGGTGAAGGCCGGTCCGCCGAAGCCGAGGCGTGGTCCGGCCGCCAGCGTCAGACCCGCCACCGCCAGGGTCGAGAGAACCAGGACCAGGGCGAGCGCACCGACGGGGACATCGGCGAGTTGCGCGGTGGCGAGGCTGTCCAGAAGAAGGCTCGGCAGCAGGACGTAATAAGCAAGGCGTTCGGCCTGCGGCCAGAAGCTTTCGGCGAGGAAGCCGAGGCGGCGCAGGGCCGCGCCGAACCCAATCAGGAGAGCAATCGGCAAGAGGGCAGCGAGAAGCGTCAGCGTCATGGCCGCCCGATTACAACGCTCTGCCTCTGCCGGATACGGCACCCCCCTGCCCGTCCCTTGGCGACGCTCCCCTTGCAACCCTCGCCTTGCGCCGCCAGAAGCCTTCCATGCTCCGCGTCAACGACCTCACCTACCGCATCGGCGAACGTCTGATCCTCGACGGCGCCACTTTCGTCATTCCGGACCGGGCCCGCGTCGGGCTCGTTGGCCGCAACGGCGCGGGCAAGACGACGCTGTTCAAGGCGATCCTCGGTGAGTTGCCCACCGAGGGCGGCACCGTATCGATGCCAAAGGGCATGCGCATCGGCGCCGTGGCGCAGGAAGCTCCGGCCGGCCCTGAAACGCTGCATTCCGTCGTGCTCGCTGCCGATACCGAGCGGGCGCGCCTGATGGCCGAGGCGGAGCTTGCCGATGGCTTGCGCCGGGCCGAGATCGAGACCCGGCTCGTGGATATCGAGGCGCATTCGGCGCCCGCCCGCGCCGCCGCCATCCTGCACGGCCTCGGCTTCGATGCTGAGGCGCAGGGGCGGCCCTGTTCCGACTTCTCGGGCGGATGGCGCATGCGTGTGGCGCTGGCCGCCGTGCTGTTCTCCGAACCCGACCTGCTGCTCCTCGACGAGCCCACCAACTACCTCGATATCGAGGGCACGATCTGGCTCTACGACTACCTGGAGCGTTATCCGCGCACCGCCGTGATCATCTCCCACGACCGCGACCTGCTCGACGAATGCGTCGACCACATCCTGCATCTCGACCGCGGCAAGCTCAGCATCTACCGGGGCGGCTATACCTCCTTCGCCCGGCAGGTCGCCGAGAAGCGCGTGCTCCAGTCGAAGGCGAAGGCCAAGCAGGATGCGGAGCGCGCGCATCTCCAGAGCTTCGTCGACCGATTCAAGGCCAAGGCCACGAAGGCGCGCCAGGCCCAGTCCCGCGTCAAGCGCCTTGCCAAGATGGAGATCATCGCCTCGGTGATCGAGGACGACGTGCCGGCCTTCCGCCTGCCGAGCCCGGAGCGGCCGCTCTCGCCGCCCATCGTCGCCATGGAGCGGGTACAGGCGGGCTACCCGGACCGGATCGTGCTCTCGGGGCTCAACCTCAGCCTCGCCCCCGACGACCGGGTCGCGTTGCTGGGCGCCAACGGCAACGGCAAGTCCACCTTCTGCAAGCTCATCGGCGGGCGCCTGCCCCCTTTGAGCGGCGAGATGCGGCGCTCGGGCAAGATGGAGGTGGCCTATTTCGCCCAGCACCAGCTCGACGAATTGCGGCCCGCCGAGAGCGCCTACGCCCATGTCCGCGACCTGATGCCGGACGTGCCGGAATCGAAGGCGCGCGCTGCCGCCGCCCGCCTCGGTTTCTCGGGTACGAAATCCGAGACGCCGGTCTCGCAGCTCTCGGGCGGTGAGAAGGCGCGCCTGCTGATGGGCCTCGCGGCCTTCAAGGGGCCGCATCTCCTGATCCTCGACGAGCCCACCAACCACCTCGATATCGAGAGCCGGCAGGCCCTGGTGGAGGCGATCAACGACTACGAGGGGGCAGTCATCCTGGTGAGCCACGACCGCTTCCTGGTGGAGGCCTGCGCCGACCGGCTCTGGCTCGTGGCGAACGGCAGCGTGAAGGCCTTCGACGGCGACATGGACGATTACCGCCGCTTCGTCCTCGCGGGTCCCGAACGCGAGGCGGAGAAGGGCGCGTCCGAGGCCGCCGGCGGAGTGAAGGCACTGGAGCGCCGCTCCAACGCCGACCGCCGCGTGGCTTTGGCTCCCCTGCGCAAGAAGCTGGAGGGCGTCGAGGCGCGGATGAAGAAGCTCACCGACGCCATGACCAAGATCGACGCGGCGCTCGCCGACGGCACCGCCTTCCAGACCAATGCCGCCAAGGCCGGAGAACTCGCAAAGATGCGCTCCGACGCCGCCGCCGCGCTGGAGGCGGCCGAGGAGGAATGGCTGGAGCTCAGCGGCGAGATTGAGGGCGCGACGGCGTGATGCGTCCGGCGGCCGGGATCAACCGGCGCCGCCTCGCGTTTCCCGCACCCGATCCATCACGCGGACGACCCTATGCCCGACCTGATCCGGCGCGATCGATCCCTGCCCCTCGCCGCCAAGCTCGCGTTGCTACCTCTCGGTGCTGCCGGCGCGTGGATCGCCTATAGCCGTTTCGGGATCGACCACCACCAGACGCTCCACCCGGCCCTGCCCGGCCGGCATGAATGCCTCGAGACGCCGGCCGGTGGGATCGGCCTCTATGGGAGCGCGTCCGCGCCCGGCGTCCCGCTGCTGCTGATCCACTCGGTGAACGCGGCGGCCAATGCCTACGAGGTTCGCCCGCTCTACCGGCACTACGCGGGGAGCCGTCCGGTCTACGCGCTCGACCTGCCGGGGTTCGGTTTTTCCGAGCGCAGCGACCGGGTCTACACCCCACGCCTGATGTCCGATGCAATCCGGGCCGTCACCGCCGAGATCCGACATCGGCATGGTGGCGGGGAGATCGATGCCGTCGCCCTCTCCCTATCTTGCGAGTATCTCGCCGCCGCCGCTCTCGAGGAACCGGGCGCCTATCGCAGTCTCGGCCTCGTCAGTCCGACCGGCTTCGATGCCCGTTTCGTCGGCCGGCACCGCGACCGGACGCGACACGGTGGGGCCGTCGCCCGCACCATGCTGAACGCCCCGCTCTGGGGGGAGCCGCTGTTCGATCTCCTGGTGAGCCGGCCGAGCATGCGCTTCTTCCTGGAAAAGACCTGGGGCTCGAAGGACATCGACGAGGGTCTGCTCGCCTACGACTACGCCTCCGCCCATCGTCCCGGCGCCCGGCATGCGCCGTTCTCGTTCCTGTCCGGGGCCTTGTTTCCCGATGCGCCGGGGCGGTTCTACGAGGCGCTCACCCTCCCGGTCTGGATGATCCACGGGGTGCGCGGCGATTTTGTCGATTACCGCCATGCCGACCGTGTCGCCGGCCGCCCGAACTGGACCGTCGACGTCCTGCCCACCGGGGCCTTCCCGCATTTCGAGGATATGTCGGCGGTGGCACGACGCTACGATGCGTTCCAGGCCGATCGCGTCGCATGAGGCCGGGGCTGGTCCGGCGCCGCGGGGCGGGTTACGTCGGGACCGACCCGCAACAGATCGCCCCGGTAAGCCGATGCCCGACCTGACCCTCGCCGCCGCCCAGACCATCGTCGCCACCGCCCTTAAGACGGCCCGCTCGCACAGCCTGAAGCCCCTCGCGGTGGTGGTCTACGATGCGCGTGGCGCCCTGAAGGCGCTGGGCGCCGAGGACGGGACGTCGCTGCGCCGCGCGGAGGTCGCCATGGGCAAGGCCAATGGTTGCTTGGCGCTTGGCCTCGGCGGGCGCGCAATCCACAAACGGGCAGAGGAGCAGGCCTATTTCGTGGCGGCCGTGAGCCATCTCGTCGGTCCGGCCGCGCTGGTGCCGGTGCCGGGCGGTGTCCTGATCCGCGATGGCGATGCGGTCATCGGCGCCGTGGGCATCTCGGGCGATACCTCCGACAACGACGAACTCTGCGCGCTCGCCGGGATCGAAGCCGCTGGATTCACCGCGCAGACCGGCGCCTGAGCGCCGCCATGCGCCCCGACCGCCGGGCCTGCCTCCTCGGTGGCGGTGCTCTGCTCGTGGCTGGAACAAGCTCGGCGCGCGCGACCGGCGGGCCGGTCTACCGGCGCGGTAACGATGCCGATCCGGAAACTCTCGATCCGCATAAATCCTCCACCGTGGCGGAGGCGCATATCCTGCGCGACCTCTACGAGGGGCTGCTGACCTACGACAATCACGGGGCCATCATCCCGGGTGCGGCGACGCATTGGACTGTCTCGGACGACGCCCTGACCTACACGTTTCATCTGCGCGAGGACGGGCGCTGGTCGAACGGCGATCCGGTCGTGGCGGCGGATTTCGTCTTCGGCCTGCGCCGGATCCTGCACCCCGCGACGGCGGCGAAATATGCCGAAGTGCTGTATCCGCTGATGAACGCCCGCGCCGTGAACCAGGGCGAGGCGGCGCCGGAGAGCCTCGGCGTGACGGCGCCGGATGCGCGGACCCTCGTCATCACCCTCGACCGGCCGACGCCCTACCTCCTCGAACTCCTCACCCACCAGACCTCCCTGCCGGTGCATCCGCCCTCCATCGCGCGCTTCGGCGATGCCTTCACCCGGCCGGGCAACCTCGTCAGCAACGGTGCCTACGCCCTCGTCGATTGGGTGCCGAACGACCGTATCACACTGACACGCAACCGTTTTTTCCATGCGGCGGCCGGCGTCTCGATCGAGACGGTGGCCTTCCTGCCGACACCGGATCTCTCCAGCGCGGTCCGCCGCTACGCCGCCGGCGAGATCGATTCCCTCGCCGACCTGCCGGGGGACCAGATGGCCTCGCTGAAGGAGAGGTTCGGTGGTCAGGTCGTCCTCGGTCCGTCGCTCGGGCTCTATGCCCTGGCCGTCAATATCCGGAAGCCCCCGTTCGACGACGTCCGGGTGCGACAGGCCCTGTCCCTTGTGATCGATCGTGAATTCCTGGCCGAGAGACTGTGGGGCGAGACCATGGCGCCGGCCTATTCCCTCTGCCCGCCGGGCCTCGACAATTACCGCACGCCGCCGGAACTCGCCGGGCGGAACGCGATGCCCATCGACCGTGAGGAGGAGGCGCGGTCACTCCTCGCCGAGGCCGGCTTCGGGCCCGGCGGCAAGCCCCTCCGGGTCGAGTATCGCTTCAACAGCACCGACAACAACCGCAACGCGGCGGTCGCTCTCACCGACATGTGGCGGGGCATCGGCGTCGAGACGCGCCTCGTCTATACCGATGCCAAGACCCATTTCGCCCATCTGCGCGATGGCGGCGATTTCGATGTGGCCCGCATGTCCTGGGTCGCCGATTACTCCGATCCGCAGAATTTCCTGTTCCTCCTTGAGACCGGCAATGACGGGCTCAACCCCGGCCGTTACAGCAATCCGGCCTATGACGGGCTGATGCGCGAGGCGGCCGCCGAGCGGGATCTCGCCAGGCGGGCCGACCTCCTGTTCCGGGCCGAGGCGATCATCCTCGACGAGTTGCCGTGGATCCCGGTGCTTCACACCCGGTCGAAGGCACTGATCTCGGCCCGTCTCACCGGCTATCACCCGAACCCGCGCAACGCGTCGCCGACGCGTTTCCTGAAGCTCGACGCGTGATGGGCGGGATCCCGGCATGATCGGCTTCGTCCTGCGCCGCCTCGCCCAGGCGATCCCGACCTTGTTCCTCGTCGTCACCGGCAGCTTCTTCCTGATCCGCCTCGCCCCCGGTGGACCCTTCGACTTGGAGCGTCCGCTGCCGCCGGCGGCGATGCAGAATCTCGCCCGTCTCTACGGCCTCGACCAGCCCCTCATCGTCCAATACGGCCGCTATCTCGCCGCGCTGATCCAGGGTGATCTCGGCCCCTCCTTCTCGTTCCGCGACCTGACCGTGGCCGACCTGTTCGCGCGTGGCCTGCCCGTCTCCATGACCCTCGGCGGCCTCGCCCTCCTTCTGTCCCTGAGCGTCGGAATCGGCCTCGGAGCCTGGGCGGCGTTCCGGCGCGGCGGAGGGATCGACCGGGCCATCGGCCTTCTCGCCGGGCTGACCCTGGCGATCCCGACTTTCGTCGTGGCGCCCCTGCTCCAGATCGTGTTCGGCCTGAGCCTGCGCTGGTTGCCGGTGGGCAGCTGGGAGGGCGGCGCGCCCTCGCATCTGGTGCTTCCCGTCCTCACCCTCGCGCTGCCGCAGATCGGCGCCATCGCCCGGCTGACGCGGACGTCCCTCAACGAGACCCTGAACGCCCAGCCGGTCCGCACCATGCGTGCCATGGGCCTGCCGCCCCGACGCGTCGCCCGCCATGCCCTGCGCGGGGCGCTGCTGCCCGTGGTCGCGATCCTCGGGCCCGTGGCGGCCGGGCTGCTGACGGGGTCGGTGGTGGTGGAGACGATCTTCGGCTTGCCCGGGATCGGGCGGGCCTTCGTCGATGGGGCGCTCAACCGCGACTACACCCTGGTGATGGGCACCGTGATCCTCGTGGGGTTGTTCGTCACCCTGCTCAACATCGTCGCCGACATCGCCTGTGCGCTCCTCGATCCGCGCCTGAGGCACGGGCGATGAGCCGCGTTTGGACCCGGTTCGCGCGCAACCGCGGCGCCCTTGCCGCCTCTTTGATCCTCGTCTCGATGATGCTCGCCTGCCTCGTCGGGCCGTTCCTCACCGGCCACGAACCCGGGCGGATCTATCCCGATCTCGTCCGCATCGCGCCCGGCCTCGCCGCTCATCCCGAGCCCGGGGAGGTCGCTCCGGCACTGACCCGCCTCGCTTTCCGCATGCGTGTCTCGGTCTCGGACGTCACCGTCTCGGGCGACCGCGTCCGCATGGTGGTGTCGGACCCGGCCAGGCCCGTCGACGAGCGCGTCCTCGCCTATCTCCCCCGGTCCGACCTGTTCGGCGCCCCCCGTGTCGTCGCGCGTCTCGACGAGGGTCGCCGCCTCGTCGTCGAGGCGCCGCTCGGCCGCCTGCGCTTCCTCATGGGAACCGACATGCTGGGGCGGGACCTCCTCACCCGCAGCCTCGTCGCGGGGCGGGTCTCGCTCCTCATCGGTGGCGTCGCCACCGCCGTGGCGCTGCTGATCGGGATCGCCTACGGCGCGGCGGCCGGCTACCTCGGGGGTGTGGCCGACGCGGTGATGATGCGCATCGTCGACATCCTCTACGCCCTGCCCTTCGTCTTCTTCGTCATCATGCTGCTGGTGTTCTTCCGCTCCGGATTGGGGCTGATCCTGGTGGCGATCGGCGCGGTGGAATGGCTCGACATGGCCCGCCTCGTGCGCGCCCAGACCCTGTCGCTACGCGCCCGCGACTTCGTGCGTGCGGCCGAGGCGCTCGGGCTTTCGACGCCGGCCATCCTCTGGCGCCATATCGTCCCGAACACCCTCGGTCCCGTCACGGTGGCGGCGACCCTGCTCGTGCCCAAGGTGATCCTGCTGGAGAGCTTCCTGTCGTTCCTCGGCCTCGGGGTGCAGGAGCCGGCCACCAGCTGGGGGGCACTGATCGCGGATGGCGCGCGCACCCTCGAATCCGCCCCGTGGATGCTCGCCGGCCCCGCCGCCTTCCTCGTCCTGACCCTCATCGCCCTCAACACGATCGGCGACGGTCTCGCCGATGCCCTCGATCCGCGCCTTTCGGAGACCTGACGGTCCGGCCGAGAACGCGCGAGCGTCCCTCGGCAGCCACAGGCGGAAGCCCTGCGACGCGCGCCGGCAGAAGGCAGGTGTCCAACCCGTCGACGAACGGGGCTACGCGACCGAACGCAGATCGTCGATGTCGATCTCGAACGTATGCACGCAGTTGCGGCCGCGGGATTTCGCCTCGTAGAGGGCGCGGTCCGCGCGCTCGATGATGCGGTCGATGTCCGTGTCGAATTTCTCCGCCTCGGCGATGCCGATGCTGATCGTCGCCAGGAGGCGATCGTTGTCGGCCTCGAACACCGTGCTGGCCACGGTCTGTCGGATACGCTCCGCGATGATCGCGGCACCGGCGGCATTGTTGTCGTTGAGGAGAACCACGAACTCCTCGCCTCCGAACCGCGCCACCTTGTCCGTGGTCCTGATCGTATCGTTGATGATGGTGCCGACCTTGCGGATCACCACATCCCCCGCCGGGTGGCCGTAACGGTCGTTCACCCGCTTGAAATGATCGATGTCGATCATCAGCACCGAAAGGGGGCGCTGATAGCGTCTGAAATCGCCGAGGGCGTCCTTCGCGAGGGGCAGGAACGCACGCCGGTTCAGCAGGCCCGTGAGGGCGTCCCTGTTCGCGATCAGCTTCATGGCCTGGAGATCGGCGCCGATGCGCTCGATCCTGTCCTGGGCGGCTCGGACGGCCCGCGACGCTTCGAGTTCCACGTCGCGTGCATCGGCTTCGGCGGTGCCGATCCGTCGCAACAGGGATCTGACCGCGGCGGACAGGCGCAACACTTCGGGGGAGCCCTGGACGCGCTCCGTCATCGTCGCATTTCGCTCGCGGCCGATCCGGTCGACCGCATCCGTGAGACGCGCCAACGGGCGGCTCAGGCGCGTCACCACGAGGAAAATGCCGAGCGTGCCGAGCGCGCCCGCGCCGAGGCCGACCAGGGTGATGAGGACGGTCAGCCTGTGGGCACCCGCGAGGGCCGTCTGCACCGGCTGGAGGGCCACGACGATCCATCCGAGGCCAGCATAATCGCCCCGCCCCCTCGTCGCCGAGACGGCCGCGAACTGGTCTCCGCCGGGGCCGCGCGCGATGAAATGGCCGGCGGCGAGATCGGCGGGCGAATACGGATGGGTGCCGAGCGCCGGTCCCATGAGGACGCGGCCGGTCCGGTCGAGGACGACGACCTCCTCCTTCAGTTCGGGGCGGCGGGAGGACAGGACCTCCCGGCGCACCCCGTCGGCCCAGCTCCAGCTGAGATGGCTTCCCAGGACGCCGATGGTCCGGCCCGACGCGTCGATGACGGGCGATGCGAGATCGACGAACCGGAAGGGCGTTCCGTCGGCATTGGGTTTGAGCAAAGTCTGCAGCAGGGCCGCGAGATGGACGTCCTCGGCCGCCGCGCCCTTGATTCCATCGATGAACCAAGGACGCTGGCCGACATTCGCACCTTCCAGGATACCGCCGGTCGCAGCCCGAACCTTTCCGGTCTCGTCCGCAAAGCCGATCCAGGCATAATCCGGGAAGGTCTTCTGCATCGATTGCAGGACGTTGCGGAGACTCCCGGTATTTTCCATCCAGTGAGGCTGCAGCGGATCGAGCGCGGCCACGTTGCGGATCTCGCGCAGGCGTTCCGCCATGTCCTGGTCCAGACGATCGGCAACGGAGCGTGCGACCTGCAGCAGCGCGTTCTCGGCCATGTCGGTGGCCTGCGCGCGCGCCAGCAAGGCAGAGCCCAGCGTGACCGCGGCCACGATCGTGAGGCCGACCGCCCCAGTGACGAGGCTGATCTGATGCCGCAGCGAGATCTTGTTGGCGAGCCGTTCCAGCATCGTTACCGATCCTTTAATCAGACCGGACCTTGCAGCCCACGGGCTTGCGAGACCGTCAACCGGTAGAGTCAATTTTTCCTATAACATGCAACTTCCGTCCGTGACCGGACAGTGCGGCGTCGCGTGGTCGAACGACAATCCGCGCTCGCCCCTCGTATCGGTCCTCAACCCGTTCGTAGGTGTCGAGATCTTAAGCGAGATGACGGAGCGAGGTCTTTGAATGATATCTTTGCGGTCGGGAGCCGATAGTGCCGATCGGCAAATGACAACGATGATTCTTGTTGTGTGAATCATCGCGACAACCATGATCGGTCTTGTCACGATGGGCTGCCGGCCGGGTCGTCATTGGGCAGGCAGGAGCCCGGGATAGACCACCCGCACGGCACGCCGTTCCGCCGGAATGTCGGCCGCCGGGCGATCCTTCGCCACCGTGCCGGTGCTTCCCGTCATCGTCACGTCGGCGGGGCGAAGGCGCCAGCGCTCGGCGCCGCTCGGTTGGCTGCGCGAGATCTCCGTGGCGCGTAGGGACGTCGGCACGATCGCGACGGCCGTAAGGGCCGTGGTGGCGAGAATGACGGAGAGGAGGCGGGAATACATCGGAGGCGGCACCCGGAGACGAGTACCGTGAGTGAAGCGTGAACAGGTAAAGACGCCGACGGAACCGCGACGCTTGGCCGTTCATTGCCAACAGCAATTGTATCCGGTGGTTAACGAGGCGTCGATGACGAGTATGGTCGAAGCAAAGTCGGGCTCTCCCGCGCCCGAGCGGGTTCCGATGGGCACGGTGATCGATACCGATATTTCCGCTCGTCTCGACCGTTTGCCCTGGGGACGCTTCCACGTTCTCGTCATCGTGGCGCTCGGCATCACCTGGGTGCTCGACGGCCTCGAAGTCACCCTGGCGGGCTCGCTCGTGGGCGCCCTGCGGGCCGAGCCCATGAGCTTCACCGAGTTCGATATCGGTCTGGCGGCGAGTTCCTATCTCGTCGGTGCCGTCGTCGGGGCCCTGGGCTTCGGCTGGCTCACCGACCGGATCGGCCGCAAGAAGCTATTCTTCATCACGCTGGCCCTGTACCTCGCCGCTACCGCGGCCACCGGCCTGTCCTGGGACATCTACAGCTTCTGTATCTTCCGGTTCCTCACCGGCGCGGGCATCGGCGGCGAATACACCGCCATCAACTCCACCATCCAGGAACTCGTCCCGGCCCGCGTGCGCGGCTGGACCGACCTCGTCATCAACGGTTCGTTCTGGATCGGGGCGGCCTTGGGCTCCTTCCTCTCCATCGCGGTTTTGCGCCCCGGCATGATCGACCCGGACTGGGGCTGGCGCATCGCCTTCTTCGTCGGCGGCGGCATCGGCCTCGTGATCCTGCTGCTGCGGACATGGATCCCCGAGAGCCCGCGCTGGCTCGCCACCCACGGCTACGTCGCCGAGGCGGACCGGGTCGTCACCAGCATCGAGAAGCGCTTCATCGACGAGGGCATCACCCTTCCGCCGGTGGACGAATCCAAGCGGATGAAGCTGAGGACGCGCAGCCACACGCCGCTCAAGGAAGTCTTCGGCACCATGCTGGTCGGCTACCGCAAGCAGACCCTGGTGGGCCTCGCCCTGATGATCGCGCAGGCCTTCTTCTACAACGCGCTGTTCTTCACCTACGCCCTCGTGCTCCAGCGCTTCTACGGGGTGCCGGGGGACCATGTCGGCTGGTACCTGCTGCCCTTCGCGCTGGGTTCTTTCCTCGGGCCCCTGCTGCTCGGCCGGCTGTTCGATACGATCGGCCGTCGCCAGATGATCGCCTTCACCTACGGTATCTCGGCGGTGCTGCTCGCCATCACCGGCTACCTGTTCAAGATCGAGGTGTTCGGCCCCGTCGGCCAGACGGCGGCCTGGATGGTGGTGTTCTTCTTCGCCTCCGCCGCCGCGAGCGCCGCCTATCTCACCGTCGCCGAGACCTTCCCCCTGGAGATCCGGGCGCTTGCCATCGCGGTGTTCTATGCCCTGGGCACCGGCATCGGCGGCGTGTCCGGCCCGCTCCTGTTCGGCGCCCTGGTCGAGACGGGGTCCCGCGACAACGTGCTGATCGGCTACGGCATCGGTGCCGCTCTCATGCTGATCGCCGCCATCGTCGGCGGAGTCTGGGGCACGGCCGCCGAGGGCAAGTCCCTGGAGGATGTCTCGAAGCCGTTGGCGGCGGCCTGATCGCCGGCCGGTTCCGAGGCGCTCCCAAGTGCCTCAGAACCGCTCGACCCAGGGACGCAGCGCGATCTCGGAGGTCCAGGCGCTGCGGTCCTGGCGCAGGACGTCCCAATAGGCCGAGGCGATGGCGTCGGGATCGAGCAGGCTGTCGGGCGCCTCAGCCGGCTCCGGGCGCTTAGCGCTGCGGATACCGCCGTCGATGACGAAATGGGCGACATGGATGCCCTTCGGCTGGAGCTCCCGCGCGAGGCTCTGCGACAGGCCGCGCAGGGCGAACTTGCCCATGGCGAAGGCGGAGGACTCGGCGTAGCCCTTCACGCTGGCCGAGGCTCCGGTGAGCAGGATCGCGCCGTGTCGCCCCGGTAGCATGCGTCGCGCGGCGGCCTGGGCGACGAGGAAGCCGCCGAAGGCCGAGACCATAACCGACTGACGCACCGCGTCCGGGTCGAGATCGGCGATGGGGCCGCGCAGGCGGCCGCTGGCATTGTAGACCACCACGTCGGGCGGCCCCCCGAGCGCCGGCTCCATCCGGGCGAACAGGGCTTCCACCTCGGCCGGATCGGCGGCATCGCAGGCATGGATGGCGGCCCCCGTCTCAGCCGCCAAGCGCTCGAGTTTCCCGACGCTGCGCGAGGCGAGGCCGACCCGCAGGCCTTCACGGGCGAAACGCCGGGCCAGCGAGGCGCTCAGGCCCTCTCCGGCCCCGACGATGAGGGCACGCCGATAGGTCGCGATCATGGGGTATCTCCGGGACGCAGGATTCGGATGGCCGCCGTTTGTACGATGGGTAAGGCGTCTCGCGTCAGCCCTCCCGCCTGTCGCGAAAGAAGTCGCGCAGGAGATTGGCCGCCTCCGCCTCGCGCAAGCCGCCATAGACGTCCGGCGCGTGGTGGCAGGTGGGCTGGTTGAAGACCCGTGGCCCGTGCTCGACCCCGCCGCCCTTCGGGTCGAGGGCCGCGAAATAGACCCGGCGAATGCGCGCGAACGAGATGGCGCCCGCACACATCGGGCAGGGCTCTAGGGTGACGTAGAGATCGCAGCCGATGAGGCGCTCGTCGTCGATGGCGGCGCAGGCGGCGCGGATCGCCAGGATTTCCGCATGGGCGGTGGGATCGCGCAGCGCCCGTGGGCGATTGTGGGCGACGCTGAGGACGAGGCCGTTCCGTACGATCACGGCGCCGACCGGCACTTCGCCCTCCCCGGCCGCGCGGCGGGCGGCGTCGAAAGCGAGGCTCAACGGGTCGGTCGCGGCCTTCGATGAAATGGGCGCAGTCACGATCGTCGAGCCCAAGCCTTTGTATTCGTTGAAAAAAGGAAGCGGTCGAGATCCCGTGATCGGGCCCGTCAGGAACATCGCTGAGGCTGAGCCGTTTCATCTCCAACGCGGCTAAGGCCGCAGGATCTTATCAGGAGCAGACGATGAGCAGCACCACTGACAAGATCAAGGGGCTCGCCAACGAGGCGGTCGGTAACGTGAAGCAGGGCATCGGCAATGCCACGGATAACGACAAGCTCAAGGCCGAAGGCAAGGCCCAGGAATTGAAGGGCGATGCCCAGAAGACCGTCGGCGACGCCAAGGACGGCGTCAAGAACGCTGCCGACACGGTGAAGAGCAAGCTCTGAACCTCGGCATCCAGCCCGACTGGATTAGGAACGAAGGCAGCCGAGAGGCTGCCTTTTTCGTGATCGGCCGCAATGCCCCCTTGCGCGACGGGCAGGCCGCCCCACGCGCAATCGCTCGCAACCTTGCCTCCGCTCTGTTATGGGGCTCGGATGAGCGACAAGACAGACGAACAGACGGGCGGGTCCGAGGACGCGCCCGAGACCAACAGCGTTTCCGGCGAAGCCTGGACCCCGGCGACCGATGCGGGCGTGCCCGGCCCCTCGGCCGAGGAGCAGCCGAAGCCCCGCCGGGCCGCCGCGCCCGTCAGGGGAGGAGACGCCCCCCTGCGCCGCAAGGCCGCCCTGCCGAGGCCTGCGGCCAAGGCCGGGGACGATGCCGCCGCCGGTGATTCCGATTCGGCGACGCCCGAGGGCGACCGTATCGCCAAGGCGATCGCGCGTGCCGGCATCGCCTCCCGCCGCGACGTCGAGGTGATGATCGCCGAGGGCCGCGTCACCCTCAACGGCAAGGTGCTGACCTCGCCCGCGATCAACGTGACGGATGCGGACGAGATCACCGTCGACGGCGAGCCCCTGCCCGCCCGCGAGCGGACCCGGCTGTGGATCTATCACAAGCCGCGGGGCCTCGTGACCACGGCGCGCGATCCGGAAGGGCGCCAGACCGTCTTCGAGGCCCTGCCCGAGGATCTGCCGCGCGTCGTCGCCATCGGCCGCCTCGACATCAACACCGAAGGCTTGCTGCTTCTCACCAACGATGGCGGCCTCGCCAAGGTGATCGCCCATCCCGATACCGGATGGCTGCGGCGCTACCGCGTCCGCGCGCATGGCGACACGAATCAGGCCGAGCTCGACAAGCTGCGCAAGGGCGTCACCATCGACGGCATGGATTACGGCCCGGTGGACGCGGTCCTCGACCGGTCCTCGGGCGACAACCTCTGGCTGACGCTGGGCCTGCGCGAGGGCAAGAACCGCGAGGTCAAGCGCATTCTCGAACATCTGGGTCTGGCGGTGAACCGGCTCATCCGCCTCTCCTTCGGCCCGTTCCAGCTCGGCGACCTCGAAGTCGGACTGGTGGAAGAGATCCGCACCAAGGTGCTCAAGGAGCAGCTGGGCCCGGCCCTCGCGGATCAGGCCGGCGTCGATTTCACCAGCCCCAACCGTGAGCCCATCGCCCCGTTCGGCTCGCCGAAACCCGCGCAGCAGCAGGCGAAACAGCCCGCCCGCAGCGCCTCGGCGGCCGCGGCGCGAAGCGCAGGGCGCAGCTATGACGACGCCCCGCGCGGTTATGAGCGCGGCGGTGACCGTGATCGCGGCGGCGACCGCCCCCTGCGCAAGCCCGCCGAACCCGCACGGGTCCCCACCGGCGGCAACAGTGCCGGCCCCCGGCGCTCGGTCTGGCGCGCGGACGAGGCCGCACCGCAGGAGGACGGCCCGCGCCGGGTCAAGATCCCCCGCCGTGGCGCCGATCCCAAGGCGGAGCGTGAGGCATCCGCCGCTCGCGGCCGCGAGCGCGTGGGCGCGATCAACACCGGCGAGCGTCGTGTCCTGGTGGAGCGTCTGAAGGCGAGCCCGCAGGAGCCGGCTCCCGAGCCGCATCGCCGTGATCGCGGTGCACGGCGTGACGAGACGGGCGCCGCCGAGCGTCCGGTCCGGACGCTGCGCCAATCCGATGCCAAGGCGGCCCGCCGCGAGGAGGCCGATGCCCGGCCGCCGCAGCGCCGGTTCGACGGCGATGCAAGACCTCCGCGAAGCGACGCAAGGCCTCCGCGAAGCGATGCAAGACCGCCGCGCAGCGATTCCAGACCCCCGCGCCGAGACGATGCTCCGCGCAGCGGCGGGTTCGGACGGCAGGACGGTGCCGAGCGGCGCGGTCCGCCGCGTGGCGGCGACGAGCGCCCCCGCAGCTTCAAGCCCCGCGATGGCGGCGGCTTCAACGACCGCGCGGAACGCCCGGCCTTCAATCGCGGCGAGCCGCGCGGGGACAGGCCGGCGGGATTCCGCAGCGAGAAGCCGGCCTTCAATCGTGGCGGAGACGATCGTCCCGGTGCCGGCCGGCCGGGCGGCTTCAAGGGAGCGGGCTTCAAGGGCCGCTCCGACGACCGCCAGGGCGGCGACCGTGACATCGGCGCCGAACGCTCGGGCGCCGATCGTGGCGGCTTCCGACCGGGCGGCAAGCCCGGTGGGTTCGGGAAGCCGGGCGGGTTCGGCAAGCCCGGCGCATCGGGCAAACCCGCCGGGGCCGGAAGGCCGGGCGGGTTCAAGGCGGGCGGCTCGTCCCGTCCCGGCGGTTCGGCCAAGCCCGGCGGTTTCGGCAGTCGCGGCGGCGGCGCGGGCGGCAAGCCCGGTGGCGGGGGCGGACGTCCGCCCCGTGGCGGCTCGCGGTGAGGATCGTCGGCGGCGACCTGCGTGGACGCCGCCTCGCCACCCCGAAATCGGACGCGATCCGGCCCACGTCGGATCGCCTGCGCGAGGCGCTCTTCAACGTTCTCGCCCATGCCTATGACGACGCGGTGGCGGGCGCGCGGGTTCTCGATCTCTTCGCCGGAACCGGGGCGCTGAGCTTCGAGGCCCTGTCCCGCGAGGCGAGCTACGCGCTCCTGGTGGACGAGGGGGCGGAAGCGCGCGGTCTGATCCGCGAGAACATCGATGCGTTGGGCTGTGCCGGCAAGACGCGGCTGTTCCGCCGCGATGCGACCAAGCTCGGCCCGGCCGGAACCAGCGGGACCTTCACCCTCGTCTTCTGCGATCCCCCCTACAACAGGGACCTCGCGCCGGCCGCTCTCGCCAGCGCGTCCCATGGCGGGTGGCTCGCCCCCGGCGCCCTCGTGGTGGTGGAGGAGGCCGCCGGCGCCAACGTCGCGCTGCCGCCGGGCTTCACCGAGCTCGAACGACGGGTCTACGGAGACACCGCCCTGGCCTTCGCGCGGTTCCAGGCCTGACGCGTCGACCCTGCGACCCCGGCGCGCGCCGGGAACCCCGGGGCATCGCCGCCGCGTTGCTCCGCCATGGTCCTTGATGACGCCACACGCGATCCCGTCACGGCCGAACCGGCGAAGGCCGGGCCGGTAGAGGGGCTGCGTGACGCGCGCCTGTGGAGGCCGCGCCGTGTCCTGGTGACGCCGGCGGCCCTGGACCATGCCCATGGCCGTGCGATGCTCGCGCGGGCCGAGGCGCTCGGTCTCCCGGTGGAGCGCCTGAAAAGCAACCGTCTCACCAGCCTGCGCGACGCGGATCCGCGCCGGGCCTATCGCGAGGCGAAGGCGACCCTCGCCATCGTGGTGGCGCCCCCGACCAAGCTGAAGCTGCAGCCGATCCCGCCCAGTGCCGACTGGCGCTTCGATCTCGCGGAGGGCTGCCCGGCCCATTGCCAGTATTGCTACCTCGCCGGCTCCCTGTCCGGCCCTCCGGTGACGCGGGCCTATGCCAATCTGGACGCCATCCTCGGGAATCTGCCGGCCTATCTCGGTGAGGGCAGCGTCACCTCGGCCCAGGCCGGCCGGGTCGAGGAGGGCACAACCTTCGAGGCCTCCTGCTACACCGACCCCCTCGGCATCGAGCACCTGACCGGCTCGCTCTCGGCGGCGATCACGCATTTCGGCGCCTGGGATGCGGCGGTGCAATTGCGGTTCACGACGAAATTCGCCGCCGTCGAGCCGCTCCTGACCCTGCCCCATCGGGGCCGGACCCGCGTGCGGTTCTCCCTCAACGCGCGTCCCGCCGCGCGCTACGAGGGCGGCACCGCCAGTCTCGACGCCCGCCTGCAGGCGCTCGGGGCCATGGCCCGCGCCGGCTACCCGGTAGGTCTCACCATCGCGCCGATCATCGCCGTTCCCGATTGGCCGGACGCCTATGAGGGACTCCTGCGGGAGGTGGCGGAGGCGCTGTCCGGCGTCTCCAACCCCGACCTCACCGTGGAGCTCATCACGCACCGGTTCACGCCGGGGTCGAAGGACGTGCTCCAGGGCTGGTATCCCGGCTCCGACCTGCCGATGCGGGAGGACGAGCGCAGTCGCAAGCTCACCAAGTTCGGCTCGGTGAAATACGTCTACCCCCGCGATCTGATGCGGACCATGCGGGAGACGATCACCGCCGCCGTCGCGCGCGAACTGCCCTTCGCGCGGGTCCTCTACTGGACCTGATCGGCCGATCCGCCCAACGGCTCGGCTTCCGAACGTCCCCGTATCAGCCCGGACCCGCCTTGCCGTCTGCATCGAAACGGGTCCGTGCGGCCTGGATCGTGGGCAGGTTCGCGAAGGCCCAGGAGCCGAGCGCCTGGACCGGCACCTGAAGCGAGCGGCCGAGCTCGGTGAGTTCGTAATCCACCCGGGGCGGGATCGTCGGCGTGACCGTGCGCGAAACGAGGCCGTCTCGCTCCAGGCCGCGCAGGGTGAAGGTGAGCATCCGCTGTGAGATGCCGCCGATGATCCGCTTCAACTCGTTGAAGCGCCGGGGCCCGTCCGTGAGCGTCATCACCACGAGGATGCTCCATTTGTCGCCGACCCGCGCCAGCACCGTACCGACCACCCGGCAATCGCCGGGGCGGTGGGAGGCCTGTGCCTCGGTTACCTCCATGTGTCCGGGTTCCACGAATGTGCCTCCTTGCGCGAGCGCCACTCCGGTACTCTATAGCGCCTCGGTATATTTCTGATACCGAGGATCGAACATGAACCTTCTGCACATCGACAGCAGCATCCTGGGCGAGCATTCCGTCAGCCGCGCGGTCTCGGCCGCCATCGTCGCCCGCCTCCGCGCGGGGGCAGCGGACCTCGAGACGACCTATCGCGATCTGGCCGCCACGCCGATCCCTCATCTCTCCGGCGCCTATCTCGCGGGCCATCAGCCCAATGCGACCAACACGCCGGACATCCAGAACGACGTCGCCCTCGGCCGCGCGGTGCTGGCGGAGTTCCTGGCCGCCGACATCGTGGTGATCGGCGCGCCGCTCTACAATTTCACGATCTCGACCCAACTCAAGGCCTGGATCGACCGCATCCTCGTGGCCGGCCAGACCTTCAAATACACCGAGAGCGGCGCCGTCGGCCTCGTGCCCGAGAAACGCATCATCGTCGCCGTGTCGCGCGGCGGCCTTTACGGTGCGGGGTCGCCGACGGCTTCGGCGGAGCATGCCGAGACCTATCTGCGGGTCGTCCTCGGCTTCATCGGCGTGACCAACCCCGAATTCGTCATCGCCGAGGGGATCGCCCTCGGTCCCGAAGCCCGCGAGAAGGCCCTCGCCGGGGCGCTCGACGCCGCCTCCGCCCTGCCGACCGCCTGAGGACCGACGAGCCGGCGCCGCTCCCTAGAGCTGCGCCCGACCACGTTGGGCCGGGGCACATCTCCAGGCCTTTGTTTTGCCGCGCTCTTTTTCGCCGAACCGGCATCCACTTCGGCGGAGAGCGCTCTAGCGCCGGCCGAACAGCCGCTCGATATCCTGGAGCTTCAGTTCCACGAAGGTCGGGCGGCCGTGGTTGCAGGTGCCGGCGAAGGGGGTGGCCTCCATCTCGCGCAGGAGCGCGTTCATCTCCTCTGGCCGCAGGCGCCGGCCGGCGCGGACCGAGCCGTGACAGCTGATGCGCGAGAGGATCGCGTCGAGACGCCGCCCGAGCGGACCGCCCTCGGTGCCGTCCGCGCTGCCCTCCTCCAGCCCGCTCGCGTCGAGGGCGTCGAGGACGTCCTCCAGCAGGCGGCGAGCGGACGCACCGGCCAGCGCCGTCGGCATTTCACGCACCAGGACCGCACCGGAGCCGAAAGCCTCCAGGGTGAGGCCGAGCCGGTCGAGGTCGGGTGCGGCGGCGACGAGGCGCTCGGCGTCCTGGGGCGCCATCTCCACCACGTCCGGGATCAGGAGGCCCTGGCGGGCGATGCCGCCGGCGGCGCGCTCGCGCTTCAGCCGCTCGTAGACGAGGCGCTCATGGGCCGCGTGCTGGTCGACGAGGACGATCCCGTCGCGGGTCTGGGCGACGATGTAGGTCTCGTGGAGCTGCGCGCGGGCGGCACCCAGCGGGTGATCGTCCGGCAGGAGCTCCACCTCCGGCTCGCGCATATCGGCGCCCGGCGGCGCGAGATCGCCGGAGAACAGCGCCTGTCCGGCTTCCTCGAATCCTGCCTCCTCGAATCCTGCCGTCTCGAACCTTGCCCCGGACCGATCGAACGCCGCCTGCGGGGCCTCGAACAGACCTCCGCGCGCACCGAAGGACGATGCCGGCGCGAGGCCGGCGGGCGCGCCGAACGACGGCAGGCCCGGCGGAAGCGGCGCCCTGCCCGACCAGGCGCCACGTCCCGAATGTGCGGTCATTGCAGGCCGCATCGTCGATGAGGGATGGCCCGGACGCAGGGCGTCCAGGGTGCGGGTGGCCCCCGTGCTGGCGTTGCGCGCTCCGACCTGCCGCAGGGCCTCGTGAATGGCGCTGACGATGAGGGCGCGGACGAGGCCCGGCTCGCGGAAGCGCACTTCCGTCTTGGCGGGATGGACGTTCACGTCGACGAGGGCGGGATCGCAGGTGATGGCGAGGCCGAGCACCGGATGACGGTCCGAACTCATCGTGTCGGCATAGGCCCCGCGCACGGCGCCCAGCAGCAGGCGGTCGCGCACCGGGCGGCCGTTGACCGTGAAGTGGATCTGGTTGCCCGCGCCGCGATGGTAGCTCGGCAGGCCGATATGGCCGGACAGGGCGAAGCCCTCCCGCGTCATGTGGAGGGGGGCGGAACTCGCGCCGAAATCCGACCCCAGCACCGCCGTGAGCCGGCGCAGGTCGGCGTCGTCGCCGGTCTCGGCGGAAAAGACCAGGGGGCTGCCGCTCTCGGAGCGGAGGGCGAAGCGGATCCGCGGCTGCGCCACGGCGAGACGCCGCAACCCATCGGCGATGGCCAGCGCCTCGGCGCGGTCGGATTTCAGGAATTTCAGCCGCGCCGGCGTCGCCGAGAACAGGTCCGTCACCTCGATCCGCGTGCCGCGCGGGCTCGGTGCGGGGCGGACCTCGCCCTTGATGCCGGCATCGACCACCAGGGTCGATCCGCTCTCGGCTTCGGCGGTGCGGCTGGTGAGGGAGAGGCGGGCCACAGCCCCGATGGAGGGCAGCGCCTCGCCGCGAAAGCCGAGGGAATCGATACGGGTCAGGTCGCCGCCGGGGAGTTTCGAGGTGGCGTGACGCTCCACCGCGAGGGCGAGATCGTCGGCGCTCATGCCGGCGCCGTCATCCACCACACGGATCAGCCGGCGGCCCCCCGCCTCGATCGTCACCTCGATACTGGTGGCGCCCGCATCGATGGCGTTCTCCACCAGTTCCTTCACGGCGGAGGCCGGGCGCTCCACCACCTCGCCCGCGGCGATGCGGTCCACGAGGATCGGGTCGAGGCGGCGGACGGGGCGGAGCACGGGTGGCATTCCCCCGACCATAGGCGAGCGCGCCGCCGCCTCAAAGCGCTGCCGACGTCATCGCGGTGGGAAGGACGCGATCAACCGAAGGGAAAGGCGAGGCCCTGACCGGCCTGGACCCAGGCGATTGCGATGACAATGCAGAGGAGGCAGGCCGCCAGCGTCACGAGCATCCGTCGCCTCGGCAAGCCGAGGGCGATGAAGCCGGCGGCTGCGAGCGGCACGATCTGTTCCCCATGCATGCCGAGGAAATGCGCGATCCTCAGATCGCCGCCCGCCCGGTTCCAGCCGAGAAGGGGCAGGCTCGTACCGGTCGGGCCGACCGCATGGCCATGATTGACGCTGAGGGCGATGCCGGTGGCGGCCCCGAGGATCACCGTCGTCGCGAGGCCGAGAAGGACGGCCAGGCGCAGGCTCGGCTCGAGGCCGGGACGTGGCCGGACCGCCACCGCGATGACCAGGGGAATCTTGGCAGTGAGCAGGGTCAGCGCCATGATCCCCATCGCGGCGTAGAGGGACGCGTGCAGCGGATCGCCGTCGTTGAAATGCGAGGCCTCGGCCCGCGCCGCCTGCAGGGTGATGTAGGCGAGCTCGAACCCGCCCGCGACGATGAGCAGGAACCGGCCGGTGCGCAGCGAGCGGGAGCGGCGCCGATCCGGCCGAACGTAGCCGGTGAACCAGGCGAAGGTCAGAGCGTATAGACCGACCGAAACGAAGAACTTCGCGGGCTTCGCCCAGACGAAGGCGCCAGCGATGAGCCTCCCATCGACAAGGGGGAGTGCCAGGGTGACGGCGCCGGTCAGCAGACAGGCTAGGCCGAAGGCCGTGAGGACGGGATCGTCCGCCCGAAGCCGGGCGAGTGCCGTGGGGTGGGGAGCGTCTCCGCCGAGGGTGAAGGGGATCATGTCCGGGTCTCCAGGCCGAGCCTGCCGGTGCTGAATCCGATGACGAGGGCGAGGAGGAGACCGGCCGGGCCGACCAGGAAGGTGAGGACGAGGCAGGGCAGGAGCAGCAGCGGCGAGATCCCCGCTCCGATCCCGACGCGAGCGATCCAGGTGCCGACGAAGAGGTCGAAGGCGAGAAAATGGATCCAGCCGGCGGTGAGCGCATGATCGTCCGCGAACAGGGCGCGGACCGCCTCGATGGAGTCGAAGCCGCCTTTCGCTCCCCCGGCCAACCCTGCCGCCAGGGCACCGAGATAGGCCACCGCCAGGAATGCCGGCAGGACGAGGCCGGTGCCGATCCAGGTAGCCCTTCGGAGACGGGGAGCGAACAACGCGATGGCGAGGGCGATCCAGCCCAACAGGGCGATCGTGCTGCAGAGGGAGAACAGGCTGGCTGCGGGGATCACGTCTTGCCCATCCTTATCTTGACATCGTATAGATTGAGCATGGACAAGCATCTTGACACTGTCAAGTCGTTGAAGGACGTCGGGACGACCGAGGCGGCTGCCTACCATCACGGCGATCTGCGGGCTGCCCTGATCCAGGCGACGACGGCCATCCTGCGAGAGCGCGGGATCGATGGATTTTCCCTGAGGGAGGCGGCACGACGCGCGGGCGTTTCGCCGGCGGCCCCGCAGCATCATTTCGGCGACGCGCGCGGATTACTCACCGCCGTGGCGACGGAGGGGTTCCGGATGCTGGGCGACGCGCTGGCCGCTGCCGATTCCACCGCGACCGATCGCGACGGGCGCATCCGTGGCCAGGGCCGCGCCTATATCGGCTTCGCCCTCGACCATCCGGCCGAGTTCGACACGATGTGGCGCTGTGCGCGGATCAATACGGGCGACGCGGCCTACGCGGCGGCGGCCGGTCGTGCTTTTGGGCTCCTGAAAGCGGCGGTGGCCGGAACCCCTTTCGAGGATGGCGGACGACCGGTGGTCTCCAATCATACCGCCCCGGACCAGAAGGCCGTCGCCTGCTGGTCCCTGGTCCATGGCCTCGCTCGGCTTGCCCTCGACGGAGCGCTGGGGCCGGCCGAGGCGGCGCGTGGGGCCGTCGATGCGATGCTGGAGCCGGTCCTCGACTGCCTGACGGTGTGATGCCGGGACGACGCGCGCTTAGCGTGAGACCGGGGGGCGGATACGCTCCGGTCTTCGCGGAGGAAAGGCCCGTGGTCAGGCGACCCCGGCCCGCAGCAGGTCGTGATAATGGACGAGGCCCACGGGGCGCTCGTTCTCCACGACGATGAGCGAGGTGATCTTCATCGATTCCTGGATTTCCAGGGCCTTGGCGAGAAGGGTCTCCGGGCTCACGGTGCGCGGCCGGACGCTCATCAGCGCCTCGACGACGAGGCCGTCGAGATCGGCCCTGAACACGTTGCGGCGCAGGTCGCCGTCGGTGAGGATACCGGCGAGGCGGCCGTCCTCTTCCACCACCACCACCGATCCGAATCCCTTGGCGTCGATCTCGGCGATGGCGGCGCGCATGCCCGTGCCGCGCCGGACCACCGGCAGCTGGTCGCCCGCATGCATCACCTCGCGGACCTGACGGAGCGAGGCTCCCAGGCGTCCGCCGGGATGGTAGATGCCGAATTCGCGGGCTGAGAAGCCGCGGGCCTCGAGCAAGGCGACGGCGAGGGCGTCGCCCAGGGCGAGCTGCATCGCCGTGGAGGTCGTCGGCGCGAGCCCGTTGGGACAGGCCTCGCGGGCCTTCGGCAGGGTCAGGCAGATATCGGCCTCCCGCCCGAGGGTCGAGCCGGCATTCGCCGTGATGGCGATGAGGCCGACCCGGTAGCGCCGCGCATAGCCGATGATGTTGGCGAGTTCCGTGGTTTCGCCCGACCAGGACAGGGCGACGACGACGTCCTCCGGCTGGATCATGCCGAGATCGCCATGGCTGGCCTCGGCTGGATGAACAAAGAGTGCCGGCGTGCCGGTGGAGGCCATCGTCGCGGCGATCTTGCGGCCGACATGGCCGGACTTGCCCATGCCGGTGAGGATGGCCCGGCCCTTGGCGCCGGAGATTCGGGCGACGGCCTCGGAGAAGGCCGTGCCGAGACCGTTGCCGATGGCCTCCATCAGGCAGCGCAGGCCCTCGCGCTCGGTCTCGATGGTCCGAAGGGCGGAGGCGACGGCGGGGAGGTGCCCGGCATCGGGCTCGGAAACCCGCTTCTCCGCTGCAGCAACGCCCATCCGAGATCCCCGTATCTTCGCCGGTGCGCCCGGCACCGTTCCAAGCCGCCTATGCAAGGGGAATGTGGTCGGATGGGGGCTTGGCGTCGTCGACGCTCCAAGCCCGTTGCGCCAACGGCGCAATCAGGGGCGTGGGGACGGATGCGTGTGAGGGGCGTGGGGCGGCACTTTCGGCTCATCGGCCCGAATGCCCCCGGCACCTTGCGGCACCGGAACGGCATCGCCGCTCCGGATGGCCTCGGCTTCGTTGCGAGGACCGGCGACGCCTTCCGTTCCGCCCGGTGCGGTGGCGGCGTCGCGGCCCGAGGGGGCGCCGTAGCTCTGCGCGGCAGCGAGGCTCGCGGATGCGATCACAAGACCGGCCGCGAGAGTAACGGTGAAGAAGCGTGTCATCGGTCGTGCTGCCACGGTTGAATGTATAACGGTGATTGGTTGTCGGCACGTTAAACGGAAGTCAATGCAGTGCAATCCGCATGCCGGAACAGATCCCGATGCGCGATCGTCCTGTTTCGGACGAACGGGGAAATGGGGCGAGGCACGGCCGGATTGGGCATCACCCTGCAGATCTCTGACGATGACAGAAGAATACATGTGTCGCGAAGGGATGAGGAAGAGACGAAGCAATCAAAAGTGAACCTTAAGGATTCCGAGGGAGTGTCGACATTCGATCGCCCCACCGAATGACCGGATGGTGGTCTTGATGAGGTTCGTTGTGACGCTCCAGGCTCTCCCCATTCGCACGAAGCTCATCGTGGCTTTCTCGATACTCACCGTCTTCATCATGGGATTGGGGCTGCTCGGGATTCTGGGCACCCTGCGCATGCGTGAACAGGCACTCCACATCGAGACCAACTGGCTCCCCAGTATCCGTGTACTTTGCGAGATCGATACACTCACGGCGAGAAACAGCGCCGTCATCCTGCGCCATGCCCAGGAGACCGATGCGCAGAAGCAGGCCACGATCGAGGGCGACCTCGTCCGTTTCGGAAAGAAGCTCGAGGAGAAGAAGAAATCCTACGAGACGATGATTGCGTCCCCCGGGGAGCGCGACCTCTACGACGCGTATACCCGTGAGGCCGCGAAATTCGCCGTGGTGCGCGACGCCATCATGGATCTCTCCCGCAGCGGAGAGAAAGCTCAGGCCTTCGCCCTGTACGAGACCAAGGGGCTCGCCATCCGCCGGGGCGTGTCGGAGGCCCTCGAGAAACTCGTGAACCTCAATAATGTCGGTGCGGATATGGCACAGGCGCGCAGCAAGGAAGTGTTCGAGCAGACCCGGACCCTAGGCATCTCCGCCATCGTCGTCGCCGTCGTGCTGTCCGTGCTCTCCGCCCTCGTCATCATCCGGGGCGTCACCGGAGGGATCGATTCCGTAGTGCGGCCGATGCAGACCCTCGCTGCGGGCGACCTCTCCGTGACCATCCCGCACCAGAAGGCCCGGACCGAGATCGGGCGCATCGCCGATGCCGTGCAGGTGTTCAAGGACGGCCTGTTGCGCATGAAGGCTCTGGAGGAGGAGACCGCACTGGCCCAGGCCGGCGCGGAAGCACAGCGCAAGTCGGCCATGCGATCCATGGCCGACGGTTTCGAAGCCGCGGTCGGCGGGATCATCCAGAGCGTCACGAGTTCGGCGACGCAACTGCAGGCGACAGCCCAGAGCATGGCCGGCACCGCCACGGAGACCGCTGCGCAATCCACCAGCGTCGCCGCGGCTGCCCATCAGGCCGCGTCCAACGTCACCACCGTGGCGGCCGCGGCCGAGGAACTCGGCTCGTCGGTGCACGAGATCGGCCGTCAGGTCAGCGCCTCGGCCGACATGTCCCATGCCGCCGTTCAGGAGGCTGCCCGGACGACGACCTTCGTGAAGGATCTCAACTCGGCGGTGCTGAAGATCGGCGATGTGGTGACGATGATCACCTCGATCGCGGCCCAGACCAATCTCCTCGCTCTGAACGCCACGATCGAGGCGGCGCGCGCCGGCGAGGCCGGCCGCGGCTTCGCCGTGGTCGCGGCAGAGGTCAAGGAGCTCGCCAACCAGACGGCCAGGGCGACCGAAGAGATCGGCGGGCACATCGCCTCGGTGCAAAGGTCGACGGATCAGGCGGTCTCGGCGATCGGCGGCATCACCACGCGAATCCAGGAAATCAGCGGCGTCTCGACGTCGATCGCGGCCGCCGTGGAGCAGCAGGGCGCCGCGACACAGGAGATCGTTCGCAACGTGGCCCAGGCCGCTACCGGCACGAGCGAGGTGACGGTGAACATCGTGGGCGTGGCGGACGCCGCCGAGGAGACGGGAGCAGCGGCCAGCCAGGTGCTCGGCGCGGCATCGGAACTGTCACGCCAGTCCGAGCATCTCAACGTCGAACTCGGCCGCTTCCTCGCGACGATCCGCGCCGCCTGACCGGGGCACTCCCTCGCGGGATCTGCGACTCACCGTCTCCACGGACGAGCTCAGCTCCCGCGATAGGTCTGGTAGCTCCAGGGGCTCGCCACCAGCGGGACGTGGTAGTGACCCTCCGGGTCGCTCACCCCGAAGCGCAGAGTGACGATATCGAGGAAGGGCGGTTCCGGTAGTCCGGGATTCGTCCGCCGGAAATGGTCGCCGATGCCGAACCGCAATTCGTAGGCCGCGATCGGCACCGGCCTCCCGCCGATGAGGGGCGCGTCGGTGCGTCCATCGGCGTTCGTCACCGTGCTGGCCACGAGGGCGGCCCTGTCGTCGGAAACCCATTCGTACAGGGACACCGCAACCCCCGCCGCCGGCCTGCCGGAAGCGGTGTCGAGGACGTGAGTGGAGACGCGGCCGGTCGTGCGCAGCCTGCCCTCCCCCTTCACCAGAGCATCGAGGCGGATCGCGGCGATCCGGAACACTTCCTCCTCTGCTGTCGCCCGCTCCATCGCCGGCGTCGAGGCCAGACGTTGCTCGAACGTGCGGAGCAGCGAGGCGCGGCCGTGTCGCTCGGCGCACAGGATGAAGGGAAAGCCGAACGTTGCGCGATAGCGCGCGGTCAGGCTCTCGAACCGCGCAGACTCGTCCTCCGAAAGCCAGTCGAGCCCGGCCGGGGCTCGTTCGGTGTCTGTATCCGCAGCAAACGTGCCGGCGCGGGCGGCGTATTGGCCAAGCTCCGCGTGGTTGGCCAGGAGAGCGAGCCGATCCGGTTCCGGAGCCGCCTCCACCGCGGCCCGCATGGCGGCGAAGAGTTCGGCCAGCGTCGCATAGGGACGGCCTCGCACGGCGGCTTCGGCCACCCACGGCGCATGATCGAACACCGCCGCGAGGGCCGTCACGAAATGCGCGGCCGGTGCCGTGTTGAGGCTGGCGAGGTCGAGTTTGGCGAAGCCGGAGACGGCAGGCTCCGTGCCGCCAGCCCCGGCGGCCGCTGGAAGGGTCATGGCATCTCTCGCTGCTGGTTCATGCCGCCTCGACGGCTCCGGCGGAGGTGCCGAACCGAGCCGGTTTCATGCGCTTTCGTAGCAGGCAACGGACCAGATCGGGCAAGCGGCATCGGGACCCTATCCGCTCCGGGCCATAGGCTCGGCCGATTCCGCTGGCATACCGCTTGCGGACGATCTTCCCGCTTGCAGACGATTTTCCCGCTTGCAGACGATCTTCCGGAGAACCGGGACCCCCGCGCTCTGTCGGAGCGGCGGACCGAACGGCATCCGCTGGCCGGTGATGATCGGTCTGGTCTTCCCCGACAGGTCGTTCTCGCAGACTATCGCCCATGCGGCCGAGGCTTGAGGCAAACGAGAAGGAACCGATCATGGCCCTGACGGCGTCGACCTACGGCAAGGGACGGGTGCGGGTGATGCGGCTCGCCCGCGACGGCGACCACCATACCCCGCGCGAACTCGACGTGAAGGTGCTGATGAAGGGCGGCTTCGACCGTGCCTGGACGGCGGGCGACAACCGGGCCTGCGTCGCCACCGACAGCGTCAAGAACATCGTCAACGTCACGGCGGCGAAACATCTCGCGGCGGAGAAGGAAGCGTTCGCCAGCGCCGTGGCATCGGTCTTCCTCGACGCCTACCCGCAGGTCGAGGAGATCGTGATCGAGGCGCGAGAGACGCGCTGGCTGCGCCACGCCATCGCGGGCGTGCCGCATGGCCATACCTTCACCCTCGACGGCAACGGCGTCGGCTTCGTCGAGCTCACGGCGAACCACGCCGGATCGGTGCTGAAATCCGGCTTGCGCGGCTACACCTTCATGAAGACGACCCAGTCCGGCTGGGCCGATTTCGTCGATGACCAATACCGTACCCTGCCGGATACCAGCGACCGCATCGCCGCGACGAGCATGGACGCGACCTGGACCTGGGCCGGCATCCCGGCCGATTATGCCGCCGCCAACGCCCAGGTGCTGGCGACCCTCATCGCGGTGTTCGGCACGACGTACAGCTACGGTGTCCAGGACAGCATGTACCGGATGGGCGAGGCGGTCCTGGCCGCGATCCCGGAGATCGCCGAGATCGCCTTCGCCATGCCCAACAAGCACTACATCCCGATCAACCTCGCGCCTTTCGGCCTCGACAACCCGAACGCTGTGTTCCTGCCCACCGACGAACCGCACGGACAGATCGAGGCGACGATCGGGCGGGAGCGGTAGCGCGACGCACACTCTGGCGGCGGCGACCGCTCATCGGCTAAGCAGGTCCGCATGCAGCGCGTGATCGTCATGGGGCCGCCGGGCAGCGGGAAATCGACCCTGGCGAGACGCCTGGGCTCCGCCCGCAGCCTGCCCGTCTTCCATCTCGATCAGGCGTATTTCCGTCCGGGCTGGGAGCCCGTGCCGGCCGAGGCGTTCCGCGCCGAGGTGGAGCGTCTCGCCGCCCTTCCGCGCTGGATCATCGACGGGAACTACACCGACACGATCGGGCCGCGCTTCGAGGCGGCGGACACACTGGTCTATCTCGATCTTCCGGCCTGGCTCACGATGGCGCGGGTGATCCGCCGGCTGGCGGCGAGCTACGGCCGGGTCCGGCCGGATGCGGCGCTCGGTTGCCCGGAGCGGCTCGATATGGAGTTCCTGCGCTACGTCTGGACCTGGAACCGCAAGAGGCGGGCGAGGAACCTCGCTCTGATCGAACGGTTTCCCGGCAAGGTCGTCATTCTGGCGAGTCGCGCGGAGCAGCGCCGGTTCGAGGGGGCATGACTCTCCCCCGATAGGCGCTCGTGTCATCGGGGGTGGCTGCCTTCGGGGGTGGCTGTCATCGCCGCGCCGCTCTCGCTAGAGTCCGGCCTCCATCGCAGGAACCCGCGCTCGCCCATGCCATCACCCCGCACCGCCGCGAAGCACATGGAACTCGGCACCGACTTCTACGACGTCGTGGCCGCCGCCGATTTCCCGAAGACGATCCTGCGCTATCGCAACCGGCCCTGGTCGGCGCGGGTGGGACTCGACGGTCTGTCCGACGAGTCGTGGATCGCGCATTTCGGCCGTTTCCAGCCGCTACCCGGCAGCCTGCCCCAGCCGCTGGCGCTGCGCTATCACGGCCACCAGTTCCGTTCGTACAACCCCGATCTCGGCGACGGGCGCGGCTTCCTGTTCGCGCAGCTTCACGACCTCGTGGATGGGCGTCTCCTCGATCTCGCGACGAAGGGCAGCGGCACCACGCCATGGTCGCGCACGGCCGATGGACGCCTGACCCTGAAGGGGGGCATGCGCGAGATTCTCGCCACCTCCATGCTCGAGGCCCTGGGCGTCAACACCTCGAAGACCTTCAGCCTGATCGAGACCGGCGAAGACTTGGAGCGCGGCGACGAGCCCTCCCCCGCCCGGTCCAGCGTCCTGGTGCGGCTGAGCCATTCCCATATCCGCATCGGCAGCTTCCAGCGCCTGCTCGCGCTGGACGAGCCGCACAACATCCAGAAACTCCTCGATTACACGGTGGGGACCTACCTGCCCGACGCGTGGCGGGAGGAGACCGGGCCCCGCGCCGTCGCCTTCCTGGAGGAGGTCTGCCGCAGGGTCGCCCGCACGGGCGCCCAGTGGATGGCGGCGGGCTTCGTCCATGGGGTGCTCAACACCGACAACATCAACGTCACCGGTGAAAGCTTCGATTACGGCCCGTGGCGCTTCGCGCCCGCCAGCGATCCGAGCTTCACCGCCGCCTATTTCGACGTTCAGGGGCTCTACAGTTTCGGCCGGCAGCCCGAGGCGCTGTTCTGGAACCTCAGCCGGCTCGCCGAATGCCTGATGCCGCTCGCCGACCGCGAAGCCCTCGAAGGCGCGCTTAAGGTCTTCGGGACGAGCCTTCAGGATGCCTTCGCCGAGGCGCTCCTGGCCCGGCTGGGCCTGGCAAAGCCGGCGGACGAGGCGGATTTGCACCGGTTCGTCGCCGCCTTCTGGGGCTTCCTGGCGAAGAGCCGGGCGCCGTTCGAGCAGACGTTCTTCGACTGGTATGGCGGGCTCGCCAGCACCGACCGCGCGGCGGCGAGTCCCTCCTCCGCCTTCTACGAGCGCGAGGATTTCGCCGCCGTCAGAACCAGCCTCGCTTCCCTGTCCCCGGTGGAGGGAATCCGGCTCGATCACCCGTATTTTGCGCGGCGCGAGCCCTGCACGATGCTGATCGAGGAGGTCGAGGCGCTGTGGGATCCGATTGCCGAGCGGGACGATTGGTCGGCGCTCCATGCCAAGCTCGATGCCATCGCCGAGATGGCGGATGCCTATGGTACGGCGCCCGCGCCGGCCGTCTGAGGCGACGCCCTGTTTCGGACACATGGCTGCGTAGGTTCGGGCGATGGCGGCGGTCGACGTCCGCCAGGACGGCACGATGACGGATATTCGGATCACGGCGGGCTCCTTCGGCGAGGGAGTGGCCACCTACGACAACGGCGTGTTTCGCTTTCCCAACGGCGATATCCGTGGCGTGGAGGATCTTTCCGATCTCGGCCTGCCGACCGAACCGGCGACGGAGCCGCATTGGAGCGGCGACATCGTGCGCGGTCTCCAAGGCGCGCTCGCCACGACGACCAAGGCCTTGCCGTCGCCCTTCGGTTTTGCGGCCTCCTTCGTGGGGCTCGGGCTCGATGTGCTCGAATCCTCGGCCACGACCACCGCGACCCTGCCGATCACGTTCACCGACGGCGCCAGCGCGACGATGGCCGCCGACAACGCCATCGCGACGATCCTTCTGCGCGACCGTGAGGTGGTGCGTCTCGCATTCGAACGGAGGGCTCCCACCCCGGCGGTCGAGCCTGCACCGGCCCCCGAGCCTGCGCCGGCGCCCGAGTTGGCGCCGATGGGCCCGGCATCGGATCCGGCCGACCCGACCCTGACCTCGATGTTCCAGTACGAGAAGCGCAAGGGTCGCCTGCGCCGCGTGGTGACCGAGAAGGCGCCTCAGGAGACGTGAGCAGGCGCTACCGCCCCGCACGTCGCTGACGCTCTCTCACCCACGTGGTCTCCGCGAGAGACGCAGGCCAGGGCTCTCCGCGCCTATCCGTCGATGACGCTCACATGCGCGGCGACGACCTTCCAGCCATCGGGAAAACGGATCCAGGTCTGGCTTTGCCGACCCACCTTGCCGGGCGATCCGTCGCGGCGGAACAGGGTCATCGCCACGGCCGTATCCCGCCCATAGGCCGTGATCACCGTATCGGACAGGGTCCGTTCCAGCCCGGCCGGCGAGCGCGCGCGGCGGAAGGCACGGATCGCGTCCATGCCGTAGAGGTTCTCGCCCCCGCCATAGCGGATGGTCCGGGGATCGTCGTGGAACAGGGCTTCCAGCGTCGCCACGTCGTTGCCGTTCAGCGCCTTTTCATAGGCCGCGAAGGCGGCCTCGACCTCGGCGATCACGTCGGCTGCGTCGATGTCCATCGGCTCGCTCACAGGATCGCATGCGGCGCGGAGACGACGCCGTTCCTCTCCAGGTGGCGCGCGACCCGGAGCGCCAGATCCTCGCGCCACGGAGCGGCGATGATCTGGACACCGAGGGGCAGGCCGTCATCGACCCGTACCGGCACCGCCACCACGGGCAGGCCGATGAACGAGATCGGCTGCGTGAAGACGCCGATATTCGCCCGCACCGGCAGGGACACCCCATCGAGCTCGAAGGTGACCTGACCCGATTTCGGAGCCCGGCACGGGGTCGAGGGTGCCAGGATGATGTCGACCTCGCGGAAGAGGTCGAGCATCGCCGCGCGGTACCAGCGGCGGAAGCGCTGCGCGCGCTCGACGAAGGGGGCCGGAATCATCGCTCCCGCGATGAGCCGGTCGCGCACGGCCGGGTCGAAATCGGCGGCGCGGGTCCGCAGGCGGTTGAGATGGAGGGCCGCACCCTCGGCGGCGGTGATGAGGTAGGCGGCGGCCCGCGCCCGTGCGGCTTCGGGGATCTCCACCCGGCGCTTGGCGCCCAGGGATGCGGCGAGGGTTTCCACCGCCACGAACGCCTCGTGGTCACCGCCACGCGCGAAGTATCCGCCCGCCACGGCGATCCGCAGGTCGCCGATGCCGTCATCGAGGCTCGGCATGGCGGGATCGGGCGCACGGGTGGTCGCCACCGGATCGTCCGGATCGGCCCCCTGCATGGCATCGTAGGACAAAGCGAGGTCGGTGACGCTGCGTGCCATCGGCCCGAGATGATCGAGGCTGCCGACGAAGGGGAAGCTTCCCGCCCGCGTCAGCCGGCCATAGGTGGGCTTCAGCCCGAAGCAGCCGCAGAAGGCGGCGGGGACGCGGATCGAGCCGTTGGTGTCCGAGCCGAGGGCCAGCGGGACGAGGCCCGCGCCGATCGCGCCGCCCGACCCCCCGGACGAGCCGCCGGACATGTGGCCGAGATCGTGCGGGTTGCGGGTCGCGCCGTCATGGACGTTCTCGCCCGTGAAATCATAGGCATACTCGCCCATGTTGAGGCCGCCGACGAGGATGGCCCCGGCCGCTTCGAGCCGCCTCACCAGGGCGCCGTCACGCTCGGCGGGGGCGAGATCGCGGTTGATCTTCGAGCCGGCCCGCGTCGGCAGGCCCGCGATGTCGATCAGGTTCTTCACCGCGAAGGGGACGCCCGCCAGCGGCCCCAGCGCCTCACCACGGTTCCGCGCCGTATCGATGGCATCGGCCCTGGCCAGCGCGCGCTCGGGCAGCACGTCGGTGAAGGCATTCACCGATGTGTCCACCCGGGCGATGCGCGCGAGCACGGCCTCGACCGTTTCGCGGGCGCCGATCACCCCGTCCCTCACGGACTCGGCGATCTTCGCCGCGTGCATGGTGCTTGGATCGTTCATCGTGTCGTTCGTCATTGCGTTCTGCTGCTCACGCTACGAAGACCGGAGCCGGCTCCGCCTCGTCGGGCAGGGGAAAGGCCGCGACGAGGCCGGCAGTGGCCTGAAGCACGGTGAGATTCGCCCCGATTGCCGCGATCCAGGCGGGGTCGAGGGGAATGCCCAGGAGCGAGGAGGCGGCGTCGATATAGGTGTCGAGCCCCCCCGGTGCGGGTTCGGTCTTCGGCATCTCGACCATGATCGTCTCCCTGTCTCTTCTATTCCGCTGGCAGTGCCGACGAGACCGGCATGAGCCGCTCTTCGGCGGTGGCGCGGGACGCTGCGTAGAGGAGCCCCGCCACCATGAGATAGGCAAGGGCCAGGCCGGGCTTCACCGCGATTCCGACCGCGGGGCCATGCATGAAGCCGAAAAAGGTCATCACCGCCCCGGCGCCCGAGAAAGCCGCCGCCTTGGCGAAATCGCGCTCGATGATGAACACCGCGATGGCACCGAGGATCAGCCCACCGAGGATCGCGCCCTCGCCGAGCACTTCGAGCCCGCCATAGAGCACGCCCACCTGTCCGAGCTTGTCGAGCCCCACCGCCGCCGCGCTGGTGCCGGCCGCGCCCAACGCGCCGTCCACGAGGGTCTTGGCCCAGGCGGCGAGATGCGGCGCGAAGGCGAGCACGATCGCGGGCGCATGGGAATGCGGCGTCTCCTGGAAGGCCTGCGCCCCGATGAGCATGCCGATGTAGAGGAGGATCGGCGCGATCGCGACCACGGGTACGAGGCTGGAGAGCAGCGACACGAGATTGAGCCAGCACAGGGCCAGGATCACCAGACCCGTGGCCACCGAATAGCCGATGCGCCCGCCCATCGCCTTCCAGCCGGGATGGCCGATATAGACCGCGTTGATGAAGGGGTTGCCCATCATGCAGCCGATCAGGCTGACGGCGCCGTCGGCCGTGAGGACGCGGGTGGTCGGATAGGCATCCCCGGCGACCTCGGCACTCTCGACATTGTCCATGGCCTCCACGAGATCGTAGATGCCGAACGGGATCGCGGTCACCAGGATCACGCCGAGGAACTCGAACCCGCCGAAGACGTGGCCGAAGGCCGGCAGGGGAATCGAGAAACCGATTCCCTGGATGGCGGCGAGGAAACCGGGACCGCTGACCCCGCCCATGTCGAGGCCGAACGGCTTGGCCCCCCAGGCCACCACCATCCCGAACAGGATGGCGACGAGGCCGGCGGGGATCCGGCCGGGATAGCGCAGGCCGCCGAACCAGGCGAGGAGGATGATGGCGAAGGCGACGACACCGATCACGGGTGTCGTGATCATCTCCAGGGCCGGACGCATGGCGATGAAGGTGACCGAGACGCCGGCCAGCGTGCCGAGGAGCGCGGCGCGCGGTGTGACCCGCCGGATGACGGGGGCGACGAAACCGCCGATCATTAGGATGAAGCTCTGGATGAAGACCCAGGCGAGGCCGGCCTCCCAGCCTTTCACCGGATCTCCGGTGGCGAGCTTGATCGGCAGCATGATGACGAAGACGACGATGAACATGTGCGGCACGCTGATGCCGGATGGCAGGGCGCAGACGTCGCTCCGGCCCGTCGCCTTCGCCAGGCGATAGGCCAGCCAGCCGTAATAGGCGGTGGAGAGGCACAGCATCAGCCCGATGGCCGGCAGGATGCGCCCGAATGTGATGGCATCGGGCATGCCGAGGACGAAGCGCAGCAGGCCGGTGAGGACCAGGAGGTTCACCAGGATGTTGGTGCCGAAGCCGAAGAAGGCGTTCCAATCCCCCGGCACCCAGAGGCTGGGACGGAAGACGCCGCCGATCCCGCTTGTCGTTCCGCCCGAAGCCGATCCCGCTGCCATGGTCCACCCTCCCCGTCCCGCCGCCATCAGCCCGTCCCGGCGATCGTCATCCGGGTGTGGCGAGGGCCGTCAGGACGGCCTCCGACGACGAGACCCAGCCGAAGATGCCGCCCTGCGCCTTGATCATCTCCAGGCCGATGCGGTGGAATTCCGGGAAGTAGGAGGCGCAGCAATCCGCGAGCGCGACGCAGCGATAGCCCCGGTCGTTGCCTTCACGGATCGTCGTATGCACACAGACTTCCGTGGTGACGCCGCAGACGAGCAAGGTGGCAATGCCACGCTCGGCCAGAACCGCCCCCAGTTCGGTCGCGTAGAAGGCCCCCTTGCCGGGCTTGTCGATCACGATCTCACCCGCCGACGGCGCGAGATCCGGCACGATGTCGTGTCCGGGCTCGCCGCGGATGAGGATGCGTCCCATCGGGCCGGGGGCGCCGATCCGCGCCGTCGGCTCACCCCGTTCGAGCTTGGCCGGCGGTGCGTCCGACAGGTCGGGCAGGTGACCTTCCCGTGTATGCACGACCAGCATCCCGGTGCGGCGTGCCGCGGCGAGGACGGACCGGCAGGGCGCGACGGCGGCCAGCAGGAGCGAGACGTCGTTGCCCAGGGTTTCGCCGAACCCACCGGGCTCCAGGAAGTCCCGCTGCATGTCGATGATGACGAGCGCGGTGGTGGCGGGATCGAAGGCGAGATCGGCGGGCTCCGCGCTGAGCGTGACACTCATGACCTGCACACCCGATCGTCCGATGCCGCGTTTCCGAATCCCGGCGGCGGTGCCGATTCGGTCGCGATGTCGTTGCGATCATGTATGCACGGTAGCTCCGGCACACGCCCAAATGATGCGCGATCCTGCGTCGTTGCGCGCCAGGTTGTGGAATCCTTGCGCTGGCTCAGCGGTTCGAGCGCTCCGGCCTGCCGATCCCCGCTTCCGGTTCGACGGCGGAGCGGCGGTCGTCATCGCGTTCGTGAGCGGCTTCGCGCTCCCGCGCCGGCTCGGCATCCACGCTCTCGAAGACGTCCTCGACGATGCTCATATGGATCAGCATCGCGGCATTGGCCGCCGCCGCGTCGCGCCCCAGCACCGCGCGAACGACGGCGCCATGCTCCGCATGCGATCGATGGAGCCGGCCGGGGGCCTTGAACTGCGCCTTGCGGTAAGGTGTCAGCCTTCTGCGAAGGGAGACCGCGATCTCCTCGACGACGCTGTTATGGGCTCCGGCATAGAGGAGGCCGTGAAACTCCTGGTTGGCGGCCATGTAGCCCGCCCTGTCATCCGCATCCGCCAGCCGGGCCATGCCGTCATGCAGGGACCGGAGCTGGCTCCGCTCCTTGGGCGTCATGCTCAGTGTCGCGAGCCTCGCGCAGGTGGCTTCGATCTCCCCCATGGCGATGAACAGCATGTCGAGTTCGTCGAGCGCCATCCTGCGCACCATGGCGCCCGCGCGCGGACGCAGGTCGATCAGTCCCGTCCCGCTCAAGAGGCGCAGGGCGTCGCGGACGGGAGTTCGCGACACGCCGAAGCGCTTGGCGAGGACCTGCTCGTCGAGATGAAGGCCCGGTGGGAAAACGCCGGCCAGGATGTCGTTCGCGATCTGGTCCGCCAGGTGTTCGGCGCGGGTCTGTGATGCAGGCACCGGTCTCTCGATGAAGCGGGGGACGAAGACGACCCGAAGGGACGCGGTCGTACCCTAGCGCAGTTTCTCGTGCCGTGAATGCAGGGTGTTGCGAGAAGCAGACTTATCGAGACCGGCGTGGTGCTGCAACATTCCCGAGGACGACCACTATAGCCGTCGATTCGGGAGACCATGCCTTCCGGGTCGCGCTTGAAAGTACCGGAATTTTTACATTGTTTTTAACGATGCCAGTTGGGTTGGGCCTCATGATCTGCAATGACTTGCCGGCGAAGAGGAATTGTTAAACTATCAAGTTCGAATCGATCTATGTGTATTGACTGCCGGTCGGACGGTGAACCCCTGTATTTGTTGTCGTCTCGTGCCCTCGGCGCTTCTGTTGCATATTTGCACATATCGGGTCGCCAATTCGCACATCCTCTCCGGCTCGCGTGTCCTGGCATATGGGTTGCAGCCTTCGATCCCCATGAGCGCGATGCTCGGAAGAGGGATTGAACATGTCGGGCATCCCGAAAGCGCTGATGGCGGCCGTGGTCTCGTTGCTGGTGACGGGGCCCGTTTTCGCCGCCGACCTCGTGAAGGCTCCCGCTCCCGCACCGCTCCCCGATGCGCCCGGATCGTTCTTCCTCTTCTCGGATACGCAGTTCAGCTACCGTTATCAGTTTCCGTCGTCCGAGCCCGGCGTGCAGGTCCAGAATTCCGACGGCTCGTTCAGCACGCGCGGTATCCCGAAGCACATCTACAATATCTCGCATGCCAATGCCTGGGCCTACGGCACCAACTTCTTCACGCTGGACATCCTGAAATCCGCCTCGCAGGACCCTGGCGGCACCACCAACGCGCCCGGAGGCTTCGCGCAATATGATTATGGCGCCACGGAAGCCTACGGCCTCTATCGCGGTACGCTCAGCCTCAATGCGCTCACCGGCACGAAGGCCTTCGCGGTGCCGGGCATCATCAAGGACATTTCCCTGTCCTATGGTTTCGACGCCAATGCCAAGAACACGGCCTTCGGCCCGCGCAAGCGCGACGTGGTCGGCGGGCTGAACTTCGCCTTCGACGTGCCGGCCGGGTTCATCAACGCGTCCGTCCATGCCTACAAGGAGTGGAACCGCAACGGCTTCAATACCTACCCCAACCGCGATGTCAGCTTCGACACGGTCCCCGAATTCGAAATCGTCTACAGCCTGCCCCTGAGCTTCACCGGCCTGCCGCTCAGCATCGCGGGCTTCAACAACATCGTGCTGCCCAAGGGGCGCGGCGTCACCGACGTGACCGCGTTCGCCTTCAACGCGAAGACCGGTCTCGAATTCCTCTCCCGCACCAATCTCGTCCTCGACCTCGGCAAGCTCGTCTACGACACACCCAACAAGGTCGATGTCTTCATCGGCTTTCAGTACTGGCTGAACAAGTTCGGCGCTCAGGAAACGGCGACGTTCAAGGGCACGGAGGAGAAGAGCTTCCTCGCCGGCGTCTCGTTCCACGTCTTCTGAAGCAAGGTTTTCCTAGGAACGCGCCGGTCGGAAAGGTTCGCGTCCGGCGGGGAGCGCTTCTGGAAGGACGCGTCCGTCCACCTTACACCAAGGCGTGACGAGGCCGGGGCAACGCTCCGTCCTTCCTCCGGCGAAGGGACTGACGGGCACGATGGCAGAAGCGGGCACACCGAGGCGGGTCTGGATCCGCAATCCGCTGGCGATCCTCGCGGAGGATGCGGGCGGGGGCATCGTCGTCGAGGGAACGCGGATCGTCGAGCGGATCGCGGCGGGAGCGCAGCCTTCGCGAGCCGTGGACGAGACCTTCGACGCGAGCCGCCACGTCGTCATTCCCGGGCTCGTGAACACGCATCACCATTTCTTCCAGACGCTGACGCGCGCCCATCCCGTCGCGCTGAACAAGCCGTTGTTCCCGTGGCTGCAGGCCCTCTACACGGTGTGGGACAAGATCACCCCCGACGCGTTCCGCCTCGCGACCCGGCTCGCCTATACCGAGCTCCTGCTCTCAGGCTGCACCACGGCGGGCGACCACCACTACCTCTTTCCCAAGGGCCTCGAATCCGCCGTCGACATCCAGGTCGAGGAAGCGGGCCCGATCGGCATCCGCGCCTTCGTCACCCGTGGCTCCATGAGCCTGTCGGTGCGCGACGGCGGCCTGCCGCCCGAATGCCTGACGCAGGACGACGATACGATCCTGGCCGATAGCGAGCGGGTGCTGCGTCTGTTCCACGATCCGAAGCCGGGGGCGATGGTGCAGATCGGGCTGGCGCCCTGCTCGCCCTTCAGCGTGACGAAGCGCGTGATGCGCGAGAGCGCGGCGCTCGCCGAGCGCTACGATTGCCGCCTGCACACCCATCTCGGCGAGACCCTGGACGAGAACGCATACTGTCTCGACGTCTTCGGCCAGCGCCCGGTGGATTACATCGAGGAGATTGGCTGGATGCAGAGCCGGACCTGGCTCGCCCACGGCATCCATTTCAACGACGAGGAGGTGGTCCGTCTCGGCAGGGCCGGCGTCGGCGTGTGCCATTGCCCGACCTCGAACATGACGCTCGCCTCCGGCCAGTGCCGGACCTGCGAGCTGGAGGCCGCCGGCTCTCCGGTGGGGCTCGGCGTCGACGGATCGGCCTCGAACGACAATTCCAACCTGATGGAAGGCGTCCGGCACGCCCTGATGCTCAACCGGCTGACCTACGGCGCTGAGCGCATCACCCATCTCGACGCCCTGCGCTGGGCGACGGAGGGCTCGGCCGCCTGCCTCGGCCGAAGGGATATCGGCCGGATCGAGGAGGGCCGCGAGGCCGATCTCGCCCTGTTCACCCTCGACGAACTCCGCTTTTCCGGCGCCCACGACCCGCTGGCGGCATTGGTCCTGTGCGGCGCCCACAGGGCCGACCGGGTCATGGCGGCGGGGAGCTGGCGGGTGGTGGACGGCCAGCCGCTGGGCATCGAGACCGGGCAGCTGCGCGAGGCCCATACCCGCCTTGCTCATGCGCTGCGGAGCGGATCGTGACGGCGGCCGCGGGCAGGAAGGCGGGCGGGTTGCGTGCTCGCCCGATCCTGCGCCGCGGCCCGCAATGGCGGCGTGGTCCGATGGCCTCGCCATGGAATCGGGGAACCCAGCCCTCATGACGGATGCGACCCCGAGCCCGGCTCCCGCCACCCCCGCTCCTGCTACCCCGGCTCCCGCTCCCCCGGCTCTTGCCGGCCAGATTGGCGCGACGCCGCTATTCGGTGCCTACGGCATCGTCAAGCGCTTCGGCGACTTCACGGCCAATGACGGCGTCGACCTCGAAATCCGCGCCGGGGAGATCCATGCCCTGCTCGGCGAGAACGGCGCCGGCAAGTCGACGCTCATGAAGATCCTCTACGGGCTTCTGGAACCCACCGAAGGGGTCGTGACTCATCGCGGCGACATCGTGAAGCTCGCCAACCCCGAAGCCGCGCGGGCGCTCGGCATCGGCATGGTGTTCCAGCACTTCTCCCTCTGCGAGAACCTGACCGTGGCGGAGAACATCGCCCTGGTGATGCCGCCCGACATGAGCCCGAAGGCGCTCAGGGAAAAGATGTCCACGGTGGGCGCCACCTACGGCCTGCATCTCGATCCGCATCGCCCGGTCTGGTCGCTCTCGGCCGGCGAGCGCCAGCGTATCGAGATCATCCGCTGCCTGCTGCAGGACCCGCGCCTCGTCATCCTCGACGAGCCGACATCGGTGCTGACGCCGGGTGAGGCGGAAGGCCTGTTCACGGTGCTGGAGCGACTGCGCGACGAGGGCCGGGCGCTGCTCTACATCTCGCACCGCCTCGACGAGGTGCGACGGCTCTGCTCCCGCGCCACCATCCTGCGTGGCGGCAAGGTCGTGGGCGCCTGCGACCCGCGCCAGGAGAGCGCCCGGTCGCTGGCGGCGATGATGGTGGGCGTCCAGGTCGGCGAGGTGAAGCCGCCCTCCGGCATGCCCCTCGGGGCGCCCCGGCTCGTCCTCTCCAATCTCTCGCTGGCGACGTCGGGCCTGCACGGCACGGCGCTGAGCGACATCTCGCTCACGGTCTCGGGCGGGGAGATCGTCGGCATCGCGGGCATCGCCGGCAACGGGCAGGCCGAGTTGTTCGATGCGCTGTCCGGCGAGGCTTCGGCACCCGAGGCCGGCATGGTGACGCTCGACGGCGTTCCGGCCGGGCGCCTCGGCATCACCGAGCGACGCCGCCACGGGGCCTGCTTCGTGCCGGAGGAGCGCAACGGCCACGCGGCCGCTCCGACCCTGAGCCTCTCCGACAACGCCCTCCTCTCGCGCCACGCCACCGCCGGCCTCAGCCGCTTCGGCTTCCTCCGCAACGCCGCGGCCAAGGCCTTGGCGCAACGCGTGATCGCCGCCTTCGACGTGCGCAAGGCCGGGCCGGATCCTGCCGCAGGCACGCTCTCCGGCGGCAACCTGCAGAAATTCCTGATGGGGCGGGAAATCATGGCCGAGCCGGGCATCCTCGTCGTCAACCAGCCGACCTGGGGCGTCGATGCGCTCGCCGCGGCGCATATCCGGCAGGCCCTGCTCGATCTCGCCGGGCGCGGGGCCGCCCTGCTGGTCATCAGCCAGGACCTCGACGAGCTGTTCGAGATCGCGGGCCGCATCGCGGTCCTGCATGACGGGACGCTGTCGCGGGCGGTGCCCGCGAGCGAGACGAGCCGCGAGGCGGTGGGGTTGCTGATGGGGGGCGGAGGCATCGAATCGACGCCGTCATCCTCGGCGATGGAGGCGATGGCCCATGCGCATTGACCTGTCGCCGCGCACCAACCGCTCCCCCCTCATGGACGGCCTCGCGCCGATTCTGGCCTTCGTCGTCGCCGTCGCCATCGGCGGCATCGTGGTCGCTGCCATGGGCCGTTCGCCGGCCGCCGCCTTCGTCACCTATTTCGTCGCGCCGTTGAGCGAGGTGTGGTCCCTGCAGGAGGTGGCGCTGAAGGCGGCGCCCCTCGCCCTCATCGCCATCGGCCTCGCCTTCTGCTTCCGCGCCAATGTCTGGAATATCGGCGCCGAGGGTCAGTTCGTCGTCGGTGGCCTGTTCGGCGGCTGGATCGCGGTGGCGACCCACGGGGCGGAGGGGAACACCCTCTGGATCTTGCCGCTGATGCTCGCCGTGGGCACGCTGGCCGGCATCGCCTATGCGCTGATCCCGGCTTTGCTCAAGGTCTGGCTCGGCGTCTCCGAGATCCTGACGAGCCTGATGCTGGTCTATGTCGCCGAATTGCTGCTCGACTACATGGCGCGTGGACCCTTGCGCGACCCGGCGGGCTACAACTTTCCCCAGAGCGTCACCTTCGACGACGCGGCCCGCCTCCCCTACCTGATGGAGGGCGACACGCTCCATGCCGGCGTCCTCATCGCCCTGGCGGCGGTGATCGTCGCCGCCATCGTGTTGGCGCGGACCTTGTTCGGCTTCGAGGTCCGGGTGGTGGGGGCGAGCCCGCGCGCCGCCCGTTTCGCCGGGTTCAGCGATGTCCGCCTGACGCTCGCGGTCTTCGCGGTCTCGGGCGGTGCGGCGGGGCTCGCCGGGATCGCCGAGGTGGCGGGCAAGATCGGCCAGCTTCAGCCGTCGATCTCGCCGGGCTACGGTTTCACCGCCATCATCGTCGCCTTCCTGGGACGGCTCTCCCCGGTGGGAATCCTGGTGGCGGCCCTGGTGATCGCGCTCACGACCATCGGCGGTGAGGGCGCGCAGATCGACCTCAAGCTGCCCCTCGACCTCACACGCGCCTTCCAGGGATTGCTGCTCGCCCTCGTGCTCGGGGCGGACGCCCTATCGCGCTACCGCGTCCGTTTCGTGCCGGGGACGGCGACGTGACGGGCGTGACACCCCTGTCGGCCCGGCTCGCGCGCATGATCCGTCCGTGCGGTCCTCGGCGAGAGACGGCCCGCAAGGCGGCTGGACGGACGGCGCGTCGAAGGAAGCTCGCACCATGACTCTCGACGTCCTGCAGATGGTGCTCGTCACCATCGTCGCCGCCGCGACGCCTCTGATGATCGCGGCGCTCGGCGAACTCGTGGTCGAGCGGTCCGGCGTGCTCAATCTCGGCGTCGAGGGCATGATGGTGCTCGGCGCCGCCACGGGCTTCGCGGTGGCCGTGGAGACGGGCTCGACATTGGCCGGAGCGGTGGCGGGGGCGGGCGCCGGCCTCGCTCTGTCGGCCCTGTTCGGAATCCTCACCGTGGTGCTCGCCGCCAACCAGATCGCCTCCGGGCTCGCCATGACGATCCTCGGCCTCGGCCTCTCGGGACTGGTCGGCGCCTCCTATGTCGGCATGAAGCGGGAATCGGCGCCGCATCTCGCCATTCCCGGCCTCACCGACCTTCCCGGCATCGGCCGGCTGTTCTTCGGGCAGGATGCGTTCGTCTATGCCGGCTTCGCCCTCGTCGCCGGAATCGCATGGTTCCTGTGGCGGACCAGGGCCGGTCTCGCGCTCCGCGCCATCGGCGACGACCACACCTCCACCCACGCGCTCGGCCTCAAGGTGCGCAAGGTCCGGTTTCTCGCGGTGCTGTTCGGGGGCGCATGCGCCGGTCTCGCCGGCGCCTATCTCTCCCTCGCCTACACGCCGTTCTGGGCTCCGGCCATGACCGCCGGCCGCGGCTGGATCGCCCTCGCCCTCGTCGTCTTCGCCTCCTGGCGCCCGCTACGGGTGATGGCCGGCGCGATGCTGTTCGGCGGCGCCACGGTGCTGCAGCTTCACGCGCAGGCAGCGGGTCTCGGGCTGCCCGGCCAGGCCCTCTCGGCCCTGCCCTATCTCGCCACCATCCTGGCCCTCGTCTTGCTCTCCCTGGGGCGACGACAGGGCGGCTCGGTGGCCCCGGCCTCGCTCGGCCGCGTGTTCACGCCGTTCCGCTGAACGGCGCTTTTCGAAGAGGACGACGGTGATATGGGGATGATCAAGGGGGTCGCCGTCGCTGTGGCGCTCGCGCTGGGGCTCGGTGCGGCCCAGGCGCAGGAGAAGCCGGCGGGCAAGCTGAAGGTCGGCTTCATCTATGTCGGGCCGGTGGCCGATTTCGGCTACTCGTTTCAGCACGACCAGAGCCGCAAGGCGTTGCTGGCGGCGATGCCGGACAAGGTCGAGACGAGCTTCCTCGAGAACGTGCCCGAAGCGGACAGCGAACGCTCCATCGAAAGCCTGGCGCGCTCGGGCCATCAGCTGATCTTCACCACCTCCTTCGGCTTCATGGAGCCCACCCTGAAGGTGGCCAAGAAATTCCCGAAGGTGAAGTTCGAGCACGCTACCGGCTACAAGCGCTCGGCCAACGTCTCGACCTATTCGGCGCGGTTCTACGAGGGCCGCTACATCTGCGGCGAGATCGCCGGCAGGCTCTCCAAGACCGGCACGGTGGGCTACATCGCCTCGTTCCCGATCCCGGAGGTCGTGAGCGGCATCAACGCCTTCATGCTCGGCGCGCAATCGGTGAACCCCAACATCAAGCTCAAGATCGTCTGGGTGAACACCTGGTTCGATCCGGGCAAGGAGGCCGAGGCGGCCAAGGCCTTGCTGGCGCAGGGCGCCGACATCCTGTCCCAGCACACCGATTCCGCCGCTCCGCTGCAGGAGGCGGAGAAGCAGGGCAAGTTCGCCTTCGGCCAGTCCTCAGACCAGATGCGCTTCGCCCCGAAGGCTCAGCTCACCTCCATCGTCGACGATTGGGATGGCTACGTGATCGGCGAGGCCAAGGCCGTTCTCGACGGCACCTGGAAGAGCCACGACACCTGGGGCGGGATCAAGGAGGGCATGGTGGTGCTGGCGCCCTTCGCCAACATGCCCGACGACGTGAAGGCCAAGGCCGAGGCCTCCAAGAAGGCGATCGCCGACGGTACGCTCCATCCCTTCAAGGGGCCGGTCCTGAAACAGGATGGCAGCGTCGCCGTGAAGGAGGGCGAGACCGCCCCCGACCCGATGATCCTCGGCATGAACTGGTATGTGAAGGGCATCGACGACAAGCTGCCGAACTGACCCCGTCGCACCTGTAGCATCGATCCATTCCGGCCCGAAGAACCGGCCGTCGCACCTCAGGTGACGGCCGGTTTTTTCGTGCCTGGGGCGACGGAAGCTCTGTGGCCGATTCCTTTTCCGGACGCAGTCGCCGGACGAGGCCGGAACCCCGGACCCCGGCGACGCACCTCTTGCCTTATATTCTCGATGCATCTAACTAAGATGCATCGAGAATATAAGGCTATCCCGTGACCGAAGCCGAATTCCTGGCGGAGTATGATCCCGCCGCCTACGAGCGCCCTGCCCTCGCCGTCGATCTCGTCCTGCTGGGCCTGCGCGCGGGCCGGCTCGCGGCGCTGCTGCTGAAGCGGGACCAGCTTCCGCATGCCGGCCGCTGGGCGCTGCCCGGCGGCTTCGTCGGCATCGACCAGACCCTCGATGCGGCGGCCCTGCATGTCCTGCAGGAGAAGGCCGGCATCGCCAGGGCGCATCTGGAGCAGCTCTACACATTCGGCGCCCTCGACCGCGATCCGCGGATGCGGATCATCAGCGTCGCCTATCTGGCTCTTCTGCCGGAGGCTGACTTCGCCGAGGCGCTGGAGCGCTCGGCGGCCCTCATGCCGGCCACCATCGCGGTGCCGTGGCAGGGCGAGACGGGCGGAGAGGTGACGGCCCTGTCGCCGAAGGGAGAGACGCTTCCCCTCGCCTTCGACCATGCCGCCATCCTGGCCATGGCGATCCTGCGGTTGCGCGGCAAGCTCGACTATTCGGATGTGGGCTTCGCCCTCCTGCCCGAGCACTTCACCCTGCGCCAGTTGCAGGACGTGCACGAGGCGGTGCTCGGCACCACGCTCAACAAGCCGGCTTTCCGACGCAGAATGCTCGACCGGGGCTGGCTGGCGCCGACCGGATCGCGTGAGGCCGGAACGTCGTTCCGGCCGGCCGAACTCTACCGATTTCAACCATCTCGCTGAACGCACAGGAGGATTTCCATGGCGACGATTCGCAATATCGGCCTGGTCGCGCAGCTGAGGAGCGAGGCGAGCAGCCACGTCATCCGCTACCGCAAGGGACGCATCCGGCAGAGCGGCCGGGGCCTCGTGTTCTGGTTCCGCCCCGAGACGTCGAGCATCGCCGAAGTGCCGATGGACGACCGCGAGATGACGTTGTTCGTGCGGGCGCGCAGCCAGGATTTCCAGGCCGTCGCCGTGCAGGGGACGATCGGCTGGCACGTGGTCGATCCCGAGCGGTTGGCGAACCGCATCGATTTCTCCATCGGCCTTCGCAACGGAAAGCTCCAGGGTGAGCCGATCGAGAAGATCGAGGCCCGCATCGCCGGCATCGCCAGTCAGGCGGTGCTGCAATATCTCGGTGGCAAGCCGGTGCGCGCCATCCTGGATGCCGGCCCCGAGCCCCTGCGCGGAGGATTGGAGACCGTTCTGGCGGGGGACCAGTCCCTGGCCGAGATCGGCGTCTCGGCGGTGTCGGTGCGGCTCACCAACCTCGCGCCGACGAGCGAGCTCGAACGCGCCCTGCAGACCCCGACCTTCGAAGCGCTTCAGCAGAAGGCCGACGAGGCGACCTTCTCCCGTCGGGCGCTGGCCGTGGAGAAGGAGCGCGCCATCGCCGAGAACGAACTCGCCACGCGCACGGAACTGGCGCGTCGGGAAAAGCTCCTCATCTCCGAGGAGGCGGAGAACGCGCGAAGCCGCGCCGCCGGTCTCGCCGAGGCGCAAGGCGTCGAGGCGATGGCGGAAGCGGAGCGCATCCGCCTCGTCGAGGGGGCCAGGGTCCTGGCCGAGGCGCAGCGCGTCGCGATCTACCGCGACCTGCCGCCCGCGGTTCTGCTCGGCCTCGCCGCGCAGGAACTGGCGGGCAAGCTCGACACGATCGAGCATGTCAGCGTGACGCCCGACCTCCTCGCCGCCGTGATGGGCGAGTTTCACAAGCCCCGTCCGATGGTGGGGGCGCGCTAGGCATGGCCGCCCTCACCCACCGCGCGGTCTTCGTCATCCGCGAGACCGATTACGAGGCCCTGATCGCCCGGCACGCCACGAGCGGTCAGGCGCGCTTCTTCCTCGAGAGTCGCGGGCAGAGGCTGGAGGACGTGGTGGAGCGCCACGAGCGTTTCCACGCCGTGCTCGCCCGTGCGCGGGCCTCGGTTCCCGACGAGTGGCGCCAAGCCCTGGTCCGGCGGGCCGATCTCGACCGTTTCCTGTTCGCCCCCGACGACGTGATCGTCGCCGTGGGGCAGGATGGGCTGGTGGCGAATGTGGCGAAGTATCTCGGAGCGCAGCCCGTCATCGGCATCAACCCGGCGCCGGACCTCTATGACGGTATCCTCGCCCGCATCGCCGTCGAGCGGTTGGGCGCTCTCCTCCCCGCCAGCGTGAACGGTGCGGCGACGATCGAGCGTCGCACCATGGTCCGGGCAATCCTCGACCATGGCGAGACGCTGTTTGCCCTCAACGAGATCTTCGTCGGGCATCGCAGCCACCAATCCGCACGCTACCGGATCGAGACGGCGGACGAGGCCGAGGATCATTCCTCCAGCGGGCTCATCGTGGCCTCCGGGACCGGGATCACCGGATGGGCCCGCTCCATCGCCGAGGCGACGCATCTCACCATCCCGCTCGGAACCGAGGAGGCGGCGGTGGGCTATTGGGTGCGCGAGCCCTTCCCCAGCGTCGCCAGCACCACGCGGCTGCGCGCCGGCAAGCTGAAAGACGCCGGGCTCCTCATCACCTCGCGGATGAACGACGGCGGCGTCGTGTTCGCGGACGGTATCGAGCAGGATTTCCTGCCATTCGGATGGGGTTCCCAGGTCAGGCTCTCGCCGGCCGACCGCACCCTCAATCTCGCCGTCGGTTAGATAGTCACGGGGTTCCTGTTCCAGACTCAGCCGTGATTTTATTTCGTCACAAGATCAGTAGCCGTTGCCGCCATGATAGCCGTCATAGCCTATAGCCGGCGCGAAGCCATGTGACGCCGTCGATGGGCCGCCCCAGCTATAGCTTTGTCCCATCGGGTAGATGAGACTTTCGCTCAGAGGATGGGGCGCGACAGGAGAGCTTGACCGTAATGACTTTTGCGGAGGTTGTTCAGGATTGGCGCGCTTCCTGAAGATCGAGAGGACAGATGATACGCGACGCATGCATGCCTCCGACTTAAACTTGGAAGCAAGAAACAAGTTCGCGTCAATACCGTTCCTTCATCCGCCGATTATTCGATTATGGTCGTCGTTCGTGTTCGCGACAGGAACCTGCGGCGTTTCTACATGCCGCAGGCCATTCCGAAACATTGGTCGTCCCATCGCCCGCTACGAGCTTGCGAGCATGCTCGTCGATTGGACGATGACGACCACCAGCGTGACGAGGGCCGCGACGGCCACGGCATAGGTGATGGCCTTGGTGAACTTGGTCATGGATCCGATCCGTTTCTCTGTGTTTTTCGTGTCGCACGTCCCTGACGCCACTCTCACCGGGCAAGACGGGGCACGCGCTGTCGTCTTACGTGTCAGTCTTCGGCGTCGTCGGAGGAGCGGCCACGCGACCGCTCATAAGTCGCGATGGCGCTCGAGCATCCTTCCGAAAGGTTCGGGCGATTGCGCTTGAAGCAGGCTTTCACTTCAGGGCCGCCGGGCTTCATTCCCGCGCACAGTCGCAGGTAATCGCCGCCGCAGCTCGCCCGCATGGCCTCCATTTCGGGGCCCTCCTGCGCCGCGGATGGCTGGGTCATGGCTAGCGCTCCGACGAGAGCGAGACCCGTCAGGGCTAAGATACGGATGGTCATGCTGCGATCTTCATAGGGGACAGGGCCGGATGGGCGACCCACGCAAGCGTTGCTCGCGTGGGTCGTTGTTGCCTCAACGAGACGGCTGATTGGTGGCGGGTTGGCCGGGCGCCACGGCCGGCGGAGCGGCGAGCTGCTGGCGGGTCTCGGCGAGCTTCGCCTGGGCGGCGCTCAGATCCTGCCGGGCGGAGGCCAGGCGCTCGTCGATGGAGGCGGCCTCCTTGTTGCGGGTGGCCAGGGTCTCGGTGAGCGTGGCCAGCTCTCCCTGCGCATCGGTCTGGCGCTTGCGGAGGGCATCGAGGGCAGTGGCGCCGGCATCGCGGTCGGCGGAGAGCTTCTGCAACGCCTGCTCGGCCTGACCACGCTCGGACACGACGCGGTCGCGTTGCGCCTGGACCTCGGCGAGGTCGTTGCGGACCGTCGCCAGGGCCTCGCGCGCCTGCTGGGCGTCGCGGTTGGCGAGACCGATCTCGGAGGTGAGCTTGTCCTTGTTGGCGCTCAATTCGGCGACGGCCTGATCGATCTCCGTGCGCTGCTTGGTGGCCTGCTCGGTCGCTGCCCGCGCGTCGGCCAGATCCTTCTGCGCGGCGGCGGCGGCCTCGCGGGCATTCTGCTGGCGCTCCTCGGCCTTGGCGAGGTCGGTCGTCTTGGCCGTCGCCTCCTGCGTCATGGTCGCGAGATCGGCGCGGAGCTTGGCCTCCTGCACGCGGGCGTCCTCGAGACGGCGACCGACCTCGGCGAGATCCCGGGCGCGGTCCACCGCCGATGTCTCCGCGGTGGTGATGGCCTCGCGCAACGGCGTCAGCTTCCCCTCGGCCTGCGTGACCTGGCTCTGCAGCTCGGTGAGCTTGCGGGCCTCTGCCTCGGCCGTCTTCTTTGCCTCGGCCGCCTTGGCCTCAGCCGCCTGCTGCTCCTGCGTCAGGGCCGCGGCGCGCGACGTCGCCTGCTCGGCGGCCTGGCTCGCCTGCTGGCCCTGCTGCTGGGCGGTGGCGATCTTGGCCTGGAGCGCATTCAGGGTTCCGGCGGTCGAGACCTGCCGCTCCAGATCGGCGCGGAGCGCAATCTGCTGGCTCTGCAGATCCTCGATCCGATGGTCCCGGGCGCTGCGCTGGCGTGCGCCCGCGATAGAGGCGACGATGAGCCAGACCAGCAGGATCGCGGCCACGACAGCGAGGCTGAAGGGCAAGGGTCGGCGGAGTTCCGAGCGGTAGTCGATGGCCATGAGGGTCTCGCGGTGTCGGGGAAGGCGGTGGATCGAACCCCGGCGCGGCATCGCCCGGCGTCGTATGCGGCCGGCGCAGTCATGCGCCGGCCGCATCGTGGCTTCGTGTCGGGCAGGTCTGGCCTGCGAGTATGGCCTTAAGCCGGTTTGCGGCCGTCGGCGGCGTAGCGGTCGATGGCCGAGGGCAGCTCGCGCGAGAGGCGGGACAGGAGCGCGGCGCGGCTCAGCCCGGTCTGCTGGGTGAGGTGGTCGAGGGTGTCCGTGCCGATGGCACGTTCCAGATCCGCCTCGGGAATGTCGCGGTTGGCGCCCTGGTTGACCCAGGACGTGGCGGTCTCGCCATGACCGCCCTTGGTGAAGTGATCGACGAGTTCACTCAGGCCGCTGGCGATCAGCCCGCCCACGCCGGCCGTGCCGAGGCCGCCCAGAAGACTTCCGAGGCCGCCCGTGGAGCCGGTGTTCGCGCTGGTGTTGGGAATCGGCGGGACGGTGCCGTGGTTCGGGCTCAGTGACGGAGCCGACGGGGCGTCGTGCCCCTTCAGCAGTTCGGCGAGCTTGTCGCGGTTCTGGTAGCCGGCCACGGCCAACAGGCCCAGCAGCGCGGTCATCGAGGGATAGCCCTTGCTCATCTGTCGTCCTTGTCGGTGGGGAGTGGGGGGCGGAAGGCCGCCCGCGGAAATCCGGCCCGGCATGGGAGCCGAGCCGGCGTTGAAAGGAGTGCCGCGGGAGCCGGGGCGGAGCGACGCCGGCATTTTCCGGGCGTGTCCTGGCCCCATCGATGGATCAGGGGCAGGTGTGACGGTCGCCGTCGTTGCCGAGATAGGTTCCGCTGGCCGCGTCGTAAGAGCGGAAACGGCGGGCGCAGGCTGCGACGGCCTCGGCCGGGACCCCACGCGGGGCGGCCTGGGCCTGCGAGTTGGCGATGGCACCGCCGATGATGGCCCCCGCCGCAAGGCCTGCCACGCCTGCGCCGACGGCGGCGCCCACGCCGGGACCACGGCGGTAGCCGTAGCCACGACGATGGCCGTAGCCCCGGCCGTATCCACGCCCGCCACGCCAGCCGTGCCGATGGCCGAAGCGACGGTGCTGCACGTACCCGGTCGGCAGGTCACCACGGACCAGCGCACCGATCGGAGAGACGGTGGCCGGGGAGGCCTGGGCCGGAAGCCCGATCAGGGTTGCGGCCAAGGTGGCGGCGAGGGCGAAGGTCAGTTTCATCGTGAGGTGGTCTCCTGACGTACGATGGGGAAATGCCGAAACCGGATCAGTAGCCCCGACGGTTCGGCGGGGCGGCGGACCGGCCGCCGAAGCGGCGGCTGACATAGGCGATGACCTTCGGAAGCAGGAAGGCAGTCAGGAGCTTGCGGATCATGGGATGGTCTCCGAGGACGAGGGATCAACGCTTGGAACGGGACAGCCATCCGACCGCGAAAGCGACGGCGGCGAGGCCGAACACGGCGGAGGCTCGGTTGTTGTCGGCGTAGCGAACGGCCTGCCGGCCGTAGGTCGTGCCGCGCTTGCGGGCGTGACGCGCGAGGTCGCGCCCATCGGCAATGAGGTGTCCGGCCCGATCTCGCGCCTCGTCGACAAGGTGACGTCCGTCCTCGACGAGATTTCCGGCGCGATCCCGGATCTCATGGGCGATGTCTCGGCCATCCTGGGCCAAATCCTCGGCCCGGCCACGGGCCCGGCCGTAGGCGTATTGCGCACCGCCGGCCACCTGATTGACGGCGCCGCGCACCTGACGGGCGGGATCACCGGTGATTCCGCCGAGCGCGGTCTGGGCGCGGCCCGTGAGGTGGCGGGACGCGCCGCGGAACTGGTCGCCGTTCATGAGATACTCCCAGGTTCGAAATTGATGGAGGTGACGGGCCCCGGATCGGGTCGGGGCCCGCCCTTTCGGGTCAGCGTTTGCCGGTTCAGCGCTTGCCGGTGACCGTGTCGACCACCGAGGCGACGCCGTCCTTGGCCTCGCCGACGGTGCGCTGGGCTTCGCCCTCGAGTTCCTGGGCCTTGCCCTCGGCCACCAGCGTGTCGTTGCCCGTGACCTTGCCGGCCGCCTGCTTGACGTTGCCGGCGGCTTCGTTGGCGAGGCCCTTCAGCTTGTCCGTGGTGCTGCTCATGGGGATGCTCCTTCGGTTAAATGATGAGGATCGTGAGGGGGGCGGCCGGTAGTGGGTGACCGGCCGGGGAGTGGCTCAGGCGCGGCGGGCGCCGTAGCTGTCGGCGAGGGTGTTGAGCTTCGGGGCGCCGAGGCGGCCGCCGAAGAAGCCGGCGAGCGCGCCGAGGATCAGGGCAAGCGCACCGTAGAAGGCGCCCTGGGTGGCGGCGGACTTGGCGGCGACGGCCGCGGCCTCGGCCTTCTGCTTGGCGGTGGCGACGGTCTCTTCGTACTGCTTGCGGTAGTCCTGGATCTGGGTCTTGGCCTGGTCGACCGGGATGCCCTGGGCCTTGGCCAGCGCGTCGGCGGCACGGTTCTCGGCCTGGGCCTTCTGGCTCGGATCACCCGTGAACAGGGCGCGGATCGCGGCGACGGCGGCGTCCTTGGCGGCCTGCGGGTCCTGGCCGGCGGCCTGGTTGCGGACGCTCTGCTCGATGCCGTCGAGCGGGTTGGTGATCTTCGACAGCGACGGGGCGGCGGCCTGGGCCGCGGTCTGCACGGTGCCGCCGACCAGCGAGCCGGCTCCGCCCAGCGTGCTGGTCACGCCGGAGAAGGCGCCGCCGATGAGGCCGCCCGCAGCGGAGGTGAGAAGATATAGGACGACGAGGGTGGTCACCGCCCAGGAAACGAGGCCGTGCAGGCCGGCGGCGCCCGTGACGGGCTTGCCCGACAGACGCCCGGCGATGAAGCCGCCCGCGAGGGCGGCCACGATGCCCGAGACGATGAACCAGATGCCGGCGCTGAGCGACAGGGTCGAGGCAGCCGGGTTGTCGGCGGCCACCGGTCCGACGCTGGACAGGCCGATGCCGACGCCGACCATGTTGAGGATGACCTGGGTCACCAGGGCGGTGACGGCGCCGGCGAAGATCGCGCCCCACGACACCTGGTTCAGCAGGACGGTGCGGGTGTCGGCGGCGGCCGGGGTGGATGAGGTCGCAAGAAGGGGGGAAGTGGACACGATACTGGTACTCCGGGTCGTCGGTCGTCCGAGAAGCTCGGTCGTTCGGGGGTGGGTGAACTCATGGGCCCGACCGCGCGGTCACGGCGCGGTCGGGCCGATCGATCGCGGCGCTAGAGCTGCTCCCGGCCACGTTGGGTCGGGGCACATCTCCAGGCCTTTGTTTTGCCGCGCTCTTTTTCGCCGAACCGGCATCCACTTCGGCGGAGAGCGCTCTAAGCGTCAGTCGCGGCCGTGGATGAGGAGGCCGATTCCGTAGCCGAGGAGACCCGCGACCAGCAGGGCGGCGACAGGGTGCTCGGCGATCTGGTTGCTGGCTTCGCGGCTGCCTTGGCGCAGATAATTGCCGCCGTTTTCGTAGGCGTCCTCGGCCCGGTCATAGGCCTCGCGGCCAGCGCTGCGGACGGAGCGCTCTGCGCGGTCGTAGGTGTCGGCAGCGGCGCCCTGGGCGCGGCGCGCGCGGTCCTCGACGTCGTCGGACCCGATCAGGTTTCCGACCGTGTCGCGAACCTTACCGCCGATGTCGCGGGCGGTATCGACCACTTGGTCGGCCGCGTCGCGCACGGTGTCCTTGGCCTGGCCATAGAGGTTCTCGGCAGCACCCTGTGCCTCACGCGCACGGCCCTCTGCCGAATCCCGCTTCGAACCGGTGAGGTCGCCCACCGTGCCCTGCACTTTGCCGCCGAGTTCCTTGGCGGCGCCCGTGATGCGATCCGCATCGACCATGATGTCTCTCCTGTTCTTGTCGTGAAGGATGTTCGTGAAGCGTGACGTTCCGCCGAAGCTACGACTTTGGGGTGGTCTTCGGTTTCACGTCGGGTTTCAGTAATTTCTGCTGAGATCTGCCATCGGCTTCGACTTCTGGATCTCCGACCAGTTTTCCGATGGCCTCTTTCACCGAGGCCTTGAGCTTGTCGGAAGCATCGGTCGTCTTTTGCGCGCTCACGGGATGCTCCAATGCCTCAGTGACTGACACACCCCTCAAGTGGCCCGTGCTCACTGCCGAGCAATGATGCAAATCTACTAGTAGAGTGATTTTTATTCGTCAGTTCAGAGCGAGGGGAAACTGTCGCTACGGCTCTGGACAACGTCTGCGGAATGCTCGTGCTCGTTGAGCTTCCGGCGGGCGGCCTCCGTGTGGCCGCCTGTCATGACGATCGGGACAAGACAGTCCTTGCGCCCGCCGACCCGCCGAAGCTCATGCCTGCCGCCGCCAACCACCTTCGACCGCCTTCCGTGCCGCCTGTATCAAGCCCGCCTCTAACAGGTGGGGGTGGCCGGCGGTTCCGATGTGTGAAAGCGAAAGACTGGTATATCTGGATCATTGACGTGAACGTGAGCGATCATCCAGAAGCGCGTACGTATTCTCAACCGTAGAAGCACGGCGACCTCCGGCCGCTATCCGGTACAAGGACGTATCTGCGGAATGTACGTCACCACAGAAGCTAAAGAATCTTCATATCCAGATGGCTCGAATCCCCCCGTGCAGGATGAGCTTGGACGAAGACTTGAAGAGCTCATTCCCAGAGCGGGCACGGTCGAGGCCGATACGCGGCTCGGTAGGGTTCTGCTCCGGCTCAGGGCCGCCCTGCTCGACGCGGAGGCGGAGCGGCAGGTCTCGAAGGCGTTCGGCGACGGGGTGATCGCCCTCGTGCCGCGCCTGCGCCGCTCCGCTCTCCTGCGCACCGGCAACATCGTGGAGGCCGACGACATGGTCCGGGCCACGCTGATGCGGGCCTGGGAACAGCGCTCCCGGTTCGCTGAGGGCACCAGCCTCGTGGCGTGGCTGTTCACGATCCTGCGCAATATCCACCACAACAAGCACAGGCGCGTGAGGCGCCGGATCTTGGATTTCGACGGTGCCGTCGCGGCCGAACACTCGGCTGCTGCCAACCAGCAGCAAGGGGCCGCCCATCTCGTATTACAGGCCGCCCTGGATGCCGTTCCCATGGAGGAGCGAGAGACGTTGTTGCTGGTGACGGTGGATGGACTCACGCATGAGGAGGCGGCCGCCGTGCTCGGCTGCCCCGTCGGCACCGTGAGGGTCCGGGTGAGCCAGGCGCGTTACCGCCTCACCCTTGCCCTGGGCCAATGACGACGATGTCCGCGCGCCTGCGCTGAGGGTGAGGAGTCGCCCGGCCGTTCGGTCCGGTGTCCGTCGCTCGGCTGGCCCTGTCGGGTCCCGGCGCTATCGTCGCGCAAGCGATCAGGCTGTCCGAAGCGTGGAGGATGGCCCCTCGTCAGCCGTGGGCGGAGGGTCGTAACGCGACATGTCGGGTGCCTTCGGCGCATTCGAGAACAGTTTTCCCGCGATACGCCGTGTGATGGGCATGCTGGCGAAGCGCAACGCACCGTGGAGGAGACGGATGCCGAGGCGACTTTTCGGGTTCGCCAATTTCGGGGCGATCTTCGGGACGCCTTGGCCCTGCTCGACCATTGGTCGCATCGCCCTCTCGTAGGCATCGAAGCCTGAGCGAATATCGGCGGTCCGCGAGAGCTCGTGGGCCAGCACGAAGGCGCCGGTGATGGCGAGGGTGGTGCCGATGCCCGCGAGCGGCGTGGCGCACCAGGCCGCATCACCCACCAACGCAACGCGGCCCTTCGACCAGTGCGGCATCCGGACCTGGCGAAGGACGTCGAAGTAGAAATCCTCCGTCGTGTCCAGGCCGGCGAGGACACGTCCGGTCTGCCAGCCGGCACCGGCGAAGCGCTCCCGCAGGAACGCCTTCTGCTGGTCGCTGTCCCAGCTTTGCTCGTTCCCCGGCGGCTGCCGGAGGGACAGCATCGCCCGCGTGGTGCCGTTGCGGTCGGGTCGAAGCGAGACGCTCCGGCCACCGGTCGCGTTGTACCAGCGCCAGAGCCGGTCGTCGTCGGCGACGCGCGGGATGGTGAAATAGGCGATGACGAGATCCATCCAGCGCGGATCGTTCTCGCCGGGGAAGACGAGCTCGCGCGTCGCCGAACCGACACCCTCGGCGATGACGACGGCGTCGTAGCGCTCGGTGCGGCCGCTCGCGAAGGTGACGGTCGCCGCCTCCCCGTCCTGGTCGATCCTGTCGATGCTGTCACCGAAGCGAAACTGCGCCATGTCGCGCCCGGCCTCGTAGAGGAGGCGGGCGAGGTCCCCGCGCAGGATCTCCATCTCGGCCGTCGGTCCGTCGCCGCCGTCCCTGTCCACGAGGAATTGAGCGGCGATCCGGCCCTCGCCATCGACCCAAGCGGTTCCGGTTTCGCCCGTTCCGCGTTCGAGGGCGATCTGTTCCAGTCCCATCCGGCGCAGCACGTCACGGCCGACGCCGCGCACGTCGATGTTCTGCCCGCCGTCCCGGAAGGCGGGTGCCCGCTCGACCACGGTGACCTCGTTTCCGAGATGGGCGAGCCACCATGCGAGGGTACAGCCGGCCACGCTGGCTCCGGTGACGAGGATGCGATGAGCCATGAAATGTCCGGGGGCGTGGTGACGATGTGGGGCTGGATCTAGGTTCCGAGCACGGAAGCACCAGCGGACGATCGATGTCAGGGGGCAGGCTTCCCGACTTCGACGCCAGGAATTCGTGAATACCGCTTCGATCAGTCGACGAGCGCGTTCATCCGCTTCGTCGTCAATTGCCTCAGGATGCGCCCGAGCTGTTCGGCCGAGTACGGCTTGTGCAGAAGCTCGAAACCCTCCGTTCCATCCTGCGCCAGGACGTGGCTGTAGCCTGAGGCGAGCAGTATCGGCAGGCTCGGCAGCTGCGCGCGCAATCGCTTGGCCAGGGCGATGCCGCCCATGCCCGGCATCACCACGTCCGAGAACACGGCGTCGAATCCGTTGCCCTCGCTCCCCAACAGCTCCAGGGCTTCCTCGGCATTGACGGCCCAGGTGGTGCGGTAGCCGAGGTCTTCGAGGATCTGCGTCGCGAAGCGGCCCACCTCGATATTGTCCTCGACCACCAGGACGCGCTGGCCCGCACCCATCGGGGAGCCCGGGGCCGGCTGCGGTATCTCGCGGTCCGCGCCGTTCTGCTCGATCACGATCTCGGGCAGGTAGAGCGTGAACGTCGTGCCGTGCCCGAGCCTGGTCGACACGTCGACATCGCCGCCGGACTGCTTGGCGAAACCGAACACCTGGCTGAGGCCGAGGCCGGTTCCCTTCCCCACCTCCTTGGTGGTGAAGAACGGCTCGAAGATGCGGCCCAACTGCTCAGGCGCGATTCCGGTGCCCGTATCGGTGAGAGAGATCGCCGCGAAGGCTCCAAGGGCGACCGCATGCCCCCGGATCGGCGGCAGCTTTCCCCGGCGCACCAGAGTCAGGGTCAGGGTCCCCTCCCCGTCCATCGCATCGCGGGCATTCACCGCCATGTTGACGAGGGCGGTTTCGAACTGGCTCAGGTCCGCCTTCACGAAGCAGGGCTCGTCGGGCGTTTCCACCGTCAGGCGAATGCGGGCCCCCGTCACGGTGTCGATCATCTCGGAGACGGCGCGCAGGCGCTCGCCGACCTCGAACACTTCGGGCTTGAGGGCCTGGCGGCGGGCGAAGGCGAGGAGCTGCCCGGTCAGCTTCGCGGCGCGGTCGACCGTATCGGACACGGCATCGAGGTAGCGCCGCTTGCGCTCCTCGGGCAGCTCCGGCCGGCGCAGGAAATCGACGGAGGAGCGGATGATGGTGAGAAGGTTGTTGAAATCGTGCGCCACGCCCCCGGTCAGCTGCCCGACGGCCTCCATCTTCTGCGATTGGCGCAACGCTTCCTGCGTGTCGGCGAGTGCGGTCTCGGCGCGTAGCCGCTCCGAGATATCCTTGGCGTAGTGGAACGCCCCGACGATGTGTCCCACCTCGTCGCGCAAGGGCGAGTAGGACACCTCCCAATAGGGCTTCGCCAGGTCGGGGTCGCCGAATTCCTCGGTGACGGTGAATGTCTCGCCCCGGAGCGCGCGCTCCATCAACCCGCGCATGACCGGGGCCTGGTCCGGCGGGAACAGGTCGGGGAACACCTCGCCGACCTGCACGCGGTGGGCGAAGATGCGGAAGAACTCGTCGCTATGGGCCTGATTGAAGGCGATGAGCCGGTACGCGGTGTCGAAGGCGCAGATGGGCGCAGCGCTGGATTGGAGGATGTCGCGCGACAGACGAAGCTCTGCCGTCCGCTCCGCGACCTGCCGCTCCAGGTCGTCGTTCAGGGCTTGCAGGGCCTCCGCCCCGGCTTGCCGCGCGGTCTCGGCCCGGTAGCGCTCGGTGATGTCGCGGGAGATGCCGACGAGCTTGAGGGCACCGCCCTCGTCGGGCTGGAAGGGTGCGAAGCTCACCTCCCACCAGCGGAGGTCGCCATCGGCCGTCTGGGCCTGCCCCTCGATGCGTGAGACCTCTCCGGCGGCCGCCCGCCGGACGGCATCGCGCAGCTTGGCGCGCTCGTCCTCCGGCCAGAGCCCGGCATATTCCTGCCCCACCACGTCCTGCAGCGATCCGATCTGGTTGAGTTCCAGGCCCCGCGCGCTCATGAACTCCAGCGTGCCGTCGGCGGAGAGCACCTTCACGCAATCCGGGCTCGCCCTGAGGATGCCTCTGACGAAGGCGTCGCTGCGCCGGAGCGCCTCCCGGTCGGCGAGGCGCCTATGCGCGTCGAGATGGAAGCCGATGAGGTCGGCGAACATCCTGAACATGCCGACTGTCTCCGGCGTGTTCAGTCGGGCCGGACGAGGGTCGATGGCGCAGAGCGTGCCGAAGAAGCTGCCGTCCGGCAGGGTGATGGGCATCGAGATGTAGCTCTGGAAGCCGTACATCTCCGGGGTCGGATGCGCCTGGTACGCCGGGTCCTCGGACACGTGGTCGATGACCACGCCCGTCCCGGACGAGCGGATCGCGTCGCAGATCGTGGTGGCGACCGGCAGCTCGCCGCCCGGCGCCAGACCGAAGGCGATGTCGTCCTTGACACTGCAGGCGACCCAGCGGTCGTCCGTCACCCTGGCGATGGCGGCGAAGCCCATGCCGGTCGTCCGACAGACCACGTTCAGGATCGTCGGAACCGCGGCGATGCCCTCGACCGCAATGATATCCGCCTGGAAGTCGTGCGGGGCGGACGGAGCGGCAATCGAGGCGGTCATCATCTGTCCGCCGCTTTGGCGGAGCTATGGCCGCGGGAGCGAGGCACCGCGTGGTCACGCTCGATCAGAAGGCGAAGACCGGCGCGGACGACTTCGCTGGCATTTGCGTAATGCCCACTCGCGACCTGACCCTTGATGTAGCTCTCCAGCTCATGGGTCAGGGCGATGTTGCGGGTCGGCGTGCTCGACATGACCGAACGGTGTCACAGGGCCATAAAGCTGTCAAAAGTTAGCAACTGTACCGGTCGAGGGGGCAGCGGCAGCGGTTCAATCAGCTCTGATCCCGCAGGCATCCGGGAGCGTGCCGAACCGGCCGTTCGACCACATCCGGGGCATCCCGATCCGTTCAGCGCAGGGGCTGGAAGGCCCCTACGAGGCAACGTCCCCTCCATCGAGCGAGACCGAACCCGTCGAAAAGCGGCGTGTGGCATGTCCCGCCGCCTCATGTTTCAGATGACGTGTGCCATGCCCATGGCCCGAAGCATGTCGTTCTGGATCGGAGCCACCGCCTCATTGATGCGCGCGACGCCGAAATCCACGCCCTCTGGCATGACCACCGTGCGCAGGGGACGCCGCTCCGTTGCCTCGACCAGCCCGGCGATCGCATCGGCGACGAGTTGCGGGCGCGGAGGATGGGCGGGGTCGTACGACTTGTCGGCGTTGTCCTTGATCTGGCCCGGGATCGACGCCACTGCGCCATAGGCGGTCAGTACGTCCGTATCGGACGGCTCGGGGCTGGACGAGATCAGGTTGCTGGGGAACGGGCCCGGCTCCACGATGACCGAATCGATCCCGAAGCCGCTCAGCTCGTAACGATAGGTCTCCGCCAGGGCTTCGAGCGCGAACTTGGTCGCCGCATAGACACCGAAGAACGGGATGACGAAGCGTCCCATCAGCGACGTGACCTGCACGATCAGTCCGCTGCCGGCGGCGCGCATATGCGGCAGGACGGCACGGTCGGCGCGGACCGCCCCAAAGACATTGACCGCGAACAGCCGTTCGACATCGGCGATCGTGTAGGCTTCCGTCACCCCGATGGGCATCAGGCCGGCATTGTTGACCAGAACGTCGATCCTGCCGTGCTGCGCGATGACCCGAGCGATGGCGGCCTCGACCGAGTCGTCGCTGACCACATCCATTTCGAGGACCTGCAGGGGATTCCCCTCCGCCTTCGCGGCCTCGATCAGCTCGTTCCGGACCGCGCTGTTCCGGCCCTCGACATCCCGCATGGTCGCGATGACGCTGTGACCGCGCCTCGCCAGTTCCAGGGCCGTGAGTTTTCCAAAGCCACTGCTCGCGCCGGTGACCACAACGACTTTCGCGCTCATCCTCAGTTCTTCCTTTTCCATCCGGGGCGCGCCTACGGGACTCGGCCTCTGCCGCCCTTTGGGCGGGGCCGCTCCTGTCGGGGCCTCGCCGTCCGTCCGCCCTTCCTCTAGCGTAGATTTTTCTGCGGCTTCAGATCTGAGTATTCGCTTCTTTGTTGCCTGTGGCGCTACAATCGACGGATCAGGATCGGCAGGATCGGGCGACCGATGCGGGACAAGTTCGACGGCGTGCAGATCTTCGTGGAGGCGGTAGAGGCTGGCGGGTTCGCGCGGGCGGCGGACCGGCTGTCCCTGTCCCGGTCCGCCGTCGGCAAGGCCGTGGCCCGGCTCGAGGAGCGGCTCGGCGTGCGCCTGTTCCAACGGACCACGCGCACCCAGAGCCTGACGGAAGCCGGGCAGCAATTCTACGAACATTGCCTGCGCGCCGTCGCGGAATTGCGGACCGGCGAGGCGCTCCTCGAATCGGGCCGCCAGGAGGTGGCGGGGCGATTGCGGATCTCGATGCCGGTTCTCCTCGGCCGGCGCTGCGCGGCGCCGATCCTGCTCGACTACGCCAAGGCGCATCCGAAGCTGGAACTCGACCTGAATTTCAGCGACCGGGTCATCGATCTGATCGCCGACGGCTTCGACCTCGGGCTGCGCTTCGGCGCGCTCGGCAACAACAGCTCCCTGCGTGCCCGGCGGCTGGTGACGGAACGTATGGTGCTCTGCGCCTCCCCGTCCTACCTCGATGCACGCGGACGCCCGGAGGAGCTCGCGGATCTCGCCGGGCACGACGCGCTCGCCTATGCGCGCGGCGACCGCGGCTATGCCTGGCGCCTGCCGGATGCCAACGGCGTCCTCGTCCCGGTTTCCCCACATTCCAGGCTGCGGTTCGACGACGTCGAAGTCATTCTGAGCGCCGCCAAGGCGGGGCTCGGCCTCTGCTGGCTCCAACACTGGCTGATCCGCGACAGCCTGCAAAAGGGTGAACTCGTCCAGCTCTGGGCGGAGCGGCCCTACGCGACCATGGATTGCTACGCCGTCTGGCCCGCGGCACGGTATCTGCCGTTGCGGTCACGCCTCGCCATCGATGCGCTCGCCAGCCGGATGCCGAGTGACGGTGTCGTCAAGCACCCTGGGTAGGATCGCGGAGCCCCCCGGGAGATATGCGGGAGTGGGCCGTTCAGGGGGCGGCCCGATTCGGTTCATAGGCTATCGACCTGTCTTGCCGATTCATCACCGAGGAGCGGGCAGATCCCAACCTTGCCATAGACGGCGATTGACTGACTTCCCGAAAGCAGATGTCCACCGGCCCAAGACTGGCAGTGCTCCACGGGGACGCAGCTGTGATCGACGCACCCACGAGCTATGAGGTTTGCGCTCCGGTGAGATAGTCCCAAAGCTCGTCGGCGGCGTGATTGCGGCACTCGAGCGAGCGGAACAGTCTGATCTCGATGGGCACGTCGAACTGTTCGTGCCCCGCGCGGACGAGGCGACCGCGCGTCTGATCGTCGGCCGCGACCGTTTGTGGGAGCCAGGCGACGCCGTGCCCCTCGCGCGCCATGGTCGTCAGCGTCGCGGCGAGATGCGAGGTGAAGCGCGTGTCGAGGTGGAACGAATCCCCGTTGCGGCAGCTCGCGAGGATGCGGCCGAGGCCCGAGGCCTGGCTGTAGGCCAGGTAGGGAACCGGCTCGGCGGACGATCCCGGCAGCGACCACAGACCCGCGCCGTCTCCCGAGGGCGCGCAAAGCGGGATGAGACGATCGTCGCCGACCCGCACGCTCTCGAACCGGTCGGGCTCGAACCGCGTCGGGGCGTTCCCGTGGAAGTGGCAGAGCAGGAAGTGCACCTCGCCCGACAGCATGATCTGCTCGCAGGCTTCCATGCTGTCCGAAATGAGATTGAGCGTGCCCAGCGTCCGGGATCGCATGACCCGGCGGACCCAACTCGGAAAGAACGTGAACGATAGGGCGTGGGTCGCGGCGATGGAGAGCGTCGCCGTATCCTGAGCGCCCACCGCCCGCGTCTCGCGGCGGGCCCGCTCCAGGCTGTGCAGCAGAGCCTGGGCTGCCGGGAGGAAGGTGACGCCGGCCGGGGTCAGCGCCGCCCCTTGCGCGCCCCGTGCGAAGAGCGGCGTCCCGACCCAATCCTCGAGAGCCCGGATGCGCCGGCTGAAGGCCGGCTGCGTCACGCTCCGGGCCTCCGCCGCCCGCGAGAACGTCTTCTGCTCCGCCAGTGCGAGGAAGTCCTTCAGCCAGTCCAGATCCATCGATCAGCCCAGATCCATCGGTCGGACCATGTCCATCCGTCCGTCCAGCCCGATGCCGTTCGCGCATAGCCCGAACCGAACATGGCATTGGCCGGACGAGGGTGTCCAGGCGTACCCACAGCATCAAGCCCCACAAGAGGGATCACTAATCAAGCTGCCCGCTAAGTGGCAGATCAGGAGGAAACAGATCATGAAGTCATGGCTAAGCCGACTCTATGTTCAAGTCTTCATAGCAATCGTCCTCGGCGGGTTCGTCGGGTATTTCCTGCCGGACGTCGCCGTCACGCTGCAGCCCCTGGCGGACGGCTTCATCAAGCTGATCAAGATGCTGCTCGCGCCGGTCATCTTCGGTACCATCGTGGTCGGCATCGCCAAGATGGGTAACATGAAGGAGGTCGGCCGCATCGGTGTGCGCGCGCTGATCTACTTCGAGGTCGTCTCGACGCTGGCCCTCGTCATCGGCCTCGTGGTGGTCAACGTGATGCAGCCGGGCGTCGGCATGAACATCGACGCCACGCATATCGACGGCAGCGCCATCGCCTCCTACGCCAAGCGGGCGGAAGCGCAGCCCGGCATCGTCGGCTTCCTCATGGACATCATCCCCTCGACGATGGTGGATGCCTTCGCCAAGGGCGCCATGCTGCAGATCATCCTGATCTCGCTGCTCTTCGGCCTCGCCCTGGTTCAGGCGGGCGAACGCGGCAAGCCGGTGGTCGTCGTCATCGACAGCCTGCTGGACGCGCTGTTCCGCATCGTCGCCATGGTGATGCGCCTGGCCCCCATCGGTGCGGGTGCCGGCGTCGCCTTCACCATCGGCAAGTACGGCTTCGGTACCGTCTGGTCCCTCGCCTACCTGATGCTCGGTGTCTACGCCACGTCGATCCTGTTCGTCGTGCTGGTGCTCGGCTCCGTCTGCGCCTGGACCGGGTTCTCGCTCTTCAAGGTCCTCGGCTTCTTCAAGGACGAGATCCTCATCACCTTCGGGACCTGCTCCACCGAGGCCGTGATGCCCCGGATGATGGCCAAGCTGGAGCGGGTGGGCTGCGAGAAGTCGGTGGTCGGCCTCGTTCTGCCGACGGGCTACACCTTCAACGCCGACGGCACCTGCATCTACCTGACCATGGCGGCGATCTTCGTCGCCCAGGCCACCAACACGCCGCTGGGCATCGGCGACCAGCTCGTCGTCCTGGGCGTGCTGCTCCTGACCTCGAAAGGGTCGGCGGGTGTCGCCGGGGCCGGGTTCGTCACCCTCGCCGCCACCCTGTCGAGCATCCACACCGTCCCGGTCGCCGGCCTCGTCCTTCTGCTCGGCGTCGATCGCTTCATGAACGAGGCGCGGGCGGTCACGAACCTCATCGGCAACGCGGTCGCCACCATCGCGGTCGCCAAGTGGGAAGGCGCCTTCGACCTCGCCAAGGCGGAGGAGGCCTACCGCAACCGGGCCGCCGTCTCATCCGAGGACGTCGTTCCCGACACGGAAGTCGGGCATGCCCTGCCCCGCCCCGTGGCGGCCGCCCACTAGACCTTCCGGCCGCTTTCGTCCGCTTCCGTCCCTTCCCCCCGCGCGAATCCCTTCGCACCTCAAGGAGAGCCACCATGCGTATCGTCGACGTCTGCGAGATCACCAAGCCGATCTCCTCGCCCATCCGCAACGCCTATATCGACTTCTCGAAGATGACCGCCAGCCTCGTGGCCGTGGTCACGGATGTGGAGCGCGACGGCCGCCGGGTGGTGGGCTACGGCTTCAATTCCAACGGCCGCTACGGCCAGGGCGGCCTGATCCGCGAGCGCTTCAAGAACCGCATCCTCGAGGCCGAACCTGCGAGCGTGCTCAACGAGGCCGGTGACAATCTCGACCCGCACAAGCTCTGGGCGGCGATGATGACCAACGAGAAGCCCGGCGGCCACGGCGAGCGCTCGGTGGCGGTGGGCACCCTCGACATGGCGATCTGGGACGCCACCGCCAAGATCGCCGGCAAGCCGCTGTTCCGGATGCTCGCCGAGCAGAAGGGCGTCGAGGCCAATCCGCGCGTCTTCGTCTACGCGGCCGGCGGCTATTACTATCCCGGCAAGGACGACACCCAGCTGCGTGCCGAGATGCGCGGCTACCTCGACCGTGGCTACAACGTCGTGAAGATGAAGATCGGCGGCGTGCCGATCGAGGAGGACCAGCGCCGCATCGAGGCCGTGCTGAAGGAGATCGGCTCGCAGGCGCAGCTCGCCGTCGACGTGAACGGCCGCTTCAACCTCGAACAGGGCATCGCCTACGCCAAGATGCTGCGCCAGTACCCGCTGTTCTGGTACGAGGAGATCGGCGATCCCCTCGACTACGCCCTGCAGGCCGCGATCTCCGAGTTCTATCCCGGCCCGATGGCGACCGGCGAGAACCTGTTCTCGCACCAGGATGCCCGCAACCTCCTGCGCTACGGCGGCATGCGGCCCGACCGCGACTACCTGCAGTTCGACTGCGCCCTCTCCTACGGACTCGTCGAGTATCTCCGCACCCTCGACGTGCTGGAGCAGTTCGGCTGGTCGCCCAAGCGCTGCATCCCGCATGGCGGTCACCAGATGTCGCTCAACATTGCGGCCGGCCTCGGGCTGGGCGGCAACGAGAGCTACCCGGACCTGTTCCAGCCCTATGGCGGCTTCCCGGACGGGGTGAAGGTCGAGGACGGCCACATCGTCATGCCGGAGCTTCCCGGCATCGGCTTCGAGGGCAAGTCGGACCTGATCAAGGTCATGCGCGAACTCGCCGAGTAAGCGGCGACCGATCCGTGCGGGGCGCGATCCGGCCCCGCACGGCCTCCACCGCCGTCGCCCGGCTCCGGGCGGCGGCCGTCTTCCGGGAACCGACGTGTCGAGGAAATCCGTACGATGCGACCGCTCAGTGATGAGGAGCGAGCCGTTCTGTCCGCTTTGACCGAAGATTTCGTCAGCGCCACGGTGGTCAAGGTCAGGTCCGGCCTTCCGCGCGGCCAGAGGAACGAGACAGTCCTCGCGGCCTGTATGGGATTGGCGCAACGCGGTCTTGCCGAGCGGGTCGGCTCCGGGTTGCGGTCCACCCTCCGTTGGCGGAAAGCACAAGGTGGCTTCGCCCCGGAGCGGGAGCGCCACCTCCACGGAACACGCAACTGCGAAGAGGCCCCATGACAGCGCATGCGAAGGCGGAGATCCTGCTGCTTAAGGCGATCCTTCCCGATACGATCCGGGCCCTCGAGGAGCGCTTCGTCCTCCACCGCCTCGATCGGGCCACCGATCGGGACGCGTTCCTGGCGGAGGTCGGCCCGGCCATCCGCGGCGTGGTGGTGGGAGGACAGGCGCCGGCGGGAGCCGATCTCTTCGCGCGCCTCCCCGCCCTGGAGATCGTCGCCAATTTCGGTGTCGGCTACGACACGATCGACGTCGCGGCTGCCAAGGACCGGGGCGCCGTCGTCACCAACACCCCGGACGTGCTCACCGAGGAGGTCGCCGACCTCGCCCTCGGCCTGCTCCTCGCCACCGTCCGCCGCCTCCCACAGGCCGACCGCTATCTCCGCTCGGGCGCCTGGCCGAAAGCCCCGTTTCCGCTCTCGCCCTCCCTGCGCGGGCGCCGCATCGGCATCCTCGGCCTCGGGCGGATCGGGCATGCCATCGCCACGCGCCTCGATGGATTCGGCTGCGCCATCGCCTATCACGGCCGCCGCCGGCAACCCGAGGTGGCCTATGACTACCACCCGAGCGCGGTCGAGCTGGCGCGGGCCTGCGACGTCCTTGTGGTCGTCGCGCCCGGCGGCGGAGCCGGACCCCTCGTCACCGCGGAGGTGCTGGGCGCACTCCGCCCCGACGGTATCCTCATCAACGTGGCGCGCGGCAGCCTCGTCGACGAGGACGCCCTGATCGCGGCCCTGCAGCAGGGCGCGATCCACTCGGCCGGCCTCGACGTGTTCGCGGACGAACCCCGGGTTCCCGACGCCCTCATTGCCTTGGACAACGTCGTCCTGCTGCCGCATGTGGGCTCGGCCACCCACCATACCCGCCGTGCCATGGGCAACCTCCTCGTGGACAACCTCGTTTCCTGGTTCGAGGGTCGGGGGCCGGTGACCCCCGTCGCCGAGACGCCCTGGCCGCCGAGCGCCGCCTGATCCCCAAACCCATCCGCGGAGCGCCATTCCCATGACATCACGCCACTATCGCATCGCCGTCATTCCGGGCGACGGGATCGGCAAGGAGGTCGTGCCGGAGGGCGTGCGCGTCCTCGAGAAGGCGGCCAAGCGCCACGGCTTCAGCCTCGAGTTCGACTGGTTCGACTTCGCGAGCTGCGATTATTACGAGCGGCACAACCGGATGATGCCGGAGGACTGGAAGACGCAGATCGGCGGTCACGACGCGATCTTCTTCGGCGCGGTCGGCATGCCGGACAGGGTGCCCGATCACGTCTCGCTCTGGGGCTCGCTGATCCTGTTCCGGCGGGAATTCGACCAATACGCCAACCTTCGCCCGGTGCGCCTGATGCCGGGCGTGAAGAGCCCGCTCGCCGACCGCAAGCCCGGCGACATCGATTTCTGGGTGGTCCGCGAGAACACGGAAGGGGAATACTCGAATGCGGGCGGGCGCATGTTCGCCGGCACGGACCGCGAATTCGCCCTGCAGGAGACGATCATGACGCGCCACGGCGTCGACCGCATCCTGAAATTCGCCTTCGAGCTGGCCCAGAGCCGCCCGAAGAAGCACCTGACCTCGGCCACCAAGTCCAACGGCATCTCGATCACGATGCCCTATTGGGACGAGCGGGTGAAGGAGATGGCCAAGGCCTACCCGGACGTGGCCTGGGACCAGTACCATATCGACATTCTGACGGCCCATTTCGTGCTGAACCCGGACCGGTTCGACGTGGTTGTCGCCTCGAACCTGTTCGGCGACATCCTCTCCGACCTCGGACCCGCCTGCACCGGCACGATCGGCATCGCGCCCTCCGGCAACATCAACCCGGAGCGGCTCTTCCCCTCGGTGTTCGAGCCGGTGCACGGCTCGGCCCCCGACATCGCCGGCCAGGGCATCGCCAACCCCATCGGCCAGATCTGGTCCGGCTCGATGATGCTGGAGCATCTCGGCGAGCCCGAGGCCGCCCGGGAGATCGTCACAGGTATCGAGCGCGTCCTCTCCGAGCGGACCCTGCGCACCCGCGATCTCGGCGGCAACGCCGATACCGAAGCCTGCGGCAGGGCGGTGGAAGAAGCCCTCGGATAAGGGCATCCGGCTGGAACGGCAGGACGCGGCCACCGACGCCGAAGGCCGCATACTCGATCAGACCGGCGTCGGACCTTCCGGCGCCGGTACTTTCGTCGTCCGCTCCCGGCAAACAGCCGGTTGAAGTCCACCTGTGACTTCCATTCGGGGCGACGACCGAGCGTCCGGTTCCCGCGATCAAGATCAATCTACACTAAGGTCGACCTAGCCCTCCGTACCGAACGAGGTCGTGGCCTCCCGATTGCGCCGATGAGTGGCGAGTGGGGACGAAGCGCCATGGGATCATCGCTGAGGAGCATCGCGAGCGAGACTGAGGATACCAGGCAGGGGCCACGCAAAAACTGCCCATCGATGCCGTCAGGTGAACACCACGTCCCGATTGTTCGCGCTGTCCGGCAGATACCTCTCAGAGAACCAAAAAGCCCCGGACCAGAGGTCCAGGGCTCAAAGGCTAGGTCGATCTAACGACTAGGAATGATTGGTAGCGAGGGAGAGATTTGAACTCCCGACACAAGGATTATGATTCCTCTGCTCTAACCAACTGAGCTACCCCGCCACAACAAAGGAACCCGCGCGGTGCAGGCGCCCCTGAAGAGATCGGCGGTATAAAGAAATCCGCCTTCGGGTGTCAACGGGGAGTTTGCCACTTGCGAGCTCCCCGTTGCGGTTTTCTCAGAGGCGGGTTCCCAGGATTTCGGCCACCTGCGGGATGTCCTTGTCGCCACGGCCCGAGAGATTGAGCACCATCAGGTGTTCGGCCGGCTTCGTCGGCGCGATTTCGAACACCTTGGCGAGGGCGTGAGCCGGCTCCAGGGCCGGGATGATGCCCTCCAGCATCGAGCACAGCTTGAACGCTTCCAGCGTCTCGGAATCCGTCGCCGAGAGGTAGGTGACGCGCTTGGCCTCGTGCAGCCAAGCGTGTTCGGGGCCGATGCCGGGATAATCGAGGCCGGCGGAGATCGAGTGGGCGTCGGCGATCTGGCCGTCCTCGTTCTGAAGAAGGTAGGTTCGGTTGCCATGGAGCACTCCCGGCTTCCCGCCGGAGAGGGAGGCGGCGTGCAGGCCCGACGAGATGCCGTGGCCGGCGGCCTCGACGCCGTAGATCTCCACCTCGCGGTCGTCGAGGAACGGGTGGAACAACCCCATGGCGTTGGAGCCGCCGCCGATACAGGCGATGAGCGAGTCGGGCAGTCGCCCTTCCATCTCCAGCATCTGCTCCTTCGTCTCCCGGCCAATGATCGATTGGAAATCGCGCACCATCGCCGGATAGGGATGCGGGCCGGCCACCGTGCCGATGCAGTAGAACGTATCTGCGACGTTGGTGACCCAGTCGCGCAACGCCTCGTTCATGGCGTCCTTGAGGGTCTTGGTGCCGGATTCCACCGGGATCACCTCGGCGCCGAGCATCTTCATGCGGAAGACGTTGGGCGCTTGGCGCGCTACGTCGACGGCGCCCATGTAGACGACGCATTTCAAGCCGAACCGGGCGCAGAGGGTGGCGGTGGCGACCCCGTGCTGCCCGGCGCCCGTCTCGGCGATGATCCGGGGCTTGCCCATGCGGCGGGCCAGCATGATCTGACCGAGCACGTTGTTCACCTTGTGCGAACCGGTATGGTTCAACTCCTCGCGCTTGAAGAAGACCTTGGCTCCGTGACCCGGGGCCGATGCCGCGCGCAGGTGCTCGGTCAGGCGCTCGGCATAGTAGAGCGGGCTCGGACGGCCGACATAATGGGTCAGATGGCCGTTCATCTCCTGCTGGAAGGACGGATCTGCCTTCGCTTCCGTATAGGCCTTCTCGAGATCGAGGATGAGCGGCATCAGCGTCTCGGCGACGAAGCGTCCGCCAAAGATGCCGAAGCGGCCGCGCTCGTCCGGTCCGTTGCGGAACGAGTTCGGAGAGGGGGCGATGGTCAAGGTCAGTCGTCCTTCACGTCGTCGGCTGGCGGATCGCCGCCGGGCCTGTGCGTTCGGTATGGGGTTGCGCCAATGCCTAGACCCGTGCGGGGGGCGGCTACAATGCGGCGAACGCGTCGATTTGTGAAATCGGACGCTATTCGCCAGTCCGAACCGCCGCAATGAAGGCTCCGATGCGCTCGGAACTCTTTTCTCCCGGCCGGGTCTCGACCCCCGAAGAGACGTCGACAGCGCGAAGGCCCGTCCGACGGAGGGCCTCGGCAACATTGCCGGGAGCGAGGCCGCCGGACAGCATCGTCCCCGCCGGCAGGTCCAGCCCCGCGAGGATGTCCCAATCAAAGGCAATGCCGTTGCCGCCCGGCAGGGCCGCGTCGGGCGGAGGCTTCGCGTCGAGGAGAATGCGGTCGGCCGCTTCATAGGCGGAGAGAACGTCGAGATCCGAACGCGTCGAGACGCCGAGCGCCTTCATCACGGGGCGATTGCTGTGGGCACGGATGGCCGCGACCCGCTCCGGGGTCTCATGGCCGTGGAGTTGGATCCAATCCGGATCGACGGCCCTCAGGGCCGCATCGATCAGAGCATCGTCGGGATCGACGAGAAGGATGACCCGCTCCGCCCTGCCCTTCGCCTGTTCCGACAGCCGACCCGCCGTCTCGAAGTCGACATGACGCGGGCTCTTCGCGAAATGCACGAGGCCGACAAGGTCAGCCCCCGCCAAGAGCGCTGCGTCGAGGGCCGCGGGGGTACTGAGCCCGCAGATCTTGACGCGGATCGACGACATGGCTGCGCTTGGCCTCTAGCGCGGGGCGGGGAGCGCGACGCGGCCGTCCTGGCCGGGATAACGCTCGGCCGGCGTGGGCTCGCTGGCCGCGACGCGGGATTTCAGACGCTCGGTCTCGCCCTCCAGGCGACGGATCTCACGGCGGCGGGCGGCGCTCGTGCGCCGGGTGCCGGACTGGCCGAGCCAGGTGCCGATACCGCCGCAGAGAATGCCGATGGCGACAGAGGCGAAGATCAGGACGTAGAGTGGCAATGGCAGGCTGAAGGCCGGCGTGTCCGCCGTGAACGGATCGAAGGACAGGCGGACGACCTCCCGGTTCGCCACGGCCAGGGCCACGACCACGATCGCGACGGGAAGCAGCACCAAACCCTTGAAGAAGCGGATCATCGAGACACTCCGGTCGGTAGGACGAGGCTTTGCATGGGCTCAGGATTCCTCATTCTCGGAGGGCTCCTCTGCGCCGATGCCGGCCTCGTTGAGTCGCTGGCGCATCTCCTTGCCCGTCTTGAACACGGGGATGGCCTTCTCGGAGACGGCAACGGGCTCACCGGTGCGCGGGTTGCGCCCGCGGCGCGCATCACGACGCTTGACCGAGAAAGCGCCGAAGCCGCGCAACTCTACCCGGTCGCCGCGTGACAAGGCTTCCGCGATCGTGTCGAGGATCGCCTTCACGAGGGTTTCCACGTCGCGCTGGTAGAGATGCGGGTTCTGCTCTGCGATCCTGAGCACGAGCTCCGACTTGATCATGCGGCGGTCTTCCCTGACTTCATGCGGTTCCGGCACCCCTGCGGACGTGATCCAGGCCGGGGTGATTCGGCGTCGCCCTCAAGGCGCATCGGTTGAGGCCGGACGCCAGAGAGCCAGCATTCCCCCTTGCGCGATGCTCGCCGTCTCGTCGCCGACCTGACGCAGGCGCGTCGCGAGACCGCCCATGCCAAGGAGATCGGCGCCCGTGCCGAGAGCCGACCAGAGTTTGAAGTCGCTCTCGGATTTGGGCTTCCAATCACGGATGGGCAGGCCCTTGGCGACGTTGCGCTCCGCCTCGAGCCAAGTCACCGCCTGACGTTCGCCGCCGACGCTATCCACCAGCTTCAACGGAACGCTCTGGCGGCCGCTGAAGACGCGCCCGTCGGAAACGGTCGCCAATTCCTTCTCGGAGAGTTTGCGCCGCTCGGAGACGAGGCCTTTGAACCAGGCGTAGGTGTCGCCCACAACGGAGGCCAGGGCGGCCCGTGCCTCGGGCGAGGTCGGGGTGAAGCCGGATGGCTCGGCCTTCAGGGGCGACGACTTCACCGACTCGACCTTGACGCCGACCTTGTCGAGCAGCCCGGACAGATCGGGATATTGGAACAGCACGCCGATGGAGCCGACCAGGGCGGTTTCCCGAGCGACGATATGATCGGCCGCGATGGCGGCGATATAGGCGCCGGAGGCCGCCGTGCCATCGACGAAGGCCACCATCGGCTTCTTCTCGGACAGCGAGCGTAGGTTGCGGTAGAGTTCCTCAGAGCCGGTGGTTGTGCCGCCCGGCGAGGAGATCGAGACGATGACGCCCTGCACGGCGCTGGCATCGCGGACGCGCTCGATCAGCTTCGTCGTCGATTCGCTGCCGGCGATGAAGCCACCGATGGAGATTCGCGCGATCTGTGGTTTCACGGCTGGGAAGCCGAACCCGTCATTGCCCCGGACCCGGTAGCCCACCGCACCGACGGCGACGATCAATCCGCCGATTCCCACGACGCGCCAGAGGGAGAGCTTGCGGCGCAGGCGCCGACGATCGATCAGAAGTTCGGCGTCTGCAGCCATGCGATCGTCCCGTTCCCTTAACGTTTCCGCCCGTTTCGGCCGGTTCTTCGCTCATGGGCAAGGAGGCGTGCATCCATGGTGCACCCCTCCGCCCGTCAAGACTTGTTTCACACCCGCCGGTGGTTTGCACCAAACCTTTGGGAGCTCACACGTCCTTCCGCCGGAAGGTCGCCGAAGCCCGGGGGGACGCGAAAGCAGGGCCGTGTTCTAGCGCTCCCTTCTGCGGACCGGCAAGAGCACTCGTTGGCCGGACGCGCGGCGTCAGGACACTGCCTCGAGGGATACGGGGCCCGATGGGTGGTATTAGGATCGGTCGAAGCGGAGGCGTCGTGCCGGCGCGGCGACGGGTTGTCGCTTCGATCGTTCAACCCAAGCAAAATCCTCCGAGGGCGAACGGGCGACATCGGAGGATTTCAGCGTCTGGCTTCGCTCGTTCAGGGAGCGAGGTCGTGGACCGGCTTCGTCGTGGTGGTACGGTTGCTGTTGAGGACGGTGTTGCTGACCGGCGTCTGCTTCAGTGCCTCGACGTCGATCTGCGGAGGAGACGGCAGCTGCAACTGCTCGCTCGTATAGGCCCAGGCCTGCGTGACCCGTTCCGGATCGTCGTTCAGCTTCAATCCGTAGCTCGGGACGATCTGCCGAAGCTTCGACTGCCATTCAGGAGACGAAACTTTCGAGGCGAACACCTTCTCCAGCACCTTCAGCATGATCGGAGCGGCCGTGGACGCGCCCGGGGAGGCGCCGAGCAGCGCCGCGATGCTGCCGTCCTTCGCGCTGACGATCTCCGTGCCGAGTTTCAGAACGCCACCCTTGTCCTTGTCGCGCTTGATGATCTGCACGCGCTGGCCCGCCTGCCATAGGCGCCATTCTTCCTTCTTGGCCTTGGGGAAATACTCACGCAGAGCGGCGATGCGGTCATCGTCCGAGAGCATCAGCTGACCGGCCAGATACTCCACCAACGGATATTCATCCACGCCCACGCGAACCATCGGCCAGACGTTGCTGGTGGTCGTCGAGGAGAGGAGGTCGAAATAGGAGCCCTCCTTCAGGAACTTGGTGGAGAAGGTCGCGAAGGGACCGAACAGCAGGACGCGCTTGCCGTCGAGGACGCGCGTGTCCAGATGCGGAACGGACATCGGCGGCGAGCCGACCGAGGCCTTGCCGTAGGCCTTCGCCAGATGCTGCGTCGTCACATCCGGATTCTCATTGACGAGGAACGAGCCGCCGACGGGGAAGCCCGCGTAATCCTCGCCTTCCGGAATGCCGGATTTCTGCAGGAGATGCAGGGATCCGCCGCCAGCGCCGATGAAGACGAACTTGGCGTCGATACTCTGCTCGGACCCGTCCTTGAGGTTCCGAGAGACCACGCGCCAGGAGCCGTCGGGGTTCTTGTCGATGGTCCGGACCTCGGACGAGGCCTGCAGGTCGAAATTCGGCTGGCTCTGCAGATGCGCGACGAACTGGCGGGTGATCTCGCCGAACTCCACGTCGGTGCCCAAAGAGGTCCAGGTGGCTGCGATCTTCTGCTTGGGATCGCGGCCCTCCATCATCAGGGGAACCCATTTCCGGATCTGCTCGGGATCGGTCGAATAATCCATGCCGGCGAAGAGGGGGCTCGCCTTGAGCGCTGCATGACGCTTCTTGAGAAACGCGATGTTCTCGTCGCCCCACACGAAGCTCATATGCGGGGTGTAGTTGATGAAGGAGCGCGGGTTCTTCAGGACGCCGTTGCGAACCTGCCACGCCAGGAACTGGCGGGTGACCTGGAAGGCCTCGTTGATCTCGACGGCCTTGGCGATCTCGATCTGCCCATCTTTCTTCTCGGGCGTGTAGTTGAGCTCCGCGAGGGCGGAATGACCCGTGCCGGCGTTGTTCCAGCCGTTGGAGCTCTCCTTCGCCACGCCATCGAGACGCTCGATCATCTGGATCGACCAGTTGGGTTCGAGTTCGCGCAGCCAGACGCCGAGGGTGGCGCTCATGATGCCGCCGCCGATCAGAAGGACATCAACCTTCTTTGCTGGAGGGGCAGCGAGGACCAGGGAGCCGGGCATTGCCACGGCCGCCATTCCGGTCAGGGCCGTGCCAAGAATCTGCCTGCGGTTCAGGGCAGGCGTGGTGGAGGAAGCGCCGTTGGACGGGCTCGTATCGTTATTATCGGCGCTCATCGCCATACCTCGTTCTGCAGAACACGTCCGGAGGACCCTCATCGGACGTCTGTCCGTCCAGGGCATCGGATCGAGAGGATCGGAGGAGCGCTTCTTCCCATGGGCATTCTTGCCCGGTGTGCTGGCTTGACCAGTCTGCCGGATCGATGCCTCGCTGACCCTGGTCGGTAAAGGGATCGGCGATAGTCTTCCAGCTATTATTTATCAGTCTCGTCGAACGTTTCGGTGTTCCGATTTTCTCTCTGGAACACTTATAGAACAGGCCTCGATGCGACGTCTTGAGATGGGGCTATGTGTCCAAGGCCCGAAGAGGTCCGAATCATGGCGAGCCGGCACGAGCTTATGGCCGACCACCGCCGATGAAACGTGAGTGCTGTTTTCAGCTGATTAAAGTGCGACCCGAATGTCATACGTGGCTGCCACTGCAGACGAGTGTCCGGCACCGGCTATGTCTCGAAAAGTGGCGTGTGCAGTTCGAGCCGTTTCTTCGGTCGCCCGGTTCCTAGCCGATGGGCCGGCGGTCAACAATCTGCAGGATGCCGCAATCCGTTCAAACGTCGCGTTTTGAAACCGTCCTGTCATGAGGTCTCGTACCAAGACACGAAAACGCCCGCGCGAGAGACGATCCCGCGCGGGCGTTCCGAGACATGGCGCCCAGCTCGAACGAGCTGGACGCCATTCGTATCTTCGCGGGGCTTAGTCCTGCGCGTCGTCCTTGTCGTCGCTGGTGCGGGCCTTCTTAAAGGCAGCACCGAGGATCTCACCGAGGGAGGCGCCGGAATCGGCGGAGCCGAACTGGGCCATCGCCTCCTTCTCCTCGGCCATTTCCAGGGCCTTGATCGAGAGCTGGACCCGACGCGCCTTGCGATCGAACTGGATCACGCGGGCATCGAACTTCTCGCCGGCGGCGAAACGCTCGGGACGCTGGTCGCCACGATCGCGGGCGAGTTCGGCCCGGCGGATGAAGGTGGAGAGATCGGTGTCGACGATCTTAACTTCGACCCCCGAATCCTTCACTTCCACCACTTCGCAGGTCACGATCTGACCCTTCTTGAGTTCGCCGGCTTCCGTGAAGGGGTCGCCGCCGAGCTGCTTCACGCCGAGCGAGATGCGCTCCTTCTCGACATCGACGTCCAGAACCTGGGCGCGCAACATATCGCCCTTCTTGAACTCTTCGATGACCTGCTCGCCGGGGCGGTTCCAGTCGAGATCCGACAGGTGAACCATGCCGTCGACGTCGCCGTCGAGACCAATGAACAGACCGAACTCGGTCTTGTTCTTGACCTCGCCTTCGACCTCGGAGCCGACCGGATGCTGCTCGGCGAAGGCCTCCCAGGGGTTCTGGAGGGTCTGCTTGAGGCCGAGCGAGATGCGACGCTTGACCGGATCGACCTCGAGGATCTGCACTTCCACTTCCTGCGAGGTGGACACGATCTTGCCCGGATGGACGTTCTTCTTCGTCCAGGACATCTCGGAAACGTGGATCAGGCCTTCGATGCCCGGCTCCAGCTCCACGAAGGCACCGTAATCGGTGATGTTGGTGACACGGCCCTTGAGCTTGGCGTCGACCGGGTAGCGCTGGGCGATACCCTCCCACGGATCCGCGAGCAGCTGCTTGATGCCGAGCGAGATGCGGTGGGTCTCGTGGTTGATCTTGATGATCTTGACCTTGACCGTCTGGCCGATGGTCACGACCTCGGACGGGTGGTTCACACGACGCCATGCCATGTCGGTGACGTGGAGCAGGCCGTCGATGCCGCCGAGGTCGACGAACGCGCCGTACTCGGTGATGTTCTTGACGACGCCGTCGATGACCTGGCCTTCTTCAAGGTTGGCCACGAGCTCGGAGCGCTGCTCGGCGCGGCTCTCTTCGAGGACGGTGCGGCGCGATACGACGATGTTGCCGCGGCGACGATCCATCTTGAGGATCTGGAACGGCTGCGGGGTGCCGAGAAGGGGCGTGACGTCGCGCACGGGACGGATATCGACCTGCGAGCGCGGCAGGAAGGCCACGGCGCCATCGAGATCGACGGTGTAGCCGCCCTTGACCTGATTGAAGATCGCGCCCGTGACGCGCTCATTGGCCTCGAAGGCCTTCTCGAGCTTGACCCAGCTCTCCTCGCGGCGTGCCTTATCGCGCGAGATGACGGCCTCGCCAAGGGCGTTCTCGATGCGGTCGACATAGACCTCGACCTCGTCGCCGACGGCAAGTTCGCCTTCGCGGCCGGGGCCGTTGAATTCCTTGAGGGCGACACGGCCTTCCGTCTTAGCGCCGATGTCGATGACGGCCACGTCCTTTTCGATCGCGACGACGCGACCCTTGACGACGGACCCTTCGGTGATCTCGTGCTCGAGGAAGCTCTCCTCGAGGAGAGCCGCGAAGTCGTCGCGGCTCGGGCTACGCTGCAGGGCGTTACCAGCGGTCATTCTGTCTCCTGACAGGCCTCTCGTGCGAGGCCGGCGTCGGCGGTTCGTGTGACGGGGCACCCTCGGCGATCACCGCCCGCGGCCCCTGATGGGATCCGACAGGCTCACCCCCCGTAGGAGGGCCAACGCAACATGAAGCGATGGTCGAGGGCCATTCTCCAACGGGCCGGTGACGGGACGAGACGCCCGCGCGCAGTCGAATCCGATTGGAGGACGGCGCTCCCATACCTGATCTCGTGCGTTTCGGCAACATAACGCTTCGGATCGTTGGTGGGTGGGGCGATCAGGTGAGCATCCAGCGAGGCGTCTCGGCGTGGCGCAGCCAGATCGCCGAGGCGATCGAGAGTGCCTCAAGTGGAAGAACCACATCGCCCCGGCCCTTATCCCAGAGTTCGATGCCGGAAAATCCAACCTTGCGGATCGTAAGCCAAGCGCCGAACGGGAATGTCGCGTCGGTCCCCTCGCCAGGGCCGAAACATTCCTCGAAGGCGAGCGGATCAATCATCATCTGATCGTATTTCCGCAAATGCTCGGCCATCGAAACCTTGGATCGGAACAGGATGCGATCCCGGCTATACGACGAAAAACACGGCTCATATTCCGTCAGCGTCATCGAGAGCTTGCCGCCGATGCGTAAGTAGGGCGGGTTTGGCCCAGTCTCGTCGAAATTCAGCGGGCTCCAGCCCTCCTCGCTCATCAACGACTCCGCCAGGGTCACAGGCTCCGACGCTGCCATGCGCGGGACAACATCCCCGGTCGCCGCGTCAGGGAGTGATCCTGTCACCAGGATGTCCGGTCCGAATCCGTGGCTGCCCGGCTGGTGCTCCGCCACATCGTGTCCCGTCTCGCGAGAGGCCATTATCCGCCCCGAAAAAGTGTCCCCGTGGATCGAGGAGGATCAATATTACGCATTTTCTTATGGTTGGCGATCATGCGGTGCACCAACACGAAGAAGGGCGCTGCAACAGCAGCGCCCTCGGGAAGATTCGATTGGGTTGTGGTGTCGTCGAGGTGACGTTTATTCCTCGTCGTCATCCTCAGTGTTGCGCATGCCCTTGAGTTTGGCGAAGACCGAATCCGCGTTGAGCTTCTCGTCGCGTTCGTTGCGATGATGCTCGTCCGCCTCTTCGTAGCTGCCTGCGGTGGACACCTCTGTGGGCAACAGGGTCGCGCCGGCATCGGTCGGCAGAACGGCCGGTCGGTCCTTGGCGGCGCGCTGAACCTCGAAGTCGAGATCAATCTGCGTGCAGAGACCAAGGGTCACCGGGTCCATCGGCTGCAGCGAGCTCGAATTCCAGTGGGTGCGCTCACGGATCTGCTGGATCGTCGATTTGGTGGTGCCGACGAGGCGGATGACCTGCGCATCCTTCAACTCCGGGTGGTTGCGGAGCAGCCAGAGGATGGCGTTCGGCCGGTCCTGGCGCCGTGACAGAGGGGTGTAGCGCGGACCCTTGGTGGTGCGCTTGACCTCCGGCAACTTCACCTTCGAGACGGCAACCTTCAGCTTGTAATTAGGAGATTTCTGCGCTTTCTCGATCTCGTCGCGGGTAAGCTGACCCGTGGTGATCGGGTCGAGGCCTTTGATCCCGGCAGCGACTTCGCCGTCGGCAATACCCTTCACTTCGAGCGGGTGAAGCTTACAGAAATCGGCGATCTGCTCGAAGGCGAGCGAGGTATTCTCGACCAGCCAGACGGCGGTCGCCTTCGGCATTAGCGGACCTTGGGACATGCTCTGTGGCTCCGACGTTAGCGGGGAACGGGCGGCGCCGGGCATCGGTCCGCAGGCTCCGGATGAATCGATCCGGAAGTCCCGTCTCACGCTCTCAAAAGGGGATCAGCGTATATAGGCGGCGGCAGAAGAGCGCGCAATTGCCTTCGCGTCCGGTCACCGCCGACGGAGGACCCGCGCGACGCGAGGTCCCTGAGATTTTGGCGTCGAGCGCCGTAACTTGGCCAGCGGACGATGACCGCTGCCGTATCGGTCAGGCATCGGGCCAATCAGACGAACAAGCTCGACACACTCGATTCTGTCGCGGTCCGACCGATGGCCTCGCCGAGCAGCGGCGCGATGGTGGCCACGCGAATATTGCGGGCGAGCTTGACCGCCTGTGTCGGCTGGATCGAATCGGTAATCACCAGCTCTTTCATCCGCGAAGCCGCGATGCGGGAGACGGCGCCGCCCGAGAGCACCCCGTGGGTGATGTAGGCTGACACATCCTTGGCGCCGGCGTTCAGCAGGGCTTCTGCGGCGTTCACGAGCGTACCGCCGGAATCGACGATGTCGTCGACGAGGATGCACGAACGGCCCTCGACCTCGCCGATGATGTTCATCACTTCCGATTCACCGGGGCGCTCGCGGCGTTTGTCGACAATGGCCAGTGTCGCGTCGATGCGCTTGGCGATGGCGCGGGCGCGGACCACACCACCGACATCGGGCGAGACCACCATCCATTCCTTCGGGTCGAGACGCTCCTTGATGTCGCGCACGATCACCGGCGCGGCGAAAAGATTGTCGGTGGGAATGTCGAAGAAGCCTTGGATCTGGCCTGCATGGAGGTCCAGTGTCATCACGCGGTCGGCGCCGGCTTCGGTGATGAGGTTGGCGACAAGCTTAGCCGAAATCGGCGTGCGGCCGGAGGTGCGACGGTCCTGTCGGGCATAGCCGAAATAGGGGATCACCGCCGTGATGCGCCGCGCCGAGGAGCGCCGCGCCGCATCGATCATGATGAGCAACTCCATCAAGTGGTCATTGGCGGGGAACGAGGTCGATTGAACGATGAAGACATCCTCGCCGCGGACATTCTCCTGAAGCTCGACGAAGATTTCCATGTCCGCAAAGCGACGGACCATGCATTTGGCCAGGGGAAGCTCGAGATAGGCGGAGATCGCCTCCGCAAGCGGACGGCTGGCATTTCCAGCGATGATCTTGATCGAGGACTTCATGCCGCCGTCTTCATCTCACATTTTCCAGCCGCGCCAGATACCGGCCCATCGGCGCGGCACCCATTACAACCCCCGCCCCGGCGTCACAATGCCTTCACTTATGATTGGGGGATGCCCTGCACAGATCATGGCTCCAGCAGGCGATGGAGATGGACGATGAAATAGCGCGTCTGAGCGCTGTCGACGGTGGCCTGTGCCTTCGATTTCCAGGCGCTCTGCGCGGAGGCATAGTCCGGAAAGATTCCGACGATGTCGAGCCCCTTCACGTCACGGAAGTTGACGCCGTCGAGGTTCTCGAGCTCGCCGCCGAAGACGAGGTGTAGCTTCTGTCCGCTGTCGATCGTGGTGGTCATCGTCTCTCCTTGGCAAGCCTGCGCAGGGCCGATACGGGCGGTGCTGAGGTCGTGTTTCGACGCGCCGCCATGCATTTCAGCCGTTTCTCAGGAAAATCCCTCCGTTGGCGGCTTTGCTCCCCAGCGGCGAGACTTCAGCGGATGCCTTTAGCGGTGTTCTCGACGGCTTGCGAGCCACGGCGGGCTAAGACGCATCGCTCGCGCCAAGGTTCACGGCCATGCCATGCGTCTGTGGCAGGACTTGCTCGACAGGACCCACGGCGTGATCGGGTCACAGCTCGAACAGGGATTGCTGCGGCGGTGTTTCCACTGTTTTCCGCGACTGTCGCTTGCGCTTCGGAGGCTCTGCTCCTCCCGGCGTCGGAGCATCCGAAGCCTCCGTCCGGGCGAGAAGCGTGCCGTCGGCGAATTCGAGGCTCAGGCGCTGCCCCGGCATCGCCGATGCGGCGGCGCGGATCGGCGCTCCCTCCTCGTCGCGCACGAGGGCAAAACCTCGCGCAAGAACCGCGCGATAGCTCAACGACCCGAGGAGCGATGCGAAACTTGCGAGCCGGTCGGCTCGCCGCTCGAGCAGGCGACGGGCTGCCTGTCCCAGGCGAGCGTCGAGTGCGCCGAGTCGCTCCTGTCGGCGAACCGCCTCCGACCGAGCACGCACGAGGGTTTGCTCACGGGCGAACACGAGGCGGCGGCCGAGATAGGCTAGGGCCTCTCCTTTGCGCGCCGCGTAGTTCCGCAGGGCTGAATGGGGACGATCGGCCACCAGGGCGAGCCGACCACGCGCCTGGGTCAGGCGCAATTCCGGCGGATGACGCCCGAGCCTGTCGAGCAGGCGGCCGAAACGAACCCGGTAATCGCGCGCATTGCCAGCGAGCGCCGGCATGAGCCGGGCCTCGGCAAGGTCGAGGCGTTGGCGTTTTGCCGACAGGAACGCATCCGCGCCCGGCATGGCGCGGAGAAGCGCGCGTAGGTCTGAACCCTCACGGTCGAGCCTGCGCTGGACGGCTTCGCGTTGACGATGACCAAGGTCGCGGATCTCGGCGACGAGATCAGCGCGCACGGGAACGGCCATCTCGGCGGCTCCGGTGGGAGTCGGTGCACGTCGGTCCGAGACGAAATCGATGAGGGTGGTGTCGGTCTCGTGGCCTACCGCCGAGATCAGGGGAATGGCGCTTTCCGCGGCGGCACGGACCACGATTTCCTCATTGAACGGCCAGAGATCTTCGATCGAGCCGCCACCTCTGGCGACGATGAGCACGTCCGGCCGTGGGATGGCGCCGTTCGGGAGAAGCGCATTGAAGCCGCGGATGGCGGTCGCGATTTCCTCGGCCGCGCCCTCCCCCTGGACGCGTACGGGCCAGACGAGGACCGGCCTCCGAAAGCGGTCTTCCAGCCGGTGAAGGATGTCCCGAATGACGGCACCGGTGGGAGAGGTCACGACCCCGACGACCCGGGGTAGGTAGGGAATCGCGCGCTTGCGCTCGGCCGCGAACAGCCCCTCCGCCGAGAGGACACGCTTGCGCTCCTCCAGCAAGGCCATCCAGGCGCCGATCCCCGCCGGCTCGAGGGTCTCGACGACGATCTGGTAGGAGGACTTACCGGCGAAGGTGGTGATACGGCCGGTGGCGACCACCTCCAAGCCTTCCTGCGGCCGTTGGCGCAGGCGGTTGAAAGTCCCCTTCCACACCACCGCGTCGATCCTGGCGGTCCCGTCCTTCAGCGAGAAATAGGCGTGGCCCGAGCCATGCTGGCCGCGATAGCCGGAAATCTCGCCGCGCAGCCGGACATGACCGAACGCGTCCTCGAGCGTTCGCTTCAGGGCCGAGGCGAGATCCCCCACCGACCATTCGGGAGCATTGGAGATCGGCGGAGACGTTGATGGAGGAGGAACGAGGGCCATGTCGCGGCGGACGCTAGGCTCGGCACGGACGCGGGTAAACCCCGGAGCGAGCAGGCAGCGTCAGAAGATCAGGGCCAGGAGTAGGATGCCCGACAGCACCGGCGCGACACCAATAGCCACGGCCCAAGGCCAAAACGCCGGAATATGGGATGGGCGATTGTCATTAGCGGCCTTGACGGTGACGCGACCGCTTTGAAGAAACTGCGACAAACGCACTCCCGACCCCGGCGTCGGGGCCATTGGCGGGGAAGCGGAGTGGCGACATCCTGGCATGACGATATTCAACTCGGGGACAGCCGGCATCGTTCCTCCGATTGTCATCGATCATATGCGGTTGGGGAATGAATTTCGTGCGTGCCAAGCATGCTAGAAATCACGGGAATCCGCGACCGGGACCGTGGCCGGGACTTTCCATCCCCTGCTTTTCGGGGGAAACGCCATGCCGGGATGCTTAGGGGGCGGCGCTGCGAGGCCGGGACAATGCTATGGTGGAGAGCCATTCGGCGCATTGTGCAGGCTCTTGTCCATACCGGTTCGGCATCTCGCCATGCCTTCCGTGCCCTTCGAAGCGTGACTTATGAACATCCTCCTCATCGGCTCCGGCGGACGCGAACATGCGCTGGCTTATGCGATCGCCAAAAGTCCGCTTTGCACCCGCCTGTTCACGGCCCCGGGCAATCCGGGTACGGCCGAGTACGGCGAGAACCGTCCCGATCTCGCTGTCGCCGATCATGAGGCGGTGAAGAAGTTCTGCGAGACCTCCGGGATCGGCCTCGTGGTGGTCGGGCCGGAAGCGCCGCTGGTTGCGGGCTTAGTCGACGATCTCCAGGCGGCCGGTATCCGTGCCTTCGGACCTACCAAGGCCGCGGCGCAGCTCGAAGGCTCGAAGGGATTCACCAAGGATCTGTGCACGGAACGCGGCATCCCGACCGCCGCCTTCGCCCGGTTCACCGATCAGGACGCTGCCCTCGCCTATCTGGCGCAATCCGGCGCGCCCATCGTGGTGAAGGCCGATGGGCTCGCCGCCGGCAAGGGCGTCGTGGTGGCGGAGACCTTGGATCAGGCGGAGAACGCTGTCCGCTCCATGCTTGGCGAACCGGGTGGTGAGATCGTCATCGAGGAGTGCCTGTTCGGCGAGGAGGCGAGCTTCTTTGCCCTCTGCGACGGGACGAGCGCCGTGCCGATCGGAACGGCGCAGGACCATAAGCGCGTCTTCGACGGGGATCGCGGCCCGAATACCGGCGGCATGGGCGCCTATTCCCCGGCCACTATCCTGACGCCCGCCCTCGAACGGGAGGTGATGGAGACGATCATCGCCCCGACCCTGGCGGGAATGCGCGAGCGCGGGACTCCCTTCACCGGCATCCTATATGCCGGGCTGATGCTGACGGCCGATGGCCCGAAGCTCATCGAGTACAACACCCGCTTCGGCGACCCCGAGGCGCAGGTGCTGATGCCCCGTCTCGCCTCCGATCTGGTCCCGGCCCTGCTCGCCGCCTGCGAGGGCGACGTCACCGGCATCACCCTGCAGTTCGACGCTCATCGCGCGGCCCTGACCGTCGTGATGGCGGCGGCCGGCTACCCCGGCGCGGTGATGCGCGGTTCGACGATCCGGGGGATCGCCGAAGCCGGCGCCAACAACGCGGTCATCGTGTTCCAAGCTGGCACGCGGGCGGAGAATGGCCGTATCGTCGCCGATGGCGGCCGGGTGCTGGCGGTGACGGCCACCGGCGACAGCATGATGGAGGCCCAGGCCCGCGCCTATGCGGCGGTGTCGCGGATCGACTGGCCCGAGGGCTTCTGCCGCCGGGACATCGGCCGGCGGGCTGTGGCCCGCGAAGTGGCGGGGGACGGCATCTGACGAAGCCGCGCCCTTGAAATTCCGGGCGCTCGCTCATCTTGCACGGTGACGGCCGGTATCGCGCCGGCGCGGAGGAATCGACCGATGGGCTACGTCTCGAAGACCGTGATGGAAGAGGGCAAGGCTGCTAAGATCGCCGGCCAGGCGGATGCGTCCAACCCCTACCCCGCCGGATCGCAGAACAGCGCCGACTGGCTCGAAGGCTACACCTACGACGAGGCGGAGCAGAACGTCGACAACGAGTCGGACGAGTAGCCGCCCGGATCAGTCCTCGGTCCAGACCTGCCCGTGATACACGAACACCTCGGGCCGGTTGGCCAGGGCGGCGAGACCGGAAAAGGCTGGATCCTGGACGGAAATCACGCTGGTGGGGATCGCCTCCATCTGCGTGACGAAGGGCGGCTTATGCTCAAAGGACCGCCGGAAATCGCCCTTTTTCAGGATGGGCAGGATTCGCGGGGCGATGCCGCCGCCGACATAGACGCCGCCCGTGGCGAGGAAGGTCAGGGCGAGGTCGCCGCAGACTCGGCCGAGCAGCTTGGCGAACAGTGTGACGGCCTCGGCCGCAACCGGGTCGCTGCCGTCGATACCCGTATCGGTCACTTTGGCGGGCTCGGCGTCCACCGCCTCTTGGCCGGTGCGGGCGAGATGGATGGCCTTGTAGAGCCGCGCGAGGCCGGGTCCCGAGAGCAGCGCCTCCACCGTCACCCGCCCCTCGATACGCTCCACATACCGCCAGATCTCTTCTTCGGCCGCATCTGTGGGGCCAAAATCGACGTGGCCGGCCTCCGTGGAGACGATAGCGAGACGGTCCGCGTAGGGGATGACGGCCGCCGCGCCGAAGCCGGTGCCGGGGCCGAGGACGAGCCTCGTCCCCTGGTCGCCCTTCAGCCCGCCATCACGATAGGGGCCGATCGGCGTCAGGTCGGTGGGGGCGATATCCACGGCGCCGGCGGCGACGGGGACGTAATCGTTGACGACCACCGCCCGCGAGAGACTGAAATCCCGGCCGATCCGCGCGCCTTCGATGACCCAGTTCGCATTGGTGAGACGGACGGCGGGGCCATCGATCCGGGCGGCGACCGCCAGGATCGTCGAGCGCGGCGCTGGTCCGTCATACTTTTCGAGAACGGACCGGATCGCGGCGCTCGGGTTGGGGAAGGCGTTTGTCGGGACATGGCCGACGATCTCCGCCCCGGCGCCCGCCTCCGGCACGAGCGCGAAGCGGGCATTGGTGCCGCCGATATCGCCGACGAGGACCGGGAACTCGAACATGCGTGCGGTTGTCCTTCGCGCTGGAATCCGGAATTTCACATCTCGCCCGCCCTCGATGCGGGTGCGGGGCGTCACGGTCTGGTCTGCGGCACCGGCCCCGATGCGGGATCGCGGCCAGTCGCGCCCTCAGGCGGGCGGCAGGGCGTCGGGATCGATCGGCGCGCCGTCGGCCCAGGCATAGATCAGCGCGCGCACCGCATCGGGATCGGTGAGGCGCCGCGTGGCGATGGTGTCGCTGCCGCCGATGCGGACGCTGACGCCGCCCTCCTCGTTGACCACGGCGAAGGCCTTCTCGTCGGTGAGGTCGTCGCCCAGAAACATCGCGCGGCGGCCGGCATAGGGCGGCGCCTCGGACAGGGCGCGGATGGCATGGCCCTTGGTCGCAGAAGCCGGGACGATCTCGCCGACCGCCTTGCCCAGCTGCAGCCGATAGGCGTCACCGAGATCGGCCGCGGCCGCCTTCACGGCCTCCTCCGCCTGCGCGGCGTCGGTGGGCGTGGCGAGGCGCCAATGCACCGCGACGGAGGCGCCCTTGTCCTCGATCAGTACGGATTCGAGGTCGCGCACGGCGTCCTTCAACCCCGTGATGCGGGCGCGCAGGGCAGGATGATCCTCGGCGCTGCCTCCCGACACCACCCCGTCGACCCGCCGCTCGACCCCGTGAAGGCCCGCCACATCGAACCTGGCGGGCGAGAGGAAGTCGTCGATCACCGCGATGGGGCGGCCGGTGACGATGGCGAGCGCTCCGCCGAGCCGGTCCCGCAGGCGCAGGAGCGCGGGCGCGAGCTCCGGGGGCACCACCACCTGGTCGGGTCGGGGAGCGATCTCCACGAGGGTGCCGTCGAAATCGAGAAAGAGGGCGAAATCCGTCACAGGCATTGTCCCAGGGTGTCTGGCTCGGGATGGCCGGCTCACCGAGACGGCCGATCCATCGGAGCGGCCGAATTTCTATCATCCGCGTCGCGAGCCGGGCTAGCATGGCCCGCGCCACGCGCAAACGCCGCGTCTCGAATATCGCCTGCGTGCCGGCCCCCATCGCGAAAACGGTCTCCCGTTTCCGGAAGGGTGTTCTCCCGGTAACCCATTGATACGCCTTAGAAGTTGGATGATTCCGATGCACCCCACCCCCCTGCCCTTCGGCCCCGGCCAGGAAAGCGTGTGGAATTATCCGCGCCCGCCGCGGCTGGAGCGCGTGGCCCGGCGCCTGCGCGTGGTGTTCGCCGGTGCGACCGTCGCCGACACGGTGGCCGGGTACCGCGTGCTGGAGACCAGCCATCCGCCGACCTATTACCTGCCCCCCGGCGATGTGGCCGATGGCGTGCTCGGGCCGCCCATCATGGCGGGGATCTGCGAATGGAAGGGCCGCGCCGTCGTCCACGATGTCCTGGCCGGCGGCCATCGGGCGCCGGGCGCGGCCTGGGCCTACCCGGAACCCACACCGGATTTCACGGCCATTGCCGGCTTCGTCGCCTTTTATGCCGGGGCGATGGAGGCCTGTTTCGTCGGCGACGTGAAGGCCGAGCCGCAGCCCGGCGGCTTCTATGGCGGCTGGATCACGCCGGAGGTCGTCGGCCCGTTCAAGGGCGGACCGGGCAGCATGGGCTGGTGAGTGCCACGTCCCGCGCTTTCCATGCGTTACGCGACGGCCCTTCGATGCGCCATGCGACGGCTCTTCGGCGTTTGACCGACAGCCGGCAAATACCGGTACCCATGGCGCCGAACGATGCTCTAAAGGCCGGGCTCAGGTTCGACGAGACGGCCGCGCGAGGGCGGTGAAGATGGAGAAGCGCGCATGCAGGACACCCCGGTACAGGACTTGCCCGTAACCGACCCGAAGGCCCTCGGTCTCTGCCCCGAGCGGCTCGAGCGGGTCGATGGCTGGATGCGCAGGCTGGTGGCCGAGGGCAAGCTCGCCGGCCTCTCGGTGATGCTGTCGCGGCGCGGGGAGACCGCCTTCTTCCGTGCCCATGGCCTGGCCGACATCGCGCGCGGCACTCCGTTTGCCGCCGATACGATCACCCGAATCTACTCGATGACGAAGCCGCTGACCTCGGTGGCGGTGATGATGCTCTACGAGGAAGGGCGCTTCCAGCTCGACGATCCGATCACCCGCTTCCTGCCCGAATTTACCGACATGCGGGTTTTCACCGGCGGCAACCGGGTGAAGGCCGAGACCGTGCCGGCCGAGCGCCCGATCACCATCCGCGACTGCCTCACCCATACGGCGGGCTTCACCTACGGCTTCATGGAGGCGACCCTCGTCGACGCGCTCTACCGGCAGAACGGCGTCGATTTCGGCGAGAACCAGGATGCGAGCCTCGCCGAGGTGGTCGCCCGGCTGGCGCGTCAGCCCCTCCTCGCCCAGCCCGGCGCGGAATGGAACTACAGCGTCGCCACCGACCTCCTCGGCCACCTCGTCGCGGTGGTCTCGGGACAGGATTTCGGCGATTTCCTGAAGACCAGGGTCATCGACCCGCTCGGCATGGTCGATACGGATTTCTACGTGCCCGCCGACAAGGTCTCCCGGCTGGCGGCCAATTACAGCCTGTTCCGCGACCGCAGCCTCAAGCTCTACGACGATGCCGTGGGAAGCCGCTTTTCCGCCAAGCCCGCGATCGCCTCCGGCGGGGGCGGCCTCGTCTCGACCGCGTCGGACTACATGCGCTTCTGCCGCTTCATTCTCGGGCGCGGCGCCCTCGACGGCGTGCGGCTCCTGGGCCGCAAGACGGTGGAGCTGATGCTAATGAACCATCTGGGCGGCGACCTCGCCTTGATGGGCCAGCCGCGCTTCTCGGAATCCTCCTATACGGGAATCGGCTTCGGGCTCGGCTTCTCGGTCATGCTCGACCCGGCGCGGGCGCAGATCGTCGGCACCCCCGGCGAGGTCGCCTGGGGAGGCTTGGCCAGCACCTCGTTCTGGATCGACCCGGCGGAGGATCTCGCCGTGGTGATGCTGGCCCAACTCATCCCCTCCTCGGCCCTGCCGATCAGACGGGAATTGCGGGTGCTGACCTACGCCGCGCTGGTGGAGTGACGGGGGTTCGGGCGAGGCATCGTCCCGGATCGGGGATCCGGGGCAGCGCGAGCCGGTATCGCCGGCGTGACGAAAGACCCATTTCGGCCGCCCCGGTGTCGAGGTCGCGCAGAGAGGTCAGCGGCAGAGGCTTTGCCGCGCGAGGCAGGGCAGCAGGCTGTCTTCGGGGAAGGGCAGCGCGACCTCCCCTGTCTTGGATTCGAGCCTGGAGATCGCCCATTCTCCCTTCGCATCGGCGACAGGCTCGATGAGCCAGCGTAGGGCGCGGACCTGGTCGCGGCCTCTCTCGGCCGGAAGCCGCGCCTCGACATATTGCTTGGACCACCACAACATGCCGGAGGTGGGGAAGGTGACCGTGATCTTCTGCCTGGCGGCCTCGCAGACGAGCTGACGGACCCGGAAGCTGTTGCCCGCTGCGGCTTTCGGCCTGATCGCGGCGTCCAGCAGGCCGGAGCCGCCGCCGGACGCCTTGAGGGCTTCCTGGCACCGGAGCTCGTCGCGCCGGGCGACCAAGGCGTGGTTTCCCTCCTGGCAGGCCTGGACGAGTGGCCTGAGACTCTCATGCGACGGAATCATGCCGCGCCCGCATTGCAGGATGGGCGAGGCCGCGACGTCCGACACAGGATCGGCGGCCGCGAAGGCTTTGTCGACTTCGCCCGTCGCAATGCGGACGGCCTCGGCCCGGACCTCGGCGACCTTGCCGTTGAACTCCGTGACGAGGGCCGCCGGCGGATAGATCCCGCGCACATCGCTTGTGCCCATCAGGAACCAGTTGTTGGCTTCCAGCCCTGCGAACGTCTTCGGTGCGGCCTCGATCCGCCCGGCCTGCTCTTGGAAGACCTGCCGGACGCTTCTCGCCACGTAGTCTTCCGCCATTCCGGTGCAGGTCTTGTGGAGGCGCGAAAGGGCCTCGTTGCCCCATTGCGTGCCGACGAGCCGGTCGCATTGCGAGCGAGCCTCGTTGAGGGGGAGGCTCTTGAGGCTCTCGCCGCCGAACACCTCCTGAAGCTCCCGAGCGGCGGCCTGCTCCATCTCGGTGCGACGGGTTTCGAGCGGGGCTCCGAGGAAGCGGTCATAGGCCATTCGCGACACGTCGTTTCGGCGGAGTTCGTCCCTGCTGAGCTGCAACCCGTTCGTGTCACGGAACGACGTCAGGGTCAGGGGAAGCGCGAGGAGACGCTCCCGCTCCTCGCGCAGCCAGAGGGCGGCCTTCCGGCGCTTCTCGATGTCGGGATAGGATTGAGACAGCAACCGCCCGATGGTCCTGCCGTCCTTGCAGGACTGGGCTTTCTGGAGAAGGTCCTCCGTGAAGGCACGGTCCCAGTATTCGACCGGTAGACCGACCGCCAATTCGAGCCGCTCGACGTCGATAGAGCCGAACGTCGCCATTCGCTCGCACACGGTATCCCCGGGCAGGGCCTCGAGCGGTCGCCCGCTCGCCGCGAGGCGGTCGGCGACGATGCGCAGGAAGTCCAGGGCTGCCTGGCGGGCTGCCCCGTTTCGGTCGAGCGACCCCTCGGGCGCCAGCGTGAGGCTCGTCACCGCACGCATTTCCTCGACGGCCCGATCACGGGCGTCCGGCGGTTCGACGGGAAGTTCCGCGAGCCGCTTGCGCTCGGCGCCGTAAAAGCGCCTCCAGAAGCTCGGCGCCGCCTCGGCATAGCGCTGGCGATAGGCTTGCTGGTCCAGATCCGGCAGCAGGTCGATCGGCGGGAGTTTCTGCTGTTCCTCGGCGACGGTCCGCACCGTTTCGACGGAGGGACGGGTCTCGCCAAGCAGACCGAAGAGACGATCCATGCGAGCCTTCGCGCTCTCGCTCCGGGAGAGCGTGAACGGCTCGCAATCGGATTGCGGCTTGCCCTGGCCGGTGAGCCACCGCCCCTGGAGGCTGTCGCCGTTCTGCCCGAATCGCACCGCGATCCAAGGGCGACCGCGCCGATCGACGAGGAGAAGACCACCATCCGTATCCTGACCGACCAACTCCAGCTTTTGGAAGGAAGACGCCGTCGTCTTGCGAAAGAAGACGTCGAATGACGATCCTTCCTGTCGGAATTCCCAGTCGTCCAGCGTCAACGCGCCGTTGCAAACATGGCTGCCATTGTAGAAGCCGGAATCGATTGCCTTGGCCTCCCCGGATAGTGCTCCGGAAATCGCAAGGATGACAAGGGATTTCAAGCTGAAATTCATGGATTGACTTGGATCTCCGCAATGCCGATCCATCGATCGACCCCTCTACAAAGGTCGACCGATGTCTTGGACAAGCAAAGTTTATGTCGAGCCTGCGGCGCACTCAACGTTTGGCCGAATGGGGCCCTGATCGATGGAAACAGACCGGCTCTGGGCGGTCGTTCCCGACCGGACGTGGCGCAGACGCGCAGCGTCCGGTGTCCCTCACACGATGAAGCCGGCCACGCGCACCGTCGGGCGCTCGTGGGTGGCTTCGTTGTCGAGGGTCTTGGCGATCGGTCGAGGGTCTTGGGGATCGAACGTCGGAGGTGCGGCTCCGGTGTAACTGCAGCCGGTCGGGCCTGTCGAAACCGCTACGTCGAGCGCCGAGTGATCCCGCTCGCCTCCTCCGCCGCGCGCCCGGTCCGGGGGACGTCCCCGGACGGCTCGAAGACGGTCAGGGGTGGCAGCTTCGCGATGATGCCGGTGGGCAGCGGCTCCCCGGCCAAGCGAGGGTTTGGATCCGCGGATAGGTCTTGTCGTGCAACCGGACTCCCGACGCCCGCTTACCGTGCGAACTCCCTGATCGTCAGGAGTTCGCACGGTAGCGGCACGATCCGGACGTGCAGGACGTCATCGAGCGGATACGAGCGGCCGTCGACCATTCCAACGACCCTCGGCCGGATCGAACGGTTCCGGCCGTCGTCTTACTCGGCCGGCTTGGCTGCCGGCTTCGGTGCCGTGGCGGCCGGTTTGGCGGAGGATGCGGCAGGCGTGCCGGCTCCCCCGGCCGGCGCGGCCTTCGGCGCCCATTCCGGATCGGAGCGGGGGCCGCCCGGGCTGTTGGTCGGGCCGGTGATCTGGCCCGGTGCCGTGTCCGTCACCTTGGTCCAGGCCTGCGACATGCACATGAACCGCAGCATGCAGCCGCGCACGGTGAGCTCGCCGGGCTTCTCGCTCCAGATCGTGACATCGTAGAACGACCCGTCCTCGGCGTTGTAGATCTTGCCCTCGTAATGGTTCTCGGCGTTCGGCTTGATGCCCATGATGAGCTGGTGGCCGAGGGAGGGGCGGGCCTGCTTCTTCGGGTCGGGATTCTTGAAATCGACCCGGGGCTGGCCCTTGTCGTTCAGCGGCACTTTCAGCCAGACGACGTAGCCGCAGACGTGATCGTTCTTGGCGCCGCATTTCTCGATGCGGACACGGGCTCGCCCGTCCTCGGTGAGCCAGGTTCCGCTCGGGTCGTTGGGAGCGGCCACGGCGAAGCCCGATATCGCGCTGAGCGCGAGGCCGGCCATCGGGGCCAAGAGGCGCCCGGCCATTGCCGAAATGGGTCGATACGTCATCCAGAAAAAATCCTTAACCCGCCCCGAAACGCAACCGCCCGTCCCTGTGCCGCCCATCCATACGGAGGCGTGACACAGGACGCGATGGCAGGAGCCGCCCATCGTCTGAAGGTCCCCGCTTCGGACGCGAAGGTGACCGGATCATGACCGGCTCGCGGCGTCCTAACGGAATTCGGGACGCGTGCGAGAGAATTCTTCGTGAGGTTCGGGAAGAGACGCCACCGTATTCGACACATGAGAAAGGGCCGGTGCTTCCGCACCGGCCCCGATCTCGCCCTTCGTGATGGAACCGACCTTGTGCCGAGCCTCTCTAAGCTTGACCGATCGGTCTCGCCCGACGGGTCCGGCGGCCGGCTGGAGCTTACTCGGCGGCGGTCATGCCGGAGGTGAAGTGACCGCACCAATCCTTCGAGGCCACCACCGGCCACAGGCCGGGCGACTTCGGCTCGGGCTGGCTCACCGGCGGGTTGTAGCGGCAGAGGCCCTGATCGGCGGCAGCCTGGCCGCCATTGATCTTGTGGTCGTCGAAGAAGCGGCAGGCCTCGCAAGCTGCGCTGGTGATCTGTGCCATCGGTCTCTCCAATATGTCCGGGCCGGCTCGGGACGCCCCCGATGCGCCTGCCCCTCAGTTGCTAATTAGAATAAGTCCAATCTGGCGTCAATGGTTCCTCGGACTACGGAAGGTCCGTTGCCGAGCACTGCGCCGGTGGAAGCGCCTGTGCCGGCGGACGTGATTCAGCGGCCGCGCGGCGGAGCCGAGGCTCGGGAAGTGGAGCCGGTGCAGACGCTTACGCTATCGGCAGTACGGAAAACGGGTGCCGCCAGCCGGCATCGGGCCCGGAGCGCGGGCTTCCTCGGCGGCGGTCGCTCGGAAGAGATGGGACATCCTGTCGCCTGCCTCGCGCCGGCGATGGAGAACTCGGCCGGGCCGGAGGACCGGCCTCAGGCGATGCCTGGGGTGTCGTCGTCCTCGTCGATCAGGCTCAGCGTGCGGAGGATCGCGAGGGCGACCATCTCGGCATCCACTTCGCCCTCGGCCGTGGCCGGCAGGATCGCCACGGTGCTGACTTCCTGCCCGGAGAGACGCCCGACGACGACCTTGTAGACCTCTCCACCGGGCGCGTCGTCGTCGCGCACGAGGCAGACGCGGTGATCGCCGGCCTCCCCGTAGACGCGCTGCGTCGTGACCTCGACCCGGTCGTCGTCACTGACGGGCTCGGGCCGACGCGGCTGACCGAAGGTCGGACGGATGATGTTGCTCATATCGACCCTCCCGGTCGCGTTGGCTCAGACGTCGAGATTGGCGACGCTGAGGGCGTTCTCCTGGATGAACTCCCGGCGCGGCTCCACCACGTCGCCCATCAGCTTCACGAACAGGTCGTCGGCATCCTGCGTATCCTTGATCCGAACCTGGAGCAGCGATCGCACCTCGCTATCGAGGGTGGTCTCCCAGAGCTGCTGCGGGTTCATCTCGCCGAGCCCCTTGTAGCGCTGGAGCTGCAGGCCCTTGCGGCCGAAGGCCATCACCGCCTCGAACAGGCCGACGGGGCCGTGTAGGACGGTCTCCTCGCCCTTGCGGGCATAGGTCACCGGCTCGCCGTAGATCTCGCGCAGGGCCTCGGCCCGGTCGGACAGGCGGCGGGCCTCCTGCGAGGCGATGAGCGAGGCATCCAAGGTCACGACCTGGCGCACCCCGCGCAGGGTCCGGCTGAGGATGTAGCCGCCTTCGCTGACGGAGCCTTCCCAGCCCTGCTCGATATCGTCGGCGATGACGTCCATGCGACGGGCGATCTCGGTGGCGCGCTTCGTCGCCTCGTCGGGGTTCTCGTCCACGTTGGTGCGGAAGGCCCCGGCGATCATGGCCTGTTCCACCGTGGCGCGGTCGTAGCGCGTATGCAGCGCCTGCATCAGGCCACGGAACTGGCGCGCCTCCTCCACCAGGGCCTTCAATTGCGGCCCGCCGAACTCGGCGCCCGATGCGAGCCGGAGCACCGCCCCGTCGACGCCGGCATCGATCAGGTAATCCTCCAGCGCCCGCTCGTCCTTGAGGTAGATCGCGGTCTTGCCCTTGGCAGCCTTATAGAGCGGCGGCTGGGCGATGTAGACGTAGCCGCGCTCGATCAGCTCCGGCATCTGCCGGAAGAAGAAGGTCAGCAGCAGGGTGCGGATGTGTGAGCCGTCCACGTCCGCATCGGTCATGATGATGATGCGGTGATAGCGCAGCTTGTCCGGGTTGAAGCCCTCGCGGTCGGTGGAGGAGCGGCCGATGCCGGCGCCGAGCGCCGTGATCAGCGTGCCGATCTCGGCCGAGGACAGCATCCGGTCCGCCCGCACGCGCTCGACGTTCAGGATCTTGCCGCGCAGGGGGAGCACGGCCTGGAAGTGGCGATCGCGGCCCTGCTTGGCCGAGCCGCCGGCGGAATCGCCCTCCACCAGCAGGATCTCGCATTTCGACGGGTCGCGCTCCTGGCAATCGGCGAGCTTGCCGGGCAGCGAGGCGATGTCGAGCACGCCCTTGCGGGTCACGGTCTCGCGGGCCTTGCGCGCCGCTTCGCGGGCGGAGGCCGCGAGGATGACCTTGCCCATCACGGATTTCGCCTGGGCCGGGTTCTCCTCGAGCCAGTTGGAGAGGCCCTCGTTGAGGACGTTCTCCACGGCCGGGCGCACTTCCGACGAGACCAGCTTGTCCTTGGTCTGGGACGAGAATTTCGGGTCGGGTACCTGCACCGAGATCACGGCGGTGAGGCCCTCGCGGCAATCCTCGCCGGTAAGGGTGATCTTCTCGCGCTTGGTGATGCCGGTGGATTCGGCATAGCCGGTGATCTGCCGGGTCATGGCGGCGCGGAAGCCCGCCATGTGGGTGCCGCCGTCACGCTGCGGGATGTTGTTGGTGAAGGGCAGCACGGTCTCGTTGAACGAGTCGTTCCACCACAGCGCGACCTCGACGCGGATGTTGTCGCGCTCGGCCCGGACGAAGACCGGCTTCGTCATGCCCTCGATCGGTTTGCGCGAGCGGTCGAGATAGCGCACGAAGGCCTCGATCCCGCCCTCGTAGAACAGCTCCTCGCGCTTGTGCTCGGCATGGCGCGCGTCGGTGAGGACGATGCGCACGCCGGAATTGAGGAAGGCGAGCTCGCGCAGGCGCTTCTCCAGCGTCGCGTAGTCGAACTCGATCATCGTGAACGTGTCGGTGGAGGGCAGGAACGACACTTCCGTGCCGCGCCGTCCGTTGCCGTCGCCCACGACCACCAGCGGCGACACCGCGTCGCCGTGGCGGAACTCCATCGCGTGCTCCTTGCCGTTGCGCCAGATGCGCAGGCGAAGCCATTGCGAGAGGGCGTTGACGACGGAGACACCGACGCCGTGCAGGCCGCCGGAGACCTTGTAGGAATTCTGGTCGAACTTACCGCCCGCATGAAGCTGGGTCATGATGACCTCGGCGGCCGAGACCCCCTCCTCCTTATGGATGTCGGTGGGGATGCCGCGGCCGTTATCGGACACTGTCACCGAGCCGTCGGCATTGAGGGTGCAGGTGACGACGTCGGCATGGCCCGCCAGCGCCTCGTCGATGGCGTTGTCCACCACCTCGTAGACCATGTGATGCAGGCCCGACCCGTCATCGGTGTCGCCGATATACATGCCGGGCCGCTTGCGCACGGCATCCAGCCCCTTGAGCACGCGGATGGATTCCGCCCCATAGGCCGTAGCCGCCAGGTTGCGGGAGGTGTCGTCGTCGGTCATGTCGGACATCAAGTTCCCCAGGCAGGCGGGTCTTTGCTTGATTTTCGTGCCCCGGCTCGGTCCCCGGGTACGCCTGCGATTCGTTCAGTGGGCTATATATAAGCGGTGCGTCTTGAAAATGCACCGCTCCAGCCCAGTTGTGGCGAACCGAGTCGACGGGGCGGCGGAAGACGTCCGATCGTCAGGCAGGAGGCGAGAAAGGCAGGCCGTTTCGGAGCCCGAACGAGCCGAACTCACCTCACGGCCCGAGCACCTTTATGAAAGCCGCACCCGCGCCGAAGAACGCGGCGCCGGCAGCCATACCCGAAAGGGCGATCTGCCACGGGGCGAGCATCCGATCTCGCGCCAGCTTCGATGCTTCAGCGGCAAGTTTGCTCTGCTCGGCAGCGAATTTGCTCTGCTCGGCGATCAGTTTGTGCTGCTCGGCGACAAACTTGCGGGTCTCTTCCTGAGCTCGCTCGATTCGGGCGCGCTGCTCCTCGAGATCAAACGGCACTGTGTCCGACATCGATCCTGGTCCTCGAACGTGCAGGCGATCCATGATCGTCCGCCGCTAGGATATGAGGTGGCGCCGCGGGGAGTGGCAAGAGACAAGAGCCGACAGTCTCTCGCCGCCCCACAGCGTAGTCACGACGGGGCCAGGCGATGACGCTCTCACCCATCTCCGAAGTTCACTCCTGCAGGAACGGATTGGTCATCCGCTCCTCGCCCAGCGTGCTCGTGGGGCCGTGGCCGGGAATGAAGGCGATGTCGTCGCCCAGCGGCAGGACCTTGTCCTTGATGGCGCGGATGAGCTGGTCGTGGTTGCCGCCGGGCAGGTCGGTGCGGCCGACCGAGCCCTTGAACACCACGTCGCCCACCAGGGCGAAGCGCGCGTCGCGGCTGACGAAGACCACGCTGCCGGGCGAATGGCCTGGCGCGTGCACGATGTCGAAGCCGAGCTCGCCCACGCTCACCGCGTCGCCCTCGGCGAGCCAGCGGTCCGGAATCACGGCGCGCGCACCGTCGATCCCGTAATTGGCCCCGGTCTCGGGCAGGGAATCGAGGAGATAGCGGTCCGCCTCGTGCGGGCCCTCGATCGGGACGCCGAGCCGCTCCCGCAATTCGTCGGCGCCGCCGGCATGGTCGATATGGCCATGGGTGAGCAGGATCTTCTCGATGGTGATGCCCTGGTCGCGGATCGCGGCCTCGATCCGGTCGAGGTCGCCACCGGGATCGACGACCGCGCCGATCTTGGTCTCGTCGGACCAGATCAGGGTGCAATTCTGCTGGAACGGCGTCACCGGAATGATACCTGCGCGGGGCGTGCCTGCCATCGGGACCGTGTCTCCGTTTCCGTGGAACTGCGTGTCTGAGGAGGCGCCCGTCCCCGCCGCGCGTTCGTTCGCGATCGGTGGGACGCCCGTGTCCGGTCCGCGTGTTTAGCTCATTTTCACGCGGAGGGGATGCCTCGCGTCGGCGATGTGCGCTTCCGGGGTCGCATGGGCTGAAAAGGCGTCTGGCGCCGGGCGTGTGGCGGCGCTAATCCCGTCGGAGGCTGCCGTCCCGGTCGAGGCTGCCGTCCTGGCAAATGCGACGGCGCTGCCAAATTTCGGCCTCGCCGTCACCCTAGACGGAGCCGCGCCGCAGATCGGCACGATCCGAACAGGCGGGCCGATCTGACTTTTCAACGCGGCCACCTTCACGCCAGACGGGGCAGTCCCTTGCGCACATGCTGAAAACCGCCTTCGTCGCCGCTCGCGACAGGCAGCGCCTGAGCGAGATCGCCGCTGTCCTGATCGGATTCGGTGTCACCAAGGTCGTGGAGCGCCTCGGCCTCGGCCATCTGGCGCGGTTCGCCAAGCGCCGCCGGCCCCACGTTGACGTGGCCCGCCTGTCCCAGCCGCAGCGCGTGCGCCGCGCGATCGAGGCCCTGGGGCCGACCTTCATCAAGCTCGGCCAGATCCTCGCCAGCCGGCCGGACCTGCTGACGCCGGAATGGACGGAGGAGCTGGAGAAGCTCCACAGCCAGGTCCGGCCGATCGCCTGGGACAAGATCCGGCCGCAGCTGGAGGCCGATCTCGGGGCGCCGCCCTCGGAGATCTTCGCCGAGTTCGACACGGTGCCGTTGGCCGCGGCCTCCATCGCCCAGGTCTACCGCGCCCGTCTGATGTCGGGCGAGGAGGTGGTGGTGAAGGTCCTGCGCCCCGGCCTGCGCAAGATCATCGAGGCGGATCTGCGTCTCCTCGCCCATGCCACCCGCATCGTGGTCGACGAGTGGCCGGAATTCGGGCGCTACCAGCCCCAGGAGCAGATGCGCCACCTCGCCGCCGGTCTCTACGGCGAGCTCGACCTCGTCAACGAGGCGCGCAACTGCGAGACCATCGCGGCGATCTTCGCCGACCGGGACGACATCGTCATCCCCAAGATACACTGGGAGTTCACCTCCGAGCGCGTCCTCGTCCAGGAATTCATCCACGGCATCCCGCCCAACGACCATCCCCGCCTCGACGCGGCTGGGATCGACAAGGTCAAGGTCGCCCAGAAGGGTACCGACGCCTTCCTCAACATGGCGCTGATCGAGGGCGTGTTCCACGCCGATCCGCATCCCGGCAACATGCTGGTGATGCCGGGAAACCGCATCGGCTTCATCGATTTCGGCATCATCGGCCGCCTCTCCGAGCGTCGCCGAACCCAGCTCCTCATGCTGATCGGCGCCATGCTGAAGGAGGATTCCGATGGGCTGATGGCCGTCCTCCTCGACTGGACCGGATCGAGCAACCCCGACCTCACCAAGCTCGAGACCTCGTCCCAGGCCTTCATCAACCGCCATGCCGGCTCGGTGCTGAACTTCGGTGACCTCCTCACCGATTTCATGACCATGGCCCGCGAGAACGACCTCGCCATGCCCACCGACCTCGCCATCTTGTTCAAGGGATTGGTGACCGCCGATGGCGTGATGCGCCATCTCGACCCGAAATTCGACCTCTTTACCGCCGCCGGCCCGACGGTGAAGAGCAAGCTCGCGTCCCAGTTCTCGATCAAGGGCATCACCCGCAAGGTCGAGGCGGTGGGAGCGGGCCTGTTCGGAGCGGCCTCCGAACTGCCCACCCTGATTCACCTCATGCTGGTGCGCCTGAAACAGGGCCGCGTCACCGTCGAGATCGAGCTGAAGGGCATCGAGAAGCTCACCCGCGGCATCGAGCGCGCCGCCGCCCGCATCGCCGTGGCGCTCATCGTGGCGGCCTTCGCGACGCAGCTCGCCCCCCGCTTCATGGATCTCGGCACACCGGCCTTCATCACGGTGGGCGCGATGGTCTGCGTGATCGGAATCGGCTGGCTCGTGCTGCTGGGGCGGAACAAGTAGGCGGAGCCTCGGCGCAGATTTCCTTTAGGTTGAAAAATGGCGTGATGTGACTACCTCAAGTTTGCTGTTGGATATGTGCGGCAAACGGAAAGGATTCATGCATCATGGCTGATCGTGCAGTGAGAAAGACGGGAAAGAATTCTCAGGGAGATATCACCTCCCTTTGCAATGATGGCGATTTCTGGTCACCACGTTCCAAGCTGGATGCCATCGACGACATCGAACGAGGGATTCATACCTATTACGTTCCTTGGACGAACGGGCGGACCGAGATACGGGTCGTACAGGGATCGAACGGGAAATACCTGCGCACGGATCGCGATCAGACCACCCGAAACAACTTGGACGATCTTCCGGATTGCTGATCCGAGTTCAGGGTCCAATAGGGCATTCTCGCCGAGCGCGGCAGGCAGGATCGATGGTGTCCGCCGCGCTCTCGGCCTGAGACAGGCCTTCACCCAACCCGTCGCTTCAGCGGCGCGTCGAGGCCGCCGAGGCGGAACCAGTGGTAGCCGTAGCGCTCCATCATCAGGCAGTGCCGGCCATCTTCACCCGCCTCGCTGCGACGGCCAGTGAGGAGATCGACCAGGACACGGCCCTCCGGTCCCTCTACCTCCGGTGAGAGGGAGATTTCCATCGGCGTTCCGCTGAGGTTGTGGACACAGAGCACCGAGTTGCCCTCCCAGTCGTAACGGATCGCCAGGATCGCGGGTGAGGCCGTCTCGATCACCGCGAAATCGCCCCAGCCGATCTCCGGCACCTCCTTGCGGGTGCGGATGACGCTCTCCATCCAGTTGAGCAGCGAGCCGCGGTCATGGCGCTGGCTCGCCACGTTCACGTGGTCGAATCCGTAGGCGCCGCTCCCGATCACCGGCAGGGTCGGGGTTTCGCTCTTGGTGAAGCCTCCTTGCGCCTCGGCATTCCACTGCATCGGGGTGCGGGCGCAGTCGCGTTCCTTGAGCGAGAGGTCGTCGCCCATGCCGATCTCGTCGCCGTAGCGCAGCACCGGCGTGCCCGGCAGGGTGAACATCAGGGAATAGGCTAGCTCGATGCGCTGCTGGTCGCCGCCCAGCATCGGGGCGAGACGGCGCCGAATTCCGCGGTCGTAGAGTTGCATCCCCTTCTCCGGCCCGAACGCGGCAAAGACCGCCTGCCGTTGGGTCTCGGTGAGGCGTCCGAGATCGAGTTCGTCGTGATTGCGCAGGAACACCGCCCATTGCGCCGAATCCGGTCGGTTCCAGGTCTTGCGCATGGCCTTGGCGAGGGGACGGCCGTCGCCGGAAGCCAGCCCGTAGAAGAGAGCCTGGTTGACCTGGAAGTTGAACAGCATGTGGAGCCGGTCGGCATCGTCGCCGAAATAGTCGAGGTCCTTCTTCGGCAGGATGTTGGCCTCGCCGAGAATGATGGCGTCGCCCTGCCGCCATTGCAGGAACTCGCGAAAATCCCGCAGCATGTCGAATTGCTCTTCGGGCTCACCCGTGACCTCGGGTCCCTTCTTGGCAATGACGAAGGGCACCGCATCCATGCGGAAGCCTGAGACGCCGAGCTGGATCCAGAACCCCATGATCTTCTGGATTTCGGCCCGCACCGCCGGATGGGCGGTGTTGAGATCGGGTTGGAACGGCATGAAACGGTGGAAGTAATAGGCTCCCGCCTTGGCGTCGCGAGTCCAGGTCGTGGTCTGGACGCCGGGGAACACCATGCCCTCGTCCGCATGCGGCGGCCTGGATTTCGACCAGACGTACCAGTCGCGGTGGGGGGAATCCGGGTCCGATCGTGCCGACTGGAACCAGGGATGCTGGTCCGACGTGTGGTTGACCACCAGATCGATGAGGACGCGCAGGCCCCTCTGCTTGGCCGCGTGGGTAAAAGCGACGAAGTCGCCGAGCGAGCCGTAATCCGGGTCGACGCCATAGTAATCGGTGATGTCGTAGCCGCCGTCGCGCTTCGGCGAAGGCTGGAACGGCATCAGCCAGATCGCCGTGATGCCCATGCCCTGCAGGTAATCGAGCCGGCGCTCCAGTCCGACGAAGTCGCCGATGCCGTCGCCGTTGCCGTCGAGGAAGGACCGGACGGACAGGCAGTAGACGACCGCGTTCTTGTACCAAAGGTCCTTGATCATGCGACGCAGGTCTCCGGAGGGCCGCGCCGGCGGGCGCATCCGCCTGCAACGTCGCCGGGGACGGAAGCGTTGCGGGAGGCCGGTCCGGTGCCGGTCTCCTTAAATCAGCCGCCTTGTGCATCCCATCTTGGGCTGAGTGCGTTGCGGCTGCCGATCCTGTCGTCCGTGCCCTGTGACGCGTCCTGGATTTCGGTGCCCGCTCCTCGATGAACATCATCCTGATCAAGCTGTTCGCGACGGCGCTGACGCTCAGTCAGGTGACGACGCGGCCGGATGCCGTGAAGACGCAGTTCGATCCGGTGGCCGACAAGGGCCAAGTGGTGCAGATCCTGCGCGACGGCTGCGCCCATATGCGGAAAGCCTTCGACATCGAGGACATCAACCTCGACGAGCTGATCTCCACCGCGATGGAGGACCCCTCGGCCATCGCCGGAGCCTCCGCGCCGAAACTCCTGCACGGGCTCGATATCGGCGAGCTCAACACGAGCTACCGGCAGTTCTGCAAGGGTGAGAACCCGGCGAACTCGCCCTTCGACGCGGGTGAGGTGATCGCCTTCTACAACAAGGCCGTGGCCGACCTGCCCTCGGCCCAGGACCTGAAGGACCGCAAGCTGCCCGGCGCCAGCCTGATCCTCGACGGGGCGGGCAAGCGCTACGCCGAGGCGTTCGAGGCCAATGGGCGCCGCCTCAGCGTGCCGATCTCCGACGTGCCGGTGATGGTGCAAAAGGCGTTCGTGGCGGCCGAGGACAAGCGCTTCGAGACCCATAAGGGCATCGACGAGCGCGGCGTCATCCGGGCCTTCATCGGCAACCTCGCCTCGCCGGGGCGGCCGGCCGGCGGCTCCACCATCACTCAGCAGGTGGTCAAGAACCTGTCGGTGGGCGACGACGTCACCTACGAGCGCAAGATCCGCGAGATGATCGTGGCCTCGCGCCTGGAGCGGATCCTCGGCAAACCGCAGATCCTCGAACTCTACCTCAACGGGATCTATCTCGGCCGCGGCTCCTACGGGATCGAGATGGCCGCGCGGAGCTATTTCGGGAAATCGGTGGGGCAGCTCACCGTGCCGGAGGCGGCGCTGCTGGGCGGCATGCCGAAGGGGCCGAACTTCTACAATCCGGACAAGTATCCCGACCGCGCCAAGGAGCGCCGCGCCTATGTGCTGGCGCGGATGAAGGACGAGGGCGTCATCACCGAGGCGCAGCTGACCGAGGCGGCCAACGCGCCCCTCGGGTTGAAGCCGATCGAGACCACGCGGCGGGATTCGGGGTTCTACTTCGTCGATCACCTCACCCGCGAGGCGCGCACCTTCGCGGGCATCGACTCGCTCACCTCCGCCTCCCACGTGGTCCGCTCGACCATCAATGCCGGCCTCCAGACCGCCGTGGAATCCGCCCTGCAGGACGGGCTCGCCACTTACGAGCGCGCCACCGGGCGCCAGCGCTACGAGGGGCCGGAATTCAACCTCGCCGACAGCATCGCCAAGCTCGGCGGGGCGACGCCCGCCGTGGAGGGATCGGTCCAGTCGGTGCCGCTCGTCGTCGGCGGCGAGGCGAAGCCCAGATCGGCCACGGACAAGTCTGCTGCCGCGAAGTCCGCGCCGGCGGCCGCCGGGCCGAAGCCGCTGGCGCAGAAACCCGTCTGGCAGCGTGCCCTGGAGAGCGCGCGGCCGGTGCTCTACGACGTGCATTGGCCGCTCGCCGTGGTGCTCGAATCCGGGCGCGGACCGGTGAAGGCGGGGCTCGCCGACGGGCGCATCGTCAGCCTCGATCCCGGCATCGCCAAGGGCCGTCTGCAGACCTACGACGTGGTGCGGGTGAAGCTGCGCGACCCGAAGGCTAAGGCTCTCCGCGCGGAGCTGCGCGTGCGCCCCTCCGTCCAGGGCGCGGCCCTGGTGCTGGAGAACCGCACCGGGCGCATCCTCGCCATGGACGGGGGCTTCTCCTACCCGCTGAGCCAGCTCAACCGGGTAACGCAGACCGTGCGCCAGCCCGGCTCGACCCTGAAGCCGCTGACCTATCTCGCCGCGCTGAACGCCGGCCTGCAGCCCAACACCCTGGTGATGGATGCCAGCGTGACCCTGCCGCCCATCGGCGGCGTCGGCCAGTCCTGGAGCCCGAAGAACTACGATGGCGGCGGGTCGGGCGCGACGACCCTTCGGCGCGGGCTCGAATTCTCGAAGAACCTCGTCACCGCGCGCCTGCTCCAGGGCGGCATCGCCGATACACCGCCCGCGAGCCTCACCCGCGTCTGCGACCTCGCGCTCGAAGCGCAGCTCTATGCCGAATGCGAGCGCTATTATCCGTTCGTCCTCGGCTCGCAGCCGGTCCGCATGGTCGATCTCGCTGCCTTCTACGCGGCCGTGGCCAACGAGGGCGCGCGGCCGGCGCCCTACGCGCTGGAGGCGGTGGAGCGCGACGGCACGGTTCTGTACAAGCGCGAGCCGAAGGAGCCGGTGCGGATCGGCTCGGCCGACAGGGTGGCCTTCTATCAGCTGAAGACCATGCTGCAGGGCGTCACCAACCATGGCACGGCGGCGGCCCTCGCCCGCTTCTCCGGCTCCATCGCCGGCAAGACCGGCACGTCCGAGAACGAGAACGACGCCTGGTTTGCCGGTTTCACCAACGAGATCACCATCGTGGTCTGGGTCGGCTATGACAATGCCGACGGCACCCGTCGGACCCTGGGACGTGGCCAGACCGGCGGGCATCTCGCGGTGCCGATCGCCGGCACCATCCTGCAGGCCGCCTGGGCCAACGGCGTGGCGCGCACTCCCCTCGCCCCGCCCTCCCCGGAGGCGAAACGTGACCTCGCCGACCTGCCCATCGATCCTCGCAGCGGTGAGCGTGTCGCGGGGGGCGGCTTTCTCGAGCATTTCCGGCTGAGCAACGGTCGCGTGGCCGACACGCAGTACCAGTTGCTGCCGCGCGAGGTGCAGACCGCCATGCGGCCGGATTCCGAGGACGGCGACACTGGCGGCCTCGACGACGGCGCCGACGTGGTGGGCGACCTGTACGGCAACCTCACCACCCGGCGCGGGGCCGAGCCGGACCCCCTCGACCCCTTCGGCGAGAGGCCGGCGCAGCCGCGCGGCCGCCGGGCGCAGGGGGATGGCTATGGTTACGAGGGGGCGCGGAGCCCGGCATGGCCCGGCACCCAGCGCTCGCCCTTCGGCGAGGACGAGCCTCCCCGCGCTCGCCGCCGCGATCCCGACTACCTGTTCGGCGACGACCCGCGCTACTGAAGGCGCGGATCCCCCCTTCATCAGCAATCGAGGCCCCGACGTGAAGACGCAGCTTCCGGCGACACGTGTCCTTGTCCAGATTCTCAGCTTCCTGCCCGTCCTGGCACTCGGCCTCCCCGCCTCCGCGCAGGAAGGGATGAAGGTCCAGGTCCCCGCCGACCGGATCAAGGAGGTTCCCGCCATCGAGCCGTCGGGCCTCGCCGCCCTCAAGCCGGGCACGATCCTGTTCACCGACCACCGGGACAATCCGGCGAACCCCGAGAGCGGCCTGACGCCCTATCTCGAATGGCGAAAGCTGCGCCCGGCCGAGCAGGCGGCCCTGGCGCCCTACCCCGCCTATGCCGAGCCCGATTACAGCGTGACGCTCAACGGCGTCTCGAAGCAGCGGCACGAGACCCTGAAGGTCTATGTGGCGCAGGGGCGGTTCGTGGTGGCCAAGCCCGCGGAGTCCATCGACCTGTCGGCCTTCGCCAATCTCGGCTTCGTGTCCAAGATGGACCCCGTCATCAAGCACAAGACCCTGAGCCCCGCCGAGGTGACGCCGACCAAGGACCCGGCCGCCGCCTTCGCCCGCCGCCCGGACCGGGCCTGGTGCGAGGGCGCTGCCGCCTGCATCGAATCCCGCTACGACCTCGAGGGCAAGCTGCCGCTGGGCGTGAAGCTCGCCAACAAGCTGGAGGACGGCGCCTCGAAGAAGGTGGCCGAGTTCGTCTCGTTCCAGAGCGAGCTGCGGACCCTGCCGGCGGCCGAAGCGGCTTCGCTCGCGGCGCTCACGCGGGTCGACACGCCGGTGGCCGGCGGCCTCGAACAGACGATCTTCTGGGTCAACCAGATCCTGCGCTTCGGCAAGTTCCTCGCCGTGTTCCAGCCGATGCCGAACGACCCGGGCAAGACGGTGGTGACGACCTACATGGCGCTGGCGATCAAGGCCGATGTCCTCGACCGCAAGCAGGAATATGCCCGCGTGCCGGTTCTGAAGAACCTGCTCCCGGCCCAGGTGCTGATGGGCAATTCGTCCTTCAACACCGGCACGTCGATCAGTGCCGGCCTGCCGACCTATGCCCGCAACCGCACGATCGCCTTCGCGGACGCCCTGGCCAAGAACTGAGTGGCGAGTGTCGGAGCCTGTTCGATTGGATTTTTCGACGGATTTCCATTCCAGAATCGATCATCCAATCAGACCTCCTCATCCTGAGGTGCCCGCATCAGCGGGCCTCGAAGGAGGCCTCCAGTGCTCGCGTGATCCCTGGAGGGCTCCTTCGAGGCCGCTCCGCGGCACCTCAGGATGAGGTAAGGCCTTGGACAAGCAAGGCGAGCAGGCTCTCAGTTGCCGCGGCTGACGATGGAGGGCATCGACGGGGCGGTGTAGGCGCGGTTCACGTCGCGGCGGGTCTGCGTGCCGTTGGTGTCGTTGGAGCGGCGGAAATTCTCGGTGCTGAAACTGTCCGAGAAGCCGCTGCGGTCGGCGCTGTTGCAGGCCCCGAGGGCACAGAGCAGGCCGACGGCGAAGAGGACGGGGATGGGACGCATCGGAAGTTCCTGGGAGTCTGGTCCGGTTGGACCGATCGGGTCTTTCGTGGTGCCGGGTTGGCCCTCGCGTCAAGCACAAGGATAACGAACCGTCTCAGCTTACGGGCAGAGTGATGTTCTCGCGCCACGAAAACGCTCACTACGCTTGACGGCTTTCGGGCATGGGGGCCGCAATCACTCGGATTTAGCCTCCTTGGATCTGGTGCTCGGGCCGGCCTTGGGCGACACCTTGTCCAACATGAGCAACGTGGTCCCCTTCTCCCGCCCCCCCGCCGCCGCACCACAGATCTCCAATGTGGTCGCCGTCGCCGACGATCTGTTCGCCGCCCTGGAGCTGCTTCAGGGCGTCGCCCACCGTGCCGCCGCCATGGGCCGTCCCCGCAGGGAGATGGAGCTCACCGTCCGCAACCTGCGCGAAGCGGTCAGCGCCGTGGAACGGGCACTCGACTGCATCGGCGAAGGCGACGAGGCCGGCCAGGGCTGAACCGACACCGCGCCCGAGCGTGATGCGCGCGGGTGCCGTCTTGCCTACGGCTACGGCATTCTACATTTTTCGCGGGAAGCGCCGTCCCGCCCTCCTCCCCCTTGTGGGGAGGAGTTGGAGGTGGGGGTGGTTGGGCGACCCTGATGCTGCGGAGGCTGGCGCAGCCACACTCGAATCCGCCGCGACGACAAGATTTTTCGCTACCTTCGTCAACTAGTGGACAGACGCCTTGGCGGTGATAAGCTAAGCGCGAGACAGAAGGTGAACACAGCGCATCAGATGCTCCCGTCGACAGAGTCCTTCATCGAAGGCAATCTCCTGCTGAAGGCGCTGTCCCGGGAGGATCGCGGGCTTCTCATGCCGCATTTCGAGCCGACCGTCGTTCGGCGCGGGGAGGTTCTGTTCTCCGTCGGGTCCCGGGTCTCGTACATCTCCTTTCCCTGCGATCAGACGGTCATCAACCTGATCGTCTCCATGCGTGACGGCCGGAGCGCCGAGACGGCCACGATCGGCCGGGAGGGCGCCGTGGGCGGCGTCGTCAGTCACGGCAGCCTTCCGGCATTCAGCACGGCCCTGGTGCAGATCGGCGGGCCGGTCCTCAGGCTCGATGCCGCGAAATTGCAGGACGCCAAGCTTCGCTCGACCACGCTACGCAACCTCTTCACCCGTTACGCCGATTGCCTCCTCGGCCAGGTGCTGCAATCCGTGGCGTGCAACGCCCTCCACCCGATCGAGGAGCGATGCCTGCGCTGGCTGCTGACACTGCAGGACAGGATCGGCACCGAAACGCTTCCCGTGACCCACGAACTCCTGGCCAACATGCTGGGCGTGCAGCGGACCTACCTGACCCGGATCCTGCGCACCCTGCAGGTACAGGGGCTGATCGAGGTGGGGCGCGGCCGTATCACCATTCTCGACCGGGCCAAGATCCAGGAGGCGGCCTGCGAGTGCCATGGCGCCGTGGTGAGCCATTTCGAGACCGTGCTCGGGGCCGTCTACGATGCCGACGGGCGGATGCTCTTCGTCGATCCTCCGACGCAGCCGAGCCAGGACGATCCCGTCCCGGCAGCGGCTGTCTGAGGCGGCATCGCTCGATGTCCGCTTGGGGGGGACGAGGCTTTCCGATCCCGGGCACAGGTGCCGGGTCAAGTCTCCGATCCGAGTTCGATGCTGCGTGGATGGGGAGGATCTTGCGAAATCTCATTGCGAGACTTGTTCGTTGCGTGGTCCGACTGCATTTCATGTGACGGCGATCGACGGAATCAGACCCGCATCCGATGACCACTGCGAATGTACCTCCACCCCTCCGAGGGAGTCGTCGCGATCTTCCTTCGCCGGTAAGGACGGCGGCCGGTGGTATGACCGACGGTGCCGTTGGCATCGGCGATGGTGCCGCCTCCCTCGATCGGTGGTCGACCGACGAGCGCTATCGCCTCGTCGCAAGGGCGACCAACGATGTCGTCTGGGATTGGGACCTGCTGCGCGACGCCATCCTGTGGAACGAGGCGCTCGAGACGTCCTATGGCTGGCGGCCTGCCCATATCGGTCCCGGCTCCGACTGGTGGCTCGGCAACATCCATCCCGATGACCGCGCCATCGTCTCCGCCGGGCTGAATGCCTTTCTCGACGGAGGCTCGGACAGGTGGAGCTGCCAGTACCGTTTCCTCAAGGGAGACGGGGCCTATGCCGATGTGCTGGACCGCGCATATCTCGTCCGCGATGCTTTGGGCGCGCCGGTGCGGATGGTCGGCGCGATGCTCGACGTCACCGTCAGAAGCCAGTTGGAGGCACAATTCCGCGCGGTCTTCGAGGGTGCCAATATCGGGATCGTCCAGTTCGATCCCCGCAGCGTCCTGGCGCTCAGGGTCAACGCCAAGCTCTGCGAGATCTGGGGTGCGCCGGAATCCGAGATCGTGGGTCGCTCCCTCGCCCAATGGACCCCCGCCGAGGATGCGGATGCGCGCGACGACCTGCATCGCCGCCTCGCCACCGGCGAGACCCTGCAGGACCGGTTCGAGAAGCGCTACCGGAGACGCGACGGTCGGATCATCTGGGCGAGGGTGAACCTCGTCTCCCAGACCCTGGGTGACGCCGTTCACGCCATGGCGATGATCGAGGACATCACCGAGGAGAAACGCGCGGATGCCCGTCGCGAGGCGCTCATCAGCCTGGGCGACCGCCTGCGTGAATTGCGCTCGAACGCCGATGTCGTGGCCATGACGGCGGAGATCCTGGGCCGCGCCCTCGGGGCGACGCGGGCCGGCTACGGCATGGTCGACCTTCCGGCGGGGCTGGTGACGGTGGCGCATTCCTGGTCCTCCGACGGACGGACTTTTCCGAGCCGGACCCTGCGGCTCGAGGAATTTCCCGCGAGCATCGCCGGCCTGCGGCGCGGCGAGATCCTCGCGGTGGACGATCTCGCGACCTCCCCCGACCTCGATAGCGATGCGGAACTCTACATCGCGGAGGGTGTGCAGGCGGTGATCTCCGTCCCCCTGCTCCAGCGTGGTCGCCTCGTCGGCGTGCTCTATGCGACGGAGGCCTCGCCACGCTCTTGGACGCCGCACGAGATCGCCTTCGTCCGCGAGGTGGCGGAACGGGCCTGGAGCAGCCTGATCCGGATCGAGGCGGACGAGCAGCAGCGGATTCTCAACCGCGAACTCAGCCACCGCATGAAGAACACCCTCGCGATGGTTCAGGCGATCGCCTCGCAGAGTCTGCGCAACGTCACCGATGTGGAAGCGGCCAAGCATGCCTTGGCCGCGCGCCTGATCGCCCTCGGGAATGCCCACGACATCCTGCTGACCGGAGAGCGCGAGAGCGCCGCCATCTCGACGATCCTGCAGAGCGCCCTGTCCCTTCACGACGACCAGCAGCCGGGGCGGTTCGATCTGTCGGGGCCCGAGATCGTCATCGGCTCCAAGGCGGCCCTGTCGCTCGCCCTGATGATGCACGAACTCGCCACCAATGCCGCCAAATACGGCGCCCTTTCCAGGCCGGACGGCCGCGTCGTCGTGGAATGGCGGGTGGTCGCGGTGGGAGACGACGACACGATCCACCTTGTCTGGTCCGAGCATGGCGGGCCACCCGTGAGCCCCCCGACGCGGAAGGGCTTCGGCTCACGGCTCATCGAACGCGGGCTCGCCGGCGCCGTCGGCGGCGAGGTCTCCCTCGCCTACGAGCCCGATGGGCTGATCTGCCGGGTCGTCGCGCCCCTCGGCGGATTTCAGACGAGCGTCTAGGGCGTTCTGCGCCGAACCGGATGGCGGTTCGGCGAGCAGGAGCGCGGCAGACGAAGGCCTGGAAATGCGTGCCGACCCACCGCGGTCGGGTGCCGCTCCAGCAGAGGAGCGTGTCCCACTTCCATGGTGCGTTCGGTCGCGAGAGCTTGGCGAGCGTCCGCCCGAGCGCGGAATTCGGCGCCGATATTGTAGCTGTACGCTTTTTGTTCTAGCTGGGTGGCGGATATGCGTGGCGTGCGTCTTGCCCGCCCGGCCCGTGCGCCCGACATGGCGACCGGTGGCGGGACCGTTGTCTTCGACCTCGCCGCATGACGTCCCGGAGACGATCCCAGCGCGTCGTCGCCGATCTTCCTTTCCGCCAAGTCCTGCCTTTCCGCCAAGTCCTTCCTTTCCGCCAAGTCCTGCCGCCGAAGAGACCCAATGGCCAAAGCAAAAGCCGCCGCCAAGACACCACGGGGCCTGAAGAGCCAAGCGGCGCAGGCACAGGAAGAGAGCGTCGAGGCGCGGATCGAGAAGCTGTTCGAGGGAAGCCCCGACCGTCGCGTCATCGCCGTGCGCGGCGCGCGCGAGCACAACCTCAAGAACATCGATCTCACGATTCCGCGCGACAAGCTCGTGGTCTTCACCGGCCTGTCGGGGTCGGGCAAGTCCTCGCTCGCCTTCGACACGATCTATGCGGAAGGCCAGCGCCGCTACGTCGAATCGCTCTCGGCCTATGCCCGACAGTTCCTCGAGATGATGTCGAAACCCGACGTCGATCAGATCGACGGGCTCTCGCCGGCCATCTCCATCGAGCAGAAGACGACGTCGAAGAACCCACGCTCCACCGTGGGGACCGTCACCGAGATCTACGATTACATGCGCCTGCTCTGGGCGCGGGTCGGCATCCCCTACTCGCCCGCCACCGGCCTGCCGATCGAGAGCCAGACCGTGAGCCAGATGGTCGACCGGGTGCTGGCCCTGCCGGAGAAGAGCCGGCTCTATCTCCTCGCCCCCGTGGTTCGGGGCCGGAAGGGCGAGTACCGCAAGGAGATCGCCGAGTTCCAGAAGAAGGGCTTCCAGCGTCTTCGCATCGACGGCGAATACTACCCGATCGACGATGCGCCGAAGCTCGACAAGAAGCTCAAGCACGATATCGACGTGGTGGTGGACCGGCTCGTGGTGCGGGCCGACATCGCCGCGCGTCTCGCCGATTCGTTCGAGACCGCCCTGGAACTGGCAGACGGTATCGCGCTGATCGAATTCGCCGATCCGGCCGAGGGCGAGACCATCACCTTCTCGTCGCGTTTCGCCTGCCCGGTCTCCGGGTTCACGATCGCCGAGATCGAGCCGCGCCTGTTCTCGTTCAACAACCCGTTCGGCGCCTGCCCGACCTGCGGCGGCATCGGCCACGAGATGCGGATCGACCCCGAACTGGTCATCTCCGACGTCAAGCTCAGCCTCAAGCGCGGTGCCGTCGGCCCGTGGGCGAAATCGACATCCCCCTATTACGGCCAGACCCTGGACGCCCTGGCGGGGCATTACGGTTTCAAGACCACGTCGCCCTGGTCGGACCTGCCGGAGACGGCGCACAAGGTCATCCTCTACGGCTCCGGCCGCGAGTCGATCCGCTTTGCCTATAACGACGGCATGCGCGCCTACGAGGTGAACAAGCCGTTCGAGGGCGTCATCCCGAACCTGGAGCGGCGCTACAAGGAGACCGAGAGCGACGCCTCGCGCGAGGACATCGCCCGGTTCATGAGCGAGACCCCTTGCGCCTCCTGCGGCGGCAAGCGCCTCAAGATCGAGGCTTTGGCGGTGAAGGTCGCCATGCAGGATATCGGCGACGTCACCGCGCTTTCCGTGCGCGAGGCGCATCGCTGGTTCTCCGAACTGTCGGAGAAGCTGACGCCGAAGCAGAACGAAATCGCCTTCCGCATCCTGAAGGAGATCCGCGACCGGCTAACCTTCCTGGTCGATGTCGGCCTCGACTACCTCACCCTGGCGCGCGGCTCGGGCTCGCTCTCGGGTGGCGAGAGCCAGCGCATCCGCCTCGCCTCGCAGATCGGCTCCGGGCTGACGGGGGTGCTCTACGTGCTCGACGAGCCCTCCATCGGCCTGCACCAGCGCGATAACGAGCGCTTGCTCGGCACGCTGAAGCGCCTGCGCGACCTCGGCAATTCCGTCATCGTCGTCGAGCACGACGAGGATGCGATCCTCCAGGCCGATTACGTCGTCGATGTCGGCCCCGGTGCCGGCATCCATGGCGGGCAGATCATCGCCCAGGGCACCCCCGAGGAGGTGCTGAAGAACCCCGCCTCGCTCACTGCCAAGTACCTGACGGGCGAGATGAGCGTGCGGGTGCCCACAGCCCGGCGCAAGACGAAGAAGGGCAAGCTCACCCTCGTCGGCGCGCGGGGCAACAACCTGAAGGATGTGAGCGTCGAGATTCCGCTCGGAACCTTCACCTGCGTCTCGGGCGTCTCGGGCGGCGGCAAGTCCACCCTGATCATCGACACGCTCTACAAGGCGGTCGCCAAATCCCTCAACGGCGCGATGGAGCACCCGGCCCCGTTCGAGCGTCTCGACGGGCTGGAGAATCTCGACAAGGTCATCGATATCGACCAGTCGCCCATCGGGCGCACGCCGCGCTCCAACCCGGCGACCTATACCGGCGCCTTCACCCCGATCCGCGACTGGTTCGCCGGATTGCCGGAGGCGAAGGCGCGCGGCTACCAGGCCGGCCGCTTCTCCTTCAACGTCAAGGGCGGGCGCTGCGAGGCCTGCTCGGGCGACGGCGTCATCAAGATCGAGATGCACTTCCTGCCGGACGTCTATGTCACCTGCGACGTGTGCAAGGGCCGCCGCTACGACCGCGAGACCCTGGAGGTGAAGTACCGCAACCATTCCATCGCAGATGTCCTCGACATGACCGTCGAGGAGGCGGCCGACCTGTTCAAGGCCGTACCGACGATCCGCGAGAAGATGGAGACCCTGGCGCGGGTCGGCCTCGGCTACGTCAAGGTCGGCCAGCAGGCGACAACCCTGTCGGGCGGCGAGGCGCAGCGGGTGAAGCTATCGAAGGAACTCTCCAAGCGTGCCACCGGCCGCACCCTCTACATCCTCGACGAGCCGACCACCGGCCTTCACTTCCACGACGTCGCCAAGCTCATGGAGGTGCTCCACGAACTCGTGGACCAGGGCAACACCGTCGTGGTGATCGAGCACAACCTCGAAGTCATCAAGACCGCCGACTGGGTCATCGACATGGGCCCCGAGGGCGGCGATGGCGGCGGAATCGTCGTGGCCGAAGGGACGCCAGAGCAGATCGCCAAATCGAAGGCGAGCCATACCGGCCGGTTCCTGCGCGACGTGCTGGCCCGCCGGCCGCTCGCCGAGGCGACCGCCAGCGTAGTTGCGAAGGGCCGTAGCGCGGCGGAATAGGCAGTCTTCACGCGCCGGCCGAGCGTGATTCGTCCGGCGCGGGGAACCGGGGCTCTGTTGCGGCGCACAGGCTGCCTGCGATCAGGAATTGCGATGCGCAAACCGCCTGCCGCGTTTGCGCAATCGTCCCGTTGATACGGTCGCTCGCAACAGCTTGATGGCCCAGCGTTATTTTGCCGATGCGTTGCTCAATGCGACGCCATGCCCAAGGCAATTCTGCCGAGAAAGTTAACAAAACCTTGCGCTGCAGCGCGCCCAAATTGCGGCTTTTCCGCAACGGTGGATTTGGAACTGCCTCGATCCGAAGCATTGGACTGTCATTCCGATCCGACCTGTAGAATAGTTCTCAGCGTTGAGACACGAATTCGGGCCGCAAGGGGGGCCCTACGCACAAAAAGCCAGGAAGCCGCAAGAATGCGGCGCTCGGCAAGATGGTGCGTAGGTCTGCGCGGCGAGTGCCTGAAATCCTTGGGAAGGACTAGAAAATGACGAAGAACTGGCTCGCCACCGGCGCACTCGCGCTGACCATGGGCATGACCGCCTCGGCTTCCTACGCACAGACCACGACGATCCCCGGCGAGCAGGTCGGCCTCGCCACCGGCGCGCCGCTTCCCGAGGGCATCTACGCCCTGAACACCTTCGTCTACCAGTCGCGTGACAACTCGGCTCTGGACGTCGGGATCAACATCCCCGTGCTGGTCTGGTCGACCCCGCTGGTTCCGCTCGGCGGCCGCATCGAGCTCCTCGTCGCTCCCCCGACCGTGTTCACCTTCGGCAAGAGCGGTGCGTCCGGCCTGCGTGACACGTCGATCAACGTCGGTACCTTCGTCGGCGGCATCTGGGCCTTCGACCTCGGCAACAACTTCGGCGTCAGCTTGCTCGGCGGTGTCTACCTGAACGAGCTGAACGGTGATCGTGGTGTCCTGCGCACGAACGCCGGCGCTCTCGCCAGCACTGCCGTGCTGCCCCAGCTTTCGTCGAACACCTACCGCGTCGGCGTTGCCGCCAGCTACACCGGCGATGGCTACAATCTGACTGCAAACCTCACCGCCAACATCTACGATTCGCCGTCCTCCTTCGGCAGTGGCCGTGACTTCGGCACGGTCTACTCCCTCTCTGACTCCCTCAACCTCGACCTGACCGCGACCAAGAAGTTCGGCAAGTTCGAGATCGGCGCCATCGCCTACGGCACCGTCAACTTCGACACCGGCGCCAAGGCTGGCGGCATCATCAACGCCGCCCTCAACGATCGTGGCCGGTTCCTGATGGGTGGCCTCGTCGGCTACGACTTCGGCTTCGCCACCGCGCAGGTCTACGTCGCCCGCACCGTCGCGACCACCAGCTTCGACAGCACCGAGATCTCGGGCCGCCTGATCGTGCCGCTGTACTCGCCGACCCCGGTCGCCGCTGCTCCGGCCCCGATCATCCGCAAGTACTGATCTCGTACTCAGTGGCGAGGGTTATCCTCGTCGCCGTGCAGATCACGAAAGCCCGTCCGACCTCCTGGTCGGGCGGGCTTTTGCTTGGGAGCAGGTGCTCGCTTCCCGCCGTATCTAACACGACCACGACTTTCTGCAGCTTTCCCGAAACTTTCCTCTTCCGGGCTCCGTAACGAGCGATGACCCCCTCCGAAGGGGCATGACTCAAGAGGAACGCTCCATGACCAACGCCCGTCGCCCCGTGGCCTCCACCTTCGCCGCCGTCGCCCTCGCCTTCACCATGGGCGCCGCGTTCCCGGTGGCCGCCCTCGCCAAGAACCCGATGGTCGGCGGCGCTCCGATGTATGCGTCGAAGACCATCGTCGAGAACGCGGTGAACTCGAAGGATCACACCACCCTCGTCGCCGCCGTGAAGGCTGCCGGCCTCGTCGAGACCCTCTCGGGTCCTGGCCCCTTCACCGTCTTCGCGCCCACCAACGCGGCCTTCGCCAAGCTGCCGGCCGGCACCGTCGAGACCCTGGTGAAGCCCGAGAACAAGGCGACGCTGACCGCGATCCTGACCTACCACGTCGTGCCCGGCACCCTGACCGCCAAAGACCTCATGAAGATCGCCAAGGATGGCGGCGGTGAAGGCCAGATCAAGACCGTGCAGGGCACCCCGCTCGTGGTCCAGACCAAGGGCAAGGCCGTGTACCTCACCGACACCAAGGGCAACACCGCCAAGGTGACCATCGCCAACGTGATGCAGTCGAACGGCGTGATCCACGTCATCAACGGCGTGCTGCAGCCGTAAGACGTCTTTCTGGACCCGAAACTCATCCCCCGGCTTCCTTGGAGCCGGGGTTTTTTGTTGGGCCTCCGAAGCCTCCCGCGGTCGCGGATCGGCGATCGCCTTTCCGCCGCTCCGCCGGGAGGCTTCCCCCTTATCAGTCCGCGCGGCTCAGCTTGCGTGCACTGGCGAAGCGGTTGAGGAAGCGCGGCTCTTTCTCGGGTGCCACGCGGATGGCAAGGTGGATCGTGCCCGCCTCCTCGGCGCGCCGGTCGAGGACCTCGGCATTCTCGTACAGCCAATTGAGCGCTGCCCCATCCTCCGGCGCCAGGGTCACGGCGAAGGTGGAACGACGCTTGGCGATCCGCGCCTCGATCCGGCCGGACAAGGCCGCCAGACCCTCGCCGGTGAGGGCCGAGACCAGGATCGGCACGTCGCTGTCCCGGTCGTTGCGCCCCTGGGCGCTCAGGTTGAGGAGGCGCGTCCGCTCCGAATCGTCGAGCAGGTCTGCCTTGTTCCAGACCTCGATGATTCGCTCGGCCGTCGTCTCGATGCCGAGTTCCCGCAGGACATCGCCGACATCCTCCGCCTGCGCTTCCGAATCGACGTGGCTGACATCGCGGACATGGAGCAGGATATCGGCTTCGATGACGTCCTCCAGCGTGGCGCGGAAGGCGGCGATGAGGGCGGTGGGCAGTTCCGAGATGAAGCCCACCGTGTCCGAGAGGATCACCGTCTCGCCATGCGGCAGCTTCGTTGCGCGCGCGGTCGGGTCGAGGGTGGCGAACAGCATGTCCTTGGCCATCACTTCGGCCTTGGTCAGCGCATTGAACAGGGTCGATTTGCCGGCATTGGTGTAGCCGACGAGGGCGACGATCGGATACGGCACCCGCGCGCGGCTCTCCCGGTGCAGGCCACGCGTGCGCGTGACGCTGTCGAGCTCGCGCTCGATCTTCGTCATCCGCTCCTGGATCATCCGGCGATCGGCCTCGATCTGCGTCTCGCCGGGGCCGCCGAGGAAGCCGAAGCCGCCGCGCTGCCGTTCCAAGTGGGTCCAGGACCGTACGAGCCGGCTCCGCTGATAGGCCAGGTGGGCATGCTCGACCTGTAGCGTGCCCTCGCGGGTCGAGGCACGACGGCCGAAGATTTCGAGGATCAGGCCGGTGCGGTCGATGACCTTGCAGCCGAACGCCTTTTCCAGGTTGCGCTGCTGCACCGGCGAGAGTGCGCAATCCATCACGACGAGCCCGATCTCCTCGGCCTTGATCCGCCCGGCCAGTTCCTCGACGCGGCCCTTGCCGAGATAGGTCGAGGGGCGGATGCGGGAGACGGGCGCGATGATCGCTTCGGTGACGTCCAGCTCGATGGCCACGGCGAGACCCGCCGCCTCGTCGATCCGCGCCTCGCTGGAACGCATCGGCTCCTGCGTCTGGCTGCCGTTCCTCGAGAGAGAAGTACGGGTGAGATACGGCCCCACGACGAGCGTATGGGTTGCCGCCGCGATGTCTCCCTCGGGGGCGGCCATCGCCTGCAGCCGTGCCTCTCCGGGAAGCATAGGTTCGCTCATGAAGTTCCCTTGCCCATCGGGCTTAGAGCGCTCTCCGCCGACGGGGATGCCGGGTCGGCGAAAAAAGCGCGGATCTCGTGTCTCTCACAAAACTCCCGCTGCGCCATCCTGCTCGGAGGAGAAGCACTCACTCATCGCGAGTGTCATGAGATCTACTCATATGGGGGAGCCTGGGCTCCATTGACAGTGTCCGGGCGGGGCGCGGGAATGCCGGCTCGTCGCCCACGGAACCTCAAGGGCGGCGCCATCCGATCCGTGGGCAAATATCAATGTAGGAGCATGTATAAGGACCGCATTAATCGGATCGTAAGGGCCAACGCGGCTTATCGACCGGCCTGAGGCAGGCCTGTCAATATTACCGAAGGTTAGCATATGAAAACTATTTCTCTTTTGGCGGCCGTAGCGTTGTCGATCCTCGGCACCGCAGCGCAGGCCCAGCCTGTTCCGGATGCGAAGTCCGATACCAAGATCGCCATGCCGGCCGCGAACTGGCTGTTCGTCCAGACCGCCGATTCCGTGACATTCGAGGGCAACACTCTGACGCTCAAGGGTGTCGCGCCGCAGACCCTGATGTTCACCGACCGGCCGGAGCGCATGACCGGCGACGCGGCCACGGCGAAGTTCGTCGACTATTGGACCTCCGGAAAGAGCGACTTCCAGAAGGACCCGCCGAACGCGACATTGTCGGTGGATGTCAACGGCGAGGCACAGCTCTCCGTCGTCGAACTCACCGATCCGAAGCTCAACGGCGACACCCTCACCTATACCGTCAAGGTTCTCGGCGATAAGCCGCCCGTTTCGGGCAAGAGCGCGAGCCTCTTCATCGATTGGTGGTACGGACCCGGCTGGGGCCCGCGTCATTTCTGGCATCCCGGCCCATGGGGCGCCTATGGCGGCGGCGCCTGCTGGCGCGGTCCGTATGGCGGCCTGCATTGTCGTCCGGCATGGGGCTGGTAAGCCCGTCCCGCGCCTGATCCCGTCGTGAGATGCGAGCCCGGTTCGACGAAGGTCGAGCCGGGCTTTTCCGCCCTACCGCACGGGAAGGTCAGGCTTTCTCGGGCGCCGTCTCGTCCGGCTCGAACAACTGAACCGGGTGACCGGGCATGATCGTCGAGATCGCATGCTTGTAGACGAGCTGCGAATGACCGTCCCGGCGCAGGAGGACGCAGAAGTTGTCGAACCAGGTCACGACGCCCTGGAGCTTGACGCCGTTGACGAGGAAGATCGTGAGCGGGATCTTGTTCTTGCGGACATGATTGAGAAACGTGTCCTGCAGGTTCTGAGCGCGTTCGCCCGCCATTTTTTATTAATCCTTCTTATAAACCTGCCGCCCGCCGTGACTGGCGGGTTCTTGTTGGTTTGAATGCGTAGCAGACCGGTGAAAACAGACAACCTCGACTATTACACGTTCATTGTCACGCACATGCAAGGGGCACGTACATGTAAGGTGAAGGTCGCCCGGGCCCTCAGGGGCCGATGCCGAGCGACTTCAGCTTGCGGTGCAGGGCCGAGCGTTCCATCCCGATGAACTCGGCGGTCCGCGATATGTTTCCGGAGAATCGCGCGATCTGCGCGATCAGATATTCGCGCTCGAAGATTTCGCGCGCCTCGCGCAAGGCGAGGCTCATCAGCTTCTCGCCGCCCGCCCCGTTCGGCGTCGTCGGCACCAGGGCGCCGATCTCGGTGGGAAGCATCTCGGAGGTCACCTCCTGCTCCGGGTCGGTATGGGTGAGGATCATCAGCCGTTCGACGTTGTTGCGCAGCTGACGGATGTTGCCGGGCCAATCGTGCGATTGCAGCACCGCCATGGCGTCCTCGGCGATGCGCCGGCGGGCGAGCCCCGTGGCGGTCGAGATCTGCTCCATGAAGAAGTTGATGAGTTCCGGCACGTCCTCGCGCCGCTCGGACAGGGACGGCACCCGGATCGGCACCACGGAAAGGCGGTGAAACAGGTCTTCGCGGAAGCGGCCCGCGGCGATCTCCTCGGCGAGATCGCGCGAGGAGGAGGAGATGATGCGCACGTCCACATGGACGCGGGTGGTGCCGCCGACGCGCTGGAAGTTCTGGTCCACCAGAACCCGCAGAATGCGGTTCTGGGTCTCGCGCGGCATGTCGGCGATCTCGTCGATATAGAGGGAGCCGCCATGGGCCTCCTCCAGGGCGCCCACCCGGCGGGCACGGCCCTCGCCGGCTTCGACGCCGAACAGCTCGGCCTCCATGGTCTCGGGGGTGATCATCGCCGCGTTGATGACCACGAACGGGCCGCTCGCGCGGGTCGACGAGGCGTGCAGCGTCCGCGCAGAGAGTTCCTTGCCCGAACCCGGTGCGCCCAGAATCATCACGCGTGCATTGGTGGGGGCCACCCGCTCCACGGTCTGGCGCAGCTGGTTCACCGCCACGGACCCGCCGACGAGCCGGCTCGCCTGGCCTGAGCGCGCCTTGAGATCACGCACCTCGCGCTTGAGCCGGGAGGCTTCGAGGGCACGCTCGGCGACCAGGACCAGACGATCGGCCTTGAACGGCTTCTCGATGAAGTCGTAGGCGCCCGCCTTGATGGCGGCCACCGCCGTCTCGATGTTGCCGTGGCCCGAAATCATCACCACGGGCAGGTCGGGATGCCCGAGCTTGATCTGGTCGAGCACCTGCAGCCCGTCGAGGCGCGAACCCTGCAGCCAGATGTCGAGGAAGACGAGGTGAGGGCGACGCGACTCGATGGCGGCGAGCGCCTCGTCGGAGCCTCCGGCCGTGCGGGTCCGGTGGCCTTCGTCGTCGAGAATGCCGGCGACGAGGTCGCGGATGTCGGCCTCATCGTCGACGATCAGAATATCGGCGCTCATGACGTCATCTCCGCGATTGGGGGTGCCGTCTGTGCGGCAACCTTCTCAGCCTGCGCGGAAGGTGTCCCCTCCGGCTTCTTTTCCTGGGTATCGAGCGGCACGCGCATCCGCACGCGACCGCCCCTGCCCTCTGGATTGTCGTTCAGTTCGATGCCACCGCCATGCTCTTCGAGCACTTTGCTGACGATCGCGAGCCCGAGCCCGGTGCCGCCCTCGCGGGTGGTCATATAGGGCTCGAGCAGCCGCTGGCGCCCCTCGACGGGGAAGCCTTTGCCGTTGTCGGTGATCTCGATCACCGCGAACCCCTCCTCGACGAGGAGGCGCAGATCGACTCGGCCTTTGCCCAGTTCGGCCTCGGGAACGGCGGAGACGGCCTCCACCGCGTTCTTGAGAATGTTGGTGATCGCCTGCGACAGGAGCCTGATGTCGAAGGCGGCATGCAGGCGGTCCTGCCCGGCTTCGGTGAAGCCGAACTCCATGTCGGGATGCGCCACCCGCATCATGAACAGGTTCTGTTTGGCGATCTCGCTGAGGTCGTTCCGGGCGATGGCGGGTTTCGGCATCCGCGCGAAGGACGAGAACTCGTCCACCATGCGCTTGATCTCGTCCACTTGGCGGATGATCGTCGCCGTGCACTGGTCGAACACGTCTTTGTCCGCGACGATGACCTTGCCGTACTTGCGCCGGATACGCTCGGCCGAGAGCTGGATCGGCGTCAGCGGGTTCTTGATCTCGTGGGCGATGCGGCGGGCGACATCCGCCCAGGCGGAGGTGCGCTGGGCCGTGACGAGATCGGTGATGTCGTCCAGCGTCACCACGAAGCCGCGGGCGCCGCCCTGGGCCTGCTCGCTGGTGACGCGCACGGTGACCGTGCGCTCGCGCCCGTCGCGGGTCAGCTGGATCTGCTGCTGGAGGGCGCGCAGGCGGCCCTCCCCTCCCTCGGGAAGGATGGCCTGAAGCTCGGGCACCGCCTGGACCAGCGGCTTGCCGATGATCGCGTCCGCCTTGAGCCCGAGCGTGCGCTCGATGGAGGGGTTGGCGATGGTGACGAGGCCGGCCGCGTCGACGCCGATGACGCCGGGCGAGACGCCGGCAAGCACCGCTTCGGTGAACCGGCGGCGCCGGTCGATGAGTTCGCTGGCCGCCGTCAGCCCATCGTGCTGGCGCCGCAGCTCCTGGGTCATCTTGTTGAAGCTCTCGCCGAGATGGGCGAGGTCGCCGTCGCTTTTCCGGGCCGGGACCTGGGCGTAGAAATTGCCCGAAGCGACCTGGTCGGCTGCGTTGATCAGCCGGCGGATCGGCGCCACGAACCGGTTGGCGAAGTTGAGGCCGAACCAGACCGCCGACAGCAGGGCGATCAGCGCGATCAGCACGAAGATCGAGGCGAAGCTGATCTGGATCGAGCGCTTCAGGGAATCGTAGGTGAGGTACTCGGCGGCCGCCGCCCGCGAGACGCCGGGGAAGTCGACGGCGAGCTGGCTCACCTCGCGCTGCACCAGCAGCACGGCCCCGTCATAGGCGGGCATCTGCAGCAGGGCGGCGAAGATCCGGCCCTCGCTCGGCCGCAGGCAGATCGTCTCGTTGGACTTGGCCGCCTCCTCGAAGGCCGCGGCGGAGGGGAGCCGGCGTTCCTTCAGGATGTCGATCTTGGCCCGGGCGACGACCTCGTTCGGCCCCCGCATGATCTCGGCGACCGGCAGCCCGAGCGCCGTCGCCCGTGTGGTCAGAAAGTTCTCGAACCATTGCCGGTTCACGTCGAAATTCGGCCGCGCCCGCGTGAGGTCGTCGTTGAGGATGCGGATCTCGCGGGCGAGCGACTGGCACTGGTTCTCCTGGTAGGCGTCGGCCACCTCGACGGATTTCAGCACCACGTCGCGGACGCGGTCGGTGAAGCCGAGCGACAATCCGCGATCGATCGTCACCGCCGCCACGACGGCCAGGAGCACCGTGGGCAGGATTGCGATGAGGCTGAACAGGCCGACGATGCGGGTATGCAGGCGTGCCACGGCCGCATTGGCCCGGCGCGCATGCAGGAAGACCCGCGCCTCCCAGCCGATGACGACGAACAGGCTGAGGACGAGGAAGACGTTGATGCCCAGCAGCGTCAGGCCGATCGTCGGCGTCGGCGTCACCCGGATGACCCCGGCGAGGATCAGGAAGGTCGCGATGGCCGAGACCAGGGCGGTGCTGACGACGAGCGCACCGACCCAGCCGGGCCCGCGCGGCGGCGCCCGTCTGTTATGCGGTTCGGGCTCGCCCTGCTGGGAGACGTCGTCTCCCGAGGCGGCCGATTGTCTGGAACGTCGAAGCCACGCCATGGCTGATGCGTCGCCACAACAGTGTGGCGAAATTAATACGAATTGGGCAAGCGTATCGGCGGAAAACGTTCATGCAGCGCGGCCTCACACGACGCTTCGAGCGGTGAAACCGATGCTGCCGCAGCAGGCTGCGTCCGGTTCTTGCCAGGGACATGTCACTGTCGACCGGGCGTAAAAATACATTATCCTCACGCCTTTCCTCACACCGAGTTCGCGATGCCCGAGACGCCCGTCTATTCCTCCGCCGCCGTTGCCGCGCCTCACCACCTGGCCGCTACCGCCGGACAAACCGTTCTGGCGCAAGGCGGCAACGCCATCGAGGCGATGGCGGCGATGGCGGCGACCATCGCCGTGGTCTATCCGCATATGAACGGCATCGGAGGCGACGGTTTCTGGCTGGTTCGCGAACCGGGCGGCCGAGTGCGCGGCATCGAGGCCTGCGGTCCTGCCGGGTCTCTCGCCACGGTCGCTCGCTATCGCAGCCAGGGCCATGAGACGATCCCCTCGCGCGGGCCGGATGCGGCCCTGACCGTGGCCGGCGCCATCGGCGGCTGGCGTCTGGCTCTCGACCTCGCCAAGGCGCTGGGCGGCCGGCTTCCCCTCGAGACCTTGCTGTCGGATGCGATCCGACACGCGCGCCAGGGCTGCGCGGTGTCGCCCTCCGAGGCGCGCTACGTGCCGAAGGAGATCGACACGCTCCACGACCAGCCCGGTTTCGCGCAGACCTTCCTCGACGGCGGCAAGCCCTTCGCCGCCGGCGCCACGCGCCGCCTGCCGGCTCTCGCCGATACGCTCGAACAATTGGCCCATGCGGGGCTCGACGATTTCTACCGGGGCGACCTCGGCCGCGAGATCGCCGCCGATCTCGACCGCCTCGGTTCGCCGGTGACGCGGGCCGATCTCGAAGCCTACGCGCCGCGAGAGCGGGCTGCCCTGTCGCTGCGCCGTCGCGACGCGACGCTTTACAACTTCCCGCCGCCCACCCAGGGACTCGCCGCGCTCATCATCCTCGGCATCTTCGACCGGCTGAAGGTGTCGCGGCCCGAGAGCACGGCGCAGTATCACGGGCTGATCGAGGCGACGAAGCGCGCCTTCGCCATCCGCGACCGCACGGTCACCGATTACGACCGGCTGAGCGTCGATCCGGCGAGCTTCCTCACCCCGGAGCGCCTCGACCGCGAGGCGGCCCAGATCGACATGCGCCGCGCCGCCTCCGTGCCCCTCCGGGGACCGGGCGACGGCGACACCGTCTGGATGGGCGCCATCGACAAGGACGGTCTGGCCGTCTCCTACATCCAGTCGATCTACTGGGAATACGGTTCGGGGATCGTCCTGCCGAAGACCGGAATCCATTGGCAGAACCGCGGCACCTCGTTCTCTCTGGACAAGGGCGCGGTGAACCCTCTGGAGCCGGGGCGCCGGCCGTTCCACACCCTGATCCCCGGATTGGCCGCCTTCGACGACGGCCGCGTGATGTCCTACGGCAGCATGGGCGGCGACGGGCAACCGCAATTCCAGGCCCAGATTTTTTCGCGGTATGCCGATTATGGCATGAGCCCGGCCGAGGCCGTCGACGCGCCGCGCCTGCTCTACGGGCGCACATGGGGTGCCGAATCGTTGAGCGTGAAGGTGGAGGACCGGTTCGATCCGGCCTGCATCGCCGAGCTACGCTCGATGGGCCACGAGATCGAGGAACTCGGCGGTTCCTACATCGATTCCCTCGGCCATGCCGGCATGCTGGTCCGCCATCCCGGCAACGGGCGCATCGAGGCGGTCCACGATCCGCGCTCGGATGGCGGTTCGGCCGGCCTGTGAGACGGGTCCCCGCCGGGGATCGGACGATCGAGGCCCAGAGACCGGACGGTTCATGATGGCGGATGGCGGGATCACCCAGCGCGAATACTGGAACGGCGAGGTCGGCGCGCGCTGGGCCCGCAACCAGCGCCGGATCGACGCTGTCTTCGCGCCCCTCACCACCGCGTTGCTCGATGCGGCACGCCTTCGGGTGGACGGCTCGGTGCTGGATATCGGCTGCGGCGCCGGTGATTGCGCCATCGCCGCCGCGCGGCATCTCGGTGCCGGTGGACATGTGGTGGCGGCCGATCTCTCCGCGCCCCTGCTCGCCGTCGCGCGCGAGCGGGCCGGACTCGAGGCTTCCGCCGGCGCGCCGATCGCGTTCATCGAGGCGGACGCGCAGAGCCACGATTTCGGCGCGGCGGTTTTCGAACACGCGATCTCGCGCTTCGGAATCATGTTCTTCGACGATTCCGCCGCCGCCTTCGCCAACATCCGCAAGGCCCTGGTTCCCGGTGGCAGCCTGACCTTCCTGTGCTGGCGGCGAATCGAGGACAATCCCTGGATCACCGTGCCGAGGGACCTCGTCCTACCCCTCGTGCCGGAACCCGAGCCGGGTCCTCCGGACGCGCCCGGGCCGTTCCGCTTCGCCGAAGCGGAGACCATTCGTGCCGTGCTGGCGGAGGCCGGCTTCCGTGACATCACCGTCGAGGCCGTCGACCGCCCGCTCACCCTCGCCCGGTCCGGTGACGGCGCGGGCCCCACCGCGGCGGAGGCCGCCGCGGATTTCGCCACCGAGCTCGGCCCCGTCTCCCGACTCCTGCGCGATCAGCCGGCATCGATCCGCGTGGAGGCCCTGCGCAGGGTGAGCGACGACTTCACGACGCGCGCCGTCTCGGGGGCCGTCGCCCTGAATGCGGGTTGCTGGCTGGTCTCCGCCACCGGCTGACGACCCCGTCGGTTCAATTGGTATACACTTTGCGTCTCCGTGCCCGCAGCATGGAGTGCATAATGGATACGAATCTTTCCCGGCAGCGCTGGATACAACTCGGCCTCGGCCTCGTGGCCATGATGGCGATCTCCAGCCCGCAATACGTCTGGACCCTGTTCACCAAGCCGCTCATCGCGACGACGGGCGCGAGCCTGCCGCAGCTGCAATGGACCTTCACGATCCTGATCGTGCTTCAGACCTTCTTCTCGCCGGTCCAGGGCTACCTGATCGACCGGTTCAGCCCCAAGCTGATGATCGCGTTGGGCGCCATCCTCTCGGGCCTCGGCTGGGTGCTGGCCGCCCGCGTCGACACGCTCTGGGGCGTCTACGCCACCTACGGCCTGTTCTGCGGTCTGGGCACCGGCATCGTCTATGTCGGCATCGTCGGCCTGATGGTGAAATGGTTTCCCGATCGCCGCGGCTTCGCCGTGGGCGTGGTCGCCGCCGGCTACGGCATGGGCGCGATGCTGAGCACCTTCCCCATCAGCGACATGCTTACCGCCTCGGGCTACCGCCACACGCTGACGGTGTTCGGCATTATCCTCGGCGTCATCGGCGCACTGGCCGCCCTCGGCCTGAGGGCTCCCCGCGCCGACGAGGTCCTGCCGGCCCCGGCCCGCAACCTCTCGACCTGTGTCCACGACACCGCCCCGAAGGAGATGCTGAAGACGCCTCTGTTCTGGCTGATGTTCGCGATGATGACGATGATGTCCACCGGCGGCCTGATGGTGGTGGCGAACTTCGCGTCCTTCGCCCGCGACTTCGGCGTGGCCGACGCGATCATCTTCGGCTTCGTGGCCCTGCCCTTCGCCCTCACCTTCGACCGCATCACCAACGGTCTCACCCGGCCCTTCTTCGGCTGGGTGTCGGACAAGATCGGCCGCGAGAACACGATGGGCATCGCGTTCGCCGCCGAAGCGGTGGCCATCGCGCTGCTCCTCGTCTTCCGCGAGAACGCTTACGCCTTCGCCCTGCTTTCGGGCGTCGTCTTCTTCGCCTGGGGCGAGATCTTCTCGCTGTTCCCCTCGATCCTCACCGACACGTTCGGCACCAAGCACGCCACCACCAATTACGGCTTCCTCTACATGGCGCAGGGCATCGGCTCGCTCTTCGGCGGACCGATCGCCGCCTGGATCTACCTGGTCCAGGGCTCCTGGCTCCCGGTCTTCGCGATCATCATCACCCTCGACGTGCTGACCGCGATCCTCGCCTATTTCGTCCTCAAGCCCATGCGCCGGAACTGGCTCGGTCTCGGCGAGACGCGCGCCATGACGGCCAAGCCCGCCATGGCCTGACACCCACGTCCTGACCCTCGCGGCTGGGTTTATCTTTCGAAGCGCGGACGGGGAAACCCGCCCGCGCTTTGCCGTATGGCGCCCATCGGCCCTTGTCTGTTCGATGAAGTGCGATTTACAACTTTGACAGGTGCATTCGCCGGGCAAGCGGAATGATTTGGTTGGCTGTCAGGGGGGCAAGCTCGATCGTTGGCGGCATCGTCATGGAAACCCAGACCACCTCTTCGATTTCGGCTGCTGGACAGACCTTCTGTTCGAGGTCGAAGCCGTAAAGTTCGGCGTCCACCCAGTGGCCGTCTTCGTTCGCGGCTTCCGCGACGAAGCGGCCGAGATAGGATGCTTCGGACGGAAGCTCCACGCCCAGCTCTTCCTTCAGCTCTCGCCCCAAAGCCGCGAGCGGGGTTTCTCCCGGCTCGATCTTTCCTCCCGCCTGCATGAAGAACGAGGACCCTCGCTTTCGAACGAGGAGCGTTCGGCCGTGCGAATCGAAGATCAACGCTGCCGCGATGCGAATGACGGGCGCTGTGTCGGGCGGGGAATTCTTCAAATGGTCTGTCTCCTCCGTCCCTGCGGGATGAGGGCGAAGCCCAGTGTCAGGATCGCGCCGATCCCGGCACCGAGCATGACGGTGAAGGGACCCCATCGATCGAGCAGGGCGGATCCCGCCATGGCGCCGATGCCGATCGCCGCGTTCAGGACGGCCGTGTGAACGGCTGCCGCCGGCGTCGCCAGCGGGCCGGCTGCCTTCAGAATCCAGGTCTGCAACGTCGCGAAAAGCATCGAGATCGCCGCGCCCCAGACCACGAGGCATGCTCCGACGCCGATAAGGCCAAGGACCGTGCTGGACGTTCCCATGAGGATCAGGGCCATTCCCATCGCCGTGAGCGCACACAGGATGACCTCGTGCAGGAAGCGATCGATCAACAACGCGCCGAGAACGCTGCCCAGAAGCCCTGCCGCACCGAAGGCGAAGAGGAAAATCGGGACCGTCGTCGGCAGGATGCCCGGAAGCGCGGCGATATACGGTTCGGCAAAGGTGTAGGCCGAGAAATGAACCGCCCCGATCAGCGCGGTGATGGCGTAGATCGGGCGGAGCGTCCGCTGACCGATGGCATCGGCGAGCGTCGCCTCCCGGCCGCGCGCCGATGTCGTCAGGTTGGGAAGCGTCACCATCATCGAAACGGCCGTGAGCAGACCGAGCAGCCCAAGCGCGCCGAAGGCTCCGCGCCATCCCATCACCTGCCCCGCCATGTTCACCGCCGGAACACCCATGACCGTGGCGACGGAAATACCGCCGAAGACGATGGAGGTCGCCAGCCCCGTTCGGTGAGGCGGGGCGATGTCCATGGCAAAGGCGGCGACCGTCGCCCAGAAGATGCCGTGTGCCACGGACCCGACGAGGCGGGCGAGGAACAGCGCCTCCAGGGACGGCGACATAAGCGCGATCGCGTTCGACGCGGCGATGACGAGCATCAATCCGATCAGGAGAGCTTTGCGCGGGACGCGTCCGACAAGTGTCGGCGCGAGAAGACCGCTGAGGGCTCCGAACCAAGCGTAGAGGGTGACCGTGAGGCCGATCGTGGCCTGGGATTCGCCGAGATCGCCAGCCATCTGCGACATCAGCCCGATAGGGGCGAATTCAGTCGAGACCATCGTGAACGCGGCGATGCCGAGCACCGAGATCGAAAGCCATGTCCGGAAAGGAGAGCGACCATGATCCTCGGCCAAACGTTCTCTCCTCGGACAAACGCGTCAGGCGATCGAATAATGGTTTTTTGAACTTTATCGAGTGGCGCAAACATCACGCCTGGTAAGTGTTTGTTGTTGGTTGCCGTTCTACGTTAATCGATTAAAATTTCTTCGAATATATCTAAAGATATATCTATAAAATAAATCGAAGGGCAGAATAGATATTAAGATGATTGTGAAAAGTTTTTTCACAACGCGTCATGACAGCTATTATTTTATGTCTTTGCCAATTATGAATCGAAAAGGGCAATCTATCCTTTCTGGTATGTCCAGCAACTCATCGCAAATATTGCCGTGCGCCATTCTTGTGGAGCCAGAAGCTGTTGCTTGACCGGCCGTTCCGATCAACTCGAGCATCACCTAACCGCACAAACACCGGCGATCGGCCTCGGCGGTCCGCCCTCCGGCGTGACCCAGTCCTGCGCATTCCTGAGACGGATGCCGCTGGCGTGGAGGGTGGAGCGCCAGATCGGCGCCAGGGGCGTGAGTCGCGGCAGGGGGCGGAGTTCGACGCCTTGCGCCTTCATCGCGGCGGGGAGGTCCCGGATCGTGTCGTGGCCAACAGGGACGACCGGGCTTCGAGAGACCCAGGTGCCGGGCTCGCCGGTGGGCTCGAAGGTCTCGGCCGGCATCCGGTAGCGTTGGATCGCGGCGGTCGCGATCCTCTCCGACCAGGCCTCCTCCACATAGGCGACGGCGCGGTCGGTGACGTCGCCGAACCAGGCCCGCCGGTCCTCCGGCGTGGTCCGTTCGGTCGGCCAGATCACGATCCGGGGGCAGTCGCGCGGGAAGAGGTAGAGCAGGCTGTGGGCTGCATCGATCGCCCAGACCAGGGGGCCGTTCAGCCAGGCTCCCGCCTGTCCGCGATCCACGCCGACGCGGACGGGGCGCGGCGCGAAGACCCGGATCGCCGGGTCTTCGCTGAAATGGAACAGGTCCCCTGGTTCGCCGGACGTGTCGTTCGGGCTCACCGTGCGTTGCGGAAGACCTGAAGGTCGAGGTCCCGCACCTTCTTGCGCAGGGTGTTGCGATTGACGCCGAGCAGTTCCGCCGCGCGGATCTGGTTGCCGCGCGTGGCGGCGAGCGCCGCGCCGATGAGCGGGCCTTCGATCTCGCGCAGGATTCGGTGGTAGAGTCCGGGAGGGGGCAGCGTGTCGCGATAACCGCTGAAATACTCGGCGAGATGCCGCTCCACCGCGGCCGACAGCGTCTCGTTGTCCGCCGCGCCGGCCTTGCGCGCACCGGACCCGTTGGCCTGTGGCTGGGCGAGCGGCAGCGTGTCGAGCTCGGCCTCGATGACCGGGCCGGTGATCGTCTCCTGCGGGTAGAGGGCCGCGAGGCGGCGGACGAGGTTCTCCAGTTCGCGCACGTTGCCGGGCCAGCGATAGCGCTTCAGGCGCTCCATCGCCTCGCCGTCGAGCTGCTTGCGGCTGAGACCCTCCTTCTCCACCAGGATGAAGAAGTGACGGATCAGGTCCGGCACGTCCTCCGAGCGCTCGCGCAGCGCGGGCAAGCGCAGCGGCACGACGTTGAGCCGGAAGAACAGATCCTCGCGGAAGATGCCCTGCTGAATCGAGACGCGCAGGTCCTTGTTGGTGGCCGCGATGATGCGGACATTGGTCTTGATCGGGACCCGGCCGCCCACCGTGGTGTATTCGCCCTGTTGCAGCACGCGCAGGAGGCGGGTCTGGGCCTCCATCGGCATGTCGCCGATCTCGTCGAGGAAGAGCGTGCCGCCCTCGGCCTGCTCGAACCGCCCGGCCGAGCGCGAGAGCGCGCCGGTGAAGGCGCCCTTCTCGTGTCCGAAGAGTTCGGATTCGATGAGGTCGCGCGGGATCGCCGCCATGTTCACCGGCACGAACGGCCCGGAGCGGCGACGGCCGTAATCGTGCAGCGCGCGGGCCACCAGCTCCTTGCCGGTGCCCGACTCGCCGGTGATCATCACCGTGAGGTCGGTGGGCATGAGGCGGGCGAGGGCCCGGTAGATCTCCTGCATCGCCGGCGAGCGGCCGACCAGCGGGATATCCTCGTTGCCGGGATCGGCGCCGGGGGCGGGCGTGCCGCGCGGCCGCGAGAGCGCCCGGCCGACGATGGCGATGAGCTCCTTCAGGTCGAAGGGCTTGGGCAGGTATTCGTAGGCCCCGCGCTCGGAGGCGCGGATCGCGGTCATGAACGTGTTCTGCGCGCTCATGACGATGATCGGCAGTTCCGGCCGGACGCGCTTGATGCGCGGCAGCAGGTCGAACACGTTCTCATCCGGCATCATCACGTCGGTGATGACGAGATCGCCCTCCCCTTGCGCGACCCAGCGCCAGAGCGTGGCGCAGTTGCCCGTCGAGCGGACTTCGTAGCCCGCCCGTGACAGGGCCTGGTTGAGGACGGTGCGGATCGCAGCGTCGTCGTCCGCGACGATGATGTGGCCGTTGGGCATGACGCGACTCTATTGCTCCACGACCGATTCGCGCCCGTCTCGGGCGCTCGACATGGGAAGGAGGAGACGGAAAGTGGTGCGGCGCGGCACCGGATCGCATTCGACGATGCCACCGTGATCGCCGATGATCTTGGCAGCCAATGCAAGTCCGAGGCCGGACCCCTGGGCTTTGGTGGTCACGAACGGGTCGAACAGGTCGGGCAGAAGCTCGGCCGAGACCCCCGGCCCGTTATCCCGCACCGCGACTTCGATGGGCAGGCTGACCCGCTCGCGCGAGCCCGGAACCTGCATCTTCAGCCCCGTACGGAAGGCGGTGGAGAGGGTGATCTCGCCGTCCACCGCATCGGCGCCGATGGCCTCGGCGGCGTTCTTCACGAGGTTGAGGATGACCTGGATCAACTGATCGCGATTGCCGAGGACCGGCGGCAGCGACGGGTCGTAGGTCTCGACGAAGCGGATGTGCCGGGCAAAGCCCGACTGGGCCGAGCGCTTCACCTGATCGAGCACGCCGTGCACGTTGACCGGGCCGCGTTCGACCGGGCGTTCGTCGCCGAACAGCTCCATCCGCTCCACGATGCGGACGATCCGGTCGGATTCGTCGCAGATCAGCCGGGTGAGCAGACGGTCGTCCTCGGTGCCCGATTGTTCGAGGAGCTGGGCCGCCCCGCGGATGCCCGCGAGCGGGTTCTTGATTTCATGCGCCAGCATGGCGCCCAGCGCGATCATCGAGCGGGCGGCGCCGCGATGGGTCAGCTGGCGGTTCATCTTGTCGGCGATGGTGCGCTCCTGCAGCATCATCACCACCGCGTCCTCCTCGTCGCCGAGGGGGGTCGCGAAGACGTCGACATTGCGCTCCAGGCCGGAGCGCGGCTGAACCAGTTCGACGCCGTATTCGCTGACGCTCGCCTTGCGGCGGCGCACTTCGGCCACGAGAGCGCTGATCGGGGACGAGAACGGGATGATGTCGCGCAAGTGCCGGCGCTGCATCAACCGGGCGGAATGATCGAAGAACGTCTCCCCCGCGTGGTTCACGTGAAGGATGCGGTCATCCGCGCCGATGGTCAGAACCGGCAGCGGCAGCGCGTTGATCACCGCCTCACTCGAAGGCAATGGGCGGGTCCTTCCGCCATAGTCCTTGTCCGCGCTCACGCTGCCTCCTCGGTGATGGACGGTTCGCGCAGGGGCCGCATCGCCCTCAGGAGAAGGTCGGCCGCGATTGTCGGGTCGGTCGTGGTGAGAAGCCGTGTCCGGTCATCCGGGCCGAGGGCGCCGACATCGTCCACATAGGCCGCCAGATGCTTGCGCGCGTGGCGCACGCCCATGGCGGGGCCGTAGAGCGCTATCAGCCCCTGGTAATGCTCGAGGGCCAGGGCGGCCTTCTCTTCGGCGTCGAGGGAGCGCGGTGCCCGGCCGGCGAGACCGGCGGCGATCTCGCCCACGAGCCAGGGACGACCCACGGCCGCACGCCCGATCATCAACCCGGCCGCGCCCGATGCGGCGAGGCAGGCCCGCGCGCCGGCGAGATCGACGACGTCGCCATTGGCGATGACCGGAATCGAGACCGCGTCCACCACGGCGCGGATGGCGGCCCAATCGGCCTGGCCCTTGTAGAATTGCTGGCGGGTGCGGCCATGCACCGTCACCGCCGCGAGGCCGAGGCCCTGGGCGCGCCGGGCGAGATCGGGGGCATTGAGGCTCGCATGGTCCCAGCCGAGGCGCATCTTCACGGTGACCGGGATCGTGACCGCCGCGCGGACGGCGGCGAGGATGCGCGTGGCCCCCTCGATGTCGCGCATGAGGGCGGAGCCCGCCTCCCCGCCGGTGACGGTCTTGGCCGGGCAGCCCATATTGATGTCGATGACGTCGGCGCCGTTCGCCTCGGCCAACCGGGCGGCCTCCGCCATCGATTCGGGCATGCAGCCGGCGAGCTGGACCACGTGGGGATCGACACCGCTCCCCTCGGCCCGCAGGCGCGCCTCCTCCGCCCCACGGGCGAATTCGGCGGCGGCGACCATTTCCGAGACGACGGCGCTTGCACCCAGACGCCGCGCGATGCGACGCATGTGCAGGTCGGTGACGCCCGACAGGGGGGCGAGCAGGACCGGCACCGAAGCCGCGGCGCCTGCCCTCTCGCCGGCCTGCCCCTGGCCATCGCCCGAGCGCAGAACGCTCAAATAATCATCAGCTTTCATTGTGCCCAACAAATAGACAATCGGAGGGGCGACGCAAGCGTCTTGCGCGATTTGATTTCAGGCTATGCCCCGCTTAAACGACAGACCACCCCAGCCATTCACGCTACCTCGAACTGATGCGGGAGCACTTTTCCATGTCCGGCACCGCCTGGAACGCCGCGGTGGTCGTCGCAGCCGGCCGCGGGATCCGCATCGGCGGTGACGTTCCCAAGCAATATCGCAGCGTCGGCGGACGCGCGGTCCTCACCCGGACCCTCGCCGCACTGGCGGCCCATCCCGACCTCGCGGTGATCCAGCCCGTGATCGCCGCGGACGCGGCCTCGTTCTATCACGCCTGCGTCGCGGAACTCGACCCCGTTCTGCGCGCCAAGCTCGCGGCCCCCGTCGAGGGCGGCGCCACGCGCCAGCAATCCGTTCGGGCCGGCCTCGAAGCCCTGGCCGCAAAGTCGGTGGAAACGGGCGCGCCGGGCCTCGTCCTGGTTCACGACGCGGCCCGCCCGCATGTGGACGAGGCGCTGATCGACCGGGCCCTCGTCGCCGGTCGTGACCATGGCGCGGCGGTGCCCGGCATCGCCGTCACCGATACGATCAAGATCGTCGAGGATGTCGGCCCGGGTATCGGCCGGGTGCGCGAAACCCCTGCCCGCGAATCCCTGCGCGCCGTCCAGACCCCTCAGGCCTTCGCCTTCGCGCCCCTCCTCGCCGCCCATCGCCAGGCGGCGGAGGCGGAGCTCCACGGTTTCACCGATGACGGGGCTTTGGCCGAATGGGCCGGGCTCGACGTGGTGGTGTTCGAGGGCGACCCGCGCAACCGCAAGATCACCCAACCCTCCGACCTGATCGAGGCCGACCGCGGCTTTTCCGGCAGCGATGTGCTGCCCTCCGAACCAGAGACCGATTCCATGACGACCTACGTGACCCGCCTCGGGACCGGCTTCGACGTCCACGCCTTCACGGAAGGTGACCACGTGTGGCTCGGCGGCGTGAAGATTCCCGCCGATCGCGGCGTGCTCGCCCATTCCGACGGGGACGTGGCGCTGCACGCCCTCACCGACGCCCTCCTGGGGGCGATTGCGGATGGCGATATCGGCACGCATTTCCCGCCCAGCGACGAGCAATGGCGCGGCGCCTCTTCCGACCGCTTCCTGGCCCATGCGGTGAAGCTCGTCCGCGACCGGGGCGGCCGGATCGATCATCTCGACATCACCGTCCTGGCGGAAGCCCCGCGCATCGGCGCCCATCGCGAGGCCATCCGCGCCCGCATCGCCGAGATCTGCGGCGTGAAGCTGAGCTCGGTCTCGATCAAGGCGACGACCACCGAGAAGCTCGGCTTCGTCGGCCGCGCCGAGGGACTCGCGGCCCAGGCGGCGGCGACGATCCGCCTGCCGGAAGAAGACGCGGCGTGATCGACGACCCGGCGCTCCTCGCCCGCGCCGAGGCGCTGGTGGCGGCCTATGCTGCCGCCGGCCTCCGTGCGGCCTGCGCCGAATCCTGCACCGGCGGCCTCGTTGCCGGGCTGCTCACCGCCGTTCCCGGCTCCTCGGCGGTGGTCGAGCGCGGTTTCGTGACCTATTCCAACGAGGCCAAGACCGAGATGCTCGGTGTGCCCGCCGACCTCATCGCGACCCATGGGGCGGTGAGCAAATCCGTCGCCCGCGCTATGGCGGATGGCGCGCTCGCCCACTCGCATGCGGATGTGGCGGTCTCGATCACCGGAATCGCCGGCCCGGGCGGCGGCAGCGAGGCCAAGCCCGTGGGCCTCGTGCATTTCGGCCTCGCCCGCCGGGGTGCCGCGACCCGACATATCGAGCGCCGCTACGGCGATCTCGGCCGAGGCGAAATCCGCCGCGCGGCCGTGGCAGAGGCGCTGGAGCTGTTCGGCCGGGCCGTGGAGCCCGTCGGGACGGATTGAGGCCTATGTCAGTTGCTTTTCCAAGGCTCTACCTCATCCTGAGGTGACGCGTAGCGGCCTCGAAGGAGGCTTCCGCCAGCATCGAGCGATCTGGAGGTCTCCTGCGAGGCCGCCGCTGTGCGGCGTCACCTCAGGATGAGGTGGTCTGATGGGATGATCGACTTCGGTCTCGTCATCCGCTGAGACATCCGATCAAGCCGGCTCTCAATCGGCGACTTCGCCGAGGATCGCGCCCGTCTTCGGATCGGCATCGAACTTCATCTTTTGGCCGTTCTTGATGCCCTCGCCGTCCCAATGGCCGTCATCGGCCTCGAGCTTCGAGATCTCGGTGTAGCCCTCGGCCATCAGCGCCTTCTTGACCTGATCGATCGGCAGCCAGTCTGCGCCGGGCTGGTCCGCCATAGCGAAACCGGAGAGGCCGGCATTCAAGGCGAGGGCGAGGGCGAGAATCGGGATCGGTCTCACGGGGTGTTCTCCGGTGGCGCTGCGCCTCGGTATCTAGGGCCCCGCGCGGCATTGTCCGCTTGTCCCGTTAAGCGACGGTGCCACACATCTCGCGGGTTGATCGGGTCCGCTCTCCTGGAAGGCGGGGCGATTGCATATGGCACCACGCCGTCATTCCGGGTCGCCAGAGGCGAGCCCGGACCCGGAGGGCCGCGCCAGAGGCGTGCAATCCAGAGCCGCCGACGGTGCAAAGTCCTGCACCGCCTGTGTTTCTGGATTCCGGGCTCCGCTGCGCGGCCCCGGGATGACGGGGTGCTGCGATTCGATTTTCGACGAGCAAATCGGCATATGCGATCTCCCTGCCCGGAAGGAGAGGGACAGGGTGAGGTGTATGACCTATCCGGATGTGGACCACACCTCACCCCAGCCCTCTCTTTCCAGAAGAGGGTGCCCGTCGCGCCTCATGTCGACCCCTCATAAGTAGAGAAACGGCCGTCAAGCAGATGTGTGGATCCAGTAGCCCGTCAGAGAACGGGCACCGGCGCGTCAGGCGGCGCCGTACACCCGGTCCGCCCTGCCCTCGAACGCATCGGTGAACTTGCGGAAGGCGCGGTCGAACATCGTTCCCATGAGGAGGCCGAGGGTGCGGCTCTTGAACTCGTAGTTGATGAAGAAGTCGACGTCACAGCCGGCGGGAGATTTCTCCTTGAAACCCCAGCGGTTCTCGAGGTGCCGGAACGGCCCATCGATATATTCGGCGACGATCCTGAGGTTCTGCGGATCGAGGGTGACGCGGGTGGTGAAGCGCTCGCGGATCGCCTTGTAGCCCACCCCCATCTCGGCGACGAGAATCTCCGTCCCGTCCGCGCCGGGTTGGCGGCGCAGGACGCGCAGGGATTCACAGAGCGGCAGGAATTCCGGATAGCGTTCCACATCGGCCACGAGGTCGTACATCTGCTGCGGCGAGTGGCGCACCGCGCGGTTGATCCGGAAGGAAGGCATCGGCCCTCAGGCGTTGGCAGGCGCGAGCCGAGCGAGCCGGGCGGCCTTCAATCGAGAAAAATCCTCGCCCGCATGGTGCGAGGAGCGGGTCAGGGGCGTCGCCGAGACGAGGAGGAAACCCTTGGAATAGGCCGTGGTTTCAAGGGTCTTGAATTCTTCCGGCGGGACGAAGCGCCTCACCTCGTGGTGCTTCTTCGTCGGCTGCAGGTACTGGCCGATGGTGAGGAAGTCCACATCCGCCGAACGCAGGTCGTCCATGAGCTGGACGATCTCGTTCCGCTCCTCGCCGAGGCCGACCATGATGCCGGACTTGGTGAAGATGGTGGGGTCGAGCTCCTTCACCCGCTGCAGCAGCCGCACCGAATGGAAGTAGCGCGCGCCGGGGCGGACGGTGAGGTAATTGCCCGGCACCGTCTCCATGTTGTGGTTGAACACGTCCGGCCGCGCCTCCACGACGAGCTCCAGCGCCCCGTCCTTGCGGAGGAAATCGGGGGTGAGCACCTCGATCGTGGTGGCGGGGCTGCGCTCGCGAATGGCCCGGATGGTGCGGAAGAAATGCATCGCCCCGCCATCGGCGAGGTCGTCGCGGTCCACCGACGTGATCACCACGTGATGCAGGCCGAGCTTGGCCACCGAATCGGCGATCTTGGCCGGCTCGTCCCCGTCGAGGGCATTGGGCAGGCCGGTGCGCACGTTGCAGAAGGCGCAGGCCCGCGTGCAGGTGTCGCCCATGATCATGAAGGTGGCGTGCTTCTTCTCCCAGCACTCGCCGATATTGGGGCAGCCCGCTTCCTCGCAGACCGTGACGAGGCCGTGCTCCTTCACGATGGCGCGGGTGGCGTTCCAGCCGGGCGATCCGGGTGCCTTCACCCGGATCCAGTCGGGCTTACGCTGGATCGGGTTGTCGGGGCGATGCGCCTTTTCCGGGTGCCGGGGGCGCTGGTCGTTTCGCAGGAGATCGAGGACGACGGCCATGGCATACCGGGCAAGCTGCGCCGGCAACGTGCCGGTGCTCAGGCCGGAACGTAATGGCTCGGCCACCGCATCGCAAACGATCGGGAAACGATCCGCCGAACCTGTCAGTAGCTCATGCCGCGCCCGCGGATCGCCCGGTAGATGGTGATGATGATGACTGCGCCCACGGTCGCCGAGATGAGGTTGCGCCAGAAGCCGTAGATCGGGATGTGGAGCTTGGCGGCGAGGTAGTTCCCCAGCAGGCCGCCGAGGATGCCCATCGCGATGTTGGCGAAGAGGCCCATATTCGCGGCGGTGAACTGTTCTGCGAGCCAGCCCGCCAGGGCGCCGATGAGGATGGCCATGAACAATCCCATGCCGGGCTGCCCCAGCGCACCGTAGACTTCGCCATCCATAGTCGTTGCTCCTCGCGATGAACGGGGGGACGCCCCGCGTCGCATCCTACCTGTGATGCCCCGCTGCGTGGCGCAAGTTGCCCTGGCGGACCTGATATCGAGTTTTCCCAGACTGCGATCTTCGCGTGGATGGACGCAGGTCATGCAATGACAGGTTTAGACTCGGTCAATCGGGTGGATGCACCTCGGTCCGGAGCGTAGTCAGCCTCGCGGCGCAAGATATAATACAAAATTAACGATATTTCTTAACCATGATTCGACTGAACCCGGCATAGCTAGGGAAAATTTTACGTATTAATTTCCATACACTTGTCAGCATCTTGTTAACGATCCCTTAACTATCTTTGGGCTGCCGAAACGTCCGCCCGGATGTGCAGTCCTTGGAGCGAGTGCTGTGAGTCGAATTCTTCTGACAGGTGCGACAGGGCTCATCGGCGGTGCTGTCCTGCACCGCGCCCTGGTGGCGAAAACCGATGCCGAATGGGTCTGCCTGGTGCGCGCCTCCGACGAGGAGACCGGGCGTCAGCGCATCGCGGCGCGTCTCGGCCGCTTCACGAGTGCCCTGAACGCCCAGCGGATGGCACAGCGCGTGGAGATCGTGGCGGGCGATTTCACCAAGGCCGACCAGATCGCCGATCCGCGTCTCGATTCCGTGACGCAGGTTCTGCATCTGGCCGCCGACACCTCGTGGTGGGCGCAGGAGAAGGTGCACCGGACCAACCATGACGGCACCCTGGCCCTGGCCCGGCGCGCGGCGCGGATGCCGCGGCTCGACCGTTTCCTGCATGTGAGCACGGCGATGATCTGCGGCGGCAAGCCGCCCACCATGGTGGATGAGACCCGCTACCCCGACCCCGACGCCGCGCATCTCGTGCATTACAGCGCCTCGAAGGCGGCGGCCGAGATGTCGCTCGCGGCCGGTTTCGCGGACCTGCCTCTCGTGGTGGCGCGCCCCTCCATCGTGCTCGGCCATTCGACGCTGGGCGCCCGGCCGGGTTCGAGCATCCTCTGGGTGATCCGCGCCTGCGACCGGCTTCGGCTCGTAGCCGGCTCACGTGACGGGACCGTCGACATCGTCCCCACCGACTGGGTGGCCGACACCCTGGTGGAGATGCTCGCGAGGCCCGCCCTCGCCCACGGCACCTACCACCTCTCCGCCGGCACGGTGAGCCGCACCCGCTGGAGCGAACTCGGCCGCACCCTCGATCGCGTCGACCCGGCCGAGGGTCCGCGCCACTACGAGGAATTCTCCGCCCGCGACCGGGCGACCCTTCATAGGCGCTTCACCGAGGTCTTCGGCATGGACGAGGCGATCAAGGTGGCGATGTTCCGGGCGCTGCAGGCCTATTACCGGTTCTGCGAACTCGACGTGACCTTCGACAATACCCGCCTCCTGGCGGAGGGCTTTGCCCCTCCCCCCGCGCTCTCGGAATACATCGGCCGCTGCATCGAGACCTCCGGCGAGATCGTCGATCAGTTCCGCGAGGATTTCGGCGGATTTGCCGGGGCGCCCGTGCGGGGCGAGCAGACCGCTCGTCCGAGGCCGTCCCAGCCCGATGGCGTCACGAACCGGACCGTGGCTCGACGGGGATCCGCCCCAGGCTGATCCCTTCCTTGCCGTAGCCAAATCTCACCTCGCCCATGTAATCTGAGCGAAGGGCGTCCGGCTCGGGCGCGGATACAGGGTCACCACCATGCGGAATCGATCGAAGCTCGGCCTTGCGGCCTTGGGCGTAGTGCTTCTTGGCGGAGCGGCATTCCTCCGCTTCGTCGTCTACCCCGAGAAGGCCAGTCTCGAAGCCTCGGCCGGAATAGGACCCGACCCCACCCTCCCCGCGCCGAACCCCACGCTGATGCCCACCGTCAACATCGCCCGCGTCGCCCGCTGGGAGAACGGCGCGAAGCCGAAGCCGGCCGCGGGGCTTCAGGTCGCGGCCTATGCGGCCGGGTTCGACCATCCACGCTGGATGTATCTCCTGCCCAACGGCGATGTGCTGGTGGCGGAGGCGAACAAGCCCAAGACCGACGACCCCTCCACCGGCATCGCCGACTGGGTTGCCGACAAGGTGAAGAGCATGGCCGGCGCCGGCGTGCCGAGCCCGGACCGGATCGTGCTCCTGCGCGACAAGGACGGCGACGGGGTCGCAGAGGAGCGCCACATGTTCCTCACCGGCCTGCACTCGCCCTTCGGCATGGCCTTGGTGGGCGGCGATCTCTACGTCGCCAATGCCGATGCCCTGGTGAAGGTGCCCTACGCACAGGGCCAGACCGAGATCACCGCGAAGCCCGAGAGGGTGGTCGAGCTACCGTCCGGCATCAACCACCATTGGACGAAGAACGTCATCGCGAGCCCGGACGGTACCAAACTCTTCGTCACCGTGGGCTCGAACAGCAATGTCGGCGAGAACGGTCTCGACAAGGAGGTGGGCCGCGCCGCGATCTGGGAATACACGGTCGGCACGAAGCAGATGCGCGAGTTCGCCACCGGCCTGCGCAACCCCAACGGCCTCGCCTTCGAGCCCACCACCGGCGCCCTCTGGACGGCGGTGAACGAGCGTGACGAGATCGGAAGCGACCTCGTGCCCGACTACGTCACCTCGGTGAAGGAGGGCGGCTTCTATGGCTGGCCCTACAGCTACTGGGGCAAGCATGTGGACGAGCGGGTCTCGCCGCAGAAGCCCGACCTCGTCGCCAAGGCCATCGCGCCGGACTATGCGGTGGGCACCCACACCGCGTCTCTGGGCATCGCCTTCTCCAAAGGCTCGGCCCTGCCCGAAGTCTGGACGAGTGGCCTCTTCGTGGCCCAGCACGGCTCATGGAACCGCCGCCCGAAGAGCGGCTACAAGGTGATCTATGTGCCCTTCAAGGACGGTAAGCCCACCGGCCAACCCGTCGAGGCGCTCACAGGTTTCCTCGATGCCGACGAGAAGGCGCAGGGGCGGCCCGTGGGCGTGATCCTCGACAAGACCGGGGCGCTGCTCGTGTCGGACGATGTGGGGAAGGTGATCTGGCGGGTGACCGGTGCGTCGCAGACGCAGTGAAACCGAACCGGGTCCCTGACGACCGGGAGGGAGGGGTTCTCCCTCCCTAGTATCCGTCGCCGTAGACAAGGACCGTTCCGTACCTACTACGTTCGTCAAGCGGATTGCGAGACACACGTGTGACCGGAGCGTCGTAGTAGTTTTCCTGCTCCCACGCCCGGTCTCGCGCGCTTTGAGACACGACGCGACGTGCGCGCTCCGAGGAGCGAGCCACACGCTGCGGTTCGGGCCGACGGAGGTTGGCGACGGGCGCATGAATGCTGCCCTCGACGGTGACACGCGTCCCGCCCATCCCCTGCTGCCTCACCAGCGCGAACAAAGTCGCGGCGTTGCGCGGCGAGAGCCGGACACAGCCATGCGAGGCCGGGCGGCCGAGATGGCGGGTCTGATGGGTAGCGTGGATCGCGTGGCCGGCGGGCGTGAAGAAGATCGCGTGCGGCATCGGCGCGTTGTCCCATTCGCGGGAAAAGTGCGTCTTCTCCATCCGGAACGGCCGATATGCGCCGTTCGGCGTGTCGTAGCGGGCGAGCCCCGTGGAGACCGGCCAGACATGCCGGGTCTCGCCGTCCACCGCGACACTCATGCGCTGCGCCTCCTTGTCGATGGTCACGCGCAGCTCGGCCGAGGCGGGATGCGTCAGCGCCACGAGGGCAAGGGCGGACAGGAGGGTGGCGAGACGGCGGCGCATGATCGTCCTCGGTGTGGTGCGAGGGTACATGCACCGGCGGGGGCGCGCTTCAAGCGATGCGTTCTGCTTAACGCGCGCTTCAGCCCCTGAGGGCGGAGCGGACATAACCCCGCGAAATCAACCGGCTGGTCTCGCGTGCCCGACGTTCGGCCTGCATCAGGTCGGACAGCGCGTCGGTGATGGCCCAGCGGAGCGCGATCTCCGCATCCCCCGCCGTGCTCGTCAGATAGGCCTGGGCGATATCCTCCACCGGACAGTGCAGGCCCGGCTCCGCCTCACCCTCGTTCCTGATCCTGGTCAGCGTCTTCGGCATGGCCCGTCTCCGACTCGCATTGAGAACGAAGACAGAACACGCCGTGACGGTTAACGGATCCTTACCCAGGTGGTTATAAGCCTGTGGACATCGGCACGATGATGTTCCGGGCTCAGCTGTGGATCACCTTGCCGTAGGCGTCGAGCACGCTCTCGTGCATCATTTCGCTCAAGGTCGGGTGCGGGAAGACCGTGTGCATCAGGTCTTCTTCCGTCGTCTCCAGGTTCATGGCGACGACATAACCCTGGATCAGTTCGGTGACTTCCGCTCCCACCATGTGGGCGCCGAGCAGCTGGCCGGTCTTGGCGTCGAACACCGTCTTCACCAGCCCGTCCGGCTCGCCGAGCGCGATGGCCTTGCCGTTGCCGGCGAAGGGGAAGCGGCCGACCTTCACGGAGAAACCCAGCTCCTTCGCCTTGGCCTCGGTGAGGCCGACGCTGGCGATCTGTGGCTGGCAATAGGTGCAGCCGGGGATCTTGGCCTTGTCCATGGCGTGGGTGTGCAGGCCCTTGATCGTCTCGACGCAGAGCACGCCTTCGTGCTCGGCCTTGTGGGCGAGCATCGGCGGTCCGGCGACGTCGCCGATGGCGTAGATGCCCGGCACGTTGGTGTTGCCGAGCCCATCGGTGACGACGATGCCGCGCTCGATGCCGATTCCAAGCTTCTCGAGACCGAGATTCTCGATGTTGCCGACGACGCCCACCGCCGAGATCAGCTTCTCCGCCGTCAGCTGCTGGCTCTTGCCGTCCGTGGTCTCGATGGTAGCGGTGACGGAATCTGCCGCCTTCTCCACCTTCGTCACCTTGGCGCCGGTGAGGATCTTGATGCCCTGCTTCTCGAAGCGCTTGCGGGCGAGGCCGGCGATCTCGGCATCCTCCACCGGCAGGATCTGCGGCAGCAGTTCGATCACCGTCACCTCGGCACCCATGGTGCGGTAGAACGAGGCGAACTCGATGCCGATGGCGCCCGAGCCCATGACGAGCAGGCTCTTCGGCATCGTCTCCGGCACCATGGCCTCGTAATAGGTCCAGATCTGTTGTCTGTCCGGCTCGATGCCCGGGATCGCGCGTGGGCGGGCGCCCGTGGCGACGATGATGTGCTTGGCCGAATAGGAGCCGGCGGCGAGCGCACCCTTCGGCGCGGGCGCGCGGCTCGTCTCCTTCACCGTGACCTTGCCGGGCTCGTTGCCCTTGGCGGCGGCCTCGATGGTGGCCTCGCCCCAGATCACATCGACCTTGTTCTTCTTGAGCAGCATGCCGACGCCGCCGTTGAGCCGGGTCGAGACGCCGCGCGAGCGCTTGACGATGGCGGCCGTGTCGAACCCGACTTTCTCCGCCGACAACCCGTAATCGGAAGCGTGCTGCATGTAATGGTAGATCTCGGCCGAGCGCAGCAGCGCCTTCGTGGGGATGCAGCCCCAGTTCAGGCAGATGCCGCCGAGATGCTCGCGGTCCACCACCGCGGTCTTGAACCCGAGCTGCGCCGCCCGGATCGCGGCGACGTAGCCCCCGGGGCCGGCGCCGATGACGAGGATGTCGTAGGTGTTGGACATTCAGGACTCCGCGGTCTCTCCTCCCCCTTGCGGGGAGGAGGTAGGAGGTGGGGGTGGTGCCGGATGGAACGGGTAGGGTGCCGATTGACCCCTCGGCGTTGCCAATCCTGTCTCGGGCAGGACAGGTAACGACGGGTCGGAGAGTGCGGCGAATATCGTCTCGAGGACGGTGTCGATCCGCAGCATGACGTCTGCATTGGTGAATCTGAGAACGCGGAAACCTCTCTCTTCGAGAGCGAGCGTGCGGGTTTCATCGTAAGCGGCCATGTGTTCGTGGCTATGCTGCCCGCCATCGACTTCGACGATCATGCGCGCGGACAGACAACAGAAATCAGCGACGTAAGGACCGAGGGCAATCTGGCGACGGAAATGCGAGCCTTCGATCGGCAGGCAGTGCCTCAGGTGCCGCCACAATCGCCTCTCCGCATCTGTCGATGTCCGGCGCAGGGTCTTCGCATTCAGTGTGGCGCGTGGAGAGACAGAGTGCCGAGGCGGTTCCTTCCATGGCATCGGCTGTCGCCTCCCGTGAACCCCACCTAGCTCGCGCACCTCCCTCCCCCTTGTGGGGAGGGATCGAGGGTGGGGGTGGCTCCGCCGGATTCCGCAGTGGGTCACCCAGTCACCCCCACCTCCAACTCCTCCCCACAAGGGGAGGAGGGCTCGTTCAGTCTGGTCCGAAAGACTAGACCAGCATCCCCATCGGGTTCTCGATCAGGCTCTTGAACGCCGAGATGAGTTCGGCGCCGAGCGCCCCGTCGAGCACACGGTGGTCGCAGGACAACGTGGCGGTCATCACCTGGACCACCGCCGGGGCGCCGTCCTTCACCACGACGCGCTTCTCGCCCGCACCCACCGCCAGGATCGAGGATTGCGGCGGGTTGATCACCGCCGTGAAGTGCTTGATGCCGAACATGCCGAGGTTCGACACCGAGGTGACGCCGCCCTGGTACTCTTCCGGCTTCAGCTTCTTGGCCCGCGCCCGGCCGGCAAAGTCCTTCATCTCGTTCGAGATGGTGGAAAGCGTCTTCTGGTCGGCCTTGCGGATCACCGGGGTGAACAACCCGCCGTCGATGGCGACGGCGACGCCGACCTCGGCATTGTTGAAGCGCAGGATCCGGTCCTCGGCCCAGACCGCGTTGGCGGCGGGAACCCGCATCAGTGCGAGGCCCATCGCCTTGATGACGAAGTCGTTCACCGAAAGCTTGAACAGCGGCTTGCCGTCCTTGGTGGTGCCGGCGCTCTTGTTGAGCTGTTCGCGCAGGGCCATCAGCGCGTCGAGCTCGCAATCCACCGTGAGGTAGAAGTGGGGGGCCACCTGCATCGCCTCGGTGAGGCGCTTGGCGATGGTCTTCCGCATGCCGTCGAGGGGAACCTCCTCGAACGTGCCCTTCTGGTAGAAGCCGCGCACCTGATCGGTGGTCAGCCCCTGTGCGGCGGCCTTTGGTGCGGGCGCTGGCGCAGCGGGAGCCGGAGCGGCCGCCGGCGCTGCGGCGGGGGCGGCTGCCTTCGGTGCGCCGGCCTTGGCCGAGCCGCTGGCGATGGCGGCGCGGACGTCGCGCTCGATCACGCGGCCATGCGGGCCGGAGCCCGAGACGGCGGACAGGTCGATGCCTTCGAGCTTGGCGATGCGGCGCGCCAGCGGCGAGGCGACGATGCGGCCGCCCTGCCCTGCTTGGGGCGCGGCATCCGGCTTGGCTCCGTCCGGCGCCGCGTCGACTCGCGCGTAGGATTTGTGGCCGTCGCCGGGGGTGGTGTTCAGTGCGGGCGTGTCGCTCTTCGGAGCGTCTGCCTTGGGAGCCTCCGCTTTTGCGCCGCCGTCGCCCGAAGCCCCGACGGTCTTCGGGTCCTCACCCTCGGAGGCGATGATGGCGATGAGATCGTTCACCGGCACGTCGGCGGTGCCCTCGGCCACGACGATCTTGGCAAGGATGCCCTCGTCGATGGCCTCGACTTCCATCGTGGCCTTGTCGGTCTCGATCTCGGCGAGGACGTCGCCGGATTTGACCGCGTCGCCCTCCTTCTTCAGCCACTTGGCGAGGTTGCCCTTCTCCATCGTCGGCGACAGGGCGGGCATCAGGACGTTGATGGGCATCGTTATGAATCCTGATCGTCAGCGGATGGGCGTGGCGGGGCGTTCAGTTGAGTGTGCCGCCGGGCGGCAGGTCGGGGTCGAAGCTCTCGGAATCGAGGCCGGCGCGGATGCGATCGAACGCCTCTTCCTCCGACATCTCGGTCTCAAGCGCGTAGACCCGGGCGGCCTGGCGCGCGAGGTCGATGAGAAGACGGCCCCAGGTATAGGGATCGTCGAATGAGCGACGCAGGGCCACGCTCACCGCGCCGTCCACCACGCTGGCACGCACCACCTCGATGCCACCATTGTTCAGGGCGTCGGGGGGAGCGGAGAGTTCCTGGAACTTGTCGGTCATGGTGCTGCTCTACTCTCCTCCCCCTTGTGGGGAGGAGTTTGAGGTGGGGGTGGTTGGGCGACCCTCGACGTGCGGAGGCTGGCGGAAGCACCCCCACCCTCGATCCCTCCCCACAAGGGGGAGGGAAGTTGGCGCGGTAGGCTCAGCGATAGCAGACCGCCTTCACCGCCTGGATCACTTCGGCCACGTTGGGCAAGGCGAGTTTCTCGAGATTGGCGGCGTAGGGCATCGGGACATCCTTGCCGGTGACCCGCAGGACCGGGGCGTCGAGGAAGTCGAAGGCATCGGCCATGAGACGGGCGATGATCTCGGCGCCGATGCCCGATTGCGGGAAGCCCTCCTCCACCGTGACGCAGCGGCCGGTCTTCTTCACCGATTCCACGATCGTGTCGGTATCCATCGGGCGGAGCGTACGCAGGTCGATGACCTCCGCGTCGATGCCCTCCTCGGCCAGGGCCTGCGCCGCCTTCAGCGCATAGGTCATGCCGATGGAGAAGGAGACGATGGTCACGTCCTTGCCGGTGCGGTGGATGCGCGCCTTGCCGATGGGAAGCACGAAATCGTCGAGCTTCGGCACCGGGAAGCTCTGGCCGTAGAGGATTTCGTTCTCGAGGAAGATCACCGGGTTCGGGTCGCGGATCGCGGCCTTGAGCAGGCCCTTGGCGTCGGAGGCCGTATAGGGCGCGATCACCTTGAGGCCGGGCACGTTGGAGTACCAGGCGGAGTAATCGTGGCTGTGCTGGGCGCCGACGCGGGCGGCGGCACCGTTGGGGCCACGGAACACGATGGGACAGCCGAGCTGGCCGCCGGACATGTAGAGGGTCTTGGCCGCCGAGTTGATGATGTGGTCGATCGCCTGCATGGCGAAGTTGAAGGTCATGAACTCGACGATGGGCCGCAGGCCGGTGAAGGCGGCACCGGCCGCGATGCCGGCGAAGCCGTGCTCGGTGATCGGCGTATCGACCACCCGGCGGGCGCCGAATTCCTGCAGCAGGCCCTGGGTCACCTTGTAGGCGCCCTGGTACTCGGCGACTTCCTCACCCATCACGAAGACCGAATCCTCGCGGCGCATCTCCTCGGCCATGGCGTCGCGGAGCGACTCGCGCACGGTCATGGTGACCATTTCGGTGCCGGCCGGGAATTCCTCCATCACCGGCGCGGGGGCCTTGTTGGTGATGACGGCCGGGGCGGCGGGAGCGTTCGGCTTGTCGTCGCCCGATTTCGCCGTGGCGGCCGGCGCAGAGGCCTGGCCTTCGGCCTGCATGGTCGGCGTCGGTGCCGATTGTGCCGGGGCCGAAGCCTCCGGCTTCGAACCGCCGCCCGCCGCCGCTGCGGCTACGTCCTCGCCTTCACCGGCGATGATGGCGATCGGCGTGTTCACCTTCACGCCCTCGGTGCCTTCCTCGATGAGGATCTTGGCGAGGACGCCTTCGTCGATTGCCTCGACTTCCATCGTCGCCTTGTCGGTCTCGATCTCGGCGAGGACATCGCCGGATTTGACCGGGTCGCCCTCCTTCTTGAGCCACTTGGCGAGCTTGCCTTCCTCCATCGTCGGAGACAGCGCGGGCATCAGGATGTCGGTCGCCATGAGGTTTTTTATCCGTAGGTTGGCGGGCGGCCTTCTGGAGAGGAAGCAGCGGCTTCTCGGTCCCTCGCTGCGGCTCTCCCCCGTGCCGTCATGGCAGGGGGATGCCCCGGCTCGGGGAGCGTCGCGAGGCCTGTCTTAGGCGCGGGCTTCCAGCAGGATGTCGGTCCAGAGCTCGGACGGATCCGGCTCGGGATCGTGCGTGGCGAACTCGGCCGCGTCGTTGACGGTCTCGCGGACCTTGGCGTCCGTGGCCTTGAGATCGGCTTCCGGCACCCCGTGCATCTCGATCAGGCGCTTGCGCACCATCTCGATCGGGTCGTGCTCGTCGCGCATCTTGGAGACTTCGTCCTTGGTCCGGTACTTGGCCGGATCGGACATCGAGTGGCCACGATAGCGGTAGGTCTGCATCTCGAGGATGTAGGGTCCCTGGCCGGAGCGGGCATGCTCCACCGCCCGGCTCGCCGCCTCACGGACGGTGCGGACGTCCATGCCGTCGACCTGCTCGCCGGGGATGCCGAAGGAGATGCCGCGCCTGGAGAAATCGGTCTGCGCCGAGGCGCGTGCCACCGACGTGCCCATGGCATAGCGGTTGTTTTCAATCACGTAGACCACGGGCAGCTTCCAGAGCTGGGCCATGTTGAAGCTCTCGTAGACCTGGCCCTGGTTGGCGGCGCCGTCGCCCATATAGGTCAGGCTGACTTTGCCGTTCTTCCTGTAGGCGTCGGCGAAACCGAGGCCGGTTCCGAGGGAGACCTGGGCGCCGACGATGCCGTGGCCACCGAAGAACTGCTTCTCTTTGGAGAACATGTGCATCGAGCCGCCCTTGCCGCGGGAATACCCGCCGCGGCGGCCGGTCAGCTCGGCCATCACGCCCTTCGGGTCCATGCCGCAGGCGAGCATGTGGCCGTGGTCGCGGTATCCGGTGATGGTCTGGTCGCCTTCGACCGAGGCCATCTGCATGCCGATCACGACGGCTTCCTGGCCGATATAGAGGTGGCAGAACCCACCGATCAGGCCCATGCCGTAGAGCTGGCCCGCCTTTTCCTCGAAGCGCCGGATCAGCAGCATTTCGTGATAGGCGTGGAGGTCTTCTTCACGCGTGAATTGTGGTGTGTTCGGCGCGGGGGCGTGCTCCGGAGCGTTGCCGGCCCCCGTACCCAACTGAGCCGAACCCTTGGCCGAATCGGCTTTCGCCTGCCCCGCTTCGTTGGCGGCATCCATCGGCTTTCCTCCCGTGAACGGCTATTCTGAACCGTTTCTAGGACAGGGTTTTCCGGAAAGCGAGGCCGTCCAGTCGACAGATCGTCGGAGTTGTCAGGCGGAATGCGACGGGACAAACACGATCATGGGTTGATGATGACGACATCGTTCGCGTGGACGCGCCCCAGCACGATGCGGGCACGTTCCTCGAGGAGATCGCGGTCGATCTGGTCGCTGCGCAGGAGGGCCACCCGGTGTTCCCAGATCGCCCGGTCCGCCTTGGCGGCCGTGAGCTCCTGCTTCAACCCATAGGCCTGGATCTTGAGCGCGCGCTTGGCCTCCAAGCCGCGATTGCCGCTCTCGGCCTGATGAACGAAATATCCGACCACGAGCGCGGACACGGCGTAGAGGCCGAGCGGCATGAGAACGGAACGGACGCGACGACGAACCACCATGTTTCGAGCATCGCGTCACAGGGTTAAGGATGTGTTTCCAATGTGGCCTCCTTTCGCCGGGTTTGCCCGATGATGCGTTTCGACCTCGTCGATCTCGGCCTGTTTCGCCACGTGGCCGAGGCGGGGTCGATCACGCATGGGGCGGCCCGGGCGAACCTGGCGCTCGCCGCCGCGTCGAGCCGGATCCGGGCGATGGAGGTTTCCCTCGGGGCGGCACTCCTCAGCAGGAGCCGCCAGGGCGTCGTCCTGACGCCGGCCGGGCGGGCACTCCTCGCCCATGCCCGTTCCCTGCTGGAGGGGATCGACCGGATGCAGGGCGATCTCGCCGCCTATGCCGGCGGCGCGATCGGCCAGATCAAGGTTCTGTCGAACACCCACGCGCTGACCGAGTTCCTGCCGGAAGCCCTGAGCGCCTACCTCGCTCTCCATACCGGCGTCAGCGTCGATATCGTCGAGCGGACCTCGGACGAGATCGTCGGTCTCGTGGCGGAGGGAGCCGCCGATCTCGGCATCGTCTCCGGCACGGTGGATACCGGCACCCTGGAGACCCATCCGTTCCGCCAGGACAGGTTCGTGGCGGTGCTGCCCTCCGGCCATCCGCTGGGGGAGCGGGACGGCGTGCTGTTCGCCGATGTGCTGGATTACGACCTTGTCGGCCTCGATCGGGCGAGCGCCATCACCCGCTTCCTCGCCGACAAGGCCATGCGCACCGGGCGCCCGCTCATGCGGCTGCGTGTCCAGCTGCGCGGCTTCGATGCGGTGTGCCGGCTGGTGGAATGCGGCGTCGGGCTCGGGATCGTCCCCGAAACCACCGCCCGGCGCGCCGCGCGCTCGATGGGCCTCGATATCGTGCCGCTCCTCGACCCATGGGCGGCGCGCGACCTCACCATCTGCCTGCGATCCCTCGAAGCGCTACCGGTTTTCGCCCGGGAATTCGTCGCTCATCTGCGCGCAGGGGCGTCACGGCCCGGTTTAGGGCTCCCCTCGGGGGCCGGCCTTGGCTAAACACGGCTCGGGAACGGAATGGTCCGTGTCCGTGACACCGATGAAGCAAGGGGTGCCCGGCATCATGCAGGATTCGTCGCGATCCATGCCCGACGCCCCTCTGGTCGATCCGGACGTCCATGTGGAGAGCTTCCGGCAGGCACGCGAGGCGCGCCGCCTCGAACTCGTCGAAGATTACGTGGAGTTGATCGCCGATCTCATCGGTGATGGCGGCGAGGCGCGGCAGGTCGATATCGCCGCACGCCTCGGCGTCGCCCAGCCCACCGTCGCCAAGATGCTGAAACGCCTGGCCGAGGACGGCCTCGTCCAGCAGCGCCCCTATCGCGGCGTGTTCCTCACCGAGAGCGGGCGCATGCTCGCGGTCCAGAGCCGCGAGCGCCATCGGATCGTCGAGCATTTTCTCTGTGCCCTCGGCGTCAGCGCCGAGACCGCGCGGCGCGATGCCGAAGGAATCGAGCATCACGTGAGCGCCGAGACGCTGGAGGCTTTCCGCGACTTCACGGAGCGCAAGGCCTGAAGGGGTCGAAGCTCAAAGGGCTGGCACGTCACGGAGAGGTGCCGGCCTTCGCCCCGTGGTCGAACGGAACGCTACGGTTTTCGCGCGAAGACATGGCGCGTCGAGCGGCTCGACGGCAGGACCGAGGTCGTTTCCCCTTCGCGCAAAGGCCGGGCGCTCCCGCCGATCTCGCGCCACCCGCCCCAGCTGGGTCCGGTCGCGGTCTCCTTGGATGCCTGGATGATGCCGTCCGAGACGGAAAGATGCCCGGTTGCGACGCCCCGTATCATTTCGGGCGCGTATTGCCGGGCCGCGATCCCGAACAGCGAGATCCCTTTGCTGCCTGGCGCCAGCAGGGTGCCGAGCGCGCCCTCAGGTGGTTCGCCGGCGAGGCGCATGACGCTGGTGTTGGAATCGAGGACGGCCGCTGCCGCTTCGATGTCGCCCTTTGCCAGGAGCCGGCCGGCGCGGGTGATGCGCACCTCGTAGCCGTATCCATCCCGGTCGCGATACAGGCGGGTCAGGCCGAGTTGCAGGGATTCGCAGATCATCAGCACGTGGTCGCGGGCGTATTCGTCGCTCGTCATGACCGTGGGGAAATCGCTCCTTCCCGTGTGCGTGCTGGCGGCGATGTGCTCGAGGAATTCGAGCTTGGTGGATTTCCGCCTGATCGTGCCGCCGCCTTTCAACCGGGCTACCTCCCGCACCGCATTCGAACGTCATCGGGGCGACGAGCGCCCCACACAGCTCCCGAAGTCGGATGCCCCACGACGAGCCTCCGACCGTCACGTAGCTTTCGCGAGGGGACGTTAAGGCTGTGAGGGTTTCCGTTCTCTTGCCAAACCCCCTCAGTCTGAAACGATCTCATCCGTACGGAGGACGGGAGCGTCAGTCCGTCCTCAGTGCTCCGCCGATCTCCCGTGCCGCGCCGCCATCCACGAGGAGCTCCACCGGGCGCGGGTGGCTGAGAAAGCCCGTGGGGCTCGCCGTCAGGCCGTAGGCGCCCGATTGCAGCACGGCGATGAGGTCTCCTGCCGCGAGGTCCGGCAGCGCTGTGGCGCGGGCGAGCATGTCTAGGGGCGTGCAGAGCGGGCCGACGACGGCGCAGGGCGAGCGTGGCCCGCCCCGGTCCACCACGACGGCGACAGGATAATCGCGCTTGACCACCTGTCCGAGATTGCCGGAGGCGGCGAGATGGTGGTGCATGCCCCCATCGGTGATGACGAAGCGGCTGCCCCGCGAGACTTTCACCGCTCGCACTCGCGCCACGTAGAGCCCGGCCGGCCCGGCGAGGAACCGTCCGGGTTCGAGCATGATCCGCGCCTCCCTGAGCCGAGGATCTGACTTCACACGGGCGATCAGCGCTGGAATGCCGTCCCGGATGGCGGCGAGGTCCAGCTGCGTGTCGGTGGAGAAATAGGGGATGCCGAGGCCGCCACCGAGGTCGATCGTGTCCAGCGGGCGCGCGATCCGGTCCGCGACTCGCGCCGCCAGCGACAATCCATAGGCCCATTGGGACAGGAGCGTCGCGGCGACGAGCCCTTGCGTCCCGGCAAAGAGGTGGATGCCGGACAGGTGCAGGCGCGGCTCGGCCTCCACCGCATCGACGATCGCATCCAGTTCCTCTTCGTCGAAGCCGAAGGGCGAGGGTTTGCCGCCCATCCGCATGGCGCCCCCCTGCGCGTCGGGCCCCGGATTGATCCGGATCGCCACGCGCTGAACGACGCCGTGGCGCCCGGCGGCCTCGGCCACGCGCCGCATCTCCTCGCTGTTCTCCAGATGGATCTCGCCGATCCCACCGGCGACGGTGGCCTCGATGTCGAAATCGCTCTTACCCGGCCCGGCGAACAGGATGTGTCGAGGTTCGACGCCGGCCGCCCAGGACGCGGCGAATTCCGCGCCGGAGGCGATCTCGGCCCCCGCTCCCTCGTCGCGGAAAACCCGGATCACCTCGGGTGCCGGATTGGCCTTCACCGAATAATCGACGACGGCGAAGCCCGAGACCGCATCGGCGAGGTCGCGATAGGCCCGTCTCAGAAGGTCGGCATCGTAGACGAAGAGTGGCGTGCCGTGAGCCTCGGCGAGGTCGCGCAGGTCGAGCCCGCCCACCCGGAGCACACCGTCAGACCGGGGGAAATGTGCCGCCACGAGGCGATCCGCGAGGCTATCGCCGGCCGTGTCAGACATAGCTCGTCCGTTCCGCCACGAGGCGCTTGTAATCGACCTTACCGTTCGGCGTCGTCGGCAGGGCCGGGACGCTCTCGACGGCACGCGGGACCATGTGCGGGGGAAGGCTCCGCCGCACGTCCTGCAGCACCTCGGCTTGGGCAGGGCCGCCCTCCGTCGGCACCGCCACCGCATGGATGCGTTGACCGAGCGCGGCATCCGGCAGGCCGATGACCGCCACGGCCCGGAAGGCCCCGGTTTCCATCAGCGCCTCCTCGACTTCGGTGGGGCTGACGCGGAACCCGGCGCTCTTGATCATCGCGTCCTCGCGGCCGAGGAAGCGAAAGTAACCGTCCTCATCTTCCACGACGAGGTCGCCCGAGCGGCAGACGAGGGTTCCGTCCTCCGGAAAGCGCGGGTCAGGCACGAGCACCCTGGCGGTGTCCTCGGGCCGGTTCCAGTAGCCGAGGGACACGGTGGGCCCGCGATGGTGCAGGATGCCCGGCTCTTGGGGCCGGCTCCGCTCTCCCTCCGCCGTCACCGCAAAGATCTCGGTCTCGGGGATGGCGCGGCCCATGGAGCCCGGCCGGATCTCCAATTCCTCCGGGGGAAGGAAGGTGGAGCGGAAAGCCTCGGTGAGGCCGTACATGAGTACGATCCCGGTCTGCGGCAGCGCCTTGCGCAGCCTCGAAACCGTCTCCAGCGGCACCGCTCCGCCGGAATTGGTGATCAACCGCAGGCTCGAAAGATCGGCCTTTCCCAGTCTCGGTGCCGCGCGGGTCAGCAGGGTCCAGAGGGTGGGGACGCCGGCGAGCACGGTGATCCGATGCCGTTCCAGCGCACCCACCACCTCGTCTCCGAAGCGGAATTCCAGCAGGACGAGGCACGCGCCCTGCTCGACGCTCGTGAGCAGCTGGTTGAGGCCGTAATCGAACGAGAACGGCAGCACGGAGAGGATGCGGTCGTCCGCCGTGATCGCCAGGTAAGTGCGCACGATCCGGGTGCCGGCCAGGAGATTGGCATGGCTGAGCATCACGCCCTTCGGCAGACCGGTGGAGCCGGACGTGTAGAGGATCGCGGCGAGGCCGGGCGGCGGCGATGTCACGGATTCCGGTTGCAGCCGGACGATGATCGGGAATTCGGGAACCCCTCCCTCCCCCGTTGAGGGTGGAACGTTCGAGGGGGGCAGATCGAGGGCCGAGAGCAAGGTCGCGTCGGTGATGAGGAGCCGCGCACCGCAATCGGCTAGGATATGCGCCACCTGACGCGGGCGCAGGCTCGGATGGATCGGCACGAACACCGCCCCGATCCGGCTGATGGCGAAGATCGCCGTACATTCGGCAAAGGATTTCGGAAGCAGGATCGCGATGCGGTCGCCGGGCTCCGCGCCCTGGCTCCTCAAACGTACTGCGAGATCATCCACCCCGGCCCGCATCCCGCCATAGCTCAGCCGTTCGGTGCCGGCGACGAGGGCGGTCCGCTCGGGCGCAAATGCCGATCCGTCGAGGAGGTCGTGCAGCAGTGCGGGCGCCGACATATCCTAACGCTGTGCCTCAGCCCGCTTGGCGTCGACGAAGGCGGCCAGCGCGTCGATGCTTTCGAAATGCGTGAGTTCGAACGCGTCGTCCTCGATCTCGAAGCCGAACCGGTCGCCGAGCTCCATCATCAGATCGAGCACGCCGATGGAATCGAGGGCATCGCTGGTGACGAGGGACGTCTCGCCCGTGATGGCCCCTGGCGCGAGGCCGGGGTTGCGGCCAACGATGAAGGCGAAAATCGCCTCTCGCGCGGCGGCATGGGTGTCGACCACATTTGTCTCGACCACGTTCCAGCCTCCCCATCGGTCATTCCGCCGACCGTCGCCGCCCATAGCGAGGTCGACAGGGCAAGTCCATGAGTCACACGGACGTGCTCCGAGCCGGCAAGTCATCCAGCATACGAGAGGAATGGGGCCGCGCCGGGTTTCCGGATACGGAGGCGAGACAACACCGGGTTATGGTCTCGGTAGCACGGAATTGGTGATTGCGAAGTTTCTGGATGAAAACTAGTCTATCCGTGCGAATATTGATTATCGGGTCGATTCTTCGGTCCTGAATACCGGATTGTCGCCCCTTTGCATTTGGGCGGAGATTGTCATGACGCATGATACGATCCGGCGAGCGACCGCTGAGTTTTTTGGAACATTCTGGCTGACATTCGGTGGCTGCGGCGCAGCCGTCTTTTCCGCGGCCTATCCCGAATTGGGGATCGGATTTCTCGGGGTGGCCTTCGCCTTCGGTCTCACGGTCCTGACGATGGCCTACGCCGTGGGCCATATCTCGGGTGGCCATTTCAATCCCGCCGTCACCGTCGGCCTATGGTCCGCCGGGCGTTGCGCCGACCATCATGTGATTCCCTACATCGTCGCGCAGATCGTCGGGGCCGTGTTCGGTGCCGGCGTGCTCTACCTCATCGCCTCCGGCAAGGCCGGATGGATGCCTAACGGCTTCGCCTCGAACGGCTACGGCGACCTGAGTCCAGGGAAGTATGGATTGCTCTCCTGCTTCCTCGTGGAGGTTCTCGCGACCTTCTTCTTCCTGTTCATCATCATCGGGACGACATCGAAGGGCGCCGCCACCGGATTTGCCGGTATTCCCATCGGCTTTGCCCTGGTGCTGATCCACCTCATCTCGATCCCGATCACCAACACCTCCGTCAATCCTGCGCGTAGCACCGGTCCGGCCCTGTTCGCGGGGGCCGAGGCGATGGGCCAGCTCTGGCTGTTCTGGCTGGCACCGGTGCTCGGTGCCGTGATGGCCGGGGCAATGGCGCGCTGGCTCTACGAGCCGGACACGATCATCGAGACGACGATCGTCGAGAAGCGGACTCCGGCGTAGGAATCGACGGAACCCATTCCGTCTCGCGACCTCATCCTGAGGGACCGACGAGGCCTCCATGACGCGCGGCGTTCCCTGGAGGCCTCGACGCTCGGCGTTCCCCGGCGGCCTCCGTCGAGGCGCTCGCTTCGCTGCCGCACCTGGGGATCGCGCGGGACGACGCTCGAAATCAGGCCGTTTCGGTTTCCGGCTCGCCCGCCGATTCCGGCATCGCTTCGCCGTCCGGGATCACATCCACCTCGACCTTGAGCTTCTGCGGGCCGGAAGAGGACACGATGCCGTCGATGGGCGAGACGTCTGTGTAGTCGCGGCCCCGCGCCACCACGATGTGGTCGTCGCAGGCGCCGATATTGTTGGTGGGATCGAGGCCGATCCAGCCATCCCCGCACCAGACCGAGACCCAGGCATGGCTGGCATCGGCGCCGCGCAGGCGCGGCCGTCCGGCGGGAGGGATCGTGCGGATGTAGCCGCTGACATAGGCCGCCGGCAGGCCGAGCCCGCGCAGGCCGGCGATCATGATATGCGCGAAATCCTGGCACACCCCCGCCTTGAGGGCGAAAGCCTTGGCGAGGGGCGTGTGAACCGTTGTGGCCTTCGCGTCGAATTTGAAGTCGGCACGCATGCGCCGCATCAGGTCGACGGCTCCGCCATATGCGCTACGACCGGGTGTGAAACTCGCCCGCGCATAGTCGGTCACGTCCGGGTCGAGGGGAGCCCTGACGCTCGGGAACACGAAATGCACGGGGGCGTCGGGCGCCATCGACCGACCGGAAATCGCCGTGTCGCGCACCGATTCCCATGCCATGCCGGATTCGGGCGGCGGCAGCGGCGGACGCTCCACCTTGACCCGCGACAGGGCTTCGACCCGCAACTCGTTATGCGGCGTGTCGATCAGGAAGGTCACCACGTCGAGGCCGAAATAGTCGCGCCGTACCGTGCGGGTTTGCGGAGCCGGCGAAATGGTCAACTCACTGGACAGCACGCTCTGCCCCTCCCCGTCCCGCGGCTGAAGCCGCAGGGAGCAGCGGGCGTAACGGACGGGCTTGCCGTAGCGGTAGGTGGTGAGGTGGCGCAGCGTATAGATCACGCGAGCCCCACGAGCTTCTCCGGACGCATGGCGTGCGGGCCGTTGGGGAAGTAGCGGGTGACGATCGCGTCGGCGAGGCCCTCGAAGGCGTTCTCCAGGCGGGTCAGGGCGGCGCCGTCGAGTTCCGATGCTTCGCCGGTGGTGAATTCGGCGGCCAGCTTGAGAGCGAGGCGCTGGTGCGTCTCCGGTAGGCCGTCGACGCGCAACACCGGCAGGTCGGCGAGATGCCGGCAGATCGCTTCCACCTGGAACGCGACGGAGCGCGGGTTGAACGGGTCGAGAAGCACCATGTCGCGTACCGGGTCGATCGCCACGCCCTGCATGTAGCGCGCGCCGAACGAGACGTGCGAGTCGCACAGGGACAGCATGACCCCGAGATCCTCGGCCGTCGCCTCGTCCCCTGCGAAACTGGCGGCGAAGGAGCAGGTGTTGATCGCCCGCTCGATCCGGCGTCCGAGATCGACGAAGTGCCAGCCGGCGGTCCGGTTCATGTTCTCCTGAGCGAGACCGGCCAGGGCGGCGATGTGGCTGAGGGCACGCTCCGCCAGGCCGAGGAGCTCGGCTTCGGCCAGTTCCTTCGCCTCGTCGAGTTCCAAGAGATCCTTCAGGTCGGCGAGCACGCGCCATGCCTCGCTGGAGAGCCTTTCGCGCAGGGAGGCCGCGTTGTGGCGCGCGGACACGCTGTGCGAGAGGGCCGAGCCGTAAGTCTGGCGTCCGCTCAGGGCTTCCTGCGCGAGCTTGGCCGTCGGCAGGTCGGGCGCTTCGATGGCGCCCCATTCGTCGAGCAGGGCGCGGATCCGCAGGGCCGTCGGCGCCGTCTCGTCGCCCGCCATGTCGGCGATCACCGCGTTCCCGACGCTGCCGAGATGGGCGATGACGAGGCGGATCACCGCCTCTGCCCGCTCGACGTAGCGGCCGAACCAGAACAGGTTGTCGGCCGCGCGAGACGGCAGGTGCCCGGCGATGCGGCGGACCCTGGGCGCGCCCGGATGCATCAGCGAGACCGGTTCGACCGGACGGTCGGAGAGGACCCAGACATCCGCCGATTTGATCCCGGCCCGCATCTCGATCGGGTTCACGTCGGGCCGCTCCGAGATGCGGCAGAAGCCGCCCGGCATCACGCGCCAACCGTCCGGCGTCGCCGCCGCGAAGACCCGCAGGACGAAGGGACGGGGCACGAGGCGCATCCCGTCCTCTCGACGCTCCCAGCCCGGCATGGTCGAAAGCGGAGCCTGTTCCTGGGCGATGTAGTCGAAGGGCCTGTCGCGTAGGGCCGCCACCACGCGCTCGCGCTCGGCGACGATCGCGTGCGGTCCGAGGATGGCGTCGCGACCCATCCCCTTGGTCGGCGTCGCCACCGGCCGGAGGTTGAGGTGTTCGAGGTTGTCGCGGACATGGGCGAGCGCGTCGGGATCGCCGCACCACCAGCTCTTCAGCCCTTCGAGGTGGAGATCGGTGCCGAGGAAGTAGCGGGCGATGCGCGGCAGGTAGGCGCCGAGCGCACCCGATTCGAGGATGCCGGACCCCGGCATGTTGCCGACGACGAGACTGCCGTTGCGCAGAGCCTCCAGCACTCCGGAGATGCCGAGGCGCGAGGCCGGGTTCAGTTCGAGCGGGTCGATATAGTCGGAATCGATGCGCCGCCACAGCACGTCGGTGCGTTTCAGCCCGGAGACGGTGCGCACGTGGAGCGCGCCGTCCTGCATCACGAGGTCGTCACCCTCCACCAGCAGCAGGCCGAGATAGCGCGCGAGCGCCGCCTGCTCGACATAGGTGGAGCTCAACGGCCCGGAGGTGAGGAGGCCGATACGCGGGTCGCTCCGCTGCGCGCCCATGACCAGCCCGTCGCGAAACGCCTGGAAGAACGGGGCGAGGCGCTCGACATGGAGGTCGGCATAGAGGTCCGGGAAGGCGCGGGTGAGCACCATCCGGTTCTCCAGCGCGTAGCCGGGACCGGAGGGAGCCTGCGTCCTGTCGGCGAGGACACGCCAGCGCCCATCCGGCCCCCGGCCGATATCGGCGGCGTAGAGCTTGAGCCAGCGCCCGCCGGGCGGCTTCACCCCTGAGAGCGGTCGCAGAAATTCCGGGCTGCCGGCTACGAGGGCCGCCGGCAGCACGCCCTCCGACACCATCCGGCCGGGGCCGTAGATGTCGGAGATGATGGTTTCCATCAGCTCCGCGCGTTGGACGATGCCAGCGCTGAGGGCGCGCCATTCGGCGCTCTCGATCACGAGAGGGAGGGAACTCAGCGGCCAGGCATGCTCGCGCTGGTCGCCGTATATCCGGTAGGAGATCCCGGTATCGCGGATATGCCGCTCCGCCGAGGCGAAGCGGGTGGTGATCTCGGTTCCGCTCAGGGTCCCGAGCCGGTCGAGCAGGCGGGGCCAGGCACCGAGATGCGCGCCTCCCGCCCCCACGAACTCGTCCGGGATACCGGGCCGAGGCTGGTAGTCCGAGGTCCAGCGCGCAAGACGCTTCGCCCGTCCTCCGGCTTGCGCCTCGGCCATATTCGTCATCTGGGCGCAGGTGTCCTGAGGTCGAGCGTGAGCGGGAACTCGCGGCTGATCTCCTCGACCGGCATCTCGACCTTGCCGGGCGTGTGGCCATGGGCCTGGAAGCGCGCGAGACGCCGACCCTCGGCCTCGTAGGTGTTCACCGGGAAGGTCTCGTAGTTGCGGCCGCCGGGATGGCTGACATGGTAGCGGCAGCCGCCGAGCGAGCGTCCGCTCCACGCATCGAGGATGTCGATGGTGAGGGGCGAATGCGCGGGGATCGTCGGATGCATCGAGGAGGCCGGCTGCCACGCCTTGAAGCGCAGGCCCGCCACCGCTTCGCCCACCGTGCCGGTGCTCGTCATCGGAAGGCGCCGGCCGTTGCAGCTGATGATGTGGCGGCCGGGCACGAAGCCCTCGACCTTGACCTGCAGACGCTCCACCGAGCTGTCCACGTACCGCACCGTTCCACCGATCGCCCCCTCTTCGCCCAGCACGTGCCAGGGCTCCAATGCCTGCCGCAATTCCAGCTTGACGCCGCCCTGCTCCACCGTCCCGAAGACCGGGAAGCGGAACTCGTACTGCGCCTGGAACGCCGCCGGATCGAAGTCGTAGCCGGCTTGGCGGAGGTCTTCCAGCACGCCGAGGAAGTCCGTCCAGAGGAAGTGGGGCAGCATGAAGCGATCGTGCAGGCCCGTGCCCCAACGGACACAGCCGCCTTCCTGCGGTTCGCGCCAGGCCCAGGCGACGATGGCCCGCAGCAGGAGTTGCTGGGCCAGACTCATGCGCGGGTCCGGCGGCATCTCGAAGGAGCGGAACTCCAAGAGGCCGAGGCGGCCGGTGGGGCCGTCCGGCGAGTAGAGTTTGTCGATGCAGATCTCGGAGCGGTGGGTGTTGCCGGTGACGTCCACGAGGATGTTGCGGAAGATCCGGTCCACGAGCCAGCGCGGGATGTTGGGCTCGTCGGGTTTGGGCACCTGCGCCAGGGCGATCTCGAGCTCGTAGAGCCCGTCGTGCCGGGCCTCGTCCATGCGCGGCGCCTGGCTCGTCGGGCCGATATAGAGGCCGGCGAACAGGTAGGAGAGCGAGGGGTGGCGCTGCCAGTAGAGCACAAGGCTCTTCAGCAGGTCCGGCCGGCGCAGGAACGGCGAATCCGCCGGGGTGGCGCCGCCCAGCACCACGTGGTTGCCGCCGCCGGTGCCGGTATGGCGGCCGTCGGTCATGAATTTCTGCGCGCCGAGGCGGATCTGGCGGGCATCCTCGTAGAGCTCGCTCGTGATGGTGACGGCCTCGCGCCACGAGGTGGCGGGGTGGACGTTCACCTCGATGACGCCCGGATCGGGCGTGACCTTGATGACGTTGAGGCGCGGATCGAACGGCGGCTCGTAGCCCTCGATATGCAGGGGCTGCTTCAGCTCGGCGGCGATGGCCTCGAGATGGCCGATGAGTTCGAGATACTCGTCCACCCGCTGCAGCGGCGGCATGAACACCCGCAGCACCCCGTCCCGCGGCTCGACCGCGAGCGCCGTGCGCACGGCGACGCCGGTGACGCCCGATCCGTTCTCGGTCTTCGTGCCGGGATGACCTTCGGGGAGCGCGCCCCGCTCCTCCAGCGGATCCTGCGGCTGATAATAGGGGTAATGCTCCGGCGGCACGAAGGGCAGCGAGCTCAGGGGCAGCCGATATCCGACCGGCGAGTCACCCGGTGTCAGGAAGGCGTGGGTACGGCGGAACTCCCAGGGCTCAGAAATCCAGCGACGGTCGTCGGGATCGTCCTTACCCATGGGCAGGCTCGCCAGGGGAAGAGCATAGCCGGCGGCCTCGCCGAGGCCGCGCTCGAACACCCGCGCGATACGGGCATTGGTCTCCGGGTTCGGAAACTTGGCGTCGGAGGTGGTGACGTTGATCGGCAGCTCCTCCCGCTTCTCCTCCCAATAGATCGGGTCTTCGAACGCGGGGAACACGTAGGTTTCGAGGCCGAGGCGCTTGGCGACGCCGTCGATCAGCGCCTTCGCCTTGCTGGAGGTGGCGTCACGCGGGCCGTCCTCCTTGGCGACGAGGTCCGGATTGCTCCAGATCGGCTTGCCGTCCCGGCGCCAGTACAGGGCGAAGGCCCAGCGCGGCAGGCTCTCACCCGGATACCATTTGCCCTGGCCGTAATGCAGCATGCCGCCCGGTCCGAAGCGGGTGCGCAGGCGCCGGATCAGCTTGTCGGCGAGGCCGCGCTTGGTCGGCCCCACGGCGGCGGCGTTCCACTCGGCCGATTCGAAATCGTCGATGGAGACGAAGGTCGGCTCGCCGCCCATGGTCAGGCGCACGTCCTGCTCGGCGAGATCGACGTCGATCCGCTCGCCCAGCGCATCCATCTTGGCCCAGACCTCCTCGGAGAAGGGCTTCGTGATGCGCGGGGCTTCCGCCACGCGAGTCACCGTCATCTCGAAGCCGAACTCCACCTCGGCGGGTTCGGCGAGGCCGGAAATCGGCGCGGCGGATTGATAATGCGGGGTGGCGGCAAGGGGGATATGCCCCTCGCCGCAGAGGAGGCCCGACGTGGCGTCGAGGCCGATCCAGCCGGCACCCGGCAGGTAGACCTCGGCCCAGGCATGGAGATCGGTGAAGTCCGTGCTGGTGCCCGCCGGCCCGTCGACGGCGGTCGTGTCGGGAACGAGCTGGATCAGGTAGCCGGAGACGAAGCGCGCGGCGAGGCCGATGCGACGCAGCACCTGGACCAGGAGCCACGCGGAATCGCGGCAGGAGCCGCTCTTGAGCGTCAGCGTCTCGGACGGTGTCTGGACACCGGGCTCCATGCGGACGCCGTAGGTGATCTCGGAGGCGATCATGGCGTTGAGGGCCACGAGGAAGAGCACGGTGTTGGGTTGTTCGGGCAGCCGCTCGAGCAGGGCGTCGATCTCGGGGCCCACCGCGTCGTCGGTGACGAGATAAGGCTTCAGCTCCGCCGTGAGGTCGCTCTCGTAAGCGAAGGGGCGGGTCTGGGCGTAATCCTCGACGAAGAAATCGAACGGGTTGATGACCGCCATCTCGGCGGTCAAATCGACCTCGATCTTCAATTCGGTGGTCCGCTCGGGGAAGACCAGACGGGCGAGCCAGTTCCCGTTCGGGTCCTGCTGCCAGTTGATGAAGTGGTTCTCCGGCAGGATCTTGAGGGAATAGGCCGGCACGGTCGAGCGCGTATGCGGCGCGGGGCGCAGGCGGATCACCTGCGGTCCGAGCTGGATCGGCCGATCGTACTTGTAGTGAGTGACGTGGTGCAGAGCGGCTTTAATGGACACGGGGACTCCCGCTGGTTCGGACGTGAGACCGGGCGCGCGGCGGACGCGCGGCGGTGGCGGGAAACCGGAGCGCATCACCGAAGCGCCCCACGGTTGTCATCGGCGTTTTGAGGCCGAATGACCATAGGCTGTGATCGCCGCCGACGGCAGTCGAAATCGGTGCTAGTCTACAGCGGCGTTGCCCTACCGGGCGATGGGAGGTGACGACGTTCATCACGTGAGCAGATTGGCCCTGGCAGTTCAGACAGACGGCATGGCGACGCTGCCCGCCGTCGAGCAGAAAGCAAATTCCGTGCATCGTGACGCGGGGCTTCGCCGCGAAGCGTTCCCTCACGCATATGCCGGCGCCCATAGTGCGGGCCCGGCCGGCCCATGAAGATCTTTCAGTGCCAGGCTTGCAACCAGCCGGCGAGTTTCGAGAGTACGGAATGCGAGAGCTGTCAGCGGCGGCTCGGCTATGTCTGCGGCACCCACGAGATTTCCGCCCTGGAGCCCTCCGGGACGGTCTGGCACGCCTATGCCGATCCAGGCCGGAAGTACCGCTTCTGTGCAAATGCCGAGTTCAGCGCCTGCAATTGGCTGCTGCCCGATGACAGTCCAGACCGGTACTGTACTTGCTGTCGGCACAACAGGGTGGTGCCGGACCTGGCCCTTGCCTGGAATCTGACGCGCTGGCGCCAGATCGAGGCCGCCAAGCACCGGTTGTTCTACTCGCTGCTTCGCCTCGACCTGCCCCTGATGACACGGGACGAGAACCCCGCCACCGGTCTGGCCTTCGACTTCCTCGTCGACCCCGCCGAGAGTTACAGCGTCGGCCCTCCCGTGCTCACCGGGCATCGCAGCGGCCTCATCACCCTGAATATCGCCGAGGCGGACGATGTCGAGCGCGAACGGCGCAGGATGCTGTTCGGGGAGTATTACCGCACGCTCCTCGGCCATTTCCGCCACGAGATCGGGCATTATTTCTGGAACGTCCTGATCCGCTACGATCAGAGCATCTGGTCGTTCCGTGACCTGTTCGGCGACGAGCGTGCCAGCTACGGCATGGCCCTGCAGCGTTACTACGCCCAAGGCGCGCCGGCGGACTGGCAGGAATCCTACGTCAGCGCCTATGCCACCAGCCACCCATGGGAGGATTTCGCCGAGACCTGGGCGCATTACCTCCACATCGTCGACACGGTGGAGACGGCGAGCACGTTCGAACTGCACGTGCGGCCTCGCCTGCGCAACGGCGCGCCGGACCCCGTCGTGATCGATTTCGATCCGTATCAGTCGCCAGACCTCGATCGCCTGATCTCGGCCTGGTTGCCGCTGACCTATGCGGTGAATTCCTTGAGCCGCAGCATGGGGCAGCCGGCGCTCTATCCCTTCAAGCTGACACCGGCCGTCATCGCCAAGCTCGCCTTCATCCACGACCGGATCGAAACCGTTCGCTCGGTCACCGGCGATCATCTCGATTCGGATATTCTGAAGGCGGTGATCACCGGCCTGCGCCAGCGCGTGGCACCGCCGAACGTCTGAGCCGCGAGCCGAATCCTAGGGCCGGTTCAGGGCTCACATTCCCTGTTCCGGCTCCGGTTTGGGAAGCCGACGCGGGCGCCCGTCATCGTCGATGGCGACGAAGGTGAAGGTCGCCTCGGTGACCTTCTCGCGCAGCTTGGTGCGGAAGCGGCGCGCCCAGGCTTCGACCTGGATCTTCATGGACGTGCGCCCGACACTCTCCACCCGCGTGTAGACGCAGAGCACATCGCCCACCCGTACCGGACGAATGAAGGTCATCGCGTCGACCGCCACCGTGACCACGCGGCCTTGGGCCTGGTCGACGCCGGCAATCCCGCCGGCCTGGTCCATCTGCGACATCACCCAGCCGCCGAAGATGTCGCCATTGGCGTTGGTGTCGGCCGGCATGGCGATGGTGCGCACCGTGAGGTCGCCGCGCGGGTCGCTGGTCTCGCCCATTCCGGTCTCCACCCATCCTCGTTGCGACGCCTTCGTTCGTCCGAGACGTCGCTTGGCCTCCTGCATCGGCCGACAAGGGGCATCAGGTCAAGAAAAAGCCCGGCCGTCCCTAATGGGACGACCGGGCCTCGAAACCGACCGGTGTGACCGACTTAGTAGTAGAAGCGACGCGGGCCGTAGAACCGGCGCGGACCGTAAAACGGGCGGCGGTAGAACGGACGCGGCGCGAAGTACGGCCGACGGTAATACGGACGGGCGTAGTAAGGACGACCGTAGAACGGGCGACGGTAATACGGCCGGCGATAGTAGTACTGCGCCTTCTCGGCGACGGCCGGTGCGGCCTCGCTCTGAAGGGCCGAGACCGGGCCGATGGGCGCGGCCGAGGCGCCCTGGGGGGCCAGGGCGGCGAAGCCCAGGGCCAGCAAGGCGGCCAGAAGGAGTTTTCTCAACACGTTCATGACTCCTCGAGTGATCGAACGACGGTGATGATACGACGGCATGCGAAGGAATGCATGCTTGGCCGTCAGCCGAACGCACAGAATCGACAAACCGTTTCATGCCCTCCGTCGGCAAGCTTAACGGCAGCCTTCCCGGGAACGGCCTTCGCGGGCGGGGTCTCCGCGTCGGTGACTTCGCGTGGACGGGTCAGGCGATCTTCAACGTCATGTCGACGATGCTGGCATCGGTCGAACCCTTCACGAGGGTGATGCCATGCTCGCAATCTTCCCTGCGGGCATAGCCCTCGGCCGAATCGGCGATGACGTTCCCGTTCGTGACTCGGAGGCGCCAGCGCCAGTCGCCACTCGAATCCCGGTACAGTTCGAAACGCATGCCCATGCCTCCCTCGCGGAGATGCCCGCCAGAGGCTGAGATGGCGCGGGATCGTCCGTAAGCAATATCCGTCCCGGCCTTGGGCTCAAACGAAAACGCCGCCCCGGACGGTCCGGGGCGGCGTCGTGTCGAGCGAACTCGACCGTCTGGGATCGATTCGGATCAGGAACGCGGGAAGCGGTCGAGCCAGCCGATGGCGCGACCTTCGCCGGCGGCATTGCCGCCGCCGCTGCCGCTTCCGCTGCGCGGGCGTTCACCCTGGCGCGGAGCGCGGGTGTCGCCGCGCTGGTCGGGACGTGGGCCACGGCCCTGCCCTTCCGCCGGACGATCGCCGCGGCCTTCCTGCGGACGGCCGGAACGGGCCGGACCGCCGGGCTGGCCGCCACGGCTCTCGCCGCCGCGACCGCCGCCGGGACGACCGCCGAAGCCGGGGCGTCCGCCGCCGGGACGCTGACCCTGGCGCTGGCCGGGACGCTGTCCCTGGGGCGCCGGACGACGCTCCTCGGCCTGCGCGGCCTCGGCCGCTTCCTGGCGGGTCGGCGGGTTGAAGCCCTCGGGGAAGGCGCCGACGGGGATCTTCTGGCGCGTGGTGCGCTCGATATCCCGCAGGTAGGCCTTCTCCTCGTCGTTGCAGAACGAGATGGCGAGCCCGTTCGCACCGGCGCGCGCGGTGCGGCCAATGCGGTGGACGTAGCTCTCGGGCACGTTGGGGAGGTCGTAGTTGATGACGTGGCTCACGGCCTCGACGTCGATGCCGCGGGCGGCGATGTCGGTGGCCACCAGGACGCGGCACGACCCGTCCTTGAACGCCGCGAGAGCACGCTCGCGCTGCGGCTGGGACTTGTTGCCGTGAATGGCCGAGGCGTTGATCCCGACCTTCTCCAGGCCGCGCACGACCCGGTCTGCGCCGTGCTTGGTGCGGGTGAAGACCAGGACGCGTTCGATGGCGGGGTCGCGCAGGATGTGGTTCAGCAGGGCCTGCTTCGCGCCGGTATGGGCGAAGATGACCTCCTGCGTCACACGCTCGGCCGTCGTCGCCACAGGAGTCACGGCCACCTGGACCGGGTCACGCAGGTACTGGTCGGCGAGACCGGCGATGTTCTTCGGCATGGTCGCCGAGAAGAACAGGCTCTGGCGCTCCTTCGGCAGCATCTTCACGATGCGCTTGAGGGCGTGGATGAAGCCGAGGTCGAGCATCTGGTCGGCCTCGTCGAGGACGAGGATCTCGACGGCTTCGAGGGTCAGCGAGCGACGCTCGATGAGATCCATGAGGCGGCCCGGCGTGGCGACGAGGATGTCGACGCCGTTGGCGAGCGCCTTCTCCTGGCGGGAGATGGTGACGCCGCCGAACACCACGGTGTTGGTGAAGGACAGGTGCTTGCCGTAATCCGAGAAGCTCTCGGCGATCTGGTTGGCGAGTTCGCGGGTGGGCGAGAGCACCAGCACGCGGCAGCCGCGGCGGATGGCCTTGCGCGGGTTCTGGGCGAGGCGGTGCAGGATCGGCAGCGCGAAGGCCGCAGTCTTGCCGGTGCCGGTCTGGGCGATGCCGCAGAGGTCGCGGCCTTCCATGGCGGGGCGCAGGGCCTGAGCCTGGATCGGGGTCGGAGTCTTGTAGCCGGCCTCATCCAGGGCGCGCAGCACGGGCTGAGCGAGGCCGAAATCGGTAAATTGGGTCAAGGGTAGACTTTCAGGCAGCGGGACCGGCCGGACGCCATCGGATAGGATGGCCGTCTTATCGAAGGGACTGGTCCGTTGAGCTGGAGGTCGCCCGCGTGATGGGGCGATCCGGGTGCATGCACGTTTGAAGAGAGGGGCTCAGGTCGCTTGGGTCGCGCTGACGCGCAATCGGCGATCCGTCACGCAGCCCTCTCAAGCGAACCTGTCACGGCCGCTGACGCTGCAACTGCGATATGCGCTTTCGCGCCTGCGAAGTCAATCTCGGCCTTGAGCCATACGCTGAGCGCCTGGACGTGTGGCCTTACCAGCCGAAACGCGCCATCTGGGCGAGCTTGGCCTGGACCGCTTTCTCGTCCCGGCCGAGGGAGGCGAGGGTCTGGGACAGGCCGTAGCAGGTGCCGCAGAACGGGAGCTGGACGAGGGGAATCGTCTCGGCCCGGAACCGGGACACGGAGCCGATCAGGCAGGCGATGACCGCCTCGTCTTCCGGGCCGCCGACGCAATCTCCGCGTGGGCTGCCGAACAGGGCACGATTCGGCCAGGCCAGGGCGATGGTGGTGCCGCCGCGCCGGTCCGGTGCGGGCGGCAGCGTGTAGCTCCGTACGAACAGCCCCGCGAACAGAAGCATCAGAACGAGGCCCGCGAGGACGCGCATGGTCAGGCGGTCTCGTCGAAACGCGTGCGGTGGAAGACCTCTGTCCCCGCCCCGTCGATGACCCGTACCGCCTCGGCCGGTCCGCCCGAGCGCTGGGGTGCCCGTGCCCGTGCGAACAGCAGGAGCGCGCGCTCCGTGGCGCTCTCGGGCCCGCTCGCGCGGATCGACAGGCGCTGGCGCACGCGATCCTCTCCCTCGTCCTCGGAGCCGAGAATCTCGATGTGGAACGTCTCGCGGGGACTCACGATTCTGTCCGCTCCGGAAGGGGTTCGTGGCTGCGGCTCGTCATGCGGTGAGCTTTCGCCTCAACGCACCGACTGTGCAAGCCGGGGGCGGATGTGGTTGAGTGGCGCTGACCCTCATCACGGACCGAGAAAACATGACGCCTTCGCACTTCGTCACGACCGACTGGCTCAAGGAGCGTCTCGGCGCGCCGGGCATCATCGTGCTGGATGCGTCATGGTATCTCCCCGCCCAAGGCAGGAACGCCGAGGCCGAGTACCAGGCCGCGCACATACCCGGCGCGATCCGCTTCGATATCGATGCCATGAGTGACGAGACGTCGCCGCTGCCGCACATGCTGCCTCGCCCGGAGGTCTTCGCCTCGCGCATGCGCGAACTCGGCATCGGCGACGGCATGCACATCATCGTCTATGACGGGATGGGTCTGTTCTCCGCCCCCCGGGTCTGGTGGATGCTGCGCACCTTCGGCGTGCGCGACGTCCAGATCCTGGAAGGCGGTTTCCCGGCCTGGCTCGCCTCCGGCGGCAAGACCGAGGATGGCGACGGCCCCCGGCGCGACCGGCGCCATTTCTCGGCGCGACTGGACCATGGCGCCGTGGCCGATGCCGGCGATGTCGCTCGTGCCCTGGAGCGCGGTTCGGCGCAGGTCGTGGATGCCCGTTCCGCCCCGCGCTTCCGTGGCGAGGAGGCCGAGCCACGCCCCGGCGTACGTCCCGGCCACATGCCGGGCGCCCGCAACGTCCATTATTCCGCGCTCCAGGCGGACGGCCGGCTGAAGGACGCCGATTCCCTGCGCGCGGTCTTCGCCGAGGCCGGGGTCGATCCGGCAAAGCCGGTCATCACCACCTGCGGTTCAGGCGTCACGGCGGCCATCGTCGCGCTCGCCCTGGAGACGCTGGGCCACCCGCCCCGTGCGCTGTACGATGGGTCCTGGTCCGAATGGGGCGTCGATCCCGCGCGTCCGGTCGCGACAGGGCCGGCCTGAGGGTTCCGCGCGGGACCCCCTCCCCGTGGCCGACCTCCCGAGCCTCGACACCGTCCCACACGCTATTGTTCCGGTGCGCCAGCGCTCGGAGGGGCGCGTCGCCGTGCGCGTCGTCCGCCACGGGGCGGGCACGCATATCGCCGATCTCTCGGAGGCCGGGCCGTTGCGCCTGCGCTTGCCGCGCCATGGCGAGGGTATCTGTGAGGCGGTGCTGCTCAACACGGCGGGCGGCATCGCCTGCGGCGACAGTTTCCGGGTCGAGGCGACGGTCGATGCCGGTGCGCATCTCGTGCTCACGACGACGGCCGCCGAGAAGATCTATAAGTCCGACGGTCTCTCGAGCCGCGTGACGACGACCGCGACCCTGGCCGAGGGCGCGGGTCTCGACTGGCTGCCGCAGGAGACGATCCTGTTCGACCGCGCGCGGCTGGAGCGACGGTTCGAAGTGAACCTTGCGCCCGATGCCCGGCTGCTCGCTTTCGAGGCGGTGGTCTTCGGGCGAACGGCGCGCCACGAGCGCATGGAAACGGGCCTGTTCCATGACGCGTGGCGCATCCGCCGCGCTGGGCGTCTGACCTACGCGGATTCCGTCGCCTTCGACGGGCCGATCACCGCCCTTCTGGAGCGGACGGCCTTCGGCGGCGGTGCCCGCGCCATGGCGACTCTGCTCGACGTTTCGGCAGACGCGGAATCCCGCCTTGAGCGATTTCGCGCCCATCACGACAGTCTGGGACCGACGGGGGTGGATGTGGCGGCCAGTGCCTGGAACGGGCACCTCGTTGCCCGTTTCTTGAGCGCCGACCCCGATGCCCTGCGGGCGACGGCCGCCCGTATCCTGGTGGACTACCGCGGCGCGCCGATGCCCCGGGTCTGGCAGAGCTGAGGCCCCTCGTCAGGGGGCCTTCTCTCCCTGGAACGGATGGATCGGCGGAATCAGCGCCGCCGCGAGTTCCAGCCGCCCGGAGATGACGCCGCGCTCGGTGATCATCGTGTCGGCGATGGTCTGGAGCGTCGCGGCCGGCCCCTGCACCAGCACCACTTCCAGGGTCTGGTTGTTCATCAGATGGACGTGGAGAGAGGAAATGACCTCGGCGATGTAGCGCCGCTGCAGATCGGCCAAACGCTGCTGCACGCCGGGCGCGAGATGGTCGTAAAATAGTGTGATCGTGCCCACCATCACCCGGTCGCCGACCTTGTGGCGGTGCTCCACGAGCGAGCGGTGGAGGATCGTCGCCACGGCCTGTGAGCGGCTGGCGAAGCCACGCTCCCCCACCATGGTATCGAGCTCGCAGAGCAGATCCTCGGAAAGCGACAGGCTGATCCGGCTCACCGGCTTGCGTCGGCCACCAACTCCCTCCTCCGGGCTCGCGCCGTCGTCGGGGGTCGCTTCCGTCGCTTCGCTACCCGCCATGGCGCCTTCCTCCTGCATACCGGACTCGTCCTGGCACGTGTTTTGTATGGCAATCAGCCGATCGGTATTACGATTTCAAGCGATCGTACTACGCGGTTCGGAGAATGCAGATGCACCTTTCCACGATCCTGACCGCCGGGCGCAAGGCCGTCACGGGCTGCGCCCTTGCCCTGGGCCTCCTCACGGCCTCCGCCTCCATCCCCGTGGCGCATGCCGCCGAGCCCCTGCGCATCGGCTACAGCGACTGGCCCGGCTGGGTCGCCTGGCAGGTCGCCATCGAGAAGGGCTGGCTGAAGGAGGCCGGGGTCGACGCGAAGTTCGAGTGGTTCGACTACTCGGCCTCCATGGACGCGTTCTCCGCCGGCAAGCTCGACGCCGTCACCTGCACCAACGGCGATGCCCTGGTGATGGGCGGTAACGGCGCCAAGAACGTCATGATCATGCTCACGGATTACTCCAACGGCAACGACATGATCGTGGGCAAGCCGGGCGTGAAGGCACTGGCCGACCTCAAGGGCAAGAAGGTCGGCCTCGAAGTCGGCCTCGTGGAACATCTCCTCCTCATCAACGGCCTGACCAAGCTCGGCCTCAAGGAGACGGACGTCACCCTGGTCAACGCCAAGACCAACGAGACCCCGCAGGTGCTCGCCTCCGGCGACGTCTCGGCCATCGGCGCGTGGCAGCCCGTCGCCGGACAGGCGATGAAGGGCGCGGCCGGCGCCAAGCCGCTTTACACCTCCGCCGACGAGCCGGGCCTGATCTACGACGTGGTCACCGTCTCGCCGGCCAGCCTGTCGGGCCGTCGGGCCGAGTGGATCAAGTTCGTCGGCGTCTGGAACAAGGTCGTCGCCTATATTCAGGATCCGAAGACGCAGGGCGATGCGGTGGCGATCATGGCGGCCAAGGTCGGCATCGACGCGCCCACCTTCACCCGCTTCCTCAAGGGCACCAAGCTCCTCACCCTGGCCGAGGGCGCCAAGGTGATGAAGGATGCCGACGGGTTCGGCTCCCTCTACGGCTCGAGCCGCTACGCCGACGCCTTCAACGTCAAGTACGAGGTCTACAAGACCGCCCAGGACGTGAAGAGCTACATCGACCCCGCGCTGACCGACGGCAAATGAGCGCGGAGATGCGCCAGGGCGTGGAGCGCACTTCCCCTCCCCCTTGTGGGGAGGGGACAGGGGTGGGGGTGGCTCCGCCAGCCTCGGCCGCAGTGGGTCACCCAACCACCCCCACCTCCAACTCCTCCCCACAAGGGGGAGGAGGGGCCCGCGTCTCGTCTCCCATCTCCCGCCGACGCTCCTGGGTCGGCGTGGCCCGGCCGCTCTCGCCGCGCCGCCGGACGAGCCTCGCAATCCTGTCGTTCCTGATCCCGCTCCTCGCCTGGGCGGCGGTCTCCTACGTGCCGTTCCTGTGGCATCCCCTGGTGGAGGTGACCGAGCCCGGCGACATCGCCTGGATGGAGCCGGGGATGCGCGTGCCGAAGGCCGCCTTCGCGGAGGAGGTCGCCTCGGCCAAGGCCGCCGGCACCGCCGAGCCGGCGGGCATTCCCGCCAACCCGGTCTACCTTCCCGCCCCGCACGAAGTGGCCACCGCGTTCTGGACCTCGCTGACGGCCCAGCCGACCCAGCGCGACGCCATCCGCCTGCCCCTGAGCCTGTGGCACTCGATCCAGATCATCGCCTTCGGCTTCCTGCTGTCGTCGCTGATCGGTGTTCCCCTCGGAATCCTCTGCGGCGCCCAGCCGACTTTGGCGCGCCTCACCGAGCCGGTCATCGAGTTCGTGCGCTACATGCCGGCACCCGCCTTCGGGGCGCTGATGGTCGCCATCCTCGGCATCTATGACGGGCCGAAGATCGCGATCATCGTCATCGGCACCTTCTTCCAGCAGGTGCTGGTCATCGCCAACACCACCCGGCGGATCGAGCCGCTGCTGATCGAGGCGGCCCTGACGCTCGGCGCGCGAAATCTCCGTCTCATCCGCCGGGTGATCGTGCCGGCGATGCTGCCGCAGCTCTACCGCGACCAGCGTATCCTGCTCGGCTGGGCCTGGACCTACCTCATCGTCGCCGAACTCATAGGCACTTCGTCGGGCATCACCTTCTTCATCACGCAGCAGGCCCGCTACCAGCATTTCGACAACGTCTACGCCGCGATCCTCATCATCGGCCTCGTCGGCTCGATCACGGATCTCGCCCTCGCCTGGCTCGGCCGCCGGCTGTTCCCCTACGACAGGAGCGAAGCGTGAACTCGGTCTCTCCCGTCATCCTGCCGATCGAGGCCTGCGACTACCGCACCCAGTGCGAGCCGGTCCGCGCCCGGTTCGAGAAACTGAAGAGCCGTGAGGTCGCCCTCCGGGTCGAGAAGCTGACGAAGACCTTCCGCAGGGCGGATGGCGGCGTGACGGTGGCCTTGAAGGACATCGACCTCGTCACCCACCGGCGCGAGTTCCTCTGCGTCGTCGGGCCGTCGGGCTGCGGCAAGTCCACCTTCGTGCGCATCCTCGCCGGGCTCGAGACTTCCACCTCGGGCGTGGTCAGCGTCGAGGGCGTGCCGGTCTCGGGGCCGGGCGCGGACCGGGGCATGGTGTTCCAGGGCTACACGCTGTTCCCCTGGCTCAGCGTCCTGCGCAACGTCGCCTTCGGGCTGGAGGAGAACGGCACGCCGCGTCGGGAAGCGGAGCGCGAGGCCCGGCAATGGCTGGCGCTCATCGGCCTAGAGGCCTTCGCCGACAGCTACCCGCACCAGCTCTCCGGCGGCATGAAGCAGCGGGTGGCCATCGCCCGGGCGCTGGCCACCCGCCCGCGCATCCTGCTCATGGATGAGCCGTTCTCGGCCCTCGACACCCAGTCGCGCGCCCGGATGCAGGCCTATCTGATCGAGATCTGGAAGAAGATCGACATCACCATCGTCTTCATCACCCACGACCTCGACGAGGCGGTGCATCTGGCCGACCGCATTCTCGTCCTCAGCGCCCATCCGGGCGAGGTCGCCGAACTCATCGAGGTGCCGGTGCCGCGCCCGCGCAGCCACAACCAGGCGCTCACCCCCGAATTCCGCGCCACCCGCGCCCGTCTCGACGCGCTGATCCACCCGCCGAAGGACGAGGCCGAGGAAAGCGTCGCCCCCGACGTGGTGACGCGCATGACCTCCGCCGGGGACGAGGTGGAATGATCGCCCGCGCTTGTTCTCCCGGTGTCGTGCGCATCCCCTTCTCCCCGCTTGCGGGGAGAGGGCTTCCTGCCCCCTTGCCGGGGCAGGAAGCGAGGCGTCAGCCGACGGTGAGGGGGCGGTTCCGGATGAGCCTCATCCGTCGACACCCCCTCACCCTCGCTTCGGCTTCGCCTGCGCTACCCGCCGGCACGACGGGGTGCCTGCGGGCCTCTCCCCGCCCGGCGGGGAGAGGGGGCCGCGACCACTTCCTCGTCCTTCAGGCATCACGGCCATGACCGCCCTCTCCCCCCTCCTCTGGGCGAACCGCACCTGGGACGAGATCCCCGGCGACCTCGCCGCCGTTTCGCAGGCCGTGATCCTACCCGTGGGAGCCACGGAACAGCACGGGCCGCATCTCGGCACGGGCATGGATTTCGTTCTCGCCGAGGCCCTGACCCATGCGGTCTCGGCGCGGACCCGCGTGCCGGTGCTCCCCACCCTGCCCTATGGCTGTTCCCTCGGGCATAGCCGGCGCTGGCCGGGCACCATCACCCTCGATCCCGTGATGATGACGCGGCTCGTGGCGCAGATCGGCACCTCGGCCTACCATTCGGGTGTGCGGCGGCTGTTCATCGTCAACGCCCACGTCACCAATGCCGCGCCCCTGCGCTCCGCCCTGGAGATACTGCGCGCCGCCCATGACGACCTCATGGTCGCCCTGGTGAATTCCGCCACGGTGAGCGAGCGCGTCCGCGCCGCGCATTTCGCCGATGCCGACGACTGGCACGCCAACGCCGCCGAGACCGCGCTGATGATGGCGGTGGCGCCGGACCTCGTGCGCCCGGACCGCATCGCCGATGCGGACGATCCCGACCGGACGGAGGGGCTCGTCTTCTCCCATCCGGTCAACCGGACGAGCCTGAACGGCGTCACCGGGCGTCCTTCGGAGGCGAGTCTCGAAGACGGGAAACGCCTGTTCGGCTGGATGGTCGAGGACCTGTCCGCCCTCGTCCTGCGCGGCCTCTCCGAGACCCCGCCCCTCCCCCATTCCTTCTCCATTTCCGCTTAAAACCAAGGAGCCGCCCGATGGCGCATGCCACCGAAATCGATCCCGCCATCGCCAAGCTGCAGGACGAGCTGCGCGCCAAGGGCGTGAAATACGTCATCGGCGCCTATGTCGACATCCATGGCGCGCAGAAGGCCAAGGTCGTGCCCATCGACCACCTTCCGCAGATGGCGGCGGGGTCCGAGCGCTATACCGGCTATGCCCTCGACGGGCTCGGCCAGGCTCCGAACGAGGACGAGCTGGCCTCCGTGCCGGACTTCTCCCAGTTGATCCAGCTGCCCTGGGAATCGAAGCTCGCCTGGTGTCCGGCGGACCTGACGTTCCAGGGCCAGCCTTATCCGCTCTCGACCCGTGTCGCCCTGAAGACCATCATGGCCGAGGCCGAGGCCATGGGGTTCGGCTTCAATCTCGGCATCGAATGCGAGATCTTCCTGCTGAAGCAGGAGGCGGACGGCTCGCTCCACACGCCGATCCCCGACGATAAGCTGGTCAAGCCCTGCTACGACGTGCGTGGCTTCGTCGACAACTTCACCTGGCTCGACAAGGTCGCCACCACCATCAACGATCTCGGCTGGGACCTGTATTCCTTCGATCACGAGGATGCGTGCGGCCAGTTCGAGTTCGACTTCAACTACGCCGACGCCCTGACGATGTGCGACCGGCTCACCTTCTTCCGCATGATGGCCAAGCATTATGCCAAGGAAGAAGGCCTCATCGCCACGATGATGCCCAAACCCTTTGCAGACCGCACCGGAAATGGCGCGCATTTCAACATGTCCCTCTCCGACAAGGAGACGGGCAAGAACATCTTCGCCTGCGACCCATCGGCCGATCCGCGCGGCCTCGGCCTCACCGAGACCGGCTATCACTTCATCGGCGGCGTGCTGAAGCACGGGCGGGCGCTCTGTGCCGCCTTCGCGCCGACGGTGAACAGCTACAAGCGCCTCGTGCGCCAGGGCTCCATGGCGGGCTTCTCCTGGGCGCCGGTGTTCAACTCCTACGGCTCGAACAACCGCACCAATTCGGTGCGCGTGCCCGCCGGCGGCGGACGCTGCGAGAGCCGCAACGCCGACGGCGCGGTGAACCCCTACCTCGCCGCCGCTCTCGTCCTGGCGGCCGGTCTCGAAGGTATCCGCGAGCGCATCGATCCGGGTGCCCCCAACGAGGACAACCTCTACGACCTCACCGACGCCCAGCGCGCCGAACGCGGCATCGAGTTCCTGCCACAGACCCTCGCCGAGGCGGTGGACGCCTTCGCCGCCGACCCGCTGGTGGAGAAGACCCTGGGCAAGGCGCTGCGCGACGAGTTCATCCGCTACAAGCGCGCCGAGTGGGAGGAGTATCACCTCACGGTCAGTGCCTGGGAGATCGAGCGCTATAGCCACCTTTTCTAGGTGTTAACTTCCTCGTGAAGCGGACGCTCAACACACTCATGCCTCTCTCGCGCGAGACATATTGGTCTTTGCAGGTACGGCCGAGATTCGGCCGGCCGCGGATGTCCTTGCGAGGGAGATGGCTCGGTGGAGATTGCGCGGCCGCTTCATACTTTCGGCGGTCCGATTCTTGCCCTGTTCGGCGGCATGGGAGCCCGATCGGTCGCGACCCTCGTGACCGGTCTGGGACAGGGCAGAAAGACCATCGATCTCGCCCCCACTTAGCGGCAATCGAAGCTCTGCCGGCTGGAGCTGGAGCGTATCGTCTCGGGCGACCCCGCCCAGACGGTAAGCGTCGTCTACCAGAGCGAGGACAGTCTCTTCTCGGCCGGCACTTGGACCTGCCAGCCGGGCAAGTGGCACATCGACTTCGCGCAGAACGGGTTCGTCCACATCCTGGAAGGGGTGGTGTCGGTCACCGACGGGGACGGGCTCGCCAAGACCTACCGGGCGGGAGACACCTTCGTTTCCCCCTCCGGTTTTGCCGGCACCTGGGACGTACGGGAGCCGGTCCGCAAATCTTTCACACTCGGCGATCCCCCGGGTTAAGCAGCACCGCGATCGACGCATGCCCGCCGGGACGACCCGGCCGCGACAGGGCTGTTTTTCCGGGACGACCCGGAGAACAGACTTGAGGAGACGGGCATGACCGACACAGCCAGCATCATCGCCGAGAATCGGCGTCGCTACGAGGAACTGAAGGCCCAGGGCCAGGGGCATGCCCCCCGCGCCCTGCCGCCGCCCTCGTCGCGGGGATTGCCCCTCGACGAAGCGGCGATCCTCCACACCGAGACCATCCCGGGCGGCTGGTACTGCACCTTCGAGCTGAATGCCGGCGAGGCCCTGCGGATCAGTCTCGACCATGGTCCCTCCAGCGTCGCCCTCGTCGCCTGGAACGCCGCCGAGACCTCCGAGCGTCTCAACTACGCCGACACCGTGAAGGTGCAGTGGACCGCCGCTCTTCAGCGCGGCCGGGTGCTGTTCTCCGACATGGGGCGGGTGATGCTCTCGCTCATCGAGGATTCCTGCGGCGCGCACGATGCGCTGGTGGGCGGCTCCAACGCCGCCTCCAACGCCGCGCGCTACGCGGGCGGCCCCCATCGCAACACCCGCGACAACCTCGTCCTCGCCGCTCTCAAGGCCGGGCTCGACCGGCGCGACATCCCCGCCTGCGTCACGCTGTTCGCCCCCGTCTCCGTGGGTGCGGAGGGGCGCTTCGCCTGGAACGAGGCGGGTCGCCGCGCGGGCGACTTCGTCGATCTCCGCGCCGAGCTCGACCTTCTCGTCACCCTCTCGAACTGTCCCCACCCCCTCGACCCGAACCCGGATTACGCGCCGAACCCCGTGGTGGTGACCCGCTTCCGGGCGCCCATCCCCGCCGCCGACGATCTCTGCCGCACGGCCACGATCGAGGCTGTCCGCGGCTTCGAGAACAACGCCGCCATCGGCTTCTGACGGGAGGGACGCATCATGACCAACGACACCCAGCTTCTCCTCGACGAGGTCGTGCCGGCTCAGGCGCCCTGGTCCGGCCTCGTGCGCAAGGGCCAGATTCTTCGCATCACCGACACCGACGGCTGCCAGGCGGTGGACACCCTGTTCTACCGCGCCGGCGACATGGGCGAGCGCTATTCCTCGCAGGACACCCTGCGCGTCCAGGGCTCGGCCTATGTGACGACGGGCACGCGGCTCGTCTCCAACGAGGGCCGGGTGATGGCGACCGTCACCGCCGATTCCTGCGGTCGTCACGATACCTCGGCTGGCGCCTGCTCCTGCGAGGCCAACACCGTGCGCTTCGGTCACGCCACCAAGTATCTCCATGCCTGCCGCGAGAACTTCGCCCTTGAGGTCGCGAAATACGGGCTCTCGAAGCGCGACATCCCACCCAACATCAACTTCTTCATGAACGTGCCCATCGAGCAGAACGGCGAGCTCGCCATCGTCGACGGCGTCTCCGCTCCCGGCGACTATGTCGAGGTCACGGCTGAGATGGACGTGATCTGCGTGATCTCGAACTGCCCGCAGATCAACAACCCCTGCAACGGCTTCAACCCGACGCCGATCCGCGTCTCTATCCGGGATCAAGCCTCGACCGGGGATCTGCGCTGATGTTCGGCAAGATCCTCATCGCCAATCGCGGCGAGATCGCCCGGCGGATCGCCCGCACCTGCCGGCGCATGGGTGTCGCGTCCGTGGCCGTCTACTCCGATGCCGACCGGTTCACCCGCGGCGTGCTGGAGGCGGACGAGGCGATCCGCCTCGGACCCGCGCCGGCGGCCGAGAGCTACCTGAACGTCGAGGCGGTGATCGCCGCCTGCAAGGCGACGGGAGCGCAAGCCGTCCACCCCGGCTACGGGTTCCTGTCGGAGAACGTCGCCTTCGCCGAGCGTCTGGCGGCGGAGGGCATCGTCTTCATCGGCCCGAAACCCGAGCACCTGCGCGCCTTCGGCCTCAAGCACACCGCGCGCGACCTCGCCCGCGCCAGCGGCGTGCCCCTCCTGCCCGGCACCGGCCTGCTGCCGGACCTGGACGCAGCCCTCGCGGCGGCCGAGACCATCGGTTACCCGGTGATGCTCAAGAGCACGGCGGGCGGCGGCGGCATCGGCATGCGTCTGTGCGCCTCTGCCGAGGAGTTGCGCGAGCACTATACCAGTGTCGAGCGCACGGCGCGGGCGAGCTTCGGCGATGCCCGCGTCTATCTCGAACGCTTCGTCGGCGAGGCGCGCCACGTGGAGGTGCAGATCTTCGGCGATGGTGCCGGCCGCGTGGTGGCGCTTGGCGAGCGCGATTGCTCGCTCCAGCGCCGCAACCAGAAGGTCATCGAGGAGACCCCCGCGCCGGGCCTGTCGGATGCGGTGCGTGCACGCCTCCACGCGGCCTCGGTGGCTTTGGGGACGAGCGTCGCCTACGCCTCGGCGGGAACGGTGGAGTATATCTACGATCCCGTCCGCGAGGATTTCTCCTTCCTCGAAGTGAACACCCGGCTGCAGGTCGAGCACCCGGTCACCGAGGCGGTGTTCGGCATCGATCTCGTGGAATGGATGATCCGCCAGGCGGCGGGCGAGGACGTGATTGCTGCCGCCGGCCCCCTGGTCCCGCAGGGCGCGGCCATGGAGGCGCGGCTCTATGCCGAGATCCCGCACGCCAATTTCGCCCCGAGCGCCGGCCTCCTCACCGAAGTGCGGTTCCCCGCCGAGGCGCGCATCGACAGTTGGATCGAGACTGGCACCGAGGTCACCACGAACTACGACCCGATGCTCGCCAAGATCATCGTGTCCGGCGAGGATCGCCCGGCGGCGCTCGCCGCTTTGCGCCAGGCCCTCGACGGCAGCGCGGTCTCGGGGATCGAGACCAATCTCGATTACCTGCGCGCCATCGCCGGTTCCGAGCTCTTCGCCTCGGGCCGGGTCGCCACCACGGCATTGCGCGACTTTCCCTATGCGCCGCGCAGCATCGAGGTGCTGGTTCCCGGCGCGCAATCGAGCCTGCAGGAACTACCCGGCCGCATTGGCCTCTGGCATGTGGGCGTGCCACCGAGCGGGCCGATGGATGCGCGCTCGTTCCGCGACGCCAACGCCCTCGTCGGCAACCCGCCCGATACCTGCGCCCTCGAACTCACCGTGTCCGGGCCGAACCTGCGGTTCCATGCCGCCGCCACCGTGGCGCTCGCCGGGGCCGCGATGGCCGTGCGCCTCGACGGGGTCGCGCAGCCCCATGGCCGTGCCTTCACCGTCGAACCCGGACAGACCGTGAGCATCGGCGCGATCGCCGGCCCCGGCCAGCGCAGCTACCTCGCCCTGCGCGGCGGGTTTGCCGCGCCTCTCGTCCTCGGCTCGCGGGCGACCTTCGCGCTGGGCGCCTTCGGCGGCCATGCCACCGGTGTCCTGAAGGCCGGCGACGTGCTGCATCTCGGCGAGGTCCCGGGTGTCGAAGCGTCGATGCCCGAGCCTGCGCCCCTCACCCATGCCTGGGAGATCGGCGTGGTCTACGGGCCGCACGGTGCGCCGGACTTCTTCCGGGACGAGGACATTTCGGACTTGTTCTCAGCCTCTTACGAGGTTCACTTCAACTCGGCCCGCACCGGCGTGCGCCTCGTCGGCCCGACCCCGCTCTGGGCACGGAGCGACGGCGGCGAGGCCGGGCTGCACCCGTCGAACCTCCACGACAACGCCTACGCCATCGGCTCCATCGACTTCACCGGTGACATGCCGATCCTCCTGGGGCCGGACGGCCCAAGCCTCGGCGGCTTCGTCTGCCCGGCGGTGATCGCCCGCGACGAGCAGTGGAAGATGGGGCAATTGCGGCCGGGGGATACGGTGCGGTTCAGGGCGGTGGAGCGGGTGGGGGACGTACCCACCCTCTCCCCCCTGCGGGAGAGGGTGCCTGCGGAGCAGGCGGGAGAGGGGGCGACCTCTCCGAAGATGGCGCTCCCCTCTCCCGACCCTCGCTCACGCGAGGGCCACCCTCCCCCGCAGAGCGGGGAGGGACCAGCTTGCGCCGGCTCGCCCATCCTCGCCACCGACTCTTCCGGCCCCGTGCCGGTGGTCTACCGCCGCCAGGGCGACGATAACCTGCTGGTCGAATACGGGCCGATGGCCCTCGATATCGGCATCCGCCTGCGGGTCCACCTCCTGGCCGAAGCCGTGGACGAGGCGCGGTTGCCGGGGCTCATCGACCTGACGCCCGGCATCCGCTCGCTCCAGATCCATTACGACGGCACCACGCTGCCGCGCTCACGCCTCCTCGGGCAGTTGCGCGAGATCGAGGCCGCCCTGCCCGCCGTCGAGGACGTGACGGTGCCGAGCCGCGTGGTCCACCTGCCCCTGTCCTGGAACGACCCGCAGGCCGAACTCGCCATGCGCAAGTACCAGGAGCTTGTGCGTCCCAACGCGCCCTGGTGCCCCTCGAACATCGAGTTCATCCGCCGCATCAACGGGTTGGAGTCGGAAGCTGACGTAAAACGCATCATCTTCGATGCGAGCTACCTCGTGATGGGGCTGGGCGACGTCTATCTCGGCGCGCCGGTGGCGACACCGGTGGACCCGCGCCACCGCCTGGTGACCACCAAGTACAACCCCGCCCGCACCTGGACGCCGGAGAACGCGGTGGGCATCGGCGGCGCCTATATGTGCATCTACGGCATGGAGGGGCCGGGCGGGTACCAGCTCTTCGGCCGCACCATCCAGATCTGGAACACCTGGCGGATGACGAAGGAATTCGTCCCCGGCCATCCCTGGCTGCTGCGCCCGTTCGACCGCATCCGCTTCTTCCCCGTGAGCCATGACGAGCTGATGGAGGCGCGCGCCGCCTTCCCGCACGGGGCCTACCCGCTGAGGATCGAGGAAGGCACGTTCTCCTATGCCGAGCATCGGGCCGAGCTCGCCCGCAACGCCGTCGAGATCACGGCCGCGAAACTGCGCCAGCAGACCGCCTTCGAGGCTGAGCGGCAGCGCTGGCAGGATGAGGGGCTCGACAGTTTCGTCGCCGACGAGGGCGCGCCTCTGGGCGAAGAGGATGCGGTGCCCGACGGCCATGTGGGCGTGCCGACCACGGTGCCGGGCAATGTCTGGAAGGTGCTGGTCGAGGAAGGCCAGAGCGTCGCGTCCGGCGAGACGGTGGCGATCCTCGAATCGATGAAGATGGAGATCGCCGTTTCCGCCCCGGTGGCGGGAATCGTGCGTGAGGTCCGGGTGAAGCCGGGCCGCACCCTGCGCGGCGGCGATCTCGTCGCCATCCTGGAAGAGATCTGAGCAGGTGAGAGAGCCGACCGACATGCTGCCGACCATCCTCGACCTGTCGACCCTGCGCGCCCTCTACGTGGCGGGGCGTGCCACCCCCGTCACCGTCGCCGAAGCCGTCGCCGAAAGGATGGAGGCGTCGACGGACCCAGCCATCTTCATCACCGCCCTCGACCGGGAGGCATTGGTGAGCGCGGCGCGGGACCTGATGGCGCGCCACCCCGAGCCGAACTCATTGCCGCTCTGGGGCGTGCCCTTCGCGGTGAAGGACAATATCGACGTCGCCGGCCTGCCGACGACGGCGGCCTGCCCGGCCTTCGCCTATACGGCGCAGGCGGATGCCGAGGTGGTGGCGCGCCTGAAGGCGGCGGGTGCGTTCTGCACGGGCAAGACCAATCTCGACCAGTTCGCCACCGGCCTCAACGGCACCCGCTCGCCCTACGGCGCACCGCGCAGCGTGTTCAGCGCCGCCCATGTCTCGGGTGGGTCGAGTTCCGGCTCGGCCGTCGCCGTGGCGGCGGGGCTCGCGAGCTTTTCGCTGGGCACCGACACGGCCGGTTCCGGCCGCGTGCCGGCGATGTTCAACAACCTCGTGGGGATCAAGCCGACGCCGGGCCTGTTCAGCACGACGGGCCTCGTCCCTGCGTGCCGCAGTCTCGACTGCATCAGCATCTTCGCGGCCACCGTGGGCGACGGTCTTGCGATCCGCCGCATCGCGGAAGGGTTCGACGCCGCCGATCCGTTCTCGCGGCGGGCGGTACCACATTCGCTCCCCGCTCAGGGCCTGCGCTTCGGCGTCCCGACCCCGGCCGAGCGCGAGTTCTACGGCGATGCCGAGCGTGAGGCGCTCTATGACGCGGCTATCGCCCGCCTCGAATCGCTGGGCGCCGTGGCGGTGCCGTTCGATTACGCACCGTTCCGCGAGATCGCGACCCTGCTCTATAACGGGCCGTGGGTGGCCGAGCGCCTGGCCGCCATCGCCGGGTTCTTCGCCGGGAATGTCGACGCCCTCGACCCGAGCGTGAGGAGCATCGTCGAGTCCGCCAAGGCCTACAGCGCCGTCGATGCGTTCGAGGGCCGCTACGCGTTCGAGGCCCTGCGGCGGCGCACCGAGGCGACCTGGGCGGAGGTCGACATCCTGCTCCTGCCGACCTCCCCCACCACCTACACGGTGGAGGAGATGCTGGCCGACCCGATCCGCCTTAACAGCCATTTCGGGCATTACACCAACTTCGCCAACCTCCTCGGTCTGGCCGCGATCGCGGTGCCCGGAGGCTTCGGCGCCGATGGCTTGCCCGGCGGCGTGACGCTCGTCGGCCCCGGCTTCAGCGACGAGGCTTTGGGCCCCTGGGCCGACGCGCTCCACCGCGCGGCGGCGAGCGGAATGGGGATCGCGCGCGACGCGCTTCTGCCCGAGGCGAGCCGGGTCTCGGCCACCGAGACGGACGAGATCGCCATCGCGGTGGTGGGCGCCCATCTCTCGGGTCTGCCCCTCAACCACCAGCTCACCGATCTCGGCGGCAGGATGGTGCGGGCGGCGCGGACCTCGGGCGCGTACCGGCTCTACGCCCTGCCCGGCACTCACCCGGCCAAGCCCGGTCTGGTCCACGAACCGGGCTTGGCTGGCGGCGGGTTGGAGGTCGAGATCTGGGCCCTGCCCCCGGCGGGTTTCGGCCGCTTCACCGCCGCGATCCCCGCCCCCCTTGGCATCGGCAAGCTCACCCTGGAGGACGGTTCAGACGTCTCCGGGTTCCTGTGCGAGGCCCATGCGGTGGCGGGCGCCGAGGACATCACAATCCACGGCGGCTGGCGCGCCTACCTCGCCTCCCGCTGAGGCAGGGCAATCGCAGATGCCGATTCACGCGTCCAAAATCCAATCGTAGCACCCCGTCATCCCGGGGCCGCGCAGCGGAGCCCGGGATCCAGAAACACAGGTGCTGCAGGACTTTGCACCGTTGGCGGCTCTGGATTGCACGCCTCTGGCGCGGCCCTCCGGGTCCGGGCTCGCCTCTGGCGACCCGGAATGACGGCGTGGTGCCATGTTCAGTCGCCCTGCGCTGACGCGTCCCGTCAGGACGCCGGCGGCGAGACGGTCTCCGGCGAGGCGGGGATGCCCCCCGCCGGCGACCACAGCCTTTCGCAAAAGAAGCGCTCGCGCAGGAGCATCAACAGGGCCGCGCGCTTGTGCGGAAAATCGAAGGTCTTGATCCGCGCGAAGCCCGACCGCTCCAGGTTGCGCAATTGCTGGACATGGTCCGCCTTGGGCTCGCCGACGATCCGCTCCGTGCGCGGGTCGTCGAGGAAGAGCGCATGCATCAGCGAGGGCAGCCAGGCCGAGATGTAGGCCTTGCCGCGAAACCGGCTCTCGCCGATCAGGACATGCCAGCCGCGATCGTAATCCTGCACGTCGTAGAACGGGGCGAGGCGGTTCTCCTTGGCCCAGTAGATCTCGAAATAGCCGAACGGCTCGCCGCCGATCGTCCCGATCAGCGGGATCATGTGCGGATCGGCGATGAGGCCGTCGAGATAGGCCTCGTGCTTGTCGCGTTCGCCGGCCTCGCCCCAGGCGGCATCGACCACCGGATCGTTGAACCAGCGGTGCAGGGTATCGACGTCGTCGATCGTGGCGGCTCGGAACGCCACGGCCTGTCCGAGCCAGGGGATGAAGCGGGAATAGATCACGGCCTTGGGCTTCGGCGACCGTTGCGGATGGCGCTTGCCGTCACTCATGATCTGACGGGCGGGAAAATCGCGCGTCGCGAGGTTGGCGAGCCAGGGTTCGGGGCGCTGCCACAGCATCGTCGGATCGACGGAAAGCGCGTCGCCTTCCCGGACGACGAGGCCGCGCTCCGCCAGGGAGGCGACGAGACCCGCGAAGCTGGCACCGTCGAGGCTGATCCGTTCGGCATCTGGATGTGTCGCCGAGACCATCTCGAATGCCGCCGTGATGTTCGTCAGGACCTCGCTCGGGTCGGGTCTCACGGGCTCCTCCAGGGACAGATGCGGGCTGCTCCCCTGCTGAAGGCGCAGGCGTAGACCGACCCGGCCCTCCGCCACGACGCTGAGCCGGTCGCCGTCCAGGTAGACCTCGACGGTACGGCCCGTCGCCTCGCCGCATCGAAAAGGAACTGTTGTCGAAAGCATCGCGTCTCGTCGTTGGCTGGTACCGGCATCCGCGACCGGGATGCCCTCTGGGACAGGACGCTCCGGCACTCCGGAAATTTAGGGGCAACCGGGAAACTCGTGGCGCCCACAGCAGCATGACGAGCCGAGCACTCCGCTGCCGCCACGCCTTTCGATCCTGGGCAGCCGGGTCCTGCTCGCGCAAAAACTGTATCTTTTATTAACGCAACCGTTCACAATCCGAAGATGTGTTCGTTCATGCAGCAGGTGGCCTGTGGCCATGCGACAGAACATTTTGGCCAAATTTCATGTAGCTTCATAGCATAAACCCTTCGAGGAAAGCCTGAATATCGTCTGACCGATTCGATGTAACTGGCGATTCTACATTTAGAATATTTCTAATTCAAACATCTCCCTATAAAATCACTCTTGTATGTCTGTGGAATTTATCTCTTTAGCCTCCATATCCGAGTTGGATCGTGGAAATGACCCGGCGACGTGCGCGGCTGGGCAGTTTCGCGCGTTTTCGTACTGACCTACGCATCCGAAGAAGGTCGTCCATGTCACAGACTCATTCGCCTGGAAGGCGGAGCGACATCGCAGCTCCGCTGCTCGCTGCTCTCATCGCCGAACAGTCGGGCCTCGTGGCCTACGCGACGCAGATCCTGCGTGATCGCTCGGCGGCGGAGGACGTGGTGCAGGAGGTGGTGCTCAAGCTCTGCGAGGAGCCGGCCGCCGATCTGCGTCCTGGTCGCCGCGTCGAGGCGCCGCTGCATTACCTGCGGCGGATGGTTCGGAACGCCGCCATCGATTGGGCGCGGCGCACGATCCGCGAGCGCTGCCGCTTCGTGCCGGATGAGCAGGCCGAGGCCATTCCCGCTCCCTGCACCTGTCCTCAGGACCGCCTCGAGCAATGCCAGGCGCTGAAGGCAGCACTGGCCGCGCTGGAAACGACCTCGGAGCGAACCCGCCGGGTGTTTCTCGCCCATCGGATCGACGGCATTCCGCAGACCGTCCTGGCCCGCGAGAACGGCGTCTCGCCGACGCTGGTGAATTTCATGATCCGTGACGGCACGGCCCTGTGCCGGTCGGCCGCGGCCTAGGCATTTCGCGCTCAGGATGCGTCGCGCTCATGTGCCCGTCATGGACGCCGCGCGGCCTTCCTGCGCAGGAGGCCGTCAGCGGGTAACATGTTGCGCTGTCGAGGTGGCCACAAGCGACGAAACACCGTCGGAGCCCGGCACGCTGCCAAGCTGGCTGATCCTGTCTCCCGGCGCCGGAAAAGCTACGCGTTCACGACAAGATCGTTGATTCACCAGGGACTTGAAATAAACCTGGTGGAGCTGAGCGGGATCGAACCGCTGACCTCCGCAGTGCGATTGCGGCGCTCTCCCATCTGAGCTACAGCCCCGTTCCGAGGTGGCCGCTTTGTAAGCGCGCGTGCCTCGGGCTGTCAATTCAGGAAATCCCGCCGTTGACCCGCGCCGGTGAGGCGGGGCGAACGAGGACATCAGAACCGCGCATGTACGCTCTTCTCTGGCTCTTCGACACCGTCGTCCAGCTCTTCATCTACGTGCTGATCGCCAGCGCCGTGCTGAGCTGGCTCGTGGCCTTCAACGTGGTCAACGTGCGCAACCCGATCGTGTCGCAGATCGGTGAGGTGCTCTACCGGCTGACCGAGCCGGTTCTTCGCCCGATCCGCAGCGTCCTGCCCAATCTCGGTGGGATCGACCTGTCGCCGATCGTCCTGGTGCTGCTGCTTCTCTTCATCAGCCGCCTCCTGCACGAGGTCATTCCGCCCCAGACCGTGGTCTATGGCGGCTGAGGCCGCACTGGACAAAGGGCCAAGAAAATCACGTCGAGGGACGACCAAGAGATGAAGACCAATCCCGGCCGCTTCTTCGAGGATTATCGCCTCGGTGAGACCATCCGCCATGCCACGCCGCGCACGGTGACGAGCGGCGACGTCGCGCTCTACACCTCCCTCTACGGCCCGCGCTTCGCCGTTCAGTCCTCCGATGCCTTCGCCAAGGCCATCGGCTACCCGCAGAGCCCGCTGGACGACCTGCTCACCTTCCACGTGGTCTTCGGCAAGACGGTCCCGGACATCTCCCTGAATGCGCTCGCCAATCTCGGCTATGCCGAGGGCGGTTTCCGCCGGCCGGTCTATCCGGGCGAGACCCTGTCCACGGTCTCCGAAGTGATCGGCCTCAAGGAGAGCTCGAACCGCCAGACTGGCGTGGTCTACGTGCGCTCCACCGGGTCCGACGCCAACGGCGAGACGGTTCTGAGCTATTGCCGCTGGGTGCTGGTGAAGAAGCGCGACCCGGAAGCGAAGATCGAGCAAGAGCACGTCCCGACCTTCGCCAAGGTGGTCGATCCGGCCGATCTCGCCGGCGCCCTGCCGCCTCTGAACGCGGCTGCCTACGATCTCGACCTCGCGGGCTCTCCGCACCGCTTCGGCGATTACGTGGTCGGCGAGAAGATCGACCATGTGGACGGCATGACCGTCGAGGAGGCCGAGCACCAGATCGCCACGCGCCTCTACCAGAATACCGCCAAGGTGCATTTCGACGGCTTCGCCGCGAAGGACACACGGTTCGGCCGGCGCCTGATCTATGGCGGTGTCGTCATTTCTCTCGCCCGTGCGCTCAGCTTCAACGGTCTCGGCAACGCCTTCGCGCTCGCCGGCATCAATGCCGGGCGCCACGTGGCGCCGCTTTTCGCCGGTGACACGGTCTATGCCTGGAGCGAAGTGCTCGAAGCCGCCGAGCTTCCCGGCCGCACGGATATCGGCGCTCTTCGCCTGCGCACGGTCGCCACCAAGAACCAGCCCTGCGGGAACCACCCGGACAAGGTCGGTGACGGCTACGACCCGGCCGTGATCCTCGACCTGGATTACTGGGCCTTCATGCCGCGCTGACGCGCGCTTAGTTCGCGGTGAACAGGCCCATCACGGCCTGTCGCAGCGGGTTCTCGGGGTTCGAGAGCAATCGGATCGCCATCGCGCAGGCGATGGTGACGAGAAGCGGCCGGATCAGCTTCGCGCCGAGGCGGATCGCCAGGATCGAGCCGATCTGGGCCCCGATGAAAGCCCCGAAGGCCATGGCGATGCCGATGGTCCAGACCACGTGGCCCGAGGCTGCGAACAGGGCAAGGCTGCCGAGGTTGCTGGCGGCATTGGCGAGCTTGGTATGGGCGGTCGCACGCACCACGCCGAGCCCGAGCAGCGTCACGAACCCGATCATGTAGAAGGCCCCGGCGCCGGGGCCGAACACACCGTCGTAGAAGCCGACGGCGGGAGCCCAGGTGAGCGCGAACAGGCCGGGGCGCATCCGTGCCGCCGCGTCCTCGCTGCTCATCCGCCGCGCGAAAGCGAAATAGAACGCGATCCCGATCAGCAGGACGGGTACGGCCGCGTCGAGGACGGGGCGCGGCAATAGGCTGACGCAGAGCGCACCACCGATCGAGGCGAGACCGGCGCTGAGGGCGATCTTCCAGGCCGCCGGCCAATGGATGTGACCGCGGCGCGCGAAGGCGATGGTCGATGAGATCGCGCCGGCGCTGCCCTGGAGCTTGTTGGTGGCGATGGCGCTCACCGGATCGAGCCCGGACAGGAGCAGGGCCGGCACCGTGATGAGGCCGCCGCCGCCCGCGATGGCATCGACGCAGCCAGCCGCCACGGCCACGGCGAACAGGCCCGCGACGAGGCTGATGTCGACACCGAAGATCATTCCGCTCTCTCCTCCGTTCGGTCGCGACCGACCGGATGCCGGCGGGAGGCGGATGGGGTCTTCAGTTGCGCACGATCACCTTCGTGCCGACCTTCACCCGGTCGTAGAGGTCGACCACATCCTTGTTGGTCATGCGGATGCAGCCCGACGAGACGGCGGCACCCATGGTTTCCGGCTCGTTGGAGCCGTGGATACGGTAGAGCGAGGAGCCGAGATACATCGCCCGCGCGCCGAGGGGGTTGTCCTGGCCGCCGGCCATGTAGCGCGGCAGGTCGGGCCGCCGCGCCAGCATCTGCGCCGGCGGACGCCAAGCCGGCCATTCCTTCTTCATCGTCACCGACTTCTCGCCCGACCAGGAGAAGCCCTGACGCCCAACGCCGACGCCGTAGCGGACAGCCGCTCCGCCGCCGAGGACATAGTAGAGCCGGCGCTGGCTCGTGGAGACGACCACGGTTCCGGGTTTCTCTGAGCCCTTCCACGCGACTGTCTCGCGCGGGATCGCCTGTTCCTTGAAGATATTGAGGAAATCCGCGATCGGACCACTGTCGAACGGGTTACCGGCGCTGGCACCGACGCTTGTGGCAAGGCCCATGCCCAACGCGAGAGCCGAGGCGGCGAGGAAAGAGCGAATGCCCATTTTAATCGTCTCCGGCCGGATCTGGACAAGCCGGTGCGCAGGCACCCCGTCTCCCATTCCGGCGAGGTCCAGGCTTTGGGAGCCGGACGTCAGATGATTGGACCGGCAGACTTGGCCGGATGGTTAAGAGCGGTCAACCCGCTGCGATGTGAACGGAATATACTGTGGGATTGGCGCAACGGCGGTGATCCCCGCTCTCGGCCGCCCGCTTGACAGAATGTCGCAGGTTATTGCGCTGCGGGAACTTTCGCACCACCCTCAGTTTCGTGACTTCAGAGACGACCAGATCTGCCGATGCCTCCGTCGAGGCAGGATGCCTCGCTTCGAACGCCCCGCAAGCGCATTCGGTCGTTCGTCCCCGCACGGCTCTGTCGACCCTGCTGGTGTTGCTTTCCCTCCTTGTGATGGTTCTGCCGAGTTTCCCGCAGGAGCTGTGGGGCGCCGGTGTCGGTGCGCCCGTCAGCAGCCGGGGGCACGACGGTCTCGTGAGCCAGGGTGAGGTTCCGTCGACCGGTTCCGCCGCGCGTCTGGAGGTCGACGACGCGATGACCCCGCCCTCGCTTTCGGGATCTCGCGTGCTCGGTGCAGCCTCGGCACCGACGTTGCGTGGTCGTTCGGCCTTGTCTCTCGGGATCAGCGCGGACGCACCACTCCACCGCCCCCCCAGGATCTCCACCTGAGAGCTTGGCCGCGGCGTTTTAACCAAACCGCGTCGAAGGCTCTCCTTTTTCCGGCTTGCGTCGCGTGATCGCCAAGATTGTGAACGATTGCTGAAGCCGTGATGTGTGTGGTTGGCCCCGGTCCGGCCGCCACACGCCCAATGACGCCATGGCCGCCCTGCGTGGCCCAGCGATTGCCAAGGTGCTGAAGTCGCTTCGCGGATCTTCGCCCAGGACTTGAGTGTCAGTGCCGCCAATCCCCTGCCGGATTGCGGTCGACCGCGTATCGCATAGGAGCTAAATCATCGTGACGACCACTTCTCACCGCGTCCGACGTGTCTGGCCGGCCTCTCTGGCTGCTGCCTCCGTCATGGTCGCCCTGTCTGCCTGCAACCAGAAGCAACAGGCCGCGGCGCCGGTGCCGACCCAGCCGCCGGAAGTCAGTGTCGTCACCGTCCGCGAACAGCCTATTCCCTATGTGCGCGATCTTCCGGGGCGCGTTGCGCCCCTGCGCATCGCCGAAGTGCGCTCCCGCGTGTCCGGCCTCGTGGTCAAGCGCACGTTCGAGCAGGGCAGCTTGGTCAAGGAAGGCGACATTCTCTACAAGATCGACCCGGCTCCGTTCGAGGCCGAGCTCGCCAGTGCCGAGGCGGCCCTCGCCCGCACCGAGGCCGCCCAGGTCCTGGCCGGCCAGCAAGCCGACCGTCTCGAGCAGCTGCTTTCGCGCCAGACCGCCAGCCAAGCGCAGTACGACAGCGCCTATGCCAGCCTGAAACAGGCCCAGGCGGAGGTGGCCGGCGCCAAGGCCACGCGCGATAGGGCCAAGCTGAACCTCAACTACACCGACGTGCGTGCCCCGATCTCCGGCCGCATCGGTCGTGCGCTTCTCACCGAGGGTACGCTGGTCGAACAGGGCGCGACCGCGATCCTCGCCACGATCCAGCAGCTCGATCCGATCTACGTGGACATCACCCAGTCGGTCGGTGAGTTGAACAAGCTGCGCCGCGATCTGGCCAGCGGCGAGCTATCGCGCCTTTCCAAGGACACCGCCAACGCGCATCTCATCATGGATGACGGCTCGCTCTACGGGTCGGCCGGCAAGGTTCTGTTCTCGGACGTCACCGCCGATCCGAGCACCGGACAGGTCACCTTGCGCGTGCTGTTTCCCAATCCGCATGATGAGCTGTTTCCGGGCATGTATGTCCGCGCCCGCATCAAGCAGGGCATCGACGCTGATGCCATCGCGGTGCCGCAACAGGCGATCCAGCGCACCAATGACGGCAAGGCCGAGGTCTGGATCGTCGGCAAAGACGACAAGGTCATGCTCCAGCCGGTGGAGGTTGGCCCGGTCGTCGATTCGAACTGGATCATCCGCGACGGCCTGAAGACCGGGGATCGCGTCGTGGTCGAGGGAGTCCAGAAGATCTCGGTCGGTTCGGCCGTGAAGACCGTCGAGCTCAAGGTCGCCTCCGCTCACGCCGAACTGAAACCGATCGATACCGATCTCGATGACCGGGCACCCAGCCCGCAGCCCGCTTCGGCGCAGGTGCGCTGAGCCATGGCCCGTTTCTTCATCGATCGCCCGATCTTCGCCTGGGTCGTCGCGCTATTCATCTGCCTGGGTGGAATTCTGTCGATCCCCAGCCTGCCGGTCGCCCAGTATCCGGTCATCGCGCCACCTTCTATCGCGCTGTCGACGGCCTATCCCGGCGCGTCGGTGGAGAACCTCTATACCGGCACCACCCGCCTCATCGAGGATGAGCTCAACGGTGCGGCCAACATCCTGAGCTTCGAATCCGCCAGCGACGCGTTCGGTGTCGTCGAGATCACGGCCCAGTTCCAGCCGGGCACCGATTCGAGCCTCGCCGGCGTCGAAGTGCAGAACCGCCTCAAGCGCGTCGAAGCCCGTCTCCCGGCCGAAGTGCGCCAGCAGGGGACGCTGGTCGAGGAGGCCTCCGCCGCCACCCTCAACATCATCACGCTGATCTCGCCCGATAAATCGATGGACGAGATCGCGCTCGGCGACTTCCTCATCCGCAACGTCATCAACGAGATTCGTCGTATCCCCGGCGTGGGCCGCGCGACGCTCTATTCGACCGAGCGCAGCCTTCGCATCTGGATCGATTCCGACAAGCTGCGCGGCCTGTCGCTGAACGCGTCCGACGTCTCGAAGGCGATCACCAACCAGAACGTCCAGATCGCATCGGGCGCCGTCGGCGCCATGCCGAGCCCGGCCTCGAACACCGTCAACTTCCCCATTATCGTGAAGGGGCAGATGACGGCGCCGGAAGAGTTCGGAGCCATCGTGCTGCGCGCCAACCCGGACGGCTCGAACGTGCGCCTGCGCGACATCGCCCGGATCGAGCTCGGCGGCGAGGACTACAAGTTCACCACCCGCCTGAACGGCGGTGAGGCGGCAGGCATCTCGGTGACCCTGGCGCCCGACGGCAACGCCCTTGAGACCGCCTCCGCCATTCGCGCGAAGATGGAAGAGCTGTCGCAGTTCTTCCCCTCCAACGTGCAGTGGGACATCCCCTACGACATCACGCCCGCCGTCGAAGCCTCGATCAAGAAGGTGCTGATGACGCTGGTGGAGGCCGTCATCCTGGTCTTCGTAGTGATGTTCCTCTTCCTCCAGAACATCCGCTACACCCTGATCCCCACCATCGTCGTGCCGATCGCCCTCCTGGGCACCTGCACGGTGATGCTGCTCGCCGGGTTCTCGGTGAACGTGCTCACCATGTTCGGCATGGTGCTGGCCATCGGCATCCTCGTCGACGACGCCATCGTGGTCGTCGAGAATGTCGAGCGCATCATGAACGAGGAAGGGCTGTCTCCGAAGGAGGCGACCCGCAAGGCGATGAGCCAGATCACCGGCGCCATCATCGGCATCACCCTGGTGCTCATCGCGGTCTTCATCCCGATGGCGTTCTTCCCGGGCTCGGTGGGCATCATCTATCGTCAGTTCTCCATCGCGATGGTGACGTCCATCGGCTTCTCGGCGCTGCTCGCGCTGACGCTGACGCCCGCTCTCTGCGCCACCCTCCTCAAGCCTATCGAGAAGGGACACGGCCATTCCAAGGGCGGCGTGTTCGGCTGGTTCAACCGGGTCGTCGACCGGGAGACCGCGCGCTACGGGCGCGGCGTCGCGGGGATGATCAAGCGGTCCGGCCGGGTGATGATGGTCTATCTCGCCCTCGTCATCGGCCTCGGCTTCGCCTTCGTGCGGATGCCGGAAGGCTTCCTGCCGGTGGAGGACCAGGGCTTCTTCACCGTGGATATCCAGACACCGCCCGGCTCGTCGTTCAACCGCACGCTGAAAGCCGTGAAGGCGGTGGAAGAGCATCTCCTTGCGCAGCCCGGCGTCGCCACGGTGACGATCGTCAACGGCTTCTCGTTCTCCGGCCAGGGCCAGGTGACCAGCCAGGCCTTCGTGACCTTGAAGCCATGGGGTGAGCGCGACGCCGCGAACTCGGCGGCTGCCCTCGTGGAGGGCACCAACAAGGCGCTGTCCAGCTACAAGGACGCGGTGATTCAGGCTCTGGAGCCGCCGCCCATCGACAATCTCGGCAACGCCTCGGGCTTCAGCTTCCGCCTGCAGGACCGTGCGCAGAAAGGCTATTCGGCGCTGATGGCGGCCCAGGAGCAGTTGCTCTCCCTCGCCAAGAAAAGCCCGATCCTGCAGAAGGTCTATGTCGAGGGCCTGCCGCCTGCGCCTCAGGCGGAACTCGTCATCGACCGTGAGAAGGCGGCGGCACTGGGTGTCGATTTCGAGGAGATCAACAACACGATCCAGGTCAATCTCGGTTCGGTCTACACCAACGACTTCCCGAACCGGGGCAAGATGCAGCGCGTCATCGTGCAGGCGGAGGACAGCCAGCGCCTGAAGGCAGCCGATTTGCTGAATTACGGCGTCAAGAACAGCCAGGGCACGATGGTGCCGATGTCGTCCTTCGCCGATCTCAAATGGAGCGTCGGCCCAGCCCAGATCATCGGCTTCAACGGCTATCAATCGGTGCGCATCACCGGTGAACCGGCTCCGGGTTATACGTCCGGCGATACCATCGCCGAGATGGAGCGCCTGATGCAGCAATTGCCGAAGGGCTTCGGCTATGTCTGGACCGGTCAGTCGCTGCAGGAGAAACAGGCAGGAAGCCAGGCGACCCTGCTCCTCGCCCTGTCGATCCTGATCGTGTTCCTGTGCCTCGCGGCGCTTTACGAAAGCTGGTCGATCCCGTTCTCGGTGCTGCTGGTCATCCCGCTCGGCGTCATCGGCTCGGTGGCAGCCGTCTACCTCCGCGGGCTGCCCAACGACGTGTATTTCAAGATCGGCCTCATCACGATCATCGGTCTCTCGGCTAAGAACGCGATCCTGATCGTGGAATTCGCCAAGGATCTCTGGAAGCCGGGTAAATCGCTGGTCGATGCGACCATCGAGGCATCGACGCTCCGCTTCCGACCGATCGTGATGACCTCGCTGGCCTTCATCTTCGGTGTGGTGCCCCTGGCCATCGCCTCGGGCGCAGCGTCGAAGAGCCAGCAGGCCATCGGTACCGGCGTGCTCGGCGGCATGATCTCCGCCACGATCCTGGCGGTTCTGTTCGTGCCAGTCTTCTTCGTCTTCATCATGCGCCTGTTCAAGACGAAACCGGTGGAGCACGAGCCGAAGGCGGCCGAGGCGGGCTCCATGCCATCGAGCCATCACGCACCGGCGGAATAGAAGCAGTTCCTCTTCCTCACCTGTGGGGAAGAGGAACCTTCAAACGAAAAAGGCCTGGAACCGGGGAGAACCCGGTTCCAGGCCTTTTTCGTTTGGATAACCCGCCGCGACCGGGCTGAACGCCCGGCCGCCGTTTTATGGCGAGGAGGCTCAGGCGGTTTCGAGAAGCCGGCGGGCGATGACCTGGGCCTGGATCTCGGCGGCGCCCTCGAAGATCGAGAGGATGCGCGCGTCGCAGAGGACGCGGCTGACTGCGTATTCCAGCGCGAAGCCGTTGCCGCCATGGATCTGCAGGGCGTTGTCGGCCGCCGCCCAGGCGACGCGGGCGCCGAGCAGCTTGGCCATGCCGGCCTCGAGATCGCAGCGCTTGCCCTCGTCCTTCTCGCGGGCGGAGAAGTAGGTGAGCTGGCGGGCGATGTTGATCTCCACCGCCATCATGGCGATCTTGTCGGCGACGCGGGGGAAGTTGATCAGCGCCTTGCCGAACTGCACCCGGTCCTCGGCGTAGCGGAGACCGAGGTCGAGGGCGTTCTGCGCCACGCCGATGGCGCGAGCTGCCGTCTGGATGCGGGCGGATTCGAAGGTCTGCATGAGCTGCGTGAAGCCCTTGCCCTCGACTTCGCCGAGAAGGTTGGCCGCCGGCACTTCGAAATTGTCGAAGGCGAGCTCGTATTCCTTCATGCCGCGATAGCCGAGGACGTGGATCTCGCCGCCGGACAGGCCGGCCACCGGGAAGGGATCCTCATCGGTGCCGCGGGGCTTCTCGGCGACGAGGAGCGACAGACCCCTGTGACCCTTCTCTTCGGGCTTGGTGCGCACGAGACAGGTCATGATGTCGGCGCGGACCGGGTGCGTGATCCAGGTCTTGTTGCCCGAGATCTTCCAGACGTCGCCGTCCTTCACCGCCTTGGTGCGGAGGGACGCGAGGTCGGAGCCGGTATTCGGCTCGGTGAACACGGCGGTGGGGAGGGTATCGCCGGACGCGATGCCCGGCAGGAAGCGGTGCTTCTGCTCCTCGGTGCCGCCGCACAGGATGAGCTCGGCGGCGATCTCCGAGCGGGTGCCGAGCGAGCCGACGCCGATATAGGCGCGGGACAGTTCCTCGGAGACGACGCACATGGAGATCTTGGGCAGGCCCATGCCGCCGTATTCCTCTGGGATCGTCAGGCCGAAGACGCCGAGCTCGGCCATCTTGGTGACGATCTCCATCGGGATGTAGGCGTTCTGGCTGTGCCACTCATGGGCGTGCGGCACGACCTCGGCGAGGCCGAAGCGGCGCATCTCGGAGCGGATCGCCTCCATGTCCTCGTCGAGGCCGGACTTGCCGATGGTGGCCGAGCCACCGTTGTCGCGGATGCGAGCGACCAATGCGGCGCGGTTGGCCGCCGTATTGCCCTCCGTGATCATGGCCTCGACGGCGTCCGTCCGGAACTTCGCGATCTCGCGGGCGGAAAGACCGAGCGAGCCGGTGACGCGCACGATCTCGCCCTGGCTCATGGGAATGCCCGAGAACATCTGGTCGAGATATTCGCCGATGCCGATCTTCACGAGGAGCGCCTCGGTCTCCCCGAATTCTCCGGCTTCGGTCAGGCGCGCTGCGTAGGCGCCGAGTTCGCGAACACCTTCGGCATAGGTGGCGAGCCAAGCGAGGCCGTGGGCGGCATGCTGCTCGGCCTCAAGCTTCTCAGGCGAGATCTTCCCATCGGCGGAGAGAACCTTCGCGCGAACGCGGCGGGTCGCCTCGGCGACGAGGGCCTTGGCAGCTTCGCCGGCGCCCTGGGCGAGGGTCAGGAGATCCTGCGGTTCGGTGGAGACGGCCGGGGAAGCGGACATGGTTCGAATCTCTCAAATCAGAATGAGGGTTGGCGCTCATTATAGGCAGGTTTGCCAAGTCTGTAGAGGCGTCTCGCCGCAGCGCGGCACTATCCCGCCTGAATTCATTATTTCTTGCCGCGGAAAGCCTGGTTTTGCTCGACAAAACCAGGAGAGCTGAATTTTATTGAGAGATGAATCAAAGAAAAACTCATCTTCGGCTGGCGACTGCGACCCCAATCGTGGCCACGGCCATGCCGGCCATCTGGATCGGGGCCAGTGTCTCGCCGAACAGGAGATAGGCCATCGCCGCCGAGACCGGGGGGACCAGGAAGAGCAGGGAGGCGACGCCGGCCACCTCGCCGCGCCGGATCAGGGCCAGAAGAAGCAGGATGCCCGCCACCGAATTCACGAAGATCGACCAGGCCAGTCCGCCCCAGAGCGGCAGGGACGCGTCGAAACGGCCGGTGCCGAACAGAAGTGCCGCCGGCACGGCGAGGAGCGTCGCCCCGACGAACTGGATTGCCGCATTCGGCAGCAATTCGGCCTGTCCCGCACGACTCTTCTGCCACAGCGTGCCGATCGTCATCGCCGCCATGGCACCGAGGCAGGCGAGAAGCGGAAGTGCCGGGATGCCGGATGCGTCTGCAGTACCGATTTTCGGGGCGAGGACGAGAAGTGCCCCGGCAAAGCCCGTGGCGATCCCGATCCAGCGACGCGGGCTGACGATTTCACCGAGGAATGGACGCGCCATCGCCGCCGTCAGCAGGGGCTGGAGACTGCCGACCAGGGCAGCGATGCCCGATGGCAGGCCGCGCTCCACCGACCAGAATACGCCGATGACGTAGATGCCCTGCATCAGCACGCCGGCAACCAGGGCATCGCGCCATCCTGCCCGGCTGCGCGGCCATCTCGCGCCGAGGCCGATGGTGATGGCGGTCAGGACGATGGCGACGCCGACGAGTCGGATGGCGACGAAGGTGAAGGCCTCCGCATGGGGCGCCACGAAACGCGCGGCGACGAAGCCCGATGCCCAGATCAGGACGAAGACCGACGAGACCACCGAAGCGGGCACGGTACGGGTTGAGGAAGCCGGTGCATCGACTGACATGACGGTGGCGCAGGCAACACACCGAACCGCCGAACACAAGTCGCATTGGTGGCGGGTGGCATTGCATCGATCGGACGATCGCCCTGGACGTTGCGCCATCGCCCGGCCTCGCGTTTAGACAGACGGGTCGACGAGTCCCCCCAGTCACGAGAAGCGCCCCACCCGCCGTGAGCCGTCTCCGCAACAGTGCCAACATCGCCAGCCTCGCCGCCCAGCGCTTCGTTGCCCATGACGGCTGGGCGATCGCGAGCCATATCGCTCTCTCGATCCTGACGTCGCTGTTTCCCTTCCTGATCCTGCTCGCCGCCTTGGCCGGTCTGCTTGGGACCAAGTCGCTGGCCGACGAGGCGGGCGACCTGATTTTCGAGGCTTGGCCGCGCGAGGTGGCGAAACCTATCGCGAGTGAGGTTCACCGTGTGCTCACCGAGCAACGTGGCGGCGTGCTCACCATCGGCGCGCTGCTCGCCCTCTACTTCTCGTCCTCCGGAGTGGAGAGCCTCAGGGTGGGGCTCAACCGAGCCTACGGCCTGCGTGAGATCCGGCCCTGGTGGCTCACCCGCCTCGAATCCATCGGTTACGTCGTCTGTGGGGCCTTCGCCATGCTCGCCTTCGCGCTGCTCGTCGTCCTGGGGCCGTTGATCTGGCGTCGTATCATCAACGTGGCGCCTGGGCTCGAACCACTGAGCCTCACCGTGGCTATCGGGCGGATCGCGATCACGGCCTTCCTGCTCGCCACGGTTCTCGTCATTGCCCATAAATTCGTGGCGGCTGGCCGTCGCGCCATCCTGTCGGTCTTGCCCGGCGTTGCCGTGACGCTGGTCCTCTGGTTTCTCGCCGGACTCGGGTTCGGCTTCTACCTCGATCGGTTCTCGGCCGCCTACGCCTCGACCTATGGCGGATTGGCCACCGCGATGGTGTTCCTGGTCTTCCTCTACTGGCTAGCCGCGATGTTCCTCTTCGGCGGTGAAATCAATGGCACCGTCATTGCAGCACGGCGGCAGCGGCTGCAGGCCCGGATGTTGGCCAAGCAGGCCGAGGCGCGCCGGCAATGAAGCGGAGTGTCGCGACCTGCATGCTGACATCCACCTGTGACCTTCGCGGCCTATGCCGAACGGTCTCGCGCGGGCATGAGGGCGGCAGGGCTGGCGCGACGGTCGGTCGGAGGTTCAACGGTAATGCGCATCAGGTTCGGCTGCGAGATGGGCTACGACTTCGCCTATCCTACTCCGATGATCGCTCGATTGACGGCGCATCCGAGCCGGTTCGCTGGAGCGATGGAGCCGGACAGCCTGGCCATCGGCCCGGAGACGCCGCACGAAGTGTTCATCGACGATTTCGGTAACCGGTGCTGCCGCCTCGTGGCACCGGCGGGGGCGGTGACCCTTTCGGTGGAGGGATGGCTCGACGATGACGGCGATCTCGATCCGATCGTGCCGCAAGCGATCCAGCATCCCATCGAGGACTTGCCCCTGGAGGCCCTGCCCTTCCTCGTGGCGAGCCGTTACTGCGAATCCGATTTGCTCTCGAACGAAGCGTGGCGCCTGTTCGGCGATGTCCCGCCCGGCTGGACCCGCGCCCAGGCGGTCTGCGATTGGGTCCACGGCCATATCAGCTTCGGCTACGGCTATTCGAATGTGGATCGTACTGCCGCCGATGCCCTTGCCGTCGGGCGAGGAGTCTGTCGCGACTACGCTCACCTGTTCGTGGCGTTCTGCCGTGGCCTGAACATGCCGACGCGTTACTGCACCGGCTATCTCAGTTTCATCGGCGAACCCGAGCCGCATGCGCCCGGGGATTTCGCCGCCTGGACCGAAGTCTATCTCGGTGGCGCCTGGCATGTCTTCGACCCGCGCAACAACGCCCCGCGCCGTGGTCGTATCCTGGTCGCTCGCGGACGAGATGCGGCGGACGTCCCGCTGACCCATACGTTCGGAACGAACGTCCTGACGAAGTTCAAGGTGTGGGCCGAGGAGGACATGGGCGACGCCCATCCCCGCAGATAGGAGGGTGTCAATGAACCTTCCTCCCGTCCGCGGAAGAAGGGCATACACGCAGTTGGCCCGATGAGGGTCGCGCAATCTCCGGAGAGATTACCCCCGTCTCCGCCTGATCGGCAGTGACCCTCCCCCGACGCGGGGGGGAGGGTTTTCTCCGTCAGGCTGCCAGGGCGAGTGTGGGCTCAGAGGCGTCGGCACCGGCCATGAACTGCGCCCGGGCGAGGTCGGCGAAGCGGCCGTTCTCCGCGACGAGTTCCTCGAAGGTTCCCGATTCGACGATCCGGCCCTCGTGGAAGACGAGGATGCGGTCGGCGTTGCGGATCGTCGCCAGACGGTGGGCGATGACGAAGGTGGTCCGGCCCTCCATCACGGCTTCGAGCGCACCCTGCAGCTTCCGCTCGGTGGTCGCGTCCAAGGCGGACGTGGCCTCGTCGAGGATCAGCACGGGCGGATTCTTGAGCAGCGCCCTGGCGATGGACAGACGCTGGCGCTCGCCGCCTGAGAGCGAGCGGCCGCGCTCGCCGATGATCGTGTCGAGACCGTCGAACTGGCGATCCATGAACTCCGTCGCCTGGGCGCGGTCGAGGGCGTCGAGCATCTCCGCATCGGTGGCGTCGGGACGGCCGACCTGGAGATTCTCACGGATCGAGCGGGCGAACAGCATCGGCTCCTGGAACACCACGCCGATGTTGTGACGCAGGGAGGCGAGGCCGATATCACGGATGTCGGTACCGTCGATGCGGATCGCGCCAGTATCGGGGTCGAATGCACGGTGCAGCAGGCCCAGTGTGGTCGACTTGCCTGAGCCTGTGGTGCCGACGAGGGCGATGGTCTGCCCGGCCTGCGCCGTGAAGGAGACACTCTCCACGGCCTTGCGGCGCGGGGTGTAGGAGAAGCCGACCTGATCGAAGGAGACCTCGCCCTCGAAACGGGCCACCTGCATGGCGCCGGGACGATCATGGACGGCCGGGGTCGTGTCCAGAATCTCGAAATACTCGGCGATCTTGGGCATCTGCTGGAACAGACCGTTGATGCAGGTGGCGACCTGATCGAGGCGGGCGACGAGCATGGTGGCAAGGCTCATGAAGGCCACCACTTCGCCGATCGAGGCCATGCCGTGCTGATGCAGGGCGATACCCGTGATGAAGATGGCCGTCATGGTCAGGGTGGCGGCAGCGCGAGTCGCGACATTGGCGAGCGCCCACCACGACAGGACCGGGATCTGGGCCGCGAGCAGGTTGCGAATGATGCCGTGCATGGCCTCCTTCTCCGCCTTGGCGCGGGTGAAGGACTGGATCACGGCGACGTTGCCGAGGGCGTCGGAGGCATGGGCGGCAAGGCCCGACTGGTAGGCCTCGACCCGGCCCTGCAACATCTCGGTGCGGCGCATGACGAAGGTGGTGAGCACGGTGAACATCGTCACCAGCACGACCAGGATCGAGCCGAGCTGCCAGTTCACGAACAGGGTCATCGGCAGGAGAACGGCCAGGGACACGACGGCGACGAAATGATCGCGGAAGAAGCCGAGCCAGAGCCAGAACATGCCGTTCGATCCTTCCAGCATCGCCTTCAGGACGCGGCCGGAATGGTTCGAGGAATGAAAGGCCAGCGGCAGTTCGAGCACGTGCTCGAAGTAATTCGCCATGGACGCGAGACGATTGCGATGGGCCAGCCGGTCCGCATGCAGTGCGATGGTGACGCCGGCCGCGATGGTGAACAGGCCGAAGGCGACCCATGCGCCGATGAGCGGCGCCAGTGTCGAGAAGGCGTTACCGTCGCTCTTCAGATGCGTCAGCTGATCGATGATGCGCCCCATGAGCAGCGGCTCGGCGAAAGCCGCGACCGCGAGGGCCACATTGGCGACAGCGAGGAGGGCTGCCAGGCGCCGATCGGCGCCCAGTAGGCCCATGACGCGCGCATAGAGACGAACCAACGGCATGACGACGTGTGCTCCGATGCCAATCACGGCGCGGTCCCTTTTGCCGGAACCTTCGCCCTCAACCCTTCGCCTTCGGCCCGGCCCCCATTCATCGGAGATCACAAGCCATTCGGCGTGCTCGGCTTATCGCAATGCCACCCTGAACGGCGAATGACAGGAATGCGCCGGGAGAACCGTTATCCTTTACGGTTCGTTTAGCGCGTCTGCCTAAGGCTGAAGACGTCGCTTTCCGCTCGGATCCTGTTCCGTGCTGCTGGGCAAGCCGACCAGGGTTCACCATGGATCTCGCAACCGGTATCGGGCTTCTCGGCGGCTTCGGTGTCGTCTTCACCCTGATCATGATCGATGGCGGGAACTTCGCCGCCTTTTTCGACAAGCACGCGGTCATCGTCATCTTCGGCGGTTCCACCGCGGCGACGATGATCCGCTTCCCGTTCGCGACCATGATGCACGGCCTGCCGATGGGCATGCGCTACGCCTTCACCATGCGGGCGATCAGACCACGCGAACTCATCGAGGAAATCACCAAGATCGCCGACGTCGTGCGTAAATCCGGCCCGATGGCCCTGGAGAACATGGAGATCTCCGATCCCTTCCTGGCTCAGGGCGCCCGCTACATCGCCGATGGCTACGACCGCGAGTTCATCCGCGACACGATGGAGCGCGACCGCGACAACTTCCTCATGCATCTCGATGAGGGCTCGAAGATCTACCGCGCCTTCGGGGATTGTGCCCCCGCCTGGGGCATGATCGGCACCATTCTCGGCATGGTGACGATGTTCGCCAACATGTCGGACCCCTCGAAGCTGGGCCCCGCCATGGCGACCGCGCTGCTCGCCACCCTCTACGGCGCGCTGATCTCCAACATGATCGCGCTTCCGCTCGCCGACAAGCTACACGTGAAGCTGGAGGAGGAGGACGTCTCTCGCTCCCTCATCATCGACGGCATCCTGCTTATCCGCGACTCGAAGAGTTCGTCCCTCGTCCGCGAGATGTTGGTCGCCTACCTGCCGCACAACCACCGCGACGACCTCGCGGCGGAAGCGGCCTGACGGGAAGAGGGTAACCGGCCGTGGCCAGGAAGAAGCGCGGAGGCCATGGCGGTCACGGTTGGTTCGTGACTTTCGCCGATCTCATGGCGCTGCTCATGAGCTTCTTCGTGATGATCGCGGCCTATTCCACTCAAGATCAGAAGAAGATGCAGGCTGTGGCCGGCTCTATGCGCGATGCCTTCGGTGTCAACAGGGAATCGCGTTTCTCCGGAATCATCGAAGTGAACGGCCTTCCGACGCCGGGCCATATCAAGAACCGCAGCGAAATCGCGCCCGAACAGGCCACCGATCGGCCAAAGCCGCCGGATATCGAATCGACTGCCCCGGAAGGGATCCAGGATAGCGGCTATCCGGAAGCGTTCGGCCTTGCCGCCGCCAGTCTGCGCCAGGCGATGCAGGACATGCCCGAAATCTCGGAACTCTCGAAGAACATCATCGTGAATCCGACGCAGAAGGGCGTCGATCTCTCGCTGGTGGATCAGGACGGCAGCACGATGTTCCCACACGGGTCGAGCCGCCCGAACGATCGGACGAGGCGCCTTCTGGAAAAGCTAGCCCCCGTCATTCGGAAGCTGCCCAACCGCATCACCGTCACAGGCTATACCGCCACGGATAGGCCCGGTACACGCCCCCCTGCCCCGCCCTGGGAGCTCTCGGCAGGTCGCGCCATCAGCGTGCGTGAAATCCTCGCCAGCGCCGGCGTGCCCGACGATCGCTTCGCTTCGGTCTCCGGCAAGGCGGATACCGAGCCGCTGTTCCCGGACAACCCGTACCTGTCCTCGAACCGACGCGTGACGGTGACGCTCATGGGCGAGCAGGCACCGACGCCGCGTTCGATGAAGCTGCCCTGAGGGCGCGACTCACTCGGCGACCAGCAGCGCCCAATAGACCTTGTACTTTGAATTCGGAGCATAGGCCGTAGCGATGCCCATGCGTGTCGCCCGAGGGGCCAGCATGACGGCGTTATGGGCCGGGCTGTCGCGCCATCCCGAGAAGGCCTCCGCCAGGGTGTGATAGCCGGCCGAGAGATTCGCCTGCGCGCCCGCATAGCCGAGGCGCTGAACCGCGACCTTCACCGTCTGGGCCTGGCTCGGCTTGTCGGCGGCCGCCATCGCGGCTGCCTCGGCTTCGGCCAGACGCTGCAGGTCCGGGTCGATCCGTAAGGGTGCACCGCCGCTCCGCGCACGATACGCCGAGATCATATCGCGCGCGGTCGCCGCATCGACCGATGCGCCGGAGGTGGTCATTGGCCAGTACAGGCTCGGGAGCGCGCCGGTGGTCGGTGCTTCCTTGGCGCAACCGGACAGCACGAGGCTGCCCACAAGCGCGAGGCCGAACACCCGGAATCCCATCGTCATCGTTCAAGCCTCGCGTTCGTCGTCGATCGTGTCGGTCTACGACACCTCCGCAGGGCTCCTACGCCGGTTCGGTTCACGGGGCGTTGCCGAGCGCATCGGCTCGGCTTCCTCGTTCGCGGAAGGGCTGACCTGCCGGTCATCGACCTCCTCCGCCTGAGCCGGCCGATCCTGGCTCCGGTTCTGTGCGAACACGCCGGCGATCTGCCCGAGTGCGGTCTGGACCGGCTCCAGGCCCTGGACGGTGACGACGCTCGATCCGGGGCCGAGAGCCGGGATGAACCCTGCGCCGGACAAGGCTTGAAACACGGAAAAGTTCAGGTCGCTCGTGACCTTCAGGCCCATGCTGACATCGACGATCATCGCGATCAGTTCGAATTCGAGGAAAGGATCGCCGATCTTGCGGAACACCACCCGTGGTGCCGGCTCCTTCAGCACATCCGGATGAGCGGCGGCGCAGGCCACCAGCATTTCGGCGGCACGGACCGGATCCTGGTTGCGCAGGACGTTGACCGTGATGGTGACGCGGCCGGTGCGATCGCCGCGAACGCGGTTCTTCACGATACCCGAAATCAGGTTCGAGTTCGGCACGATCACCGCCGAACGGTCGAAGGTCTGGATCTCGGTGGAGCGCACCGAGATGCGCTTCACGATGCCCTCGCTGTCGCCGATGAGCACCTGATCGCCGACGCGGATCGGTCGCTCCCACAGCAGCAGCAGGCCCGAGACGAAGTTGTTGACGATGGATTGGAGGCCGAAACCGATACCGACGGAGAGCGCACCGGCGACGATAGTCAGCTTCTCGAGGCTGAGTCCGAGATAGGAGAAGGCGAGCGCGAGGGCGATCAGGAAGCCGCAATAACCGGTGATGGTGGAGATGGAGTTGCGCAGGCCCGCATCGAGATCGGTGGCCGGGAGGTAGGTCTGTTCCAGCCAGCGCTGGACCGCGCGCGTGATGACCACGCCGATGACGAGAAGTCCCACCGCATACGCGATGGTGGAGAGCGAGATCGTTACGTCTCCGACCTTGAAGCCGAAGAAGGCGCTGCGCACGGAGGTGAAGACGTCGGTGGAATCGAGGCCCCAGGGCGCGAGCGCCAGCAAGGCGGCCACCAGGATCAGAACGACTCGGGCGAGACCGGTCGACAGAACGGCGATCTGGTTGATCGAGCGCTTGCGTAGCCCGGTATTGGCCTGAAGCGCTGTGGCGAAGCGGGTCTCGTCCTTCAGCGTACCGCCGATGAACGTGTCGGCACTCGTGATGAGCAGGTAAAGCAGCGCGATCAGGCACGCCGTCCAGACCAGCTGGTCGATGAGGAAGGCGGCGAAGGCGACATAGCCGACGAGGGGCGCGATGCCGATGACGATGACGGCAGCCCATCCGAGCAGGCGCGCCGGACCGCCAATCGTCGTGGTGGATTCCGGCGCGACGTAGGGACCGAAGCACGCCTCCTCCTTATCCGCCGTGTCGGCGAAGCGGTGCAACCCGATGGCGAGGATCAGGATGGTGGCGAGAGCGCCGATGCCGCGCGTGGCGATGGAGATCGATAGTGCGGCGTAGATGCCGGAATTGAGCGCCTCGATGGATTTGACCACCGTGATTACCGTGGCGATGCCGACGGCGAGCCGCGTCAACCGCGACGCGGTCGAATCGCTGAGCGGAGCAGGACGCCAGGACGGTTTTTCCGGCGACAGCAGTGCGTCGCAAAGCGCCTCTACGAAGGCGATGAAAGCGAGCCCGCCGAGGATGGCGCCGGCCACCGGCATGAGCCGCTGCGGCAGCAGGTCCGTGGAATCCAGGGCGTAATAGACGGCGTAGCTTCCCACCACCGCCGGTACGGTGCCGAGGAGGAAGACGCGCCAGGCCGCCATCAGCTTCATGCGCTGCGTCGGGTCGACGACGCTCTGGCTGCGCCGCCCGAGACGCGGGGCAATGTTTCGGCGTCCGAAATACAGCGCCACGGAGATGCCAAGCGCGACCCCGAGCAGAAGAAGATTCCAGATCGATCCGTTGCGGCCGAACAGGCCAGCGATATCACTGACGGCGGCCTGCAGAGCCCGGATGTCGCGCGGGACATCGTCGGCGATACGCATCCAGAGGTCGGGATTCACCAGTGCCGACGAGCGTTCGAACAGGCCGCGGGTGAAGGCTGCCCTGCGCTTGTTCGTGATCTGGTCGATGATCTGGTCGCTCTGCACGAGAAGCGATTTTGCCAGCCGCTGCGTCTCGTCGATCTCGGCGACCGCATGCTCGCGCTCGCCCCGCTCCTTGGCGACGTCCTCGCCCTCCTCGCCTTCCTTCGGCTTCGGGCCGAGCTGCGTCAGGCGCTCGCGGGCCGCTTCGAGACGCGGCGTGGTGGCATCGATGATCTGACGGATCCGGTCGGCGATGGCGTCGAGGCCTTCGCGTGCCTTGAGCAGGTTCGCGGAATCGACGTTGCGGCCGGCGAGCAGCTTTTCACGCTCATCGAGATTGGCCTTCGCCTCGTCGAGCCGGTCGCGGACATTCTGGATCGCTTCAGAGACTGCCTGTTTCGGCACGGGCGGCTTCGCAGCCGGCGCGGGGGCCGCCGCAGCGGGTGGGACGGTAGCGGGCGCCGGCTTTGCCGGCTCCGTCTGCGCGGGGGCGACGGGCGCCGCCTGCGCCAGAACCGGAATGGGATTCAGGAAGGAGGCACCCATCCACGCGGCAAGGAGCGCTGCATGTCGCATTCTGCCCTTCATGAATCCCAGTTCCATGTCGTTCCTTTCGTCGGCTTGGGCCGACCGCCCCTCTGGCGTCGGCACGCAGACCCCGGTGCGCGGGCCAATCGCTTCCAGGCCCATCTCCGGCAAGAGCCGTGGCCATGATGGGAGCATCAGCGAAGGCACAACACGCGCCGTAGGTGGCAGCGGGTCAAAAATCAGATTGTCGGATGGCCGATCAATGGGGCGAAAGGGTGCCGCAGACACATCATTCGCCGAGGCAGCCCGAAAGATTGTGGGCCGCGACGTCGCGGATCGACCGGGCAACCTTCACAAGCGTGTCATGCTGATATTAGACTAACGCGCAATGGACAGAGCCTTTTCGTATCGACGCGAGGAGGTGGCGTTGGCCGTCCATGTCGATGTGCCTCGCCACAAACCGGGCGTTCCCGCCCGATGCGACCGCTTTTGGCTAAGCCCAGGCCGGTCCGCCCTCCCCGATCATCTGTTCTCTTCGCATCCTGTGCGGGTCCGGCGACCGAGATGTGTTCGCCGGATGCCAAAGTCGAAGACCGAACTGCCGGGACCACCGATCTTTCATCATCCGGGGACGATGCCGCGCCGTAACGTGCTGCGTCGTCCCTTCGTCGATCCGTCAAGAGAGTAGCGCCATGCTGGATCTCCAAACGCTCGTCCTCAATGCGGATTACCGGCCGCTTTCGTATAATCCGCTGTCCTTATGGTCCTGGAAGGACGCTTTCACCGCTCTCTTCCTCGACAGGGTCACATTGGTGGCCAGCTACGATGTCGAGGCCCGGTCACCGAGCCGCGCCTTGAGGGTCCCCAGCGTCGTTGCCCTCAAGAACTACGTGACCCTGGCGCGCAGTCCGGCATTCACCCGCTACAACATCTACCTGCGCGACACCTTCTCCTGTCAGTATTGCGGACTTCGGATGCCCTCGGGCGGGCTGACCTTCGACCACGTCATTCCGCGCTCACGCGGCGGATTGTCGAGCTGGGAGAACGTCGTCGCCGCCTGCTCACCCTGCAATCTGCGCAAGGCGAACCGTACTCCGGCGGAAGCGGAGATGCCGCTCCTGCATGAACCCCACCGGCCGACGCGGCACGAGCTCCATCGCCGCCAACCGGAATTCGACCACCGCGAGTACCATCACACCTGGCTGGATTACCTGTACTGGGACAGCGAACTCGAAAGCTGACGTTGGTCAGTCCTGCGAGAAGCGCGGCGGCGGTTCGTTATAGACCGGTGCGTTGGGGTTGTGCGGGGGAACAAGGCCCAGGACGACTGGCGGGCCGTAAATGGTTCTCACCAAGCGCGGCGCCGGCAGGTAGCGAGGATCACGATAGGAAATCTGCGGCGGCAACAGCGCGCCGTGCCGCTGAACATACGGACCTTGGTACACAGCATCGACGGCAATGTGGCGGCCTCCTGCCTCGGCTCCTGAAATGGATACGAGGCTGAGTATCGCGGCACCGACGGAGAGGTTAGTTCGATTCATCGTGCGGAGTCCGTTTCAAAATGCTGACGGACTTTGCAGCGGATGATGCGATGAAGCCCTTAACGCACCAGATTTTGTATGAGTCTCAGAACTTCACGGCCGCGCCGCCGCGGACGGTGTTCAGATTGACTTTATGGCCATCAAAGTCGTTAAAGAGGACATATTGATATTCCCCACGCAGAATAATGTTTTGCGTCAATGCGTATTCCAAGCCTGCGCCCAGTGCGATGCCGCCAACGACCTTTGTTTTACTGCTCCCGTAGGTGATGGGCGCTGCCAGAGTTGATCGACCGGGGTTTTGGGCATTGAAGCTGCTATAACCACTGTGGCTGACGACGGCGGCTTGCCTAGGATCGCTGAGGCCGAGATTGGCACGATACGTGGTTTGGTCGTATTCTGCGGCCTGAACCTTTACTTGATCTGCGATTTGTGCGCGGCCGATGGCCAGTCCGCCCGTTACGAACGGGAGAAAGGCGCCCATTGTATAACCGGCACGGGCCCGGATCGTGCCGAAATCTTCAATTCGCGTCGAGGACGTGCCTTCGAGGCCGACGGAGCGAAAAAAGCCATCTGTTCCAACCATGAAACGAGAAATGTAATTGTTGCTCGCGCCGGTTCTGCCGAAGCTTGTATAATCCACCTCAATGCCGATGACGGTCTCGTCGAACTGGTAATTCCATCCCGCAAAAGCTCCATAGCTGGCGCCTTCCGTCCGGGTTAAATGCGTCTGGAGCAATCCGGAGGCATGCATCTCGTTCTCGAAGTAAGTCTGGCTGAGCGCGCTTGCGACAATGGGTTGAAACGCATTGTTGAAGCCCAGCGCGGCCGAGCTGTATCCAGCATGCCCGCCGAAATATCCGCCGTTCCAATCGATCTCGGTTGAGGCAGGCTCGTAATCGGAACCACGCAGCACGCCATAGTCCAGATCGGCGGCCCGGGCGGTCGGCAGCCATCCGAGTGTGATGCCAGTCAGGAGAGCAAGGGTGACGGTACGCATCGAGGTCGTCCTCAGGGCTGCAGCCCGACTGTTCTTTCCGAACATAGTATCATTATTGATTGCGTAACCTTAATACTCCGTTGCGTTCGCGCCATATGAGTTACGGCGAGGCCTATGGTCATGGTCGCAGGACGAAAAAGCCCGCGCGGCACGGGCCGGGCGGGCTTTGAGCATAGGAAGGCGGGCGAAGGTCCTGCCGTGTATCGGGCTATGCCTTATTCGTAGGGATTGCCGCCGCCGTAACCGCCGGTCCCAAAAGCAGCAGCGCCGCCGGCGAAGCTGTAGCGCAGGCCGACGCGAACCTCGTTGGCCGAGATGTCCTTGAGGCGGGTCCCGAAGCCGAAATCGTCGAGGCCGGTCTTGGCGCGGCCGAGATTGACGTAACGGTAGTTCGCATCGATCGCGAAGCCCGCACCGATCTCGTAGGACACGCCGCCTGTCAGTGCCCAGGCCAATGACGTGACCGAACCGTTGCGACGCGCGGCAGCGGGGCGAGGACCGACCACCGGGCTTCCGTCACAGAGCACGGGAACGATACAGGTGGTTTGGGTATAGGCGTTGCGGAAGTCTTTCTGCGCGATACCGATGCCTCCGCCGATATAGGGGGTCAGTCCCCACCACGTGCCGAGATCCGCATAGACGTTCACAAGAGCTGTCAGCACGTCGAGCTTGCCGGCCTCGACGTTGTATCCGTTCGCGAAGTTCGAGCCGGACGAGTAGGTCGTGAAACGGCTGGGAAGGCGCTGGTCGATGGTGGCGTCCATGCGCAGCCAGTTGTTGAAGCGGTAGCCGATGCCGCCACCATAGCCTGGCTGATGACTGAGGCGCAGTCGTACGAGCGGTGGCGTGCCCGGTTCGACCAGCGTCGCATCCTTGGGATGATCGTAATAGCTCTCGGTGAAATCGGCACGGAGGTACCATCCGCTGCCGATCTGGACCGGGGCGGGTGCCGGCGGAGGCGGTGGCGGCGGAAGAAGGTCCGCTGCAACGGCTGGCACGGCGCCGATTGCCAGTCCGGCGAGGATCGCAGCGAGGGCTGCGGAGCGGTATGGACGAGGCGGAATCATCAGGATCCTCACGGACGCATCGGCCGGAAAGCGCATGTTACGGATGCATGCCGGCGAGGGGGGTGACTGACCAAGATGATGAATTTAAAAGGTTATGATCGCCTTAACCCTAACAGGTCCTGAGCTGGAAAAGACAACGCGCTCCGGCGTTAACCCAGCTGTCGTGCTCGCACAAAAGAAGACGGCGCGGATACCGATCCGCGCCGTCTTTGTAGTGTCCTTGGAAAAAAATCAGTATTTACGGACGATCGGTTCTGGCAGCGGCTGATATTCGACCGCTGGTGCAACTGCGCCCCCAAGAATCCAGCGCATGCCGACCTTCACGTCATGCGAGGCAATGTCCTTGAGGTGATAATCCGTCTTGCAGAAGGGCGGTGCCTCGCAGGTGATCGTGCCGGTTTGCGCCGAACCCATGTTGAGATAGCGATAGGCGAGCTCGAGCTTGAGGTTCGGCGTAATGGAATAGCCGAGACCGGCATGGGCTGCCCAAGCGAAACTGAGCTTCTGCTTTTCCGGGCCCGAGCCAAAGCCGCCCTGATAGAGGCCTTGGCCGTTGTCGGTCACGCCGCCGAACATGTGGTGTGCAAAGCCGACACCTGCGCCGACGAAGGGAGTGACGCCGTAATATGTGCCGAGATCGACGTAGCCGTTGGCCATGCCGACCACCGAGGAGAACTTGCCGGACGTGCGATTGATCCCGCCGCTCGGCCTCTCGGCCGCGTAGAAGATCCATTTCGCTTCCGACCGGTACTCGCCGGTGAAATCGAAGCGGAGCCAGGAATTGGCTTGGTATCCGATACCCGCGCCCACGAAGGCCTGGTTGCCCAGATAATCCTTCAACACGTTGTAATTGTATTGGATCGGAGGGGTCGTCACGTCCTTGGCGACGGTGTGACCTTCCCCGAGAATTCCAGCACCGGCGTCGCCGCGAAGGTACCATGCGCCGCCGATTTCGATCGGCGGGGGGAGCGGCTCGGGAGGCAGGCTCGGAAGCAGGTCGGCGGCCTGCGCGAGGCATGGCGCTCCCACGCTCGCAAGGAGCGTGATCGAGCGCGCCAAGGCAGAAAGCTTGGAGCGGCGCATAATGGATCCTTCAACTCGATCGTTCGGCGGAGGTGTGGGAGCACCAGCCTGGATGACGAGCCCATCATCTGCCGGATGAGTTAAATCGCGCTTAACGTTAAACGTTAGCCTTTCTGAGTTCTTAGAGGGCCGCAAATTTACTGTCGCTCGTAGAAGCTGTCGAGATATCGCGGCACTTGCATTCGCGTGCCGCCTCGGTGGTTCTCGCGAGTAACGAGGCGGAGAGATCATGCGGCCTGAAGATGTACGCGCACTCGCTCTGATGCTGCCGGGGGTAGAGGAAGGCGCCCATATGGGCCAACCCGATTTCCGCATTGGCGGGCGGATCTTCGCAACCCTCTGGGTCGACGAAGAACGCGTTGTGCTGAAGTTCCCCGCCGAGCATCAGGCTTTTGTGGTCGAGGCCGAGCCGGACCTGTTCGATCCTGTCCCCGGCGCTTGGGGACGGCGTGGCTGGACCAGCCTGTCCCTGGATGGGGCCGATGAGGAGACGCTCAGAAGCGCTCTCCTCACGGCATGGCGCTGCCTCGCGCCGGAGGCGTTGCGCGATTAGGCCGCGGCTTTCGCGACGGCATCGACGATGTCGTCCACGACTTCCGTGACGAGGCTTCGATCGTCGCCCTCAGCCATGACGCGAATGACCGGCTCGGTACCCGACGGACGTATGACGACGCGGCCGGTCTCACCGAGACGCTCGCGGCCATGGGCGATGGCTGTCACGACCGCGTCCTGCTGCAGCGGCGTACCAGAGCGGTAGCGCACGTTTTTGAGGATCTGCGGCAGCGGGTCGAAGCAATGGCAGACCTCGCTCACTGGCCGCTCCTGACGCTTGACCACGCTGAGAAGCTGCAGTGCCGCCACCAGACCGTCTCCGGTAGTGGCGTAATCCGACATGATGATGTGACCCGACTGCTCGCCGCCGAGATTGTAGCCATGCTCGCGCATGTGCTCGAGGACGTAGCGATCGCCGACCGCCGTGCGGGCGAGACCGAGGCCGATCCCCCCGAGGAACCGCTCGAGACCAAGATTGGACATGATCGTCGCGACGATGCCGGGCTGTGTCAGGCGGTCGTCGTCCTTCCAGGACCGTGCCACGACAGCCATCAGTTGGTCTCCATCCACCGACTGGCCCTTCTCATCGACGATGAGAACACGGTCTGCGTCGCCGTCGAGGGCGATGCCGATATCCGCCCGCAATTCCCGAACCTTGGCGGCAAGGGCGGCGGGAGCCGTGGATCCGACATCGTGGTTGATGTTGAAGCCATCGGGATCGACGCCGATGGCGATCACTTCCGCTCCGAGTTCCCAAAGGGTCTCCGGCGCAACGCGGTAGGCCGCGCCATTGGCGCAATCGACCACGACCCGTAGGCCGTCGAGGGTGACGTTGCGCGGCAGCGTACGCTTAGCAAATTCGATGTAGCGAGCATGCACGCTTTCGATCCGCTTGGCGCGGCCGAGGTCGCGTGAGCCGGCGAGCTTCTTATGCAACTCCCCGTCGATCAAGGCTTCGATGGCGCGCTCGACATCGTCGTTCAGCTTGAATCCATCGGGACCGAAGAGCTTGATGCCGTTATCCTCGAACGGATTGTGCGACGCCGAGATCATAACCCCTAGATCGGCACGCATCGAGGGGGTGAGCATGGCCACGGCCGGCGTCGGCATGGGGCCGAGCAGCATCACGTCCATGCCCACCGAGGTGAACCCGGCAACGAGAGCCGTCTCGATCATGTAGCCCGACAGGCGGGTGTCCTTGCCGATCACGACCCTGTGGCGGTGATCGCCCCGCTGGAAGACCAATCCTGCCGCTTGCCCCACCTTGAGGGCCAGTTCAGGGGTGATCACCCCGTTGGCACGGCCTCTGATGCCGTCTGTGCCGAAATACTTACGCACGTTCTTCAATCCCAATCGTCACAGCCCATCATAGCGGGTCTCACCTCGCTGAATGGTATCGAAGCATGGCAAACGAATGGTGGCCGGACGGGAGCCTAGCTCATCCCTCGTCGCGCGTCAGAAGGCCTGTGAAACAGCAATGATCAGCGAGACGAGGACAGCACCCTCGATCTGCTTGCTAACGCTGAAATAGTAAAGCTCGACACACTGCCCGGTCGCCATGTTCACCTGCCAGAACCCGTACGAACGCTCGTCAAGAGCAGGCTGCACGTCTCGAACGAATAGGCCAGCGGATCGAAAGCCAGGTCGAGTTTAACAATCTTGTCCCTCACCTCCTCGTTGCTCGTCACGCCGGCAAGCGCCTCGCCGTACGGTCGATCTATCCGCGGTGCCGCCCGATTCGGCTTTCGGAAATCAAAAGAAAAGCGGCGAGGTCTCCCTCGCCGCTTTGATATCTCTGAAGAACGGACACCCTGGCATCACGCCTGGGGCTGAGGCTCCAGCCCGCCTTCGTTGTCCCGCGGCCGGCCGCGACCGGCGGACGGGACGGAAGAACCACGGATCGGAGTCGGTCCATCACCGGCATCACGGATGGGCGGCTTGCCTGCGATCAGGTTCTTGATCTCGTCACCCGAGAGGGTTTCGTATTCGAGAAGCCCCTGGGCCAGTGCTTCAAGATCGTCCTTATGCTCGCCGAGGATGCGGCGGGCTTCCTCGAGGCCGGTTTCCACAAGGCGGCGAACCTCTGCGTCGATCTTCTGGGCGGTAGCCTCGGAAACCGTCTGCTGACGGCCCATGGACATGCCTAGGAAGACCTCGTCGTTGTTCTCGCCATAGGCCACGGTGCCGAGCTCAGGCGAGAAGCCCCAGCGGGTCACCATCATACGAGCGAGACGTGTCGCCTGCTCGATGTCTGACTGGGCGCCGGAGGTAACCTTGTCGGCGCCGAACGTCATTTCTTCGGCGATGCGACCTCCCATCATGATGGCGAGACGCGAGGTCATCTGCTCAAAGCTCATAGACAGCTTGTCGCGCTCCGGAAGCTGCATGACCATGCCCAGGGCCCGGCCACGCGGAATGATCGTCGCCTTATGGACGGGATCAGTGGCAGGCACGTTGAAGGCGACAATGGCGTGGCCACCTTCGTGATAGGCGGTGAGCCTCTTCTCGTCCTCGGTCATGACCAAGGTGCGCCGCTCCGCACCCATCATCACCTTGTCCTTGGCGTCCTCGAACTCGTGCATCGTGACGATGCGCTTGCCACGACGTGCGGCGAGCAGGGCCGATTCGTTGACGAGGTTCATCAGGTCGGCGCCGGAGAAACCAGGGGTCCCACGTGCGATGACCTTGAGATCGACATCCGGAGCCAAAGGCACCTTGCGAACGTGAACGCGAAGGATGCGCTCGCGGCCGACGACGTCGGGGTTCGGCACCATGATCTGGCGGTCGAAGCGGCCCGGACGCAGCAGGGCGGGGTCGAGCACGTCGGGACGGTTCGTGGCCGCAATGATGATCACGCCCTCATTGGCTTCGAACCCGTCCATCTCCACGAGGAGCTGGTTCAATGTCTGCTCGCGCTCGTCGTTGCCGCCGCCGAGACCCGCGCCGCGGTGGCGACCGACAGCGTCGATCTCATCGATGAAGATGATGCAGGGCGCGTTCTTCTTGGCCTGCTCGAACATGTCGCGGACACGCGACGCACCGACGCCGACGAACATCTCGACGAAGTCCGAACCCGAGATCGTGAAGAACGGCACATTGGCTTCGCCCGCCACCGCACGGGCAATGAGGGTCTTACCCGTGCCGGGAGGGCCGACGAGGAGCACACCACGCGGAATGCGACCTCCGAGACGCTGGAACTTCTGCGGATCACGCAGGAACTCTACGATCTCCTGCAGGTCTTCCTTGGCTTCTTCGACGCCGGCGACGTCGTCGAAGCTGACGCGGCCAGAGGCCTCGGTGAGAAGCTTGGCCTTCGACTTGCCGAAGCCCATGGCGCGCCCGGCACCCGACTGCATCTGGCGGCTCAGGAAAATCCAGGCACCGATGAATACGAGGATGGGCAGCCAGCTCACGAGAAGCTGGATGAACCAGGGCGTGTTGTCCGAGGGGGGACGTGCTGTGATCTGCACACCCTTGCTCTGCAGCTTCGACACCAGATTCGGGTCGTTGGGTGCATAGGAGGTGAAGTTGCCACCGCCGACATAGGTACCACTCACATCCTGCCCGGAGATCACGACTGTCTGGATCTTGCCGGAATCGGCATCATTCAGAAGCTGGCTATAGGCGATCTCACTGCCGCCGCCGCGATGTCCCGGATTTTGGAACAGGGTGACGAGGGCAAGCACGAGCAGGAAGATGACGACCCACAAGGCAAAATTGCGGAAGTTCGGGTTCATCGATCAATCCCTGGGGGCGTCCGGTCCCGCGCTTGGTGGGCGGATCACGCGGATGCATGTCGGCAATGTAGGCAGTGCCGCCTCCCTTGCCAAGTAAATCGGGCCTGCCTGCGGCAAGCCGGTCGGCGGAAAGGTGAGCGCGTCCCTAAGATGGGGACCGTCGCGCCGGTGCCGGAGAGAAGGAGAGGACGCCCTCGGCCCCAAGTTCGACGAGGATGCCCCGAAGCGTGCGTCGCATGGCGGTGCCTGCGGTGAGGGCCGGCCGAAGCTCTTCGAAGACGAGCCGCTCCATGCGTTCCAGGCGCCCTACCCCTCCCCCTCCGGCCTCGTTCAATGCGAGGTCGACGACGCGAATAAGGATCGCATCCGGAAGAGCGGCCAGTAGGCGGCCATCCAGGACAACGGCATCGGCGGTAAGGCGGAGCCTGATAAAGGTGGACTGCGCTGCATCGCGTAACGCGTCCTCGTCGCGAGACATGCGGGCCGCCAGACGGCAGAGCCGTTCGGCGTTGAGACCTTCCGCTGCGAGGTCGGGCATCAGTCGGCGTAAACGTGCACGTGCGAAGCGCTCATCCACATTCGAAGGATCGCTCGCGTATGCCAGCCCATGAGCCGAGCAGTAGGCGATGAGATCCGCCTTTGGAATATGGAGGAAGGGTCTTGCTAGGCGAAGGCCTGGTGCAAGCTCCCGGTCGCGCCGCATACCCGCGAGACCAGCCGGACCGCTTCCGGCGAGGAGCCGCATCAGCACGGTCTCTGCCTGATCGTCAGCTGTATGGCCCGTCAGTATTGTGTCCGCGCCGATCCCCGTCGCGCATTCCGCCAGGAGGGCGTAGCGCGCCTGGCGTGCGGCGGCTTGAATACCCCGGCTAGGCTTGTCGCTCTCCCAGGTCAGGATGTGGTGCCTCAAACCAAGCGCCTGCGCAGTGATCCCGACGTTCCGGGCCTCGACGCCTCCCTCCGCCCGAAGACGATGATCCACTGTCGCGACCTGGATCGGATGCGCCGCCCCGGACCGGGCGGCCGCATGCATCAATGCAGTAGAGTCCGGTCCGCCGGAAACTGCGATGAGCAGGTTGCGAGTTTCGAGATAGGGCTTCAGCGCCGCGACAAGCGTCGCGTCGATCCCGTCACCCGCTGGGGTGGCATTCAAGCGGCGCAGCGGGCGCGTTTCTGTTCGCGAACCACGCTCTGGCGGACACCCTGCGCTGCGGACGGGAACTTCCGCTCCAGTTCGGCGAGGGTCGCGCAGGCCTGTTCCCGTGCGCCGAGTGCATTCAGAGATATTCCAAGCTTCAGCATCGCATCCGGCGCCTGGGGCGAGCGCGCGTAATCCGTGGAGACCTTCAGAAACTGCTCGGCCGCCTCGCGGTTGCGGTTGCGCTGAAGGTAGCTCTCACCGAGCCAGTACGTCGCCGACGGCACCTGCGCGTCGCGCGGATGCGATTGAATGAACTGGCGTAGGCTCATCTCCGCCTGTTCGTAATGGCGTCCGGTGATGTAGCCGTAAGCCGTCTCGTAATCCGCCCGTGCATCGCCTGTCGTGGTGGCGGCCACGCTGGTCATCGGGCGCGACGGGCTCGCGAGAGCGCCCGTCGTAGGAACGCGCGACGGGGGCGTGAGGTCGACGGGGCCACCTAGGCCGGGAGGCGACAGGCCAAGCTCTTCGTCATCGGCATCGACCACAGTGGGCGGCACACTCGGTCCCCGAGACGGTGGTGCGGTCGCGATGGCGGCCGACGGCATAGTCGTGCCGAGCGGCATCGGCCCGCCGGGACGACCCGGATTCTGCTCGGGGTTGAAGGCATCGCTGCGCTTTTGCGGCTTGGCTTGTCCGGGATTGGTGCCTGACGGGGATGCGGCGGGCTTTCCAGCGCCACCCTTGCCTTCTTGCAGGCGATATTCGACGTCCTCTTGGAACTTGCGAAGCTGTTCCTTGAGCTGGCGATTCTCGTATTGCAGCGTCTCGATCTGACCAGCCATCTGACGGGACTGGTTCTCGATGCGGTTCAGACGGACGACAAATTCCGACGCATCCTGGGCCGTCGCCGAACCGCCGACGGTCAAGGGAGACAGGAACGTGAGAAACGTGGACGCGATGAGCAGGCGGCGGAGCATGGGAATCGGCACCTGTGGTCGGATCGGACGAGGATGCATCGGCAGCGCCCCGCCGATAGCAGATGTGCCTGGACGCAGCAAAAGTGGGCTGCGTCCGTAATGGCTAACCTTACGTTCTCAGGAGCCGGCGCCCCGGTCGAGGACGGTCACGGCGCGGCGGTTCTGTGACCAGCAGGAGATATCGTTGCACACGGCGACCGGGCGCTCTTTTCCATAGGAAACCGTCCGCATCCGTCCGGCGGCGAGGCCGCGCGAGGACAAGTAGTCCTTGACGGATTGGGCGCGGCGCTCGCCGAGCGAGAAGTTGTACTCGCGGGTGCCGCGTTCGTCGGCATGGCCTTCGACCAGGAAGGTGTAGCGGGGATAGCGCTGCAGCCACTGAGCCTGTTTGTCGAGGGTGGCGGTGGCGGTCGGCGTCAAATCGGTCGAATCCGATTCGAAGAAGACGCGGTCGCCGATATTGACGACGAAGTCCTGCGCGCTGCCCGGCGTATTGGCGCCTCCTGCGAAGCCCGAAGCGTCGGCAAGATCCTTGTCGTTTGTGCAGGCAGCGACACTGAGCGCGGCGCAAAGGGCCGCCGCGAGCGGAAACACGCGAAAGCGCGCGGTCATCGACATGGTCGTGGTCTCCTCGGGCGGGGTGTCCGGTTCCGGAGCGTCCCAGCGGGGTCGTTTGGTGGTAGGACCTATGTAGGTCGAGCGGGTTAAGCGAAGGTTCCGTCAACCTTGACGGGGTGTTTCAAAGACTGAAATCCAGTCGCGGCGTGTGACGCTGAGCACCTCAATTCAACGAAACGACCTCGTGACCGGCGCGATACCCTGTGTCGCACCTGAAATGCGGCAGCTGCGCGACGAAAAAACTCCGTGCTCCTCTCCTCCGACGGGTGTGTCTTCGGCGCAACGGAGCATTGCGGTGAGGTGTTCGGAAGACGCGAAAGTGCTGTCACCCGTATGCGCCCAAGACGGCGAGCGCGTCGAGCGCGCGCTTGGCGGCGACCCGGCCTTCCTGCAGCGGGACGTCGATATCACCGCCATTGAGGCAAGCTTGAGCGATCGCCGAACAGCACCGCGAGAGGTCGACGAAGCCGAGAGCCCCACTCGATGCCAGGAGTGCATGGGCGTCCTGCCCGATGGCGATCCGATCGTCGTTCCCTGCTCGAAACCGGATTCGGATCTCGACGATGAGCAGGGACAGAAGCTGCATCAAGTGGTCGCGTCCAAGCAGGACTTCGAGTTCGGCGAGCGTAGCTTCATTGCAGACCGCCCACCTCCCCTTCTCCGCCGTTGGCTCCAACGCTGCCTCGCGCATCGTCACACGGTCTCCAAACGACCCTCCGTCCACGTTGCGAGCGACACCCGAGTCGACGCGACCGTTGATGGAAGCTTAACCATTAATGCAGCCATTTGTTGGTGTAGGATAGAGTCGATGGCCGGAATGAGTGGCACACCGAAAGTTCTGATCGTCGAGGAAAATTTCCTTCTGCTGGATATGTTGACGATCCAGTGCGAGCGCGCTGGTCTCGCAGTCGTCGCCGCGTCAAGCGGAGAAGACGCCTTGACGCTTCTCAGGATTCATGGCGTCGATATCGACTGGTTGCTGACCGATATCAATCTCGCGGGGATGATAGACGGATGGACGGTGGCTCTTGCCTTCCGCGAGGTTCGCCCCGACCGCCCGGTGATCTATGCATCGACGAATGCTTATTTTGACCGCAGGCCCCTTCGGGGAAGCCTTTCGGTCCGCAAGCCGTTCCAGATCCGCGAAATCGTCGTGCTTGCCCGAATGATGGCGGCTGAGCGAGGCTTGCCGCCCAGATCTGGTTCTCACCACGTAGCAGCGTGAAGCGGTCACAAGTGTTCTGCCGGAGGGGCTAGCCGGAACGTCCCCCGTCCTTCCGCCTTGGCCGCATACAGCGCCATGTCGGCCTCGGCGAAGATGTCTTCCGAGTTGTGGCGTGCCATCATGGCGATGCCAATCGACACTCCGATCGTGAAGGTCCCCTGCCCCCAAGCGATGGGCGGCGCCATGGCAGCGATGATACGCTTCGCTAAGACGGCGAGTTCGGGAGGATCGATGGTGGCGTCCACCACGATGCCAAACTCGTCCCCCCCGATACGAGCCACGAACTCGGTGTGACGGCACGTCTCCATAAGACGTCGCCCGACCTCCGTAAGACAAGCATCACCGGCCATATGGCCATGTGTGTCGTTGACTTGTTTGAAGCCGTCGAGGTCGAGGAGCAACAAAGCTCCCATTCTGCCCATAGCTGTGAGCCGAGTGTAGAAAACGGTGCGGTTCGGCAGGCCCGTCAGCGTGTCGAACTCTGCGAGATAACGGGTCCGGTCTGCGAGGATCTTCTCCTCGGTGATGTCCTGCTTCATGCCGAAGATACGGACCGGGATTCCGCTGTCGCATTCCACCGTTGCGGTCAGGCGGATCCAGCGGCGGTTGCCTGCGACGGTCATAATTTCGGCGTCGAGGGTAAAGCCGCCGCGTTCGGCGATGGCCTGGCTGCGGAGCGCGTCGAGGCGGATGCGCGACGCCGGGCTGTAGCATGCCAGGGTCGTCTCGCGGTCCACCGGCGAGCCCACCGGCAGATCGAACATCCTGTAGACGGCATCGGTCCAGGTCAGTGCCTCGTCTTCGAGGCGGCATTCCCAGACTCCGATTTTGGCTACGGCGGAGGCGCGTTCGAAGATTTTCCGGCTATGGGCGAGGGACACTGCCTGTGCGTCGATGAAACGGGCTTGTTCCTCGACACGCGCCTGCAGGCTGGCGATCAGCGCTGCATCGCCATTTTGCTCGATTGTGAACTCTCCGAGACCAGCGGGATCCCCGTCGAGACGGATCAGTACGGTTGAGCAGGGCGATAGGGCGGTGCGGACCTCATGCATCGGTATTCTCGGGCCGCGAAGTGTATGAGATTGTACGCAGACAGTACCGGACGAGCGATTAACCGTTCCTCTTCCGCCCGCAAGGCGCGAAGATGCCGCGCCCGACCGGATACCAAGCTCCCGCGACCGATGCGTGCGCCAAGCTATTGCAGATGCTTGGCGTAGGTGTCGCCAGCGGCACGTTTCAGCTCGGCGCCGGCGTCCTGTCCGATTCCGGCCGCATCGGATACCGCGCCAGAGCGGTGGACCGCCCAATGAGCACTGCCGTCGGGCAGGAACAACAGGCCGTTCAGGGTCAGCACCCCGCCGTCGATCCGTGCCAGGGCCGCGATGGGCGTGCGGCACGACCCGTCAAGCTCCGCTAGGAGGCCACGCTCAGCATCGAGTTCAGCCGTGGCCGTCGGGGACCGGAGGGGGGCAAGCAGAGCTCGAACATCGGAATCCACCTCCCGGCATTCGATGCCGAGGGCGCCCTGGGCCACGGCGGGGAGCATCTCCTCCACGGACAGGACGCTTCGTGCCATGTCGGCCATGCCGAGGCGTTCGAGACCGCAGAGGGCCAGAAGCGTCGCCTCGCATGTGCCCTCCTGGAGCTTGCGCATTCTTGTGTTGGCGTTGCCGCGCATGGGGACGATGCGCAGGTCCGGCCGGCGCATGAGAACCTGGGCGGCCCGGCGCAGGGAAGAAGTGCCCACGCGCGCTCCTGGTGCGAGGCCGGCAAAGCCCTCCGCTTGCGCCGAGAGGAATGCATCGCGTGGATCGTCCCGTTCCAGGATGCAAGCGATGACCAGCCCCTCGGGTAGCCAGGTTTCGACATCCTTCATGGAATGCACGGCCACGTCGACCACGTCGGCGAAGAGGGCCTGTTCAAGCTCCTTCGTGAAGAGTCCCTTGCCGCCGATTTCGGACAGGGGGCGGTCGAGGATGCGGTCGGCGACCGTGTTCACCACCACCAGCTCCGTTTCCAGCCCCGGATTTGCGGCCACGATCTTGTCGCGGACCATTCCCGTCTGCGCGAGAGCCATGGGGCTGCCGCGGGTGCCGATGCGGAGGGGGCGCTGAATCATGGGCGATGGACGCCTGTGCAAGGACGCTTCGGATAAGACCGCCTCTGTCGAGGACGGTATCCTTCAGTAAGCAGTCGGCGATCGGCTGTCACGGTAGCGGAGGCTTTGCGCGAGCCGCGCGCCAGGGAGTGAAAGAAATCTATTAACCCACCCCGATCATCGGATCCTGATGATAGGAAGCCGATCGTATTTCGACCTCCAACGAAATGAGAGATGGCTTCGAGCAAGCTCGAACGTTCGCGCGATACGCATTTTCCTTAGGATGATGCGGGACTGCTGCCGGACAGCAGCTTGCTCCTCCTGCCCGTTCCCCTTGGGGCATGATGCCGCCGGTCATGACGGGTCTGGACGTCAGAACGCCTGCAAGGTCAGTTCCGTATGCTCGACGCTCGGCGGTCCCTCGAAGAAAGGGGATACCATGGCGCGGTAATCCTTCCAGGCCTGCGAGCCCGTGAAGAGTTCTGTATGGTCCGCGAGGGTCTCCCACTCGATCAGCAGTCGATAGCGTTGCGGCTTCTCAACGGAACGACGAACAGCGAAGCTCCTGCATCCCTTGGCGACCTTGAAGATTTCGGATGCCTTGGCGATGTTCGCCTCGAAATCAGCTTCCATGCCGGCTTTGATTTCGATCTGTGCGATTTCGAGGATCATGGCGTGGCCCTAAACTCGGTTTCTGTATCGGTGAAATCTCAACGCAGTTTGCGGCCGAGTTTCTTGGCAAGGATCCGCTGTGGGCTGAGTTCCGGATCCGCTTGGCTCGTGACGGGCAGGTAGGCCGTCTGTTCCAGCATGTAGCGGCCGCCCATGGCGCCGTGCATGACGAGGTCCGAGAACGTCACCCAGGTCTGGCCCGGTGCAAATTGCACATCAGCCTGGGGACCTTTCTGCTGGTACTCCATGTCCTGCTTGAGCGCGTCATGGAGATGAAGCATCAGGTGGTCGTATTCGGAGCGGCGCGCCTTGGTGATACGCAGCGTGGCCAACAGCCGCGCGGATAGCGGCGAGTAGCCCGGCAAGCGCGGCAAGAATTTTTCAGCCATCGAGCCGAAATCTTCGCCTACCCGCCACAGGCGCGGTTGGCCGTTGGGGTTGATGTTGCGGAAAATACGCAGGATGCGCTTCTCGCCGATCGGATTCGACGGAAAGGCATCCACATGCAGACGGGTGTCGTCGCGGCGCCAACTGAGCTTGCGTTGATCCACCTCGAACGGACGGTAGGAGGTGCCAGCCAGCGTGACTTTGCCGGTATAGGCCGGCAGATGGCGGTCGATGAGCCCTTGGGCGAAGGCCTTGTAGCGGATGAGAAGCTGACGCAGCGCTTCCTGTTCCTCCGGCGTCCCGGCGGCACCTCTCAGGGCGGCCTCCTTGCCGCGGATGTTCACATTCTTGGCCTTGCCGTCAGCGAAGGGTCGTTCGACGAAGCGCTTCTCGAAATCGCTGAACGGGAAGTCCTCGTCGTGGAAGACCAGGACCGACCCGTTCTCCAAGGCTTCGACGAGGGAGGGAGCGCCGGGCGCTGACCCGTCGCGGGCGACGGAAAGGATCGGGCTGATCATTGGGGAAGCGTCCTCGAAAGCCGCGTGTGTCGCGCGGTTTAGCCGAAGCCCGGGCTTTCCGCCAAGGGTTGGCCGTCAAAGGTAAGACGGAAGGGCCAGTCACTACGGAATGAGTACGAGTCGGTCCCTTCACGGGCGATGACGCGCGCTGGAACAACGACGCTACCGAGAGTGACGTGCGGCGGATTAGTAGTGGATGAAGTCTTCACCCGGTTGTCATCGGCCCTGTACCGGCTCAACCATGCTCAATCGACCGATGGCGTCCGTCGCAACCTTGGCGCATGCCCGATCGTTCTCTCGGTGGCGGGCAGGTCCTAAGGTCCGGCCGCGACGGCAACGAGGAAGCCGACGATGGCGACGTTGAAGGAATTCGAGGAGGCCCTGCGAGAGCAGGGTATGAACATGGCGCTGGCCCTGCTGCAGCGCCTGCGCGAGCGCGATCGAGCGACCCGGACGATCAAGCCGGCGAGACGCCTCACGGGGCAGAAGATGACACCGGAACTGGCTCGGGCCATCCTCGACCTTCACGCTTCCACGGGAATGACCCAGCAGGAGATCGCCTTCAAGGTCGGCGTGAACCAGGGACGGGTCAACGAGGTCATCAAGCGCGGCAAGTGGCTGAACGAGGATCCGCAGGCTCCCGAAGCCGTAGCCCGCGACAAGGCAAAGGCTAGGATGCGCGGCGAGCCGAAAACGCAGCGAACCGCGCCGAAGCCTACGGTCCGTAAGGACCGGCCGATAGCCGCTCGTCCTAGGCAGAGCCCACAGGGACAACTCGCCTTCGGAGACCTGTGAAGCCCCTGTGAAACTTGGCTGATCGGCTTCGAGTTACCCTGGTCGGACGGCGCTTTTGCGTCGTCGAACGCGGGGGCATTGGATTGTGGCGAGGGTCTTCAATTTCATCTGCGGCATGTGTGCCGCCATCGGCGTCGCTTCGCCGGCTATCGCGCAACGGGCATCCACACTCGATATGACGTGCCCAGAGGCCCGATCCGTCGTGTCGCGCAACCGCGGCATCGTTCTTGGGACGGGTGGAGCGACCTATGACCGTTTCGTGCGTGACCGGGGTGCTTGCGAAGTGACCGAGATCACAATCCCCGCCTATGCGCCCACGCGCGACACGCCGGATTGCTTCATTGGCTATCGATGCAGGGAGCCCGGCCGAGGAGACCGGTTCGACGGGTTCTGACACGCAAGAGCGCCCCGACCAGGGGATCGGGGCGCTCTCCATCAGAAGACGATCGATTAGGCCGCTTCTTGCACCTGACCCTCGATCAAGGGTGCCTTGGCGGCAGCCGACGTGGCGATCTGGATCTGGCGAGGCTTCTTGGCCTCCGGAATCTCGCGGACGAGATCGATATGGAGCAACCCGTTCTCCAGGGCCGCGCCCGTCACCTGCACGTAATCGGCAAGCTGAAACCGACGCTCGAAGCCACGGGCGGCGATGCCCTGATGCAGAACCTCGACCTTTCGGCTGGCATCCGGCTTACGCTCACCCTTGAGCGAGAGAGCGTTTTCCCTCACCTCGATGGTAAGGTCTGCTTCGGTGAAGCCTGCTACCGCGACCGTGATGCGGTAAGCGTTCTCGCCTGTGCGCTCGATGTTGTAGGGTGGGTAGGTCGGGACCGCGTCGGCGCTCACGAACTGATCGAGGGCCGAGAACAAACGGTCGAAGCCGACAGTAGAACGATAGAGGGGAGCAAGATCGAACTGGCGCATGACATATTCTCCGTAGGAAGCAACATGTAACGTTATCGTCCGCCCAATGGGCCGGACTATTGCGCCGCCGTATCGGCCGGCGCTCCTCCAATATCGGAGGCGTGGCGATAGGCTTCAAGAGTTTGGATACCCCGTCGCATGGAAATTTTGATGCTGCTCCTCTTGTTCGGACACCGCCCATGCTGAGCCTTGCTTCCACCCCCGGAAATCCAGTTCCCCCGGGGGGAACGCTGGTCTCTGTTCAGACGGATGACGGAGTACGGCTGAGGGCGGTTCACTGGCGCCCCACAACGCGCCTCGCCAAAGGAACGGTGTGCCTGCTTCAGGGCCGGGCCGAGTTCATCGAAAAGTACTACGAAACCATCACGGATCTGCGCCGGCGCGGCTTCGCGGTCGTAGCCTTCGATTGGCGTGGTCAGGGTGAATCGCAGCGGCAAGTCACCGATGCGCATCGTGGCCACGTCGCGCGGTTCGACGATTATCGCCACGATCTCAAAGCGATAGAGGAAGCGATCCTACGGCCGTTGATGCCGCATCCGCATATGGGCCTCGCCCATTCAATGGGGGGCGCCGTGGCTTTGACCGGTGCGATGGACGGATGGCTCCCCTTCGCCCGACTAGTCACCGTGGCACCGATGTTGTCGATCCGGATGATCCGTTTCCCGGCGGCGTCCTTCTTTCTCGCCCGTGTGCTGCATGCGCTGGGGCTCGGGCGCAGCTATATCCCGTTCGGCAAGCCTACCTCAATGGCGACGAAACCGTTTGCGGGAAACCGACTCTCGGGTGATTCCGCCCGCTATGAACGCAATGCCCAGGCGGCCCGGGCGGTGGGCACTGGCGCCGTGGGCGACCCAAGCGTGGCCTGGATCGTCGGTGCGTTCAGGGCGATGGAGAAGCTCGCCGATCCGCGAAAGGCCGCCTCGATCCGCATCCCGATCCTCGTGATCGGCGCTGGCGCCGACCCTGTTTGCAATACCGCCATTACGGAGCGTTTCGTCGGCCGCCTTTCCTCGGGGTTTCTCCTCGTTCTGCCCGATGCCCGGCATGAGATCCTCTCGGAGCGTGACGCGATCCGGGATGATTTCTGGGCGGCTTTCGATGCCTTCGTGCCGGGGTCGGTGGTCACGCCGTCGCGAGTGGAGCACGCCGATACGGAGCGGTCAGCCGCTGTCGCGATGCTGCCCTAGAACCCGCGCAGTTCGGGACTTCACGGGTTGAGGTGGCGCAGGGCCGCGGCGTGTAGCCGGACGTCCCCGGCGGCGACGATGCGGCCGCCCTTCGCGGCCGAACTGCCATCCCAGGCGGTGATGACGCCGCCGGCACCCTCGATGATCGGGATCAGCGCGACGATGTCGTGCGGCTTTAGGCCGGCCTCCACCACGAGGTCGATCTGCCCCGCCGCGAGCATGCAATAGGCGTAGCAATCGGTGCCGTAGCGCGACATCCGCACCGCGCCCTCGATGCTTCGGAAGTGATCCTGCTCGTCGCCCGGCGCGAACAGGCGCGGGTCCGTGGTGGCGAGCAGCGCATCGGCGAGGCGCTCGCAGCGGCGGGTCATGAGCTTGCGCGGGCCGCGAATGCCATGAAACGTGGCACTGGCTCCATCGCCCACGAAGCGCTCGCCGAGATAGGGCTGGTTCATCAGCCCGCGCACCGGCACGCCGTCATGGAGCAGGCCGATCAGCGTTCCCCAGGTGGGGAGCCCCGTGATGAAGGCGCGGGTACCGTCGATCGGGTCGAGGACCCAGACGCATTCGGCATCCGCATGGTCGGAGCCGAACTCCTCCCCGACGATGCCGTGGGTGGGGAAGGTGCTCCTGATCCGGCCGCGCAGGATGGTCTCCGCCGCCCGGTCGGCTTCGGTGACCGGATCGAAGGCGCCGGTGCCCCTGCCCTTGTCGTCCATGCCGAACGAAGCGCGGAAGAAGGGCAGGATGGCCTGACCCGACTCGGTGGCGAGATCTTCCATGAACCGTGCGAGATCGACGACGCTCATCGACGGGCCTCCTGTCCGAACCGTGTCCGCCACGGAAGCGACGATGGGCCGGCCGCGTCAAGTCCGACACGCCCCGAACGACCGCCCTGACCCCGGTGGTTCGACCGCCATCGCCCGGCCTTTCGCCCGCAACGGAGCGCCTCTTCCGTCAGGTCGCCAGGGCGGCCGTGACGGGGGGCGATGGCGGTGGCTCGGGCGCGGACGAGTTCGCCTTGTCGGCCCCCACAATCGTGCCGGCCTGGGCGAGGACGGCCTGCAATGTGGAATCGAGGGACGAGACATGCACGTCGCCGCCGATCGCCGCGCGCTGACCTTCGTCGTTGAGGATCTCGTGATCCGCCTGCCACAGGCCGACGACGATGGGCAGGTCCGGCATGCGCCGCTTCAGCCGCCCGACGAGGCGGCGCAGATGCGTCGGCTCCCCGCTGATGGCGAGCGACACGATGCAGATCATCCGGGCCGGGCCGGGGTCGAAACTGTCGATCTGGGCTCGCGCCACATCGGAGAAGGGCACGATTCGCGTGCCGATGCCGCGCTTGCTCAGGAGTTGGGCCAGGATCGAGCAGGCCGATTCGTCGACGAAGCTGCGCCCCGTCACGCATAGGACCGCACCGTCCTGCTTCCAGGCCTCGGGGATGTCGTCGGGAATGGCGAAGTCGTCGTCGGGCACCTCGGTCTCCCGTCGGTCGAGCCCGGCGATGAGGACCGCGACCGTGTCCCGGATATCGTTCTTCTGCTCCGGGGTGAGCACGCCGCGGGCCGCGTCGCGGGCAGCGAGCTCGAGGCCTTTCAGCACCACGTCGTCGTAGTAGGAGGAGAGTGAGCACTCCTTCAGGATGAGCTCGGCATGCTCCTCGGCCTCTTCCGGGTCGTCGGCGAGGATGCGTTGGTAGAAATTCTCCACCGGGGTCAGGGCAGGCCGGTCGCCGAACAGCACGTCGAGGAATTCGAGCTTGTCCACATGGCGGCCGAGAACGACGAGGCAGACGGTGAGCGGCGTCGACAGCAGCAGGCCGACGGGTCCCCACAGCCATGTCCAGAACAGGGCCGAGACGAGCACCGCGAAGGGCGACATGCCGGTGGACTGGCCATAAAGCATCGGCTCGATGACATGACCCGTCAGCGGTTCGAGGATGAGGAACACCGCCAGGGTGGCGATGACCATCGACCAGCCGGGATCGACCGCCGCCGCCAGCGCCAGGGGGAACAGGGCCGCCAGGGCCGCGCCGATATAGGGGACGAACCGCATCAACGCCGAGAAGATGCCCCAGAGGGCCGGGTTGGGCACGCCGATGATATAGAGACAGATCCCGATCACCACGCCGAAGGCGGCGTTGAGCGCGAGCTGCACCAGGAAGTAGCGGCTGAGACGCCGCGCGGCATCGTCCATCGCCACGGTGGTCCGGTGGAGATCGCTCGACCCGACGAGACGGATCATGCGGTCGCGCAGGTCTTCGCGCTGCATCAGCAGGAACAGCAGCACGATGAAGACGATGCCGATGGTGGCCAGCGGATGCAGGATCGGCGACAGAATAGTGTTGGCCAGCGCCAGCGGGTCCGGTGCCCGCTCCTTCATCTCGACGAGGACCGGTTTCTCGGGCGGCGGAGCGTTGGGCTTCCCGGCCTCGGGCTTCGGAGTCTCGGGCTTCGCGCTCTCCTCGCCGCCCTGATGCATGGTCCGGCCGATATTGGCGACGTAATCGGCCATCCGCCCGGCCGGGCTGTCACGCAGGCCCTCGACCTTCTGCTCTATGGTCGCGCGGTAGCGGGGCACATCCTTGGCCAGATCCGCCAGCTGGACGCCGATGAGGGTGGCCAAAGCCGCCGCCACCCCGAGGGCCATGACGACGGAGGTCGCCACCGACAGGAATCGTCCGAAGCGCAGGCGCCGCAGCAGGTAGACGATGGGGCCCAGCACGAAGGAGAGCAGGACCGCGATGGCGATGGGAATGAGGACGTCGCGGCCGATATAGAGGCCGGAGACGATCAGCGCGGTGACGATGAGGGGCGAAACCAGCGAGGGCGGGAGCGATTCGGCCGCCGCGATGCGCGTCGCCCGGGGCGGCAGCATCGGATCCCGCAGTGGCGTCGCACGGGAGATGCCGGTTTTGCCACTCGTGGAACTCTTGGCACCCGCGGACCCCGCCTTCGGCGCCTGCGGCGATGCGGCTTCAGCCGGGGTGGGTGTCGCCATGTCGGTTCCGTCTCAACGCTACGCACACGATGTCGCGGCAATCTCGCCAGCGTAATCGCCATGAGGAACGGAGTATCGGCGGGAAACGATCCCTGCTTCCTGCAAGCTTTGCATTCATTCTGGAATCAGGCGGCGTTGAACGCGGCCAGTTCGAACCCTGCTTCTCCCAGCGCCAGCCGCACCGCGCGCGCCGTCTCCACCGCCTGCGGCGTGTCGCCATGGACGCAGATCGTATCGATCGACACTACGATCCGCCGGCCGGACAGGGTGATGACCGCGCCCTCCTCCACCATGCGGCGGACCCGCGCCGCCACCTCGGCCGCATCGTGAATGACGGCCCCAGCAAGTGAGCGCGCGCAGAGTTGCCCATCGTCGGCATAGGCCCGGTCGGCATAGATTTCCCGCACCACGGCGAGACCGGCATCGAGAGCCGCGCGCTCGGCTGCGAGGCCCGGCATCACCACCAGGGGCAGGGTCCGGTCGACGGCGAGGACCGCCCGCGCGAGAGCCTTCGCCACATCCGCATCGGAGTTCGACAGGTTGGCGAGGGCTCCGTGCGCCTTCACATGGGTGACGCGATGATGGCCGAGGGCCGCACAGGCCTGGAGCGCGCCGATCTGGTAGGCCACCCCGGCCTCGATCTCCCCCGCGCTCTCGGCGATGACACGACGTCCAAAACCGCGAAGATCCTGAAATCCCGGATGGGCGCCGATAGACACGCCGCGCGCCCGCGCCGCCGAGGCGGTGGCGACCATGATCGAAGGATCGCCGCCATGGAAGCCGCAGGCGACGTTGGCCGAGGTGACGAGATCGAGGAGCGCCGTGTCGTCGCCGAGCGTGTAGGGCCCGTAGCCCTCGCCGAGATCGGCGTTGAGATCGATGCGGCGGCTCATGCGGCCCGTGCCGGCCGCGCCCGCAGCATCACCCCGAACCCTTCGTCTTCGTCGCCGATGAAACGGACGCCCTCCCCTTCGAGGGCGTTGCGGATGGCGTCGAGCGTCCGGTTGCGCGGGGCGACCTGGTCGCTCTCGATCATGTTGAGAGTGACGATGGAGAGGGAGGCCCGCGCCGCGAGCGTCCCTTGCGTCCATTTCAGCAACCCGCGCCCGGCGCGGATCTGAGCGGATGTGATCATGCGAAGGAGATGGACCGAACTGTAAGATTTTTCAAGTTTCGGCTTGACTGGACCGGAGCGCGACTCTAATCACCCCGCCATCGGCCTGCCGGGCCGGTGATCGAGGGTTATCGCACCATTTCCGACGTCCGCGGTCGCGAGCCGTGGGGGCCTCGAGGCCCAGTCGTCCTCGATCGTTCATGACCGGCAGACCAGATTGCCTCACCAGCGCGGGCCGGCGGGGGCTCGGTTATCACCTCTCATGTGAAACCGCCCGAGCCCCATTCGACATGTCCGCGTCCCTCGCCATTCGGTCCCTGCCACGGACGGAGCAACGCATGAAGAAAGTCGACCCAAGCGTCGCCGCGTTCGCCTGTCACGGGGGCGAAAGCCGGCGACCGACCCGTCTTTGATCCGGCGCTCCGCGCGGGCCGCTGACGAACGGTTATCTTTGGGATGAAGGGCTTTCGAGCCCTGGGGTTCGACCCCCCGACGGCCTCGCGGCCGATCCGTTCGCCTCGACCATGTCCGCGCGGCCATAGGCCGGGTTCACCGACAATCCCTCATCGTCGACGTTTCCGTCGCCTTCGCGCGGTGCGGGCCTCCTGGCTCGCGTCCGAGCGTCCGCGCCGGAACCCGAGCGGTCCGTGCGGGCCGACAGGGGACGGTTATCGGTAGAGCGCCGCGGGGCTCGCCTCGCGGAGGTTGCGGATTCGAATTCCGCCGGGGCCGTCGCGGTCCCGAAGCTCATGACACCGTCCCTCGAACACATGCCCGCATGGCCGACCCGGATCGGCGAGCGGATCACCTCATCGGCCGCGCGGGCCGACGCGGCAGGATTATCGACGTCTTGTGTCGCGGGTTCGACTCCCGCCGGGCAGCGATGCCCGTAGCTCAGACGGTAGAGCAAAGAACCCTCCTGCCACCGACCCATGCCCGCGCGGCCCCAACGAACCACCGGGCAAGAGGCCCCGTGGAGGAAGGAGCGAGCGATGATGTCCTATGCCAAGCTGTTCTCGCTCCGGCGCAATCCGCAGTCGGAGCCCATTCCCCGTACCGTGCCGAACTCGGCCGGCGGACACGCCTTCCCGGTGAGCGACTGGACGCGGCTCGACCGTTTCCTGGTGCTCGGCTCCGAGGGCGGCTCGTACTATGCCGGCCCCGTCGCTTTGACGCGCGACAATGCCCGGGCCGTGCTGCGGTGCCTCGCGGAAGACGGCCCGCGCGTGGTCGCCGCCATCGTGGCGGTGAGCGAGGCCGGACGGGCTCCGAAGCAGGATCCGGCGATCTTCGCCCTGGCGCTCGCCGCCTCGGCGGAGGGCGAGCATGCCCTCGCCACCCGCCGGGCCGCTCTGGCCGCCCTTCCGCGCGTCTGCCGCACGGGTACGCACCTGTTCCAGTTCGCGTCCGCCGTCGAGGCGATGCGCGGCTGGGGCCGTGGCCTGCGCCGCGCGGTGGCCGACTGGTATGTCGCCCGCCCCGTGGAGGCCCTTGCCTACCAGGCGGTGAAGTATCGTTCGCGCAACGGCTGGTCGCACCGCGATCTGCTGCGGCTGGCTCATCCGGAGACGGGCGAGCCGGATCGCGCCGCCCTGTTCGACTGGATCTGCCGCGGCACCCTGGCCGAGGCGGCGCCGGCGCTCGTCCACGCCTTCGCCTCGGTGCAGGCGCCGGGCGTCAACGGGGCTTCGGCCGCGGCGATGATCCGCACGCACGGCCTGCCGTGGGAGGCGCTGCCGACCGAGCTGATGACGAGCCGGGCGGTGAACGAGGCGCTGATCGAGCGCATGCCGGTGGGAGCCCTCGTGCGTCAGCTCGGGCGGCTCACGGCTTCGGGCGTGCTCGCCCCCTTCTCGGAGGGGACCGAGCATGTCCGGGCGGTACTGTCGGACCGGACGCGCATCCTCGATGCGCGCCTCCATCCGATGGCGCTGCTCATGGCGCTCAAGACCTACGCGTCGGGGCGCGGTGAGCGCGGCCGGCTCTCCTGGGAGCCGGTGGCCGCCATCGTCGAGGCGCTGAACGCCGCGTTCTACACGGCGTTCGCGTCGGTGACGCCCACCGGCAAGCGTCTCGTCCTGGCCCTCGATGTGTCGGGGTCCATGGCGACGGGAGGCGTGGCCGGGTCTTCGCTCACCCCGCGTGAGGCGGCCGCCGCGATGGCGCTCGTCACCGCGGCGACCGAGGAGCACTGGCAGGTCGTCGGCTTCACGGCCGGTGCCGGCCGACGCCGGAACGAGGGCACGGCGCTGACCGCGCTGCCGATCGGGCCGTCGATGCGGCTCGACGCGGCGGTGGCGGCCACGGCCGACCTGCCCTTCGGCGGGACGGATTGCTCGTTGCCCATGCGCTGGGCCCTCGAGCGGAACGTCAAGGCCGACGCCTTCGTGGTCTACACCGACTCGGAGACGTGGGCGGGGCCGGTCCACCCGGTGGAGGCCCTGCGCGCGTACCGGCGGAAGACCGGGATCGACGCCAAGCTCGTGGTCGTGGGGCTCGTCTCCAACGGCTTCAGCATCGCCGACCCGGAGGATGCCGGCATGCTCGACGTGGTCGGCTTCGACGCCGCGGCGCCGGCGCTGATCGCGGATTTCCTCCGCGCCTGACAGGGGAGACGGACGGCACGCCGCCCGTCTCCCGCATGCCCGGATGAGGGCCGCTCTCGGCAAACCTCACACGATGACCGGCATCTCCGCCATCTCGCCGATGCCGAAGACGCGCTTGTAGCGGGCGACCTCGTCGGCGGGGCCGATGGCCTTGGACGGGTTGTCGGAGATCTTCACGGTCGGCCGGCCGTTGGCGGCGATGACCTTGCAGACGATGGAGATCGGATCGAGCCCGTGATCGGGCACCAGCCCGCGGAAATCGTTGGTGAGCAGGGTGCCCCAGCCGTAGCCGATGCGCATCCGCCCGTGGAAATGCGCGTGGATCGCCTCGATCGTCTCGATATCCAGCCCATCCGAGAAGATCGCGAGCTTGGAGGCCGGATCGCAGCCGCGCGATGCCCACCAGGCGATGGCTTCCTCGCCGCCCTCGATCGGGTCCTTCGAATCGATGCGGATCCCGGTCCAGGCCGTCATCCATTCGGGCGCATGGGCTAGGAAACCGGTGGTGCCGTAGGTGTCCGGCAGCATCACCAGCAGGTTGCCGGCGTAATCCTGCTGCCAGTCGCGCAGCACGTCGTAGGGCGCCTGGGCCAGGGCCTCGTCGTCCTCGGCGAGGGCCGAGTAGACCATCGGCAGTTCATGGGCGTTGGTGCCCACCGCCTCGACCTCGCGGCGCATGGCGATGAGACAGTTCGACGTGCCGAGGAAGGCCTCGCCCAGGCCCTCGCGCATCGCCTCGACGCACCAATCCTGCCACAGGAAACCGTGGCGGCGTCGAGTGCCGAAATCGGCGATGGAGAGGCCCGGCAGGCATTTCAGCCGCTCGATCTTCTCCCAGACCCTCGTCATCGCCCGCGCGTAGAGGATCTGCAGCTCGAACTTGCCGAGCCCGCGCAGAACCCCACGCGAGCGCAGCTCGTTGAGGATGGCCAGCGCCGGCACCTCCCACATCGTCGTCTCGATCCAGGGACCGTGGAAGGTGAGAACGTATTGTCCGTCGCGCGCCTCGAGTTCGTATTCCGGCAGGCGGAAGCCTTCGAGCCAATCCATGTAATCGGCCGAGAACATCTGGCGGTTGCCGTAGAAGGTGTTGCCGCGCAGCCAGGTCGATTCCCCCCGGCTCAGGCGAACGGTGCGGGCGTGATCGAGCTGCTCGCGCAATTCTCCCACATCGACGAAATCGGCGATGCGGACGGAGCGGCTGCGGTTCTGGATGCCGAAGGTCACGTCGGCGTCGCGATGGCGGCGAAAGATCGTCTGCGCCATCAGGAGCTTGTAGAAATCGGTATCGAGCAGCGACCGGATGATCGGGTCGATCTTGAAATTGTGGTTGTAAACCCGCGTCGCGAGATCGAGCATGGTCGGGAGGGATCCGGCGCGGGACCCGGGCGCCCGCTCGCCGGCGAAGAGCGCACGGGCCTCGGGCGCGAGTCAATCGGACGGGCGGTGAATGGCGGGGGTCGATCTCATGTCGAAGCGGTATGGCATGACGTTCACTGGCCCATCTCCGTCTTTCCGGGGCCGCGCAGCGGAGCCCGGAATCCAGAGCCGCGCCCTGGGGTGACATGGCAAAGCCTCGGGTTCCGGATGGTATGCCTGGGGCCTAGCCCTTCGGGTCCGGGCTCGCCTTCGGCGGCCCGGCATGACGGCGTGAGAGAAACGCCGCAGGCCAATCGTTAACTGATCCTACGGTTGGCTCGAGCTTAGATCGGTTCCCCTGCCCGGCTTGCCCAAGTCTAGCCTGGGCCTCACGCCGACCGCTTTTTCGTGTCCCCGGAGGGCGAGGTAAGCTGCAGGCTCCCTCTTCTTACGAGCAGGGAGATTGCAGATGGCGTCACATCGCCATTCCGGATCGCTGCCGACAAGCCCTGACCCGAGGGCGCGCCAGCGGCGCGCGATTCAGATCCACTGGCGGTGCAAAGTCGTGCACCGATTGTGTTTCTGGATCCCGGGCTCCGCTGCGCGGCCCCGGGATGACGGGGGGCGACAAATGGGTTTTCATCGAGCAAATCGATGTCTGCCACCGACCTGCCTTCCATGAGAAGGCGCCCGTGGCGACTGCTCGATGCCTCCTCACGTAGAAGGGCGGCCACCCGTTCGGGATGACCGCCCTCGTGGTCCGTCTCGTCGACAGGGATCAAGCGAGATCGACCTTCTTGGTCTCGGTCTTGGGCGATTCGCCGGTGAGGGCGGCCTTCACGTAGCCGTAGATGTGCAGGGCCGTGGCGTTGGGGCTGTCCCAATACTCGCCCTTCTCCGGGTGGATGCGGATGAGCGCGACTTCCGGGTCGTCCTTGCCGTTGGGGAACCAGGTCTTCATGCTCTCGCTCCACTTCTCGTCGACGAGGGCCTGATCGGTGACGATCTCGGCCTTGCCGGCGATGGAGACGTAGGTCTGGCTCGACGGGTCGGAATAGGCGAGGTTGACCTGGTTGTCCTTGCTGATCTCAGCGGTCTTGGGCGAGTGGAGCTTGGTGAAGAACCAGATGTCGCCGTTCTCGTCGGTATCCTGGCTCCACATCGGGCGGCTGTAGAGCTTCCCGTCCTGATCCGCCGTGGTCATCATCGCGACCTTGATGTCCTTGACGAGTTCGAACAGCTTCTTCGCGCCCTCGTGGTCGCGGTGGTTGCCTTGATGCATGAAACGGGTCTCCTGAAGATCTGTCGTCCGTCTTAGGGCACGGCTGTCCCGGTCGCGGGCCGGCCCTGAAGGCTGCACTCACAACGGGCCAGGGCCCGCTTGGTTCAGCACCGTTCGGAGAAGAGGAAGAATGTCTTTGCCCGTCCCGATCCGGGGAATCCTCAACCTGCTCCTGGGTGCGGCCTGCGCCCTTCCCCTCCTCACCGCGCCCGTCGCGGCGCAAGTCCGCTTCGGTCCCGGCGTGCGGATCGGCGGCCACGATTTCTCGAACCGGCGCTACGGCAGCGTCCATATCCAGCGGGTGAAGCGTCTCCCCGGCCCGCCCGGATGCCGCCATCTCCGCAACGGGATGTATCGGCGCGGCGACGGGTCGGTGGTCAGGGGCCCGATGGAGCGGTGCAACCTCATCGCCATCCCGCCCGAGCGCCGCCGCTGAAGCCGCCCGCTCCGTGCATATCGGCGGGGTGAGACCGCAACGGGTCTGGCGTTCTGATTGCCGTCGGTTACATGCAAGGTAACGTTCGGGCCGCCCGCCCCTTAGTCTTGCCTGGAGAAACATCTTGGCCATCACTCGCGACGACGTGCTCAAGGCGCTGTCCGCCGTCACCGTCGATGCCGGCGGGACCACGCTGCCCGCATCGGGCCGCCTGTCCCAGGTGGTGGTCGACCCCACCAACCGGGTCATGTTCTCGATCCTGATCGACCCCAGCGAGGCTGAGCGTTTCGAGCCGGTCCGGCGCAAGGCCGAGGGCACCGTCCTGGCCATGGCGGGCGTCTCCGGCGTCTTCGCCAGCCTCACTTCGGAGCGCGGGCCGAACCAGCCCGCCCCGCCGACCCAGGCCGCGGCACCGCAACCGCCTCAGCCGGGCCGGCCCGCCCCTCCCCGCACCGGCCCCGCCTTGCCCGGCGTGCGCCACATCGTGGCCGTCGCCTCCGGCAAGGGCGGCGTCGGCAAGTCCACCACCGCCTGCAACCTCGCCCTCGCTCTTTCAGCGCAGGGGCTGAAGGTCGGGCTGCTCGATGCCGACATCTACGGCCCCTCGGTGCCCAAGCTGTTCGGCCTGTCCGGCAAGCCGAAGGTGATCGAGGAGCGCCTGCTCGCGCCCATGGACGGCTACGGCATCAAGGTGATGTCCATCGGCTTCCTGATCGAGCCCGAGACGGCGATGATCTGGCGCGGCCCGATGGTGCAGTCGGCCATCACCCAGATGCTGCGCGAGGTCGCCTGGGGCGAGCTCGACATCCTCGTGGTCGACATGCCGCCCGGTACCGGCGACGCCCAGCTCACCATGGCCCAGGCGACGCCGCTTTCCGGGGCCGTCATCGTGTCGACGCCGCAGGATCTCGCGCTGATCGATGCGCGGCGCGGGGTGACGATGTTCCGCAAGGTCTCGGTGCCGATCCTCGGCGTCATCGAGAACATGGCGACCTTCATCTGCCCGAATTGCGGTCATGCCTCGCACATCTTCGGCCATGGCGGCGCCCGCGAAGAGGCGGCGCGGCTCGACGTGCCGTTCCTCGGCGAGGTCCCCCTCGACATGACCATCCGCGAGACCTCCGATTCCGGCCGGCCCGTGGTGGCGGTGGACCCGGACGGGCCGCACGCGAAGGTCTATCGCGGTATCGCCGCGCAGCTCTGGGCCAACCTCACCGGCGGGCCGGCCCCCCGCGCCGCGCCGCGCATCGTCATCGAGTAGCCCGGCGTGGAGCCCGTGCTCGGCGTGATCCTGGCCGGCGGCCTGTCCCGCCGGATGGGCGGCGGCGACAAGCCGCTGAGAATTCTGGCGGGCCGCACCCTCGTCGACCGGGTGGTGGAACGGTTCGCGCCTCAATGCGGTCTCGGCATCGTCCTCAACGCCAATGGCGACCCGGCCCGGTTCCCGGAATTCCCCGGCCCGATCGTACCGGACGGGGTGCCCGACCATCCGGGGCCGCTCGCGGGAATCCTCGCCGCCCTCGACCACGCGGCCGCGCGCCACCCCTCCGCTACCCATGTCGCCAGCGTCACGGGCGACGCGCCGTTCCTGCCCCTCGACCTGGTGGACCGCCTCCGGATCGGGATGTCCGGCTCTCCCATCGCCATGGCCTCGTCGGCCGGGCGGGAGCATTTCACCGTGGCGCTCTGGGCGGTGTCCCTGCGCGAGGATCTTCGGACGGCCCTGGTGGAACGCGGCGAGCGGCGCGTCGGCGCGTTCCTCCGCCGCCACAATGCCCTGGCCGTCGACTGGCCGGCGGAACCGCTCGACCCATTCCTGAACATCAACACGCCGGAGGATCTGGCGCTGGCGGAGGCGTTGCTTCGTCACTCCGATCGGTGACCGCTACAGAGAAGATGCGGGAAACCCGACATGCGTCGGCTCGTAGCCCAGCATTCCGCCATGCGCGCAGACGGCTTGCGTGATGGCGATGCGCCCGGTCTCGTCGAGGCGTGCGACGCCTGTTTCTAGGTGACGGCGCCAGGAGGGACCTCGGTTCCACGCCTCGACCCAGGAGGCTGCCAGGGCAACGGGCTGGTTCCTGGCCAGGGCCGCGATCAGGAAGCCTGCCTGAGTTAGGTCCTTCGCCTGTTTCTCACGCTCGGTCCGCTCGTTCGCCACGATGAGTTTGTGAACGGCGTAGCGCTCTGGAGCAGGCACCGTGACGGAGATCCCGCCGGCATGGAGCAGCGTCGAGCGAACAGGGTCTCTGATGAGGAAATCGCGACAGCGAAGCGGCTGGGCGCTGACACCGTCGAGGGCCGGCATCGGGACGAGCGCGCCGGTCAGATCGTCCGAGCCACGGTTCGACACGAGAAACTCCACCCGAAACCCATTGGCGTTCGCGAAAGCGCTCGTGCGGTCCGGCCGCGACAGGTTCGGCACCGGACGGAAGCTCGCATCTACGGCCTGAAGTTCCTCGTGAACGGGAGGCATGCTCTCTCCGATCGCGACCGAGATGCCGTAATCCTGTGCGAGATCGATGTCGCCGGTCCTGAGCGCTCTCATCGGGCGCTCCCCGACAAGGCCCGGATAGGTCTGGAACGCCACCGTGCCGACCAGGACCCCACGCAGCCGAAAGAAGCCTGCCTGCGCCAGACGTTCGACGACCCGGCCCGTCAGGGCGTCCGCGGTCGGAAACCCGGCGCTCCGCAACATGCGAACCGCGTCGATACGGGTGCGGTAATCGACCCGCTGGCGGTCATGGGGCTCGATCCGCCGCGTGGTCTCGGAATCCGCTACGGTGCCGACATAGCGGTTGGACTTCGTGCCGGTGGCGGCATCGTAGCCCTGATAGTACCAGTATTCGCGCGCCTTGATGGTGCGCCTGATGAACTTGCCGTTCTCGGGAAAGTCGCGGTCGAACTCCGCATCGGCGCAGCGCTGATTGAGATCGGCGAAGACCGTCTGCGCGGCGGCATCGATGGACGGCATGGCTCGTACCCGCGTTACAGGAAAATCGCCGTTTTCATGTAACGCGCGGAGCTGGGCCCCACAAACGAGAAAGGGCGTCCGCGCGGGTCACGCGCGGACGCCCTTTTCATTGAAAGGCCGGTCGGCTCAGGCGGTGCCGACCGTGGCCTTGACGATCTTGTCCGGCGAGCGGGGCGGCTCGCCCTTGTTGAGGCTGTCCACCACGTCCATGCCTTCGGTCACCTTGCCCCAGACCGTGTACTGCTTGTCGAGGAAGCGGGCATCGCCGAAGCAGAGGAAGAACTGCGAATTGGCCGAATGCGGGAAGTTGGTGCGGGCCATGGAGCAAGTGCCGCGCACATGCGGCTCGTCGTTGAACTCGGCCTTCAGGTCCGGCAGGTCGGAACCGCCCGAGCCGGTGCCCGTCGGGTCGCCGGTCTGGGCCATGAACCCGTCGATGACGCGGTGGAACGGCACGCCGTCGTAGAATCCCTGTCCCGCCAGCGTCTTGAGACGCTCGACATGGTTGGGGGCGAGATCCGGGCGCAGCCCGATGACGACGCGGCCCTTGGTGGTTTCGAGGATGAGGGTTTCGGTATCGGCCATGGGGTCAGACTCCTTGTCCCTGGGGACCTTGGTAGATGAATCGCAGGGCGATCGGGCGCCCCGCGATGGCGGCGCCGAGCGCCGGCGTGATCGCGACCGGCGTGCAGCGCCGGATCGCGTCGAGGGTCGAGCGGGTCAGGATATCCCTGCCGCGCTGATCGGCATTCTGCATCGAGAAGGTGATGCGAGGCTCGCCGATGACGGACCCGTCGCGGCGGAGCGCGAAACGGGCGGTGATCTCGGTACGCGGGAAGCCGGCGAGGCCCTGCGGTATCTCCCAGCAGGCCGCGAGTCGGGGGTAGAGCTCTTGAAGCGTGTTAGCCGGACTCGTTGCGATGCCGCCCTCCGGGGCCTGCACCGTGGAGCGTAGGGACGCGGGCGGCGTCAGGGGCAGGCCGGACGCTGCCAGGGCGGCTCCTGCAAAAGCCGCCGCGAACGGGATGGCGACCGCCGACGCGACGACGGCGAGGCGCGTCGGGCGCCTCACTGTCGCGCCTCCGCTCATTTCGCGCCTTGGGCCATCTGCATCTTCACGATCTTGTCGGGGTTTTGGACCGCGCCGCCCGGAGCGCCCGCGGCGGCCTTCTTGATCTTGTCGACGACGTCCATGCCGGAGGAGACGAGCCCGATAACGGTGTACTGCCCGTTCAGGAACGGTGCATCGCCGAGGCAGATGAAGAACTGCGAGTTCGCCGAGTTCGGATCCGACGAGCGGGCCATGCCGAGCGTGCCGCGCCGGAACGGCGATTGCGAGAATTCGGCGGGGATGTTCGGCAGGGACGAACCGCCGGTGCCGTTGCCCTTCGGGTCGCCGGTCTGGGCCATGAACCCGTCCATGACGCGATGGAACTTCAGCCCGTCATAGAAGCCCTTCTTGATGAGGGTCTTGAGCTGGGCCACGTGCTGCGGCGCGAGATCGGGGCGCAGCTCGATGGTGACGCGGCCATCCTTGGTGTCGAGATAGACCGTGTTGTCGTCGGCGGCCCGTGCCACGGGCGCGAACCCGATCATGGCGGCGAGGGCCAGGGACAGGAAGGCGGTCCGCCGATGGAGGGTCCGATGAGTCATGAGGGGGCGGTCTCCGGTCCGTTGAAAGAGGGGGATGGAAGGGATCAGGCTTGCGTGAAGCGCGCGGCGAGCCGTTCCGCCACGAGGGGAGGAACGAAGGGCGAGACATCGCCGCGCATGGCCGCGATCTGGCGCACCAGGGTGGCGGTGATCGGCCGAACGCCGGTGGAGGCGGGCAGGAACACGGTCTGCACCTCCGGCGCCATGGCGCCGTTCATGCCGGCGAGTTGCATCTCGTAGTCGAGATCCGTGCCGTCGCGCAGGCCGCGGATGAAGATGCTGGCGCCCGAGCGCCGTGCGGCCGACACCGCCAGATCGTCGAAGGTGACGATGTCGAGGCTGGCGCCTTCGGCCTCCGCCAGGGGGGCGCAGGTCGCCCGCAGCAGATCCGCGCGTTCCTCGGGCGAGAACATGGGGGCCTTGCCCGGATGCACGCCGATGGCGATCACCAGGTGCTGCACGAGCCGGCATGCCTGACGGATGACGTCGAGGTGTCCGTTCGTGACCGGATCGAAAGAGCCAGCGTAGAGCGCGGTGCGGATCATCACCGGTGGGCGTAGAGCATTTCGCCTCGAAACGGAACCGCCCGCGACCAGCCCGGCCCGAAAGCGAATCCTCCCCGTAATGGACCGGCGCACGAAAAAGGGCGGATGCCCCGATGGAGCGCCCGCCCGAAGTTTCGGTCTTCGAAGTCTGGTCGACGACGTCCGGCTTATGGATTCGCCAAGCGAAGTGCCGGAACGTCAGAGCCTTTTCGCAACTCCACGCTGCGCCGAACGTCTCGTTCGGTCCGGCGCGGATCGTGGAGCGATATCTCTCTGAGGCTGAACTTATCGATGCATCGCGGCGCCGGATATGACTTGGCTGCAACACCGAAGATCAGTGACCGAAACGAGAATGCCGGCCAAGTCTTGCGACTCGACCGGCATTCCCCGCGACAATGTTCAGACTGGTCTCGAACGATTCCAGACCGGCCTGAACAGGGCCGTCTTCAGGTGGCGTCGCCTGCGGGATCGATTGCCGTCACCTCTCCGGCATCGTCCTCACCTTCGCCTTCACCTTCGATATGCTCGACGGAGACCACGCGCTCGGTCTTCTCGGTGTTGAACACCGTGACACCCTGCGAGGCGCGGCCGACGATACGGATATCGTCCACCGGCACACGGATGAGTTGTCCGGCATTGGTCACCAGCATGATCTGGTCGGAGGGCTGGACCGGGAAGGAGGCGACGAGGTTGCCGTTGCGCGGGTTGACCCGCATGGCGGTGATGCCTTTGCCGCCGCGACCCGAGATTCGATACTCGAAGGACGAGCTGCGCTTGCCGAAGCCGCGCTCGGAGAGGGTGAGCACGAATTGCTGGGCCGCGCCCATTTCGGCGTAGCGCTCCTGGGAGAGAAGCGGTGCATCGGTGGCGATGTCCTCGGAATCGGCATCGCCGCCCTCGGTGTCACCGATCACGGCCCGCTGCATCTTCAGGAAGGCGCCCCGCTCCTCGGGCGTCGCATCGAAGCTGTTGAGGATCGTCATCGAGATGACGCGGTCGTCCTGCGCCAGGCTGATGCCGCGCACGCCGGTGGAATCGCGGCCCTTGAAGACGCGGACATCCTCGACGGGGAAGCGGATGCACTGGCCGGCTTGCGTGGTGAGCAGGACGTTCTGGTCGGCGCGGCAGATCTCCACGTGGACGATGTGGTCGCCCTCATCGAGCTTCATGGCGATCTTGCCGGCGCGGTTCACCTGCACGAAATCCGAGAGCTTGTTGCGCCTCACGCCGCCGCTGGCGGTGGCGAACATGACGTCGAGCGTCTCCCAGGAGGCTTCGTCCTCGGGCAGCGGCATGATCGTGGTGATGCGCTCCGTGCCCGCATCCATGGCGAGGATGTTGACCAGCGCCTTGCCGCGCGCATTGGGGGCGGCCATCGGCAGGCGCCAGACCTTCTCCTTGTAGACCTGCCCCTGGTTCGAGAAGAACAGGACCGGCGTGTGCGTGCTGGCGACGAACAGGCGGGTGACGAAATCCTCGTCGCGGGTGGACATGCCCGAGCGGCCCTTGCCGCCCCTGCGCTGGGCCCGGTAGGTCGAGAGCGGCACGCGCTTGACGTAGCCGGCATGGGACACGGTGACGACCATGTCCTCGCGCTGGATCAGGTCCTCGTCCTCGACGTTCGAATCCCAGTCGAGGATCATGGTCTTGCGCGGTGTCGCGTAGGCTTCGCGGACTTCGCGCAGTTCGTCCTTGACGATGGTCATGATGCGCAAGCGCGAGCGCAGGATATCGAGGTAATCGGCGATCTCGTCGGCGAGCTTCTGGAGTTCGTCACCGATCTCGTCGCGGCCGAGAGCCGTGAGGCGCTGCAGGCGCAGGTCGAGGATGGCGCGGGCCTGGATCTCCGAGAGACGGTAATTGCCGTTCTCGTCCACGCGGTGGCGCGGGTCGTCCACCAGGGCGATGAGCGGCGCGATGTCGAGGGCCGGCCAATGGCGGCCCATCAGCGCCTCGCGGGCGGTGTTCGGATCGGGCGAGGTGCGGATGAGGCGGATGACCTCGTCGATATTGGCCACCGCGATGGCGAGGCCGCACAGGACGTGGGCGCGCTCGCGGGCTTTGCCGAGCAGGAACTTGGTCCGCCGCGAGACGACCTCCTCGCGGAAGTCGACGAAGGCCGTGAGCAGGTCCTTCAGGTTCATCAGTTCGGGGCGGCCGCCGTTCAGCGCCACCATGTTGCAGCCGAACGAGGATTGCAGCGGCGTGAAGCGGTAGAGCTGGTTCAGCACCACGTCGGCCATCGAATCGCGCTTGATCTCGATGACGATGCGCATGCCGTCGCGGTCGGATTCGTCGCGCAGGTCGGAGATGCCCTCGACCCGCTTCTCCTTCACCAGCTCGGCGATCTTCTCCATGAGAGTCGCCTTGTTCACCTGATACGGGATCTCGGTGAAGATCAGCGCTTCGCGCTCCTTGCGAAGCTCTTCCACATGGGACTTCGCCCGCATGATGACCGAGCCGCGGCCCGTGGCGTAGGCCTGCCGCACGCCGGCGCGGCCGAGGATCGAGCCGCCGGTGGGGAAGTCGGGGCCGGGGACGTATTCGGTCAGCTGCTCGATCGTCAGGCCCGGCTCGTCGATGAGGGCGATGCAGGCGTCGATGAGCTCGCCGAGATTGTGCGGCGGGATGTTGGTGGCCATGCCCACCGCGATGCCGCCCGCTCCGTTGACGAGGAGGTTGGGGAAGCGCGCCGGCAGAACCTTCGGCTCCTCGCGCGACTCGTCGTAGTTCGGCTGGAAGTCGACGGTGTTCTTGTCGATATCGGCGAGCAACGCGTTGGCGGGCTTGGCCAGACGCGACTCGGTGTAGCGCATGGCCGCCGGCGGATCGCCGTCCACGGAGCCGAAATTGCCCTGCCCGTCGATGAGCATGAGCCGCATCGAGAAGTCCTGGGCCATGCGGACCAAGGCGTCGTAGATCGATTGGTCGCCATGCGGATGGTAGAGACCGATCACGTCGCCGACGATGCGGGCCGACTTGACGTATTTCCGCTCGGGCAGGTGCCCGCTCTCATAGGCCGAGTAGAGGATGCGCCGGTGCACCGGCTTCAGGCCGTCCCGCGCATCGGGCAGCGCCCGGCTCACGATCACGCTCATCGCGTAATCGAGATAGGAGCGGCGCATCTCGTCGGTGATGGAAACGGGCTTGATGTCCGAGGCGGGCGGCGTCGCGCCGGCGCCGGTATCGTCTTTCTCTGCCAAGGTCTTCGATCTCTGCCTGTGACGGTCCCGGCGGGCCGGGTCCGCGTGGAGCGACGGGCGCTACGGAAAGTGGGGGGCGGGGCGTTCCGCGTGGCCTCGAAAAGGCCGGCCGCGTCACGTCCTGGCTCGGACGTCCTTCATACGCCATCCGGTGCCGCTGCGCCACCGCCGGACATGTCGCGACGACATCGACAAACCCCATGCGTCGCAAGCGCTTGCGACGCCGATTTCAGCGCATGAGCACCGGTTGTTTCCCGGCCGCTTCCCCGGATGGGTGGAGGCGCGGTGGAACCCGATCCGGGGCCCATGTGGGAGTATCGCGAGGTCGCCTAGAATGGTGGGGGCGGAGCGTCTTGCTCCTCACCTCGCCGCAGCGCCCGCGAAATCGGACATCTCGTAGAGCGGCCGGATCTCGATCTCGCTCGGGCCGGGCATCGGGTTGGGACAGCGCTTCACCCAGTCCAGCGCTTCCTCCATGTCCTTCACCTGCCAGAGCCAGAAGCCGGCGACCAGTTCCCCGGTCGCGGCGAAGGGGCCGTCGCTGACGGTGCGGGAGGCACCGTCGAAGGCGACACGCTTGCCCTTGGCGGAGGGGTGCAGGCCCTCGCCGGCGAGGAGGATGCCCGCCTTGGCGAGTTCCATGTTGAACTCGCCCATGGCGGTGAGCAGGTCGAGGGACGGCATGATCCCCGCCTCGCTGTCTGTGGTCGCCTTGACCAGAACCATGACGCGCATCGATTCGCCTCCCCTGCTCGATCGAGCCCATGGAAGCACGAAGGCACGGTTCGTGTGAACTCACAGACCGCTGGGCCGGTTACCCGACGCCATCGATCCCGCCGCATCCATCGACAGGGGCAAAGTCATGCTCGTTCGCCCGAAAGCCGTCGCTTTCGACATCATCGGCACCGTGTTCAGCATGGAGCCGATGCGGCCCGCCCTGGTGGCAATGGGCTTGCCGCCCCTCGCCCTGGACTTCCTCTACACCGCCGGCCTGCGGGACATGTTCGCCCTGGCGGCCACCGGCACCTTTGCGCCGTTCCAGTCCGTGCTGTCGGGGTGCCTGGACGAGGTGCTCGCCATGCATGGCCTCTCCGCCTCGCCGGAGGACAAGACGGCTTTGCTCGGCATGATGAAGGCCCTTCCGCCGCACGAGGACGCCAAAGCGGCATTCGAGGTTCTGGCCGATGCCGGCATCCGGGTCTTCGCACTGAGCAACGGAGCAGCCGCGACCACGAAGGGACTGCTCGGCGCGGCCGGTATGGAGGGGCTCGTCGAGCGGGTTTTCTCCATCGAAGAGGTGAAGCTTTCGAAGCCGCGCCCCGAGGTCTACCGCCATGCCGCGCGGGCCGCCGGCCTCGCTCCGGGCGAGATGGCCTTGATCGCGACCCACCCCTGGGACCTCCACGGTGCCAGGGTCGCCGGCCTCATGACAGGCTATGTCGCTCGTGGCGTGCCGTACTCACCTGCCCTCGAGGCACCGGATCTGACCGGGGAAACCCTGCTGGAGGTCGCATCGGAGATGGTGCGGCTCGGGCCGTCCCAACCCGACGCCTGATGCCTGTTCGCTATCGGGGCGCCCGTCCGTCCGCTTCAGTGAGCGTCTGTTGAATTTATCGAGCTGCTCGACGTCTGTTCCCCGGTTCACGAGCGGTCGATATGAGGCGCGACAGCACTCCCTCTCCTGGAAGGAGAGGGCTGGGGTGAGGTATGGTCCATCTCCGGAAAGGTCACACACCTCACCCTGTCCCTCTCCTTCCAGGAGAGGGGACCCGCGCTGCCCGCGAGATATGTGACTATCGTCGCCGTGAGCGGGCCGGGTGGAGGCCGATACGCCTAGCTTCCCGTCCGTCGGATGCCGAGGACGGGAACGGCAGATCCCTAGAACGGGATATCGTCGTCGAGGTCGTAATTGGGCTTCGACGAAGCCGCCGCCGGCCGACGCTCGCCGCCCGAGGAACGGCCGCCGCCGTATTCCCCGCCGCGATCGCCGCCCCGGTCTCCCCCGCGATCCCCGCCACGGCCGCCGCCGTAATCGCCGCCACGGCTGATCTGGCCGCCGCCCTCGTCGTCGGCGCCCATCTCTCCACCGCCGCTGCGACCGTCGAGGAGCGTGAGTTCACCGCGGAAGCGCTGGAGCACCACCTCGGTGGTGTATTTCTCGACGCCGGACTGGTCCGCCCATTTCCGGGTCTGGAGCTGGCCCTCGATATAGACCTTCGAGCCCTTGCGCAGGTATTGCTCGGCCACACGGGCGAGGTTCTCGTTGTAGATCACCACCGAGTGCCACTCGGTCTTTTCCTTGCGCTCGCCCGACGCTTTGTCCTTCCAGGATTCGGACGTGGCGATGCGCAGGTTGACCACGGGATCGCCGGAGGCGAGGCGCCGGGTCTCGGGGTCGCGCCCGAGATTGCCCACCAAAATCACCTTGTTGACGCTGCCGGCCATGCCGCTCTCCTCTCGATCGATCTCACTGACGGAAGGGCCTCATACGCCGTCCGTCCCGTTCGCCCTTCATGAACTTCGGACAGGCGGCCCGCAATCGGGAGGGCGAATTTGTCCCCACCGATCACAGGTCGATGTTCTATCTTTGTTCGTTTTGGCGCGCAAGGATCGCGCACTTGCTGGTCACGCGATCCGCACCAGCATCTTGCCGAAATTCCGGCCCTTCAGCAGCCCGATGAAGGCCTCCGGCGCCGCCTCCAGTCCATCGACGATGTCTTCCCGATGCTGGATTCGCCCTTCTCTCAGCCAGGTTCCGACCTCGCTCAGGAACTCCTCCTCCTGGTCGGCGAAATCCCAAACGATGAAGCCGCGCAGGGTCAGGCGCTTGGTCAGGATGGCGCGCATGATGACGGGGCTGCGGTCCGGCCCCGAAGGCAATTCGGTGAGGTTGTAGCCCGAGACGAGGCCGCAGACCGGGATGCGGGCGAAGTCGTTGAGGAGCGGCAGTACGGCGTCGAAGACCGCGCCGCCGACATTCTCGAAATACACGTCGATCCCGTCGGGACAGGCGGCGGCCAGCGCGCCGGGCAGGTCGTCGGTGCGGTGATCGACCGCCGCGTCGAAGCCGAGCACGTCGGTGAGGTAGGCGCATTTCTCAGGACCGCCCGCGATGCCGACGGCGCGCGCGCCCTTCAGCTTGGCGATCTGGCCGACGAGGGAGCCCACCGGCCCGGCGGCGGCGGCGACCACCACGGTCTCGCCCGCCTTCGGCTGCCCGATGGTGAGGAGGCCGGTATAGGCGGTCATGCCCGGCATCCCGAGGACGCCGAGCGCCGTGCTGACCGGCGCCGCCTCGGGATCGAGCTTGCGCAGCCCCTGTCCTTTGGCGACCGCGAAATCCTGCCAGCCCCCGAAGGCGGTCACCACGTCGCCCTCGTGGAAATCCGGATGCCGCGAGGCCACCACCTCCGATACGGTGGCCCCGACCATGGGTGCGCCGATGGCGACAGGCTCGGCATAGGATTTCGCCGCGCTCATCCGCCCGCGCATGTAGGGATCGAGGGAAAGGAGGCGGTTGCGCAGCAGCACTTCCCCCTCCCCTGGCGTCGGAGTGCGGCTCTCCTCGAGCCGGAAATGCGCGGCGGTCGGCTCTCCGTGCGGACGGGAGGCGAGGACGATGCTGCGGTTCACGGCGACCATGATCTGACGCTCCGGTTGTGATGACGAATCCGCTGAACGGGCGTGCGGGAATCGAGGGACATTTCGACAAGGCCGATCTGGCTCGAGGTGTTCCCGTCGCAGGGCCGGGGCACCGCCTGCGCCGAGCGGCGTTGACGCCCATGGGCACATGCCCGTCACCCCGATCGGTATACCCCGATGGCCCGCCCGCTTCTCCTCGCCAGTATCGCTGCCATGTCCGGCCTTGCGTCGCAGGCACTCGCCGAAGATCCCCTCGCCGCCCATCGCTGGACGTCGCGCGTTCTGGTCATCGTCGCTCCGGACGGTGAAGATCCGCGAATCGAGGCGCAGAGACGCGAGGCGCGGGCGCGACGGGCGGATTACGCGGAGCGCGACCTCGTCGTGGTGGAGGCGATCGGGACAGGCGCCGAGGCCAAAAGCATCCGCAACCGCTTCGGGATTGGGGAGCGGGACTTCCGTGTCGTGCTGGTGGGCAAGGACGGCGATGCGAAGCTCGTCGAAGCCGCCCCGATCCCGGCCCCCCGCCTGTTTTCCACTATCGATGCCATGCCGATGCGCAAGGACGAGCGAGGCCGGCGATAGCGTATGGGTTGGCCGAGGGGGCAACGAAAAAGGGACCGCCGAGGCGGTCCCTTTCCTATTGAAGTCATCTCGAACGAGACCGGCTCAGTAGCAGCGCTCGACCAGGACCCGGCGAGGTCCGTAGGGAGTCCAGCGGGTGCGCGGGACGGTGTAGCATTCGCCACCGTAACCGCCGTATCCGCCATAAGCGGCCGGGGCGTAACCATACCCGTAGGCCGGGTATCCGCCATAGCCACCGTAGCCGCCATAGAGCCCGCCAGCGGCGAGGCCGAGGCCCACACCGAGGCCGAGACCGCCGAGGCCGTAGCCGTAGCCACGGCCGTAACCGCCGCGCCAGCCGTAGCCGCGATGCCCACCCCAGCCGCCGCGATAGCCGAAGCCCGCGCTCCGGAAGCCGCCGCGATAGCCGCCGAAGCCGCCGTGACCGAAGCCCCCGCGGCCGAAGCCGCCATGGGCGAATCCACCGCGTCCGAAGCCGCCATGGCCAAACCCGCCACCATGGCCGAATCCGCCGCCATGGCCGCCCCAGCCACGGGCTTCCGCCGTCGCCGGGATCATCGCCAGAGCGCCGACCATCGCGGTCGCTGCCAGAACAATGCGTTTCATCGTCTTGTCTCCAAAGACAGGTTCTTGTCCCCAGTGGTTGCAGAACGCCCCGGCTCCGCAAAGGGTTCATGGCGCATTTTGTCCCGCACCGGCCGTGCCGATCACAGCTCGGTGAGACGGGCGACCGTCACGCCTTGAAAACGCCTCCGGTTTCGGGCGAGGACACCCCGCGCCACGCCGTCCGCATGGGACGGCGGACGGTTCGTTCGCCCCGGGATTCACCGATGACGTCAACGCGACCCAACCTTGCCCGTGCTGTTGCCCGAGCCTTTGCCGGAGCCATGCTTCTTGGGGGCTCGGCCGGACTCGCTCCCCTGCCCGCCGGGGCCGCGCCCGCCACACCCTCTTCGTGTAAGGCGGTGCAGTCGGAGGGCGAGACCTTCACGATCTGTACGGTGGATCTGCGCCGCGAGCGGGTGCGGGTGTTCTGGCTCGGCGCCGACGGCCTGCCCTATTCGTCGCTGTCGACGCTGGGCGAGAAGATCGGGCCGAAGCTCAGCTTCGCCATGAATGGCGGCATGTACGACAAGGGCCAGGCGCCGGTCGGCCTCTATGTGGAGGAGGGCCGCGAGATGAAGGGCGTCTCCACCGCCAACGGGCCGGGCAACTTTCATCTCAAGCCCAATGGCATCTTCTACGTGAAAGGCGAGCGCGCTGGCGTCGCCGAGACGGCCCGCTACCTGCGCCAGAAGATCAAGCCGGATTTCGCCACCCAATCGGGGCCGATGCTGGTGATCGACGGCAAGATCCATCCGAAGATCTCCACCGACGGGCCGAGCCAGAAGATCCGCAACGGCGTCGGCGTCCGCGACGACGGCCGCACCGCCATCTTCGCGATTTCCGAGCGCCCCGTGACCTTCGGTTCCTTCGCCCGCCTGTTCAAGGACACGCTCGGCTGCGCCAACGCGCTGTTCCTCGACGGCAGCGTGTCCAGCCTCTACGCGCCGGGCATCAACCGCTCCGACATCAGCCGGCCGCTGGGGCCGCTGGTGGGGGCGGTGGCGAAATAGGGCGGCCGGATCAGGCCAGCCGAGCCCGCTTGCCGAAGGCGACCCTGAGCCGCGCCTTGGCGAGTTCGGCGATCTCCGTCATCGATTCGATCCGCACCATCGGCATCTCCGCCCCGATGAGGCTCGTCGGCTCGAAGCTGAAGAGCAGGTGGCGTACGCCGATCTCCAAGGCCGTCACCCCGTCGGACTGGGTGAGGTCTTCGCCGAAAATCTCGATGAGCGGCCCGTCCGGGTCGCCCTTCTCGATCTGGATGATGAAGTAGCCGGCCGGCTCCTCTTCGTCGTCCGCGCCGGAGATCAGGCTGATGCCGTTCTCCTCGTCGTAGCGGACGCGCTGCACCGTGATCGTCGTGATGTCGTCGTCCATGGTCTTTGCCTGAAATCGGGTCAGCGTTGCCCGAACTGGGTATCGCGGAACAGGGTCTTGAACTGGCGCGGCTGGCAGCGCCAGTACTGCTTGGGCGCACTCACCTGGGCGCCGAGCTCGGCCGCCGCATGCCACGGCCAGCGCGGATCGTACAGCATGGCGCGGGCGAGCGAGACCGCATCGGCCTTGCCCTCGGCCAGGATCGATTCCGCATGGGCCGCCTCGGTGATGAGGCCGACCGCGATGGTGGTGAGCCCGGTCTCGGCCTTTACCCGCTCGGCGAAGGGAACCTGATAGCCGGGCGAGAGCGGGATCTCCTGGCGCGTGGAGAGGCCGCCGGTGGAGACGTGGATCGCCGCCGAACCGCGCCGCTTCAGCGCATGGGCCAGTTCCACGGTCTCGTCGAGCGTCCAGCCGCCCTCGACCCAATCGGTGGCCGAGACCCGCATCCAGACCGGCTGGCCCGCCGGCACGACCTCGCGCACCGCCTCGAAACATTCCAGCGGAAAGCGCATCCGGTTCGCGAGGCTGCCGCCATAGGCATCCGTACGGCTGTTGGAGAGCGGCGAGAGGAACTGGTGCAGCAGGTAGCCATGGGCGCCGTGGAGTTCGAACCCGTCGATCCCGATGCGCAACGCGCGCTTGGCCGTCTCCACGAACCCGTCGCGGATGCGCTTCAGCCCCTCCGCGTCGAGGGCGTGGGGCGGCACCTCGCCCTCACCATGGGCGATGGCTGACGGCGCCTCCGTGCGCCAGCCGTCCGGCATCTCCGGCTCGATCTGCGAGCCGCCGTCCCAGGGGGCGCGGCTCGAGGCCTTGCGACCGGCATGGTTGATCTGGATCGCGATGGGGATCGGCGCACGGAGCCGCACCGCATCGAGCACCCGGCCCAGCGCCAGTTCGGTCTCGTCCGAATAGAGGCCGAGATCGGTGGGCGAGATCCGCGCCTCCGGCGAGATCGCGGTGGCCTCCAGCGTCAGCAGGCCCGCGCCCGACATGGCGAGCTGCCCCAGATGCATCAGGTGCCAGTCGCCGGCTTGGCCCGCATGGGCCGAATACTGGCACATGGGGGCGACGATGATGCGGTTGGGCAGCGTCAGGCCATCGAGAGACAGAGGCTCGAACAGGCGTGCGGTCATGTGCGGGCTCCGGTTTTGGCTGACAGCCTAGATGGAGCACCTGTCTCCCCCGCGCCAGGGATGGACGGGCCACATCTGCGTTTCCCGAACGCCCAAAGCGTCTCCGTCTGCGATACTCGCACATCTCGCGGGCCGCTCGGGTCCCCTCTCCTTCCAGGCAGGGCGATCGCATATGACACCACACCGTCATTCCGGGTCGCCACAGGCGAGCCCGGACCCGGAGGGCCGCGCCAGAGGCGTGCAATCTAGAGCCGCTGACAGTGTAAAGTCCTGCACCACTTGTGTTTCTGGATCCCGGGCTCCGCTACGCGGACCCGGGATGACTGGGGGGTGCCAGCGGGTTTCTGACAAGCAAATTGGCATATGCGATCGCCCTGCCTTCTAGGAGAGTGAGCCCGTCGCGCCTCACGTCACCATCTCTTTGAGAGAGGAACAGCCATCGAGCAGATGGGTGAATCCAACAGCTGTCAGCGCAGGGCGTGCAGCGTCAGCGGCTCCCCTCGTCGCCGGGAAGCCTGACGCTGCGCTCCTTCTTCGACTGGCCCCGGATCGGGTTCCGCTGGAGCTCCACCAGTCCGGGAAAGGGAACGCTCAGGTCCCGATCCCTCTCCCCTTCAAGCTCTCGCCGATCTCGTCCAGAACGGCGGCGTCGTCGATGGTGGGCGGGGTGGTCCAGGCTTCGCCGTCGGCGATCTTTTTCATTGTGCCGCGCAGGATCTTGCCCGAGCGGGTCTTGGGTAGCCGTGCCACGGTGAGGGCCAGCTTGAACGCCGCTACGGGGCCGATGCGCTCGCGGATGGAGGCGACGAGTTCGCGCTCGATCTCGGCGGTGTCGCGGGAGACGCCGGATTTCAGCACCACGAAGCCGCAGGGCTGTTCGCCCTTCAGCGCGTCGCGGATGCCGATGACGGCACATTCGGCGACATCGGGATGGGCGGCCAGAACCGCCTCCATCCCGCCGGTGGAGAGCCGGTGCCCGGCGACGTTGATGATGTCGTCGGTGCGCCCGAGCACGGTGACGTAGCCGTCCGCGTCGACGATCCCGGCATCCGACGTGTCGTACCAGCCGGGATAGGTGTTGAGGTAGCTCTGGCGGAAGCGATCGTCCGAGCCCCACAGGGTCGGCAGGCAGCCGGGCGGCAGGGGAAGCCGCAGGGCGATCGTGCCCATCGTGTCGGGCGGCAGCGGCTTGCCGGCCTCGTCGAGGACGGCGAGATCGTAGCCCGGCATCGGCACGCAGGCGCTGCCATGCTTCACCGGCAGCATGCCGATCCCCACCGGATTGCCGGCGATGGCCCAGCCGGTCTCGGTCTGCCACCAATGGTCGATCACCGGCCGGTCGAGGGCCCGCTCGGCCCAGGCGACCGAATCCGGGTCGGCCCGCTCGCCGGCGAGGAACAGGGAGCGGAAGCCGGAGAGGTCGTAGGAGGCGACGAGTTCGGCTCGCGGATCGTCCTTCTTGATCGCGCGCAGAGCCGTCGGTGCCGTGAACAGGCAGGCGACGCCGTATTCCGCCGCGACCCGCCAGAGCGCCCCGGCATCGGGTGTCCCCACCGGCTTGCCTTCGTAGAGGACGGTGGTGCAGCCATGCAGCAGCGGGGCGTAGACGATGTAGGAATGGCCCACCACCCAGCCGATATCGGAGGCGCAGAAATACACCTCGCCGGGCTTCACGTCGTAGAGGTTGGGCATCGACCAGGAGAGCGCCACGCAATACCCGCCGGTATCCCGCACAACGCCCTTGGGTTTGCCCGTCGTGCCCGAGGTATAGAGGATGTAGAGCGGGTCGGTCGCCGCGACGGGGACGCAATCGGCGCTGATCCCGGCCGCCTTCGCGCGGGAGACCGTCTCGGCCCAGTCGCGGTCGCGCCCTTCCACCAGCCCCGCCTCCGCCTGAGGACGCTGCAGGATGAGACAGGCTGCGGGCTTGTGCGGCGAGGCCGCGATGGCCGCGTCCAGCAGCGGCTTGTAGGGCACGACCCGGCTCGGTTCGATCCCGCAGGAGGCGGCCAGCACCACCTTTGGGGCGGCGTCGGCGATGCGGATCGCGAGTTCGTTGGCGGCGAAACCGCCGAACACCACGGAATGGACCGCGCCGAGACGTGCGCAGGCCAGCATCCCGAACAGGGCTTCGGGAATCATCGGCATGTAGATGACGACCCGATCGCCCTTCTCCACGCCGAGCAGCGAGAGGATGCCGGCGAGGGTCGCCACTTCGTCGCGCAGGGCCGCGTAGCTGATCGTCCGCTTCGTTCCGGTGACGGGGGAATCGTACAGGATCGCCGCCTGCTCGCCCCGGCCCTTGGCCACATGGCGGTCGACGGCGTTGTGGCAGGCGTTCAGCGTCGCGTCGGGAAACCAGCGTCCATAGGCGCCGGCCTCGGGATCGAAGGCGCGGGCCGGTGCCCTGTCCCAGTCGAGCGCATCGGCGGCCTTGAGCCAGAAACCTTCGGGATCGGCGAGGGAGGCGGCATGGACCGGGCCGTATGCGTCTGGTGCTTCAGCCGATTCGGGAGGTGTCGCGGCAGCGTCCATGGCGGTTCATCCCTGGATAGCCGGTCGAAGGATGCCGGCTTGATCGGGGATTGTAGCTCAAGCCGCGCCCAAGGCGACACGGCCGATATCACCACAAACGAAAGCCGCCGCGCTGTGAAGCGCGGCGGCGTCGTTCTGCAAATTACGAAATGGCTTGGAACGGGCTCTAATGCACCGAGTCGGTCGCGGCACGAAGCCGATTGATCTCGTCCTTGAGGTGAAGTTTGCGTCGCTTCAATTCTGCGATCCGTAGATCGTTCTCAGACGGGCTTTGAATCGCGGAATGAAGTTCCCGCTCGAGGGCTTCGTGCTTGAGGGCGAGTTGGCTCAAATGCGTCTGCAGCGACATGAGTCGTTTCTCCTGTCTCGTTCCGACTCAGGTAGATTGGCATAGTATGAGCCGGCTGTCGAAACCGGATTCGGATGTTGGGCAACATTAGTTAATCGTGCCCGGCGAAGCCCGCTGCGATGGAAGAAGCATCTTCCAGAGCGAATTGCGGCCACCGCCTTGCCGCAGGGGCGTGTGTGCCGCATGGTTTCAACGAGGGGCGTGTCGGGGCTGCAGGTGCGATGGCGGGTGAGTTCGAGGATGACGGGACGGCGGAGTTCGTCGAAGAGCTGGCGCGGCTCCGCCAGGAGCACCGCGACCTCGATGGGGCCATCGACGCCTTGGAACTGAGCGTCGCCGGCGACCAGTTGCAGATCCAGCGCCTGAAGCGGCGCAAACTCGGCCTGCGGGACCGGATCTCCTATCTGGAAGACCAGATCACGCCCGATATCATCGCCTAGAGCTGCGCCCGACCACGTCGGGTCGGGCACATCTTCAGGCCTTCTGTTCTGCCGCGCTCTTTTTCGCCGAGCCTGCATCCACGTCGGCGGAGAGCGCTCTGGAACCGGTTTGCCTTGAGCACAGGATTGGCTCGGGCACCGTCTTGCGGGCGGTCGCCCGCCCGCGTATGCGGCACGGTCCGGGTGCAGGATCGCTTCCCGGGATCGCGCCGCCACGAAGACATGGCCTGAACCCGGCCAAGCATGACCAGGCGGCCGCGATCGTCTCGGGAAGGAAGTGACGACGATGGCGGGAGCGCCCCCGGTCGCGATCATCATGGGAAGCCAGTCCGACTGGGCGACCATGCAGCACGCCGCCGATACCCTCGATGCCCTTCGCGTGCCGCACGAGGCGTTCATCGTCTCCGCCCATCGCACGCCGGACCGGCTCGTCACCTTCGCCAAGGGGGCGAAGCAGGCGGGCTACAAGGTCGTGATCGCCGGCGCTGGCGGGGCCGCGCATCTCCCCGGCATGACCGCCGCCATGACCTCACTGCCGGTCTTCGGCGTGCCGGTGGAATCGAAGGCCCTGTCCGGCCAGGACAGCCTGCTTTCCATCGTGCAGATGCCGGCCGGCATTCCCGTGGGCACCCTCGCCATCGGCCGGGCCGGTGCCGTCAACGCGGCCCTCCTCGCCGCCGCCGTCCTGGCCCTGACCGACACCGCTCTCGCCGAGCGCCTCGATGCGTGGCGAGCCGCGCAGACCGCATCCGTGGCCGAGAGGCCGGAGACACAGATTCCGTGACCGACATGTCCCTCACGCCCGGTTCCACCCTCGGCATCGTCGGCGGCGGCCAGCTCGGCCGCATGATCGCGCTGGCCGCCGCCAATTACGGCCTGAAGGTCCATGTCTACGCCCCCGATGCGACGAGCCCGGCCTTCGATGTCGCTGCCGAGACGACCTGCGCGGCCTATGACGATTCAGACGCCCTCGCCCGCTTCGCGGCGAGCGTCGACGTCGTGACCTACGAGTTCGAGAACATCCCGCGGGAGACCGCCGACCTGCTGGCGCGCCACGCGCCCCTCCGCCCCAGCGCCGACGCCCTCTCCACGACTCAGGACAGGTTGTCCGAGAAGAGCTTCATCAACGGCCTCGGCATCGCCACCGCGCCGTTCCGGCAGATCGACACGCCGGACGACCTCGCCCGCGCGCTGGAGGCGATAGGCCTTCCCGCCGTGCTGAAGACCCGCCGCTTCGGCTATGACGGCAAAGGCCAGCGCATCATCCGCACCGCCGAAGAGGGCGACCGGAACGCGATTTTCGCCGAGTTCGGCGGCGCGCCGCTCATCCTCGAAGGGTTCGTGCCCTTCGAGCGCGAGGTCTCGGTGGTGGCGGCCCGTTCCCCCGATGGAAGCTTCGCCGCCTTCGACCTGTGCGAGAACGAGCACCGCGACCACATCCTGGCGCTCACACGCGTGCCCGCACCGAACCTGTCGGAGGAGACCGCCCGGAAAGCGGTGGAGATCGCCCGCAGGATTGCCGAGGCCCTGGACTATGTGGGAATCCTCGCCGTTGAGATGTTCCTGGTGCGTGATGAGGCCGGCGAGCATTTGATCGTCAACGAGATCGCGCCGCGGGTACACAATTCCGGGCATTGGACCATCGAGGGCGCGGTGACGTCGCAATTCGCCCAGCATGTGCGCGCCGTCTGCGGCTGGCCCCTGGGCGATGCCTCGCGCGTCGCCGGGGCCTCCGTCGAGATGCAGAACCTGATCGGCGACGATATCGACGCCTGGCAGGCGCTCCTCGCCGAACCCGGCGCGCATCTGCACCTCTACGGCAAGGGTGACGCCCGGCCGGGCCGCAAGATGGGCCATGTCACGCGGGTGATCCGGGTTGTGTAGACGCCGCGGGTGAGGCGCAAAATTGCGCCTTTTCTGCAACACCGGCCCTCTGCCTCGATCCCGCTCATCGCGTTCTCGACCCTGCCCCGGCGCGAGCCATACCTTCGCCACATCGCGACGCTTGAGCGGGTGCACCGGCGCTCTTTTAAGCGCGTGTTCACCGCGATGCGGGATCGTGCCGGAATTCGCCGGCCCCCGCGTTGCGCAGCCCCTCACGGAGCGCGCCGGCGGCGGGATGGGCGACAGCAGCGGACGGGAGCGTGCCTTGGGGGCATGGCGATCCCGAGGGGAGAGGGGCAATGACGTTTGTAGTGCCGCGCGCGAAGGCGGGTCTGATCGGGGCCGTGGCGATGGCGGCGGCTTTGGCCGGGTGCGAGACCTATGGCGGTGGCGGGGCAGCGGCGACGCGCCAGTTCGCCGTGGTCGAAACCGATTCCACCGGTGCCACCAACGTCAACATCGCCTCCCTCACCGAGGTGATCCAGCGCAATCCCAACGATGCCGGCGCCTATGTCACCCGCGGCGCGGCCTATGCCCGTTCGGGCCAGTTCAACGACGCCATCGGTGACTTCTCGAAAGCCGTCCAGATCGATCCGAATTCGGCCTCGGCCTACAACAACCGTGCCCTCGCCTACCGCCAGACCGGCCGCAACGACGCGGCATTGGCCGATTTCTCGAAGGCGATCTCCGCCGATCCGAGCTACGGGCCGGCCTATATCGGCCGCGCCAACGTGCTGCGCGCCCAGGGCGATCTCGACGGCGCCACCTCCGACCTCAACCAGGCGATCCGCCTGACGCCGGAATCGGCCGAGGCCTACCATGCGCGCGGCCTCGTCCGTCAGCGCCAGGGTCAGAACACCCAGGCCATCGGCGATTTCGACGCCGCCATCGACCGCAATCCCTTCGTCGCCGCGCCCTACGCCGCGCGCGGCCAGAGCCTCATCGCCACGAACCAGTTCGACAAGGCGATCGAGGATTACAACGCGGCCCTCAACGTCAACAACAAGGACGCCACCTCCTGGGCCTATCGCGGTCTCGCCTACGAGAAGTCGAACCGCAAGAAGGAGGCGATGGAGAGCTACCAGCGCGCCGCTCAGCTCGAGCCCGGCAATCCCGTGGCCAAGCAGGGCCTCGGACGTGTGCAGGGCGGCGTAGGCACCCTGTTCAACTGACGCCCGCTCGATGCGCGGAGGATTCTCGAACCGCATCGCCGCCTTGGCGATGCTCACCCTGTCGTCGGGCGGCGTCGCCCTCGCCCAGACGGATACGGGCCGTCAGGCCTCGTCCGACCTCGCGACGATCGAGCGTTGCGTCGGATCCGCCAAGGACGACGGCGCGCGCCTGTCCTGTATCGGGCGTGTCTCCCAACCCTGCATGGATGCGCCGGACGGTTCGGGCTCGTCCACCATGGGCATGAACGGGTGCTACGCCCGCGAGATCGCGGCCTGGGATACGCTCCTCAACCGCACCTACAAGGATTTGGGCGCGGCGATGAGCGAGAGCGCCAACCTCTCCCTGCGCGACGCTCAGCGGGCCTGGATCGCGTTCCGCGACAAGGCCTGCGAATGGCCGTCCCTCGTCTATCCCGGCGGTTCCATCATCGGCCCTCTCAGCGGCGAATGCCTGCAGATCCAGACCGGTCGGCGCGCCCTCGACCTCGACCGCATCAAGGCAGCGCTCACCGAGCGATAGGCGTCGGGTGGGGGCCTGAGGGGATGGATGGGGCCAGCGTGTCGAGGCCGCATCCGGCCCTTCATCGACCGCGAGGAAGCTTGACGACTCGACGGTCACGGTGTTTCCCTGGGAACGGCTGATGCAGCCGGCCGCTCGTGCCCCTTTGGGTTTGGTGAATGCATCCTCCAATAGGTCTGCCATCCCTTTTGCAGGGTCGGCCAGTCGGCAATGCGAGCACTGACGTTGCGGCCGATCCGGTAGGGATCAGCAAGATGACTTCCGTTGGCAGTGCAAAATCCATGGCAAAAGCCCTGGAAACGGCTATGCGAGCCAAGAACGTCGATATCTCACATGGCGAGTGTCTCGACATCGTCGCCCGTCACCTCGGATGCAAGGACTGGAACGTTCTCACAGCCCGAGCCAAAAGCATGACTGCATCGGCGACACGTAAGGTGAAGGATCTCAAGGTCTGGGAGTTCAGGGCAGCGTACCCTGATGCTTACGACCATGGTGCGGATGCGGAAGCCGGAGCGCCGGGTGGATCGGCCGCTCTGATTCGGCTGATCCCAGAGATTTCCGCGGATCGCTACATAGATCTTACGAAGGCTATGGGCGGATACATGCAGACTGCGTCCGCACGGCCGTATCGTGGAAAGAGGGTCGCTGTCAGCGCTCAGCTTCGCAGCGAAGGTGTGAGCCATGGGGCAACGATTTTGGCGAGTGTTGGGGGCGCACCCGGTGAGACGTTCGCCTATGACAACCTGAAGAACCACCGTGACGGCTGGTTGTTTGGCGATAACCCTTGGACGTCCCGAAAGGTTGTGCTTGACGTCGACGATGATGCGGAGAGCCTATTCTTCGGCTTCTTCCTCAAGGGGGCGGGCGCAGTCTGGGCTGCCGATTTCTCCGTCGACGTGGTCGATACGTCGATCCCGTTGACCGGTGAACGCATTGAGCGACGCGCTGTCGAGGCTGCCTGGCGGACGCCGACAAACCTCCGGTTTGCCGAGGCAACGGAACCCCTGGGAAGCACTGCATAGACGAACGAGACGGAGCCGGATCGAGGGCTGGCCCCCACAGGGCGCCCGCTTTCTCGAAGCGGACTTCCGCTCTCCTTCCGCTTCGGGTGGTCGTGGCGCAAACCCGATGCCGGCTTTCGACCATCACGTCGTCCGTTCAGCCCGGCGGCAAGATCCGCCGGTACTGGATGAAGCCCGACCGGTCGGCGAGCGTGTCGTAGAGGGCGCGGGCCGGTGCGTTGTCTTCCATCGTCAGCCAGTGGACGCGGTCGGCACTGGCGTGACGGGCCTCGACCATCACCGCCTCGATCAGGGCGCGGGCAATCCCCCTGCCCCGGGAGGACGGCGCCGTGAACAGGTCCTGCAGGTAGCAGTACGGTCCACGGGTCCAGGCCGAGGCGTGGAAGACGTAATGGACGAGCCCCACCGGGACGCCCTCATCCTCGGCCACCAACGCATGGATGGGCACGAGGGGATCGTGGATCCGCGACCACGTCAGGTCGCGGGTCTCCGGCGGGATCGAGGCGCGGTAGAAGTCGAGATAGCCCGACCACAACCCCTCCCAGGCCTCGCGCTCGTCGGGCCGGACGGCGCGGATCGCGAGGCCCGGCACGGCGGTCACGCTTCGAACCGCTCGGGGCGGCGATGCTCGCCGACGATGCGGCGGACGGTGCCGGTGGACGACCGGTAGACCACCGTCTCCGTCACGATCATGCCGGTCTTGAACCGCACGCCCTGCAGGAGCGCCCCGTCGGTGACGCCGGTCGCGGCCACGATCACGTCGCCGCGCGCCATGTCGGCGAGCTCGTATTTCCGGTTCGGATCGCTGATGCCCATCCGGGCCGCGCGCTCGCGCTTGTCGTGGCTGTCGAGGATCAGGCGGCCCTGCATATGCCCGCCGATGCAGCGCAGGACGCCAGCCGCGATGACGCCCTCGGGTGCCGCGCCGATGCCGAGATAAATGTCGGCGCCGGTCTCGTCCGGGCTCGTCGTGTGGATGATGCCCGCGATGTCGCCGTCCGAGATCAGGCGGATGCCGGCACCGGTCTCGCGCACGGCGGCGACCAGACCCATATGGCGCGGCCTATCGAGGATGATGGCGGTGATCTCGGAGGGGGCGCAGCCCTTGTGGCGAGCGAGCGCGGCGATGTTGTCGGCCGGGCTGGCATCGAGATCGACGAGACCCTGGGGATAGCCGGGGCCGATGGCGATCTTCTGCATGTAGACGTCGGGCGCGGCGAGCAGCGACCCGTGTTCTGCCAGGGCCATCACCGCGATGGCGCCGGGCATGTCCTTGGCGCAGAGAGTCGTCCCCTCCAGCGGATCGACGGCGATGTCCACCTTCGGCCCGGCCCCGGTGCCGAGTTGCTCGCCGATGTAGAGCATCGGCGCCTCGTCGCGCTCGCCTTCGCCGATGACCACCGTGCCGTTGATCGGCAGGAGGTTGAGCTCGCGCCGCATGGCGTCGACGGCGGCCTGGTCGGCCTCCTTTTCGCGTCCCTGGCCGCGAAGCCGGGCAGCGGCGATGGCGGCGCGCTCGGTCACTCGCGCCAGTTCGAGGCTCAGGGTGCGGGTGACCGGATGTCCCGTCTGCCCAATCGTTTCGTCCGCCATCCTGGTCCCGTCCCTTGTCGTGTCTGGGCCGCGATGGGCGGCCTTCTTATTCGCGTTCGATCCTGATCAATTGCGGCGCTTCGGCAAGGAGTCCATCCGCCGCGATGGCGTCGAGCGCCGCGCGGATGGTGCCTTCCGTGGCCGCGTAGGTGATCAGCACCAGGGGCACCGGCTGGCCGGAGCGGCCATGCGGGTCCTTAGTGGCGGCGCTCTCCGAGCGTCGCTGCAGGATGCTTTCGATGGAGATGTCGCGCTCGGCCATCCGCGTGGCGACACCCGCCGCGACGCCGGGCCGGTCATGCACGGTGAGACGGATGTAATAGCCTCCCTCGTGCCGCTGCATCGCCACCCGCTCGGACGGCGCGAGGCTCGCGGCGGGGCGTCCGAAGGTCGGCCGCGCGACGCCGGCCGCGATGTCGGCGATGTCCGCCACCACCGCGGAAGCGGTCGCCTCGCCGCCGGCTCCTGGGCCGATCAGCGTCAGCTCGCCCACCGCATCCGCATCGATGGTCACGGCGTTGGTGACACCCATCACCTGGGCGATGGCGGAGGATTTCGGCACCATGGTCGGGTGGACGCGCTGCTCGATACCGCCCTCGGCCACCTGCGCGACGCCGAGCAGCTTGATCCGGTAGCCGAGTTCCTCGGCCATGGTCAGGTCGAGGGGCTGGATCGCCGAGATGCCCTCCACCGAGACGCCCTCGGCGTCGATCTCCACACCGAAAGCGAGGCTGACGAGAATGGCGAGCTTATGGGCGGTGTCGAACCCCTCGACGTCGAAGGTCGGATCGGCCTCGGCATAGCCGAGAGCCTGCGCATCCTTGAGGCAGGCCTCGAAGGTCAGGCCCTCCCGCTCCATCCGGGTGAGGATGTAGTTGCAGGTGCCGTTCATGATTCCGTAGACGCGCGACACGGCATTGCCGGTGAGCCCCTCGCGCAGGGCCTTGATGACGGGGATGCCGCCGGCGACGGAGGCCTCGTAGGCGAGGGTTACGCCCTTCGCCTCGGCGGCTTTCGACAGGGCCGCGCCGTGATGGGCCAGCAGCGCCTTGTTGGCGGTGACCACGTGCTTGCCCGCTGCGATGGCGGCCTCAACCGTCGCCTTGGCCGGGCCTTCCGAGCCGCCGATGAGCTCCACCACGCAATCGACCTCGCCCGAGGAAGCAAGGGCCACCGGATCGTCGAACCAGGTCACGCTGGAGAGATCGAGCCCGCGGTCGCGGGTCTTGTCGCGCGAAGAGACGGCGGTGACGCGCACCGCGCGGCCCGTGGCGGCGGTGATGGCTTCGGCGCGGCGAGCCACCATCCGGACGACGGAAGCGCCGACGGTGCCGAGACCGGCGACGCCGAGGCGGAGGCTCTGTGACATGGACGCGATCCGTATCTGACTTCGCTCGGCCGAGCGCGGGCAACCCGTCGTTCGAGCCTGTGCGTGACGCCGCTCCTTCGAACGGCCGGCTCTTCTGCAACGAATCCCTGTAGGGTGCAAGAAAACCCGTGGTTCAGTGCGACGCGGCGTCGAGCGGGCCTATCGGAGAACGACGGAGCCGTCCTCCTCAGGGCGTGAACGCCGATCGTTCACCTTCGCCTCGAAGCGCCACGCCGTGGCGATGAGGCCGTACAGGACGGCGGCGTTGAGACAATGCCAGAGGAAGTGGGTGCCCGTGGGCAGGCTCGGGCAGAGGGCGACGTCCAGGCTCCGGAAAGTGAGCGAGAGGGCGAACACAGCGGCGATGGCGAGGAGCGACAGGCCGGCGCCACGCCGGGCCGGGCCGAGCGAACATGTCTGGGTCATCAGCAGGTCGGTCGCGACACCAATCAGGGCCAAGATGGCGGGCGCGTAGGCGATGGAGCCATTGCTCAGCCTGTCGACGGATTGGCCCGTGAGCGCGTCGAGGGCCGGTTCCAGCCCGGCAGCGAAGCCGGCAAAGCCCAGGGTCGCCAGGATCGCCGGAACGAGGGTGAGCCCGAGGAGCCGTCGAAGGGCGAGGAAGAAATAGGCGTAGATGAAGAGGGCGACGGGGATGACGTCGGCGAGCATCGCCCAGCGGACGGCAAGGGTGTGGAACAGGAACGACCCGATACCGACAATGGCGACGAGCCCGGCCAGCGCCGTCGCCGCCCGGTCGCGTCTGAGGCCGGAGCCGGCGAGGCGAAAAGCCAGTAACGCGGCGACGAGGAAGGCCGCGTTGGAGGCGGCGTTCAGCGGCTCGGCCCAGAAGCCCGCATCCCCGCGCTCGCAATAGGCCCGGATCGGTGCGAACCAGCCGTCGGACATCCGGTCTTCCTCCTGTGCGCATACCTTGCCAGCCCGACGCGAAGGCCCGATGACGGGCGGCCCTCTCCGACCGGATTTCAGAGCCCATGCGGATCTCCACCTGGAACGTCAATTCGATCAAGCAGCGGGTCGGCCATCTCGTCGGCTTCCTCGACGAGGCCAAGCCCGACGTGGTCTGCCTGCAGGAGCTGAAATGCCAGGACGAGGGCTTTCCCCGCGCCAAGATCGAGGCGGCGGGCTACGCCGTCGAGACGCTGGGGCAGAAGGCGTATAACGGCGTGGCGCTGCTTGTGCGGGCGCCGCTCACCATGAGCGAGATCCGCCGTGGCTTGCCCGGCGACGAGACCGACGAGCAATCCCGCTACATCGAGGCGCTGATCTCGGGAGAGGACGTGGCCCCCGTCCGGGTGGCCTCGATCTACCTGCCCAACGGCAATCCGACGCCGGGACCGAAATACACCTACAAGCTCGGCTTCATGGAGCGGCTGAGGGCGCATGCCCGCGCGCTCCTGGCCGACGAGCAGGCCCTGGTGCTGGCGGGTGATTACAACGTGATTCCCGAGCCCGAGGACGCGGCGGATGCGAGCGCCTGGGTGAATGACGCGCTGTTCCTGCCCGAGACTCGTTCCGCCTTCCGCGCCCTCCTCGCCGACGGATTCACCGAGGCCCTGCGCGCCTGCGACCCTCGGCCGGGCCTCTACACGTTCTGGGATTACCAGGCCGGCTGCTGGCAGCGGAACCAGGGTATCCGCATCGACCACCTTCTCCTCTCGCCCCAGGCCGCCGACCGTCTGGTCTCGGCTTCCGTGCAGAAGCATCTCCGTGGCCTGGAAAAGCCCTCCGACCACGTGCCCGTGACGATCGAGCTTCGACCGCGCTGATCCGAGGCCCGAGCTAGTGACGTTCCGGGCGCGACCGCCCCGGGTGAAGGAATGATCTCTCATCGGATCCGTTCGGAGACGATCCTCCGTCACCGGGCGGTCATGCACATGCCGTAACGGCCCTGGAATCGATCACGCCAACCAGCGACGTGAGACCGTTCATGACGCGCGCAGCACGGGCCATCCGCCGCGAGACGAATCTGGGTCTCACTCAGGCCGTCCATCGCAACAGGGCCTTCTCGAAGGCGGGAGTGTCGGAACGCCTGTTCACGGCGGCCTTCAGCGGGTTGGTCTACCCACAGATCTGGGAAGACCCGGTGGTGGACATGGCGGCGCTTCGGCTGCGGCCGGAGGACCACGTCGTCACCATCGCCTCGGGAGGCTGCAACGCGCTCTCCTACCTCACGGCCAACCCGGCACGGATCAGCGCCGTCGACCTCAACGGCGCGCATGTGGCCCTGGGGAGGCTGAAACTCGCCGCCCTCCGGCACCTGCCCGACCATGCCGCGTTCTTCGGCTTCTTCGGCCGCCCCGCCCGGCCCGAGAACGTGGCCGCCTATGACGAGATCATCCGGCCGCATCTCGATGCCACGTCCCGGGCCTATTGGGAGACGCGGCGCCTCGATGGCGGGCGTCGTATCTCGGCCTTCGAGCGAGGCTTCTACCGCTACGGCCTGCTCGGGCGTTTCATCGGCGCGGGCCATTGGCTGGCCCGCCGCTACGGCTGCGATCTCAGTGCCGTTCTGAAGGCGCGGGACCTCGCCGAACAGCGGACGATCTTCGAGAAGGAACTGGCCCCGCTTTACGAGAAGGCCTTCATCCGCTGGCTCATCCGCCAGCCGGCCTCGCTTTACGGCCTCGGCATCCCGCCCGCGCAATACGTGGCTCTGGCGGGCGACGGCCCCGGTGGAATGGCGGCCGTCTTGCGCCATCGCCTGGAGCGGCTCGCCTGCGGCTTCCCGATCCGATCCAACTATTTCGCCTGGCAAGCCTTCGGCCGCGCCTACGACACCGCGCCCGACGCATCGCTGCCGCCCTATCTTCAGGCCGGGAACCACGCGGCTCTACTCGAGCGCGCTGGCCGCCTAGACTTCCGCCAGCAATCGATGACCGAATTCCTGCGGGAGAGCCCGGCCGCCAGCGTCGACGCCGTCATCCTTCTCGACGCGCAGGACTGGATGACGGATGCCGACCTCACCGACCTGTGGACCCAGATCACCCGCGCGGCACGGCCCGGCGCCCGCGTGATCTTCCGGACGGCGGCGGACGAGCGTCGGCTGCCCGGCCGGGTCCCGGATTCCATCCTCGGGGCCTGGGACTATGCCGAGGAGGAGAGCCGTCGCCTCGGCGAGCAGGACCGGTCGTCGATCTATGGGGCGTTCCACCTCTACCGTCTGGCCTCTTCATGAGCGAGGCGGCGCGGCTGATGGACCGGATGTACCGCTACCAGCGGCACATCTACGATGCGAGCCGGAAGTTCTACCTCCTCGGCCGAGACGGCATGGTCGCGGATCTCCGGCTTCCCGCCGGGGGGAGCGTGCTGGAGATCGGGTGCGGCACCGGGCGCAACCTCGTGCGCATCGCGCGAACCTATCCGGACGCCCGATGCTTCGGCCTGGATGTCTCGACCGAGATGCTCGCGACAGCGGGGCGCGCCACCGCCCGCGCGGGCCTCGCCCACCGCATTCGCCTCGCCCGGGGCGATGCCACGGCCTTCGACCCCGCCGCCCTGTTCGGGGAGGCGGTCTTCGACCGGATCGTGATCTCCTACGCCCTGTCGATGATTCCGCCCTGGCGGGCCGTCCTCGCCGAGGCGGCCGGTCACCTCGCTCCGGACGGTTCTCTGCACATCGTCGATTTCGGGGATCAGGGCGGTCTGCCGTGGCCGGCGAGATGGCTGTTCAACCGATGGCTCGCCGGGTTTCACGTCACCCCGCGACAGGGACTGGCCGATGCCCTCGCCGATGTGGCGCGCCTTTCCCGACGGCGGGCACGCGTGGCGCAGCGTTTCGGCGGCTATGCCGTGCATGGGGTGATCGAACGGGATCCGGGCCCTATCTGAGGTCATCCGAGGCACGGGCCATCGCGGCCCGCCTCACCCTCCCCGATCCAACAGGCCTTCCCTTCGCATGATTCTCTACGGCACGAGCTATTCGCCTTTCGTCCGCAAGATTCTCGTCACCCTCGCCGAGAAGAACATTACGTTCGAGCACGTTCCGGTGTTCTTCCACGCGCCGGACGAGGCGTTCCAGGCCTGCAGCCCTCTCGGTAAGATTCCGGCTTTCGAGGATGACGGCTTTCGGCTGGCCGATTCGTCGGCGATCTCGGCCTATATCGAGGCCAAGTATCCGAGTCCTGTCCTGTGGCCGCAGGCGCCGAAGGAGCGGGCGCGCGCTGTCTGGTTCGACAAGTTCGGCGATACCGAGTTGTTCGCGGTGCTGATCAAGCCCTTCGCCGAGCGTGTCGTGAAGCCTGTCCTGATGGGTAAGCCCGGCGACGAGGCCGCGGCGGTGAAGGCGGTGACGGACGAGTTCCCGAAGCTCTACGATTACCTGGAGAGCCAAATCGACGGCCCGTACCTTGTAGGTGACGCGTTCAGCATCGCCGACATCTCGGTGGCGACGACGTTTCATAACCTTCGGCTCGCCAAGGAGCCGGTCGATGCCGGCCGCTGGCCGAAGCTCGCCGCCTATATCGACGCGACGCTGTCGCGTCCGTCCTTCGTCACGGCGATCGCGGCGCGGACGAAATGAGCCTGCCGGCAGCCGACCGTTGCGCCCTTTCCGGATCGCCTGGAGCGCTCTCCGCCGAAGTGGATGCCGGTTCGGCGAAAAAGAGCGCGGTAAAACAAAGGCCTAGAGATGTGCCCCGACCCAACGTGGTCGGGTGCAGCTCTAGCGACGGCGCCGGGACGATCCGGTGACCTGCGACTGCGCCTGGAGGGCCTGGGCCTGAGCCTGGGCCTTCTCTTCTTCCGAGGCGGTGGCCCATGCCTTGTCGGACAGGGTGACGATCCAGTCGTCCTTGCGCCCTTGGGCCGATTCCCGGGCCAGCGACAGCCACATCAAGCCACGGGCCCGCTGTGCCGGAACGCCCTGCCCGTTCATCAGAAGGTTGCCCAGCAGGGCCTGGGCCGGAGCATGGCCCTTCTCGGCCGCGAGATTGAACCAGCGCGCGGCCTGACGCGGGTCGGCATCCACGCCGGTCCCTTCGAGGTAGAGGCGCGCGAGATTGTACTGGGCGTTCGGGTCGCCGAAATACGACGCCGCATAATTGAACATGTCGTAGGCCCGCTCCGGGTTCGGGCGCACGTAAGTGCCCTTGATCCCGTCGAGGAAATACGTGCCGAGCGCCGTGAAGGCGCTGGCGACCACGCCTGAATTTTGGGTGTCCGGCCCGTCATCGGTGTTGTCGTCGGCGATGCGCGAGAAGAACTCGAAAGCCTTCAGGTCGTCATGGGGCACGCCGTCGCCCTCGGCATACATCCGGCCGAGCTTCCACAAGGCAAGGGCGTGGCCCTGGCCGGCGGCGTATTCGAGGGCGCGGGCGGCCCCTTCCTTGTCGCCGGCATTGTAGTCACGGACGCCCGAGCGCAGGGCTTCGCGCGCCGTGCGGTAACCGCCCGTGGCGGGCACGGGCGTGCGCGCGGCGGGGTCCAGCGCCAGCGCCGAGGTGGCGCCGGCGAGGAGCAGCGCGAGGGCCGCTCCCATCCGCCTCACCCGACGTGCGGCGCGACCGGGATCGGCCCCTGCCGGCCGCACGGGCCGGCGAAGGTCAGTCCTAGACATCCGCATAGGTTTGAATCTCCTCGGCGCCACCGGGATGGGTGACGGCGCCGTCCACCGCGGGACCGACGGTCTGCATGTATTTCCAGAGATAGCCGGAGGTCGCGGTGTTGGTCCGCGGCGTCCATTCCGCCCGCCGCTTGGCGAACTCCTCGTCGGTCACGGCCACGTCGAGCGTGCCCTTGATCGCGTCGAGGGTGATCATGTCGCCATCGCGGATCAGGCCGATCGGCCCGCCCACGGCGGCTTCTGGGCCGACATGGCCGACGCAGAAACCGCGCGTCGCGCCGGAGAAGCGTCCGTCGGTGATGAGGGCGACCTTGTCGCCCATGCCCTGGCCGTAGAGCGCGGCGGTGGTCGAGAGCATCTCGCGCATGCCGGGGCCGCCCTTCGGGCCTTCGTAGCGGATGACGAGAACCTCGCCCTCCTTGTAGGTGCGCTTCTGGACCGCCTCGAAACAGGCCTCTTCGCCGTCGAACACGCGAGCCGGGCCGGTGAAGACCTGCTTGTCTTCCGACATGCCGGCCACCTTCACGATGGCGCCCTGCGGTGCGAGGTTGCCGCGCAGGCCGACGACACCGCCGGTGACGGTGATGGGCGCGTTGGCGGGCCGGACCACGTCCTGGTCCGGGTTCCAAGCGACCTTTTCCATGTTCTCGGCGATGGTGCGGCCGGTCACGGTCATGCAGTCGCCGTGGATGAAGCCGTGGTCGAGGAGCGTCTTGATCAGCAGCGGGATGCCGCCGACCTCGAACATGTCCTTGGCGACGTAGCGTCCGCCCGGCTTCAGGTCGGCGATGTAGGGCGTGCGCTTGAAGATTTCGGCGACGTCGAACAGGTCGAACTTGATGCCGCATTCATGCGCGATCGCCGGCAGGTGCAGGGCCGCGTTGGTGGAGCCGCCGGAAGCCGCGACCGCGGCGGCAGCGTTCTCCAGGCTCTTGCGGGTGACGATGTCGCGCGGGCGGATGTTCTTGGCGATGAGCTCCATCACCTTCTCGCCCGCGGTCATGCAGAATCTGTCGCGGATCTCGTAAGGGGCCGGGGCGCCGGCCGAATAGGGCAGCGCGAGGCCGATGGCCTCGGAGACCGTTGCCATGGTGTTGGCGGTGAACTGCGCGCCGCAAGCCCCGGCCGAGGGACAGGCGACCTGCTCCAGCTCGTCGAGATCGTCGAGGCTCATGTCGCCAACGGCGTGCTTGCCCACCGCCTCGAACAGGTCCTGTACCGTGACGGGCTTGCCGCGGAACGAGCCCGGCAGGATCGAGCCGCCATAGATGAAGATCGACGGCACGTTGAGGCGCACCATGGCCATCATCATGCCCGGCAGGGACTTGTCGCAGCCGGCCAAACCCACGAGGGCGTCATAGGCATGGCCGCGCATGGTCAGCTCGACCGAGTCGGCGATGACCTCGCGCGAAGGCAGAGAGGCGCGCATGCCGGCATGGCCCATGGCGATGCCGTCGGTGACCGTGATGGTGCAGAATTCGCGCGGCGTGCCGTTGGCGGCGGAGACGCCCTTCTTCACGGCCTGCGCCTGGCGCATCAGCGAGATGTTGCAAGGCGCCGCTTCGTTCCAGCACGAGGCTACGCCGACCAGCGGCTGGTGAATCTGTTCCTTGGTGAGACCCATCGCGTAGAGATACGACCGGTGCGGAGCCCGCTCGGGACCTTCCGTGACGTGACGGCTCGGAAGCTTCGACTTGTCTGTGGTACGCACGTCCATCGTCTCTCTCGGCCCCGTCTCAGCCGCTACAGGTGAAGCCCGGCTGTCGTTTCTCAACGCGATGACAGGCGACGCCGGCGAAGCGTCGTTCGACACCGTGAAGCGCAGTCTCGGAATTCAGCGGTAAAGCGTTGGGGAAACTGTCGTTTACCGCGGATGTTGAGGTGGTCCCGGTTTATGGCGGGATCGCGGCGAATGAGGGCGTCTCCCAAGGCGAAGTCGGGATGCTTTCGCGGTGTTGCGACCCCGCCACAGCCACGCTTCTTCCCGGGACCGGGGCCAGGCAGCAATGTCCGGTAAGAACACGGTGACCCGTTCAACCCTCGCGAATAGCTATCGCAGCCGGCACAGCGTCGAAGCTCGGCCATGCGCGAAGGAAGAGAGGGAAGGACAACTGCTCTTTGCCTCACCCCGGCAGGATACAAGCCAATCGCCATTGGCCGAGCCCACGAGATGTGCTCAGAATCGCGCTTCAGCGAGAGGTGTTTCCACTCGGTCGACTGAAAGCGCGTACGACTGAGACGTGCCCATTCCAGTCACAGTGCTCCACACTTCTCGGCTCGACTACCGTCGACTTCGAACAATGCTCCGTCAGGCGCGGGATGCGGTGTCGCTTCCGTCCCCGATCGCCTGCTGACGCGGCGGCGGCTCCAGGTCCGGCCCGCTGCCATCCTTGAGGTTCACGCCGGTGATTCCGCGCACGAACGCTTCTCGCAGAAGCCAGTCGAGTTTGAACGCCGCTAGCTCATGGGAGAGCCCGGCGGGGCGAACGTTCGAGATGCAGTTGCGCTCGGCATCCGAACGACCGACGCGCGGGTCCAGGGTCAGGTAGATCCCGAGACTGTCGGGCGAGGACAGGCCCGGCCGCTCGCCGATGAGGACGGCGACGGCGCGAGCCTTCAGTGCCGCGCCGATCCCGTCGCCCAGGGCGACGCGCCCCTGCGTCGCCACCACGATGGGAGCCAGCGTCCACCCGGCCTTGTCGATATGCGGCTTGAAGGCGGCGAGGAAACTGGCCGCACCCTGGTGCACTGCCCTTGCCGAGAGACCGTCCGCCACGACGATGGCGAGGTCCACCGCCTCAGAAGGTTTTTCGGCCAGGATCGTCGCACTCTCCTCGCCGAGCGTACGGCCGAGGTCGGGGCGACGCAGATAGGTGGCGCGATCCGGCGCCGCAGAGGCGAGGGTCAGGGTGGGATAGCCGAGTGCCTCGATCCCGGAGGCGACCTCGGCGGCATCCATCGGCGTGTGGACGGCATCCCGCGCCTGTGCATGGGCGAGCCCGAAGCGCAGCACCTCGATGGTGGGCATGCCGGTGCCGGCGCGCCCGAGGCCGATCCGCGCCGGCGTCAGGCGGCTCAGTCTTGCCCAGGGATCCTCGGAGGTGTCCTCGGCGCTCATGCGGCAATCCCCTTCTGGGCGGACAGGCCGGGAGCCGCCGCGATGAGGCGGGCGCTCGGTCCCTCGGGCAGGAGTGCGCCCTCCGCATCGGTCAGGCCGATCTGTTCGAGCCAAGCCTCGAATTCCGGCGCGCGTTTCAGGCCGAGCACCTCGCGCACGTAGAGTGAATCGTGGAACGAGGTGGATTGGTAGTTGAGCATCACGTCGTCGGCACCGGGAATGCCCATGACGAAGGTGCAGCCGGCCGCTCCCAGCAAGGTCAGGAGCGTGTCCATGTCGTTCTGGTCGGCTTCGGCATGGTTGGTGTAGCAAACGTCGCAGCCGAGCGGCAGGCCCATGAGCTTGCCGCAGAAATGGTCCTCCAATCCGGCCCGGATGATCTCCCGGCCGTCATAGAGATATTCCGGCCCGATGAAGCCGACCACCGTGTTGACGAGGAGCGGCCGGAACGGACGCGCGACGGCGTAGGCCCGTGCTTCCAGGGTCTGCTGATCAACGTCGTGATGGGCATTGGCCGAGAGCGCCGAGCCCTGCCCAGTCTCGAAATACATGCAGTTGTCACCCACCGTGCCGCGTTTCAGGGCAAGCGCCGCATCGTGCGCCTCCTTCAGGATGGGAAGCGTGACGCCGAAACTGGCATTGGCCTTCTGCGTGCCCGCGATCGACTGGAACACGAGATCCACCGGCAGGCCCCGGTTCATCGCCTCCAGCGTGGTGGTGACATGGGTGAGGATGCAGCCCTGCGTGGGGATCGCGAGGCGCTGGATCAGGTCGTCGAAGAGGTGGAGCAAGCCGCTCAGGGTGGAGACGGAATCGGAGGCCGGATTGAGGCCGATCACCGCATCGCCGCAGCCATAGGACAGCCCGTCGACGATGGCGGCGGTGATGCCGGCGGCATCGTCGGTGGGGTGATTGGGCTGAAGACGGACGGAGAGCCGGCCGGGCAATCCGATTGTGTTGCGGAACTTCGTCACCACCCGGCATTTGCGCGCCACCAGGATCAGGTCCTGATGACGCATGATCTTCGAGACGGCGGCGGCGATCTCCGGCGTGATGCCGGGCGAGATCCGGGTCAGCGTCTCGGAGGACGCCTTGATCAGGAACTCGCGGAAATCGCCGACGGTGAGATGGGCGATCTCCCTGAAGGCCACCGCATCGTGCGTATCAAGGATGAGGCGAGTGACGTCGTCCTCCTCGTAGGGAATGAGGGGTTTGGCCAGGATCTCCGACAGCGGCACCTCGGACAGGCACCAGCGGGCGGCCATCCCCTCCTCCGCCGATTCCGCCGCGATGCCGGCGAGCCGGTCGCCCGAGCGCAGCGGCGTCGCTTTCGCCATCAGGGCCGCGAGATCGGCGAAGATATGGGTTTTGGGGCCGACGATGTGGCGATAGGTCATTGTTTAACGCTCCTGCATCGTCGTCGCGAAAATCGAGCCACCCGGCAGAATCGTTATTCCACCTCTCGCCTTGAGCTGAAAAGACCGAGCTCCCGAAAGATCTGCGCCTCGAGGACGGCGCGAAGGACGACGCCGATCACGCCGAATAGCAGGACCAGGGTTCCACTGAGGATCACGGGTGGGTCCGTCCGCCCGTTCGTTGAGATGATTAGAGCGCCCAGGATGAGTGCGACCGCCACAAGCGGGATCGCCGCGCGGAATCCGATGTAGAAGATGGTCCAGACCTGACCGACCGTCGCGCGAAACGCGTCCCTGGCCGTGACCTCCAGACCTTCAATCGCGAGGGTCGGGCCCACGGCGAAGAGGCGGCACGTGACCCAGATGCTGACGATAACGATCGCGGGAAGGATCAGAAGTCCGAGTGCCGACTGGAGATAGGCTACGCCCCATGCCCACGGGATGCCGAGCAGATACCAGCCGAGGTGATAGGCGAGGAGATCCTTGCGCCGTATCGCCTCTCCGAGCAGGGCCCACATGCTCTGCGACCGCAGGCCCAAGGCATGGCGATAGATCGCCATCGTGTAGGAAACGATCAGGATGGTGACGCCGATGTCGAGCAGAACGTTCGACAGCGACCCGGTCGCGTTCCCCGAGCCGCCCATGCGATTCGAGAGGAGCAACTGGACGATCAGGACAAAGGTTACAAAAGCCGTCTCGCGCCAGAGTGATCCGAATGCCCGGAACGCTGCGCGGTAGGCCGCGGATGTGGAGCCGCGCACCTGTAGAGGAGCTGCCATCGTGCCTCGTTCCGTGATACCGTCTGCATCGCAAGAGGCGAGCTATAGCTGGCCAGACCAGCTTTGGATTGAAAAAGCGAAGGTGATCCCCTTCATTTTGAGATCAGTCATGGAGGATGTGCAATCCGAGAACCGGCGGGTCGGTTCGGGCCTACCCCATCACCGTGGACGACGGGTACGAAACCGCGCCAGCATCGGTCGGACCCGGATCACAGGATACCGTCATCCTGTGATCCTTTCGTTCAGGCCGCTCCCGCATGCGGCGCGGGCAATTCCGTCGAGATTGCGTCGACCGTGCGCTGGGGCGGGCTGCCGAGGCCGTCGGAGCGCGCGATACGGATCTGCTGGTTGACCGGCTGCATGTTGCCGTAGGGCGTCGAGAAGGCGATCTCGGCCGCATCCCGGCCGACGCCGATGCGGACGAGACCGTCAAGATCGGCTTGGCGCGTGGCGTCGAACAGCCACCAGCGGCCGTCGAGATAGGCCTCGAACACCGCGTGGAAATCGCTCGGCACGAGCCCGTGGGCGTAGCAGCTCACGAAACGGGCGGGGATGCCCAATGCCCGGCAGAAGGCCGTCCCGATATGCGCGAAATCGCGGCACACGCCGGCGCGCTTGAGCAGGCTCTCGTCGGCGGTCGTCTCGCCGTCGCTGGTGCCGGGCTGGTAGGTGAGATGATCGTGAATCCAGTTGCAGATCGCGTTGACGCGCTGGTGCCCCTTGGGCATCGCCCCGAACTCGGCCTGCGCGAAGGGCGTCAGCCGGTCGGACGAGACGAAGCGGCTGGGCAGCAGGAACGGCAGGATGTCGAGGGGAAGCTGCGAGATCGGCGTTTCGTTGATCGTGGCCGGATCGGCCCGATGGACGGTGAGCTCGACCTCGGCGTTGTATTCCAGCGAGAACTGGCCGGCGGGGACGTTCACCCCGAGATAGCGGTTCTGCAGATCGGGCGAGATGTAGATTTCCCGCTTCAGGTCGGGCTTGAGAATCAGCGTCTCGCTGAGAATCTCAAGGCTCTTCAGTCGAGCGACCTCGATATTGAAGATAAACGTTGTGTCCGACAGTATGTTATAAGACAGACTGCAGCCGAGCATGTAGCGCATGGAAGCTCCTTCCTCCGTTTCGGAAGACCGTGCAAGGATTACGCCCGCCGCAGCTGCAAGGATCCTGTTGTTAAGGCCGGCTTGCGCTTCCCGGCCCCGCTGCCAAACCAATCTTTTGTCCGAGGATGCGGCCACCGTTGAGCCTGGAGGCCGCATCACGGCTCGGTCTGGATACCTTCGAAGCAGTGCTTCAGCTACCGGATGATGTTCGTCTTGGCGAGATCGAGAACCGAATCCCCGCGGCCGCTCATCACCGCACGCAGCACGTAAAGGCTGAAGCCCTTCACCTGCTGTCCGTCGATCTTCGGTGGGATCGAGAGTTCCTGACGGTTGACCACCACGTCGAGTACGGCCGGACCGTCATGGGCGAGCACGTTCCGGATCGCGCCCTCCAGTTCGGCCGGGTCTTCTACCCGCACCGCGTGGAGCCCGACCGCCCGGGCCATCGCGGCGAAATCGGGGTTCTCGAGCGCGACGCCGGTTTCGAGATAGCCTGCGGCCTTCATCTCCATTTCGACGAAGCCGAGGGAGCCGTTGTTGTAGATCACGATCTTCAGCGGCAGCTTCTCCTGCCGCAGTGTCAGGAGATCGCCCATCAGCATCGAGAAACCGCCATCGCCCGACAAGGAAACGACCTGCCGGCCAGGAGAGGCCGCCTGTGCGCCGATGCCCTGCGCCATGGCGTTGGCCATGGAGCCATGCACCCACGATCCGAGAAGCCGGCGCTTGCCATTCATCTTCAGATAGCGCGCCGCCCAGATCGTCGGCGTACCGACATCGGCCGTGAAGATCGTGTCATCCGCCGCCGCTTCGCTTACGAGCTTGGTCAGATATTGCGGATGGATCGGGGCCTTGGCCGATTTCAGGCCGAACCAGCCCTTGGTCGGCGCGCCAGTGGCGAGATCGTCGAGGTCCTCGCGTGCCTTGGCGTAGTGTTTCAGGCTGGCATCGAGCCAGGTGCGGTCGGACTTGACGCCGAGCTTCGGCAGGAGCGCCGTGATCGTATCCCGTACGTCGCCGACGAGACCGAGATCGAGCTTCGTCCGCCGGCCGAGCTGGTTCGACCGTAGATCGACCTGCGCCACCTTGGCATTCGCGGGATAGAATTGCTTGTAGGGAAAGTCGGTGCCCAGCATCAGCAGCGTGTCGCAGTCGCGCATCGCCGCATAGCCGGACGAGAACCCGATGAGGCCGGTCATTCCGACATCGTAGGGATTGTCGTATTCCACGAATTCCTTGCCACCGAGGGCATGGACGATGGGGCTCTTGAGAGCTTCGGCGAGCTGCAGCAATTCGGCATGGGCGCCGGCGCATCCCCGGCCGCAGAGCAGTGTGATCTTTGACGAGCCGTCGAGGAGTTCGGCCAGTGCGTTGAGCTCGGCTTCGGCGGGACGGATCGTCGGCTTCGCCGGCAGGAGGCCGGCATTGGGAGCAATGGCGCGGGCCGGCGCATCCTTCAACGCGACGTCGCCGGGAATGATCACCACGGCGACACCACGCTGGCCCACCGCGGCACGGATGGCATTCTCCAGGACGAACGGGAGCTGGGACGGATCGGAGACGAGCTCGCAATAGTGGCTGCACTGGGCGAACAAGGCCTTCGGGTCTGTCTCCTGGAAGTAGCCGGATCCGATCTCTGCCGAGGGGATATGTGCGGCGATGGCCAGGACGGGAGTCCGGGTTCGATGGCAATCGAACAGGCCGTTGATGAGATGGACATGGCCTGGCCCGCAGGAGCCCGCACAGACCGCCAACTCCCCGGTGATCTGACTTTCCGCGCCGGCCGCGAAGGCGCCGACCTCTTCGTGGCGCATATGCACCCAGTCGATGACGCCCCTCGCCCGGATCGACTCGGTCATGGCGTTGAGGCTGTCGCCGACGACACCGTAGATCCGTCGTACCCCCACCTGCTGGAGGGTTTCGACGACGAGATCCGCGACGGTATCGATTCTCATGATTCGCGCTCCTGCTTCAGAACCCGAACGATGCTGCGCCGCACACGTTCCCGAGGTCCATTGAGTGTCACTCACGCGTGTCATTCCGCGATATCGCTGACCCGAGGCGCGATCACGGCGAAGAGATCCCCGAGGGTCGCGAGGCTCGCGGCCTGAAGCGAATTCGCGGGCACCACCTGACCGTCGGGGCCGGGCAAGGCGCGGGTCGCGGTGGTGGAAGCCACGACCGTCGGGCTGAATCCCAGGTTGAAAGCGCCGCGCGCCGTGGAGTTGATGCACATATGCGTCATGAAACCGGCGAGCAGAACCGATTTCATACCCGTCGCTTCGAGGTGCTTCTGCAGATCCGTACCGACGAAGGAATTAGGATAGTTCTTGACGATGACCCTCTCGCCGTCTCGTGGCGAGACCTCGTCACTGATCCTGCCGATCGGGGCGGAGATATCGTAGGGCGAGCCGGGCCCGGCATCGTGCTGGATGTGAAAGATCGGGATGCCGGCCTCCCGGGCGCGATCGAGGAGTTCGCGTGCCGCGCGGATGGCGGGCTCCACCTCTTCCAGGCGCATGATGCCTTCGCGATAGGTGTTCTGCAGATCGATCATCACCAGGGCGGAGGATCGAAGCCGGGCCGGCACCGGGCTCAGGCCGGAGACGTCGCGCAGGGTCTTGAGGTCTGTCATGGCTGGCTTCCGGTCTGCAATCGCAACGGCGGGGTTTGGGGTGAGGAGACCTCATTCGGGGACCGCGTCAATCGCGTCCTTGGCTAGCAGGAACGGTACGCCCTCGCGAAAGCTCCCCGGTCACCCTTTCTCAATCACGAAATCGCGCGCGCAAGGTCCCTCGTACGGTAGGGAGGTGCAGGCGGCGAAAATGTCAGAATTTGTTCAGCGATCGGGTGTCTTGATGCAGCACGCCCCGCGGTGAAGCTTTAATCCCGAGGGGACGCGATCCGGAGATTGTGTCATGAAGCATGTCAAGACTTATGGCCTCCTTGCCGCCGTCATTGGTGGCCTGACGATGTCTGCCGCCACAACCACCACAGCCGAGGCTGCCGGCGGGTGCGGTTACGGCTATTACCCCTCCGCGTTCGGGTGCAAGGCCACATCCCGCGCGTTCGGCTACTACGCGCCCCGCCCCGTGCCGGTTTATGGCTATGGTTACGGCTATCGCCCGTATTACCGGCCCTATTACCGTCCTTACGCCTATGCTCCTCGGCCCTACGCTTACGCACCCCGCCCCTACGTGCGGTTCGGCTTCTGAGAATGACGAAGGGTGCTCCCGGCCGACCCGGAAGCACCCCCTCGTTCGATGGTAGCGAGGCGGGCGACGATAGGCCTGGATCGCATGAGACCCAGGCCTGATCCGCCCTCAGTGACGTCAGCGGGTCGGCGCGCTGGTACCTTTGCCCGATGCTCCCGGAGACGACCCCGAACCGGCATCATTGGCGCCCGTGCTGTTCGACGTGCCTGAGCGGCTCTTGTCTCCCGTGGAGGGGCCGCTCCCGGCGGCTCCCGGCGATGCACCGGCTCCCGCATCGTTCGGCCCGGTGTTGTTCATCGTGCCGGACTTCGTTGTTCCGGAGCCACCTTCCGCAGCGAGGGCGGGCGATCCGAGGAGCAATGCCCCGGCGAGGGCAAGCGTCAAAGCTTTCATGCGTTTCTCCCTGAGTCTGGCGCGGTGCACGCCGAAGGAAACGCAAAATTCAGCTGTGACGTTCCGGCACAGGCGGCAATGACGATCCGGCAGGCCGAGCCTGTCGTCGAGGGCATCGGGTGAGACGATCTGGATCGATGTCTGTGCCGAGAGTCCTTCGAGGTCTGCTTAGCTTGTCGACTGGCGGAGTTCAGACCGACCCTGACGCCTTCCATCTCGCAACGCAGGCGATTGCCTCATCTCTTTACTCCGCTCTACTATCGCTGTGCCGGCCATACGGTGATGCGATTTGAGTCGGCGATGAGGTCGCCGATGTTCGTGGACGAGGGTTGGAAGCCGCCGCGAGAACCGGCTTGGGAGTCGCCTTCACGCAAGCCCCCGATGACCAAGGCACAAGAGCGGGCGGTCGTCTGGATCATTGGACTGAATGTGGTGCTGCTCTTCGTTGCACCGGTGGGCGGGGCGAGCGTGATCCACGCCCTGATCGCGCTGTTCGGGCAATCATAGCCTCCACGATGAGACGACCAGGATCCCGATCGTTGCTGCCCTGGCGTCACTGTCTATCGTGATCTTCCGAGGGTCTCGCGGATGTGATCCGAACTCCTGCCCCGACTGTTTGTGGCGACCTGTCGTGCTAAGTCGCTGACGTTTTTTGGCTCCCAGACAGACAGCCCGGCACACTTTATTACTCGCCCACCTCGAACTCGGTCATTCAGTCCTGATCGATGCAACAGAACGCCAACGTCGCGGTCACCGTCACACGAGACTGGCTGCACCGTACGACATGTTTCACGGAATGGCGTTCAAGGCCCGATCTGGCGGAGCTTACTCTGGCCCTCGCGTGATGGCGGAGAGATGGCGACCCCGGTTGGGGCGCCAAAATCTCGATGGATCAATCGCTTACTGGATTGTTGGACCCCGATCCGCTTCACACGATTACAAGGGATTTCGGCGAACCGTCCAACCGACTTAGCGCCATAAGGACTGTCGCGAGATGGGGGTTCGAAGGGAGGCCTGACGATGCGCGGCAACAAAATGAGCTTCGTCTATTTCGCGACGTGCGAGGGCTTCACGAAGATCGGTGTGGCGCAGGACGTGAGCGCGCGGATCAGGAATATCGGCACCTCCTGTCCCTGGCCGGTGACGCGCGAGGCACACATCATCGGCAACGAACGGGACGAGGCGCTACTTCACGGCTTCTTCCGCTCCGAGAAGCTGCATCACCGGAACGAGTGGTTCCGGAGAGAGGGCAAGCTGGCCGATTTGCTAGATGCGCTCGCGCCCTACTCGCATTCCTTCACCGCCGCGACGGCGATGGCCGAGCATTGGTGGGACAAGGTCTATCAACCGCTCGCTGGGAGAAATCGCATCGGCACACGCGGCTGGCCTCCGACCATGGAGGAAGTCGCCGCGATCATCTGACCTACGCTTCCCTCCCCTCCACCCTCACCGGAGGGCTTTGAGCCATGGGCGACTTCCACAGCACACACCGTCCGAAGGCCCGAAAGGCGAGAGCCTGTCCGGAATGCCAATCGGAGATCGCGGCAGGTCAGACCTACGTCAGGCTGGCCGGCTGCTCAGATGAGGGCTTCTACTCCGGCATCATGTGCGAGCCATGCAACGCGTTCGCGGATCGCTATCTGCAATCGCTTCGCCTCTCGGCCTGCGTCAACGCGGATGAGGTGACGTACATGTTCGGCGGGCTGATTTCCGAGGCAGCCGAGTTCACGGGCTACCTCTGGGACGAAGGGCACGACGACCAAACGCCTGCGCAACGTCGAGATGCGATGCTGCCGATCCTTGAGGAGCATGACGTCGGTGACCGCCTCAACGCCAGACCGTACAGTGGCGACCCCCTGGCGGAACTCAGCCGTGGCTTCACCAGGAGGCCCGATCGATCCGGGGATCTTAACGACGATGACGGCAGGGCGCGCATAGGGGAAAGGCCCCAGAGCAATACCTTCAGACATTGTTGATCCCGTCCTTGCCGGTGATGCGCCCGACGATGAAGAGCTGCTGATAGGAGGCGACGTGGCGGATGATTTTGTATTCGGCGACCTGACCCAGAGGGATCTTAAGGCTCTCCGCCAGCGTCGGGGTCCAGGTCAGGTCGGAGTTTCTGGCGGAAAGAACGAAGCCGCTGCCGGGCGTGCCTGTGGACTTCTCGATCAAGCCGCCGGGCCATTTGACCTCAAGCGTGAACACCGACCCGGCCGTGGGGAACGGTGAGCCACCCTCGTTCTGCGAGCCGAAGATGACGGGGGGGGCGGTGTTGCCGATCCAGAAGTCAAAATCGATCAGGGCGGGACCGGCGTCATTGTCGGTTTCGGTGTAGGTGTAGATGCGGGTGGTCATATCTCAGAACACCTCGCTCTGACGCAGTAGGCGTCGGTAGACCGCGATGTTGATCCGGATGTTTTCGGTCACCGACGGCTTCCATACGAGCCGGCTGTAGCGCGCCGCGCGCTTCACCTGGACCGGCACGTCGAGAACGACGTCCTGCGCGGTCAGGGCGGCGAAGCTCTGAGTGTTCGGAACGAGAACCGTGCTGCTCGAACCTGCGCCCGAATAGACGCTGCCCCGCAGCACGGTAGGTGCCGAGGTCGCCCCCCAGAACGTCACCGTGTCGATGATGTAGGTGTCCTGGCCGTCCTGCGTCGCCATGCCGAGCTCGACCTCGTTCGTGGACGAGCAGTTCACGCCCTCGGCCGTCATCAGCACGCCGTCCGGCATGTTCCAGATCGTCAGCGGACCATCGACGCCGTCGTTGTTCTCGATGCGGATGCCGCCGCGCCCATGGATCGGCAGACCCATGAGGACCGGGCTGTCCTTCGTGCCGCCCAGCTGAAACACGACGCCACGGCCGGGGACGGAGACCACCCCGCCGCCACCGCTGACGGCCCCGCCGAACCCAGGAAAAATCCCGCTCATACCTTCAATCCCAGGCTATCGGTGATTTCTTTGATCTTCGAATAGGACACCTCGGAGACCGGGACGCCGTCACGAACCGCCACGTAAGCGGCAACGCCAGCCGCCTCGCCGATCGACATCCAGGTCGGCTCCATGCGGAGCGAGCACATGACGGTCTCTGTGACCGCCGGGCACGCGACCTCGAGCATGTTGCGGATGACGCCGGACGGCGGCTTCAGCGCGGCGAACGGGATCGACCAGTACGAACTGCCGTCCTGTACGTCGTCCTTCATGTCACCATCTTGGGTGTAGCCACCGCCAGGGATGGTCGCATGGCATTTGGCGTGGCTGTCCGTGTGGTAGCCACCTCGGCCCATCGGCTCGAAAACCTTGCCAAGGGCCGAACGTCCGATGTTCTCGAACGACATCAGGCCCGTCGCTCGCATCCGGTGGCTGGTGCGGACGTAGAGGTGTGCCGACCAGCCCCGCTGGCCGAACCATTCGGTGACGTTGTGGTTATGCGGCAGGCCCCACCCCGCCATGTTGTTCCGCAGTTCGGTGCGGACGCGCGGGGAGTTCTGCGCGAGGTAGTACCAGCCAGCGGTGTAGTAGTAGTGCCACGCCCAGAACCGCCGACGCTCCGCCTTCGTCTTGCAGCGGGTGTACTCCATCGGAGCGCCCCACTGCGACCCGCCGTTGGTCGTGATGTGGTTCTGATCGGTCCACTGGCCGGACGAGATGTTCTCAATGGTGGTGTACTTGCTGCCGCGCTCGTTGATCCAGTCCTCGAAATCGGCCTCGCGGAAGGGCAGACCATCCGGGCGGGTCGGCGGCTGGAACGGAAGGCGCTGAGGGTGGACCGAGAAGGTCGAGCGCCAGTTGTAGGCCATCGTCCGCAGGTCGCCGATCCCCTCACCCACGATGGTGTAGCCCTGGTTCTCTCGGACGATATCGCCCTTCGAGTTCAGCAGGGCGGCGGGCAGGGTGTTCCGGTTGTTGCTGTAGGCGCCGGCCAGAAGCTCGTTGAAGGTCGCCCGGTTCTCCGAGCGGCCATAGGTGTAAGGCACCTTGGCGGCGCGGCCGAGATGCGCCTCATAAGAGCAGGACAGGAACTGCTTGGCGCGGATCTGGCGCCCGTCAGCAAGGGTGACGATCCCGCCGAGCTTGGTGAACTGATCGACGGCGAAATCGACGATCTCAATGTCCCAGAAGGTCTGGATGCCGGCCAGCATGCGGTCGCGGGCATACCGCCCCCATTCCGGCAGGTAGCGGCGCGGCAGATCCTGATAGCGACCGTACCCGCGGACTTCCTGCGTCGGCGGAGTGGTCGTGGCGTCCGCGGGCGTGCCGACAATGGCTCCGTCGGCGATTGCCGCCGTCTCGCAGTCGTAGAAGAACTGCCGCCCGACACCGGACAGGGTGTCTGTAGTCGCGCTGACACCGACATAGTCCGGAAGGCCAAGCCCGCCGGTGAGGAGGCCGCCGGGCCACTGCGCCTCGTCTGCCATGGCGACGGACAGGCCGAACTTGCGAAGGCGAGCCCCGGCCGCGAGACCGGCTCCACCTGAGCCCATGATGAAGACATCGACGTCTGCAACGATTGCCATGCCTTAGGCCCCCACGGCGGTACGGAAGGCGGAGAAGGCGGTATAGAGCTGCGCCACCTGCGCATCGCTCGGACGACCGTTTATGACGATCGCTGCCAGCTCCATGGCAGTCGTTTGAATTTGCTGGATGCCGGAGCCGGTGTTGAGACCGCCGATGGTGATCGTCTGCGAGCCGCCCGTGGCCTCGTTGAGTGTCTTGGCGATGTCGACCTTGAACGTGTCATTCCGGTAGTAGCGGAAGGTATTCTCGTTCTGCCGGACGAAGCCCTTCAGGCCACCGACGCCCGGCACGCCGCTGACGATGCTCGATCCGGCGCCGGTGAACATGGCGTCGTCGTTCGAGGTCCGGTCAACGTTGAGGCGCAGGACGGTGTTGCCTGCCGAGACCTTAAGCGACGAAGGAAGGCAGATCGATGCGCGACTGAGGAAAGCCGAAGCCGAAGGGCACCGGCTGGCCTGTGACGCTGTCGGTGCCGCGGATAGCCGTCAGGTAATGCAAGAGCGCCAGCGCGACGTTATCGGAATACTTCCACGTAGCCGGGTCGGACCACACCTGAGCCGCGTCCCTCGGATCGTAGACCGGTGCCATCTCTGCGATGACGTAAACGGCGGGCGGGCCATTCGGGTAGGTCTTCTGGAAGGTCTTCTCCGTCGCCGGAATGCAGGCCATCACCGTGATGAATAGGCCTTCAAGCCTGTGATCGGCTGTCCACCTGTTGGGCAGATTACTCGTCAGAAACCCGGAGACGGTGTTGTTCGTACCCTTCTCGGTGTGCAACCGAACATTCGTCGACCATGGAACTGTCGTGTTGGCGCCGCTGACTTGGCCGCCTGCAGCGGTATTATCGACGAGACCGGTCGATATTTTGTCGTTCAGCATCCAGTTGACGACACGATTGACCGGACCGGCAGAGTGGATGAGCCCGTCGATATAGATGCCTTGGCCGGTCTCGAATTCGAACTTGGTGCCCCCGAGCTTCGTGGTGCCGTAGCCATAGAGGAGCGTCGGCATGGCCTGACGGCTCTGGTACTGCTGGGCAGCGACCTTCTGCTTGTTGTCGGGCGTGAGAAGAGCCTGCAGCCCAAGCGCGGCACCGAGCACGATCGCGTTGGCTGAGATGAAGGCGGTCGCGGCAATTGCCGTCGATGACAAGGCCGTGGTCGCCAAGGCTGACGTGATGACGGGGATAAGAAGCGCCGGCATCAGACCGTCCAAGCCTTGGTGTGCTGGAAGGGCGCGACGACGAAGCCATTCACGCCTTTGACCGCCCACCCGATCTGGGTCCGGATCGCCAGCGCCTGACCTTGATCGCTGTCGACCACGCCGACGTCGCCCATTTTGGGATCGTCGGTTTCCACGAAGCCCGCGGCGCGCATCAGGTCGGAGACCATCGTCTCGAACCCGCCAAGCCGGCGGATATGCCGTAGGGCTCCGCGCATGGTGCTGTACCTGCCGCGGAGAGGGGCCGCCGGATCGATCCCACGCTGGGCCAGCATCCAGTCAGACGCCGCCAGGCAGCAATCGGACACGCCCCACGTGAAAGGCGTCGATCCCATGATGCGAAGATGCTCGGGAAGGCTCAAAATACCGGCCATTGGATCGTCTTCGATGCCATCGCCGCGACTTGCTCACAGCCCCGGTCGCCAGGGTGGAGCCTCTTCTGATCGCGGTCGGAAATGTAGGCGAACGGCGCGAACCCGCGCTGCGTCCATAGGGTCTCGGCGACAAGGCTTACTGTGCGGGTAGGCGAGCCGACGGGAGCGCTCACTGGCATACGATCCATCACGCCAGAGAAGGTCTGATAGAGCCCGTCGAGCGGCGTCCAGTCCTCGTTGAAGTGCTGCAGGTACACCTCGACGAGGCGGCCCTTGACCTCGTCAGAGGCGGAAATCGCTTTCGCGAGAATGGCGGGGTCGACGCCCGAGAGCGAGAATTCCACCGTGGGAGCTGTTCCCCCGATGGACGACTCGATGTCGCCGATCTGCCCAAGCTGACCAGCGCCGGCCCACATCTGCCCGTCGGAGGTGCGGAGCGTGCCATGCCCGCCTTCCCAAAGGCGCAGGCTCTCCGACCTGAAGTCGAAGCGCACCAGACGCTCGCGACGAACCGTCCGCCCGGCGAGGGCGGCGGCTACCGTTGCAGAGAAGATCGGCATGCTGGATCAGGCCCGACGCCGTTGCGCATCTTTCAGGCGAGCGATCAATGTCGCTTGGCTCTCCTGATCGTATTTCCGGAGAGTGGCCTGGAGTTGCTCTGGGGTGACGCCGTTCGCAGGGGTGATGTTGTAGGTGTTGCTGCCGTTGACGACGTTGATGGGCGCACCGCCATTCATGTTCGCCGGCTGGGACATCGCAACAGGGATGCGCTTGCCGTCGGGGAGTGGAACGAAGGCTTCAGGTCCCCTGCCCTCCCCGAACAGCGCAAGCTGAGGCGAGTTGGCGATGCCGCCCGTGGCATAGGAATGCAGCGGCAGCGGGCCATTGCTGGTCATGATGCCGCCGTCTGCGAAGCCGAAGAGGCTCTTCAGGCCGCTACCGACACTGCCGAGCACGCCACCCATTCCACCACGACGATGGCCTGCGCCTCGAACGCGCGGCCGGATTTGTACATGCTGTCAAGCTGCTCGCGCAGGTTCGCGTCGCCGAGCAAGAACTGCTTGTTGAGCGAGTCGAAGCCGGCGATCGTCGGCTGCATTCCGGCCACAACGGCGGCCTGCGCCTCGGGCAGGTCCTTGCCCAAGCGGCTCACCAACAGCCCTACGCTTTCTGCGGCTCGGGCGTAGACGGCAGGGTTGATGTTCCCCTGGCTATTCAGCTCGCCGATGACCTCACGGGCCTGCGAAGGGGTCACCTTCCCGCCCGCAGACGCCTGCGTCGCCGACCGCTGCAGATCGGCCAGCGTGGCGCCCGAAGCTTCGCCCACGCCGAACGAGCTATTGATGAGGGTCTTTTCCTGCGCGCGATAGCTGGCAGCCGCCAGCGCCGCCGTGGCGAACCCGGCGGTCAGTGCGCCTAGGCCGGCACCGACGAGGCCAATGCGCGAAGCGAGGGCGGAAGCTCCCTCGCCTGCCTGCATGAAAAGGCCTTTGATGCCACCGCCGGACTGTTGGGCTATCTGGAATAGCTGGCCGCCCTGCGTCGCCATGATTTGAAACGCAGACGCGCCCGAGAGGGCCATCGTCGCAACATCGTTGATCTGATAGCTGAGGTTCGTCAGTTCGTGACGCTGCAGACCCAGGGCACGCGTGTTCTCATTGGCTGCGTCGCTGTGCTTTTTCACGGCATCTGCCGCGCGCGGCGTGATGGCGACATGCTTCGTGACGGCCACAGTAGCCGCATCGATCGCCTTCGTGGTTCCGCTGATCGCAACCGTAGTTTTGGCCGACGCGGCGTCCAGCGTCCCCATAGCGCGGGTTGCATCATCTGCCGCCTTGTCGACCTTGACGAGCACGTCGGCGGCTTTCGCACCGCTGGCCTGCATCAGATCCATGCGGCCGGCGAGCGAGGCAGTTGCCGTTGTGTTGCGATTGAGTGCCGCAACGAGCGCGTCCGCAGCCGTCTGGATCTGCTTGACCCGGCCCTCGCCGCGGCCAGCCGCCTCCCCCATCTTGTCGAGGGCGGTAGACGACCTCGCTGGCGCCGTTGGCGATGTGGGCACCCGTGGCGTCGCCGTAGCAGGTGATCCGGCTTCGATGCTGGCCCCAATCCGTCAGGATCTTGCGGCACACCGCAGGGGTGTTCGAGTTCCGAGGTATGTGAACTTCACCAATGACGCCGGTTCCGATTTCGCCGTTCGGAAGCTTCTGCTCTTGGACGACGACCGCGATGCCCGGATCCACGTTGAAGTCGAAGCACAGCCCGATCGGCCGGGCCGGATCGTAGGTGAGACGTTCGCAGTGCGTGGCCTCGGTGAACGGGTAGTAGGCCCGGCCTTCGAAGTTGACGAAGGAAGCCTCGTATTCCTGGGCGAAGGTGAGCGGGTCGAGCGAGCGCTTGGCGGACGCGATTTCCTCGGGCGGTAGGATGTCCGACGAATGCCATGTGAAGCCCGCCCATTCCGGATCCACTCCGGAGATCGCGTGCTTCCACATGTCGTAGTAGTGGTTGCGTCCTTCAGGAACGCCGATCAGCCACGTCCACCCGCGGCGATCTGAGAGCGCTGGCCGGATGTTCTCGGGCCAGGCCCCCGCCTTGACGTTGGCGACCTCGTCGATGATCCCGCCGTTCCAGGATCGCCCTTCCATGCGCTGCGGCTTGTCGAGGCCGATGACCCAAATCTCGGTACCAGTGACGAGGCGAACCATCAGGTCGCCGTCACGGATGTCCTTCACCATGAAGGGGGGGAGGAATGACTTCAGGTCCTGCCAGAAGATTGCCTTGGCCTGGTCGCGCGTCGGAGCAGCGAGGAAGTAGCGAGCGTCAGCCCACCCTGTCTCTCGCATCGCCACGCGGATCAGCTTGCGCTTGGCCCTCTCCGTCTTGCCCGATCGTCTCCCCGCAGGAACGACGCAAAACCGGGCCGATGTCGTGATGAGCTTGGTCTGCTCAGGATGCGGTCGAAGCGGATACCAGCGCGGCGTCAGAAGGGTCACTCGCCCTCCTCGATCTCGTCTGCCTCTGCGACCGCCTCGCGGATCTTGCGAGCGATTTCGTCGCTGGTCTCTTCGGCCTGGGCCGGAACCGGCGCTCGCTTGGCGTGGATGTAGGGAGCCGCGTCCTTGGCGATCTCGGCCGCGACCTTTGCCATGTCGATGTCGACGATGGCACCTTCGTTCGCCCGGACCCAAGCAGCTCTCGCCGCGCCGAGCATGATGTCGAGGGGCGAGGCACCGGAAGCAAGAACGGCCTCCGCGACCTCTCGGCTACGTCGGTTAGGGACGCCCTTTTTGCGGCCGGCGCCGGGACGCCTTCCGCCGGTCGCCATTTGAATGTCCTTGATTGTTTTTCAACGAGTGGGACTCGCTCAGTCCCCACCGCCACCACACGATCCGCCATCGCTGGACGACGAACCACTGTCGGAAGACGAGCAATCGGCAGAGTGGGCGACATGACCACCAGCGCCTGAGACACCAAGCGGCCAGGGGTAGCTCCCACCGATGCCGGCCGAGTCGTTCTCGAAGCGGGCACGACGGGCGCGGTCCTCCGCCTCTCGCTTGCGTCGTTGCCCATCCTCGCGGCGGCGGCTGAATATGCCGAACATGCGGGCCTCACTATGCCTTTCGGACAACCATTCGACGCCAGAAGAACCCGCCCACAAATCGCGCCCGCACCGATCCTATCTTCAGCCCGCCTGCAGGAATGCAAGGAACTCGTCCAAGTTCGTCGTCCAGTTATCCGTGTGGTCCGGCTCTGGTTCCAACCATGCGCGATAGCTCAGACCACGAATTAGGCTCAGCCTCGCATAGTTGTATCGCAGAGCGTAGTTGCCATCCGAGATCGGCAGGATCTCCGTTACCTTGACGCCGGGCTGCGCAGCGATCAGATGCGAAAGGCCGGCACCGTGTGGTGCCACGATCTCTTTGGCTGAAGTCGCCAGGAAGATCTGATGCCAAATGGGTATGCCGCTGAATGAGAGGATCTCGAAGCCTTCTGCTGCAAGTGCGGCCTCAACATCGCTTTCATTCAGCATCTTGCGGCGCTTCGCGTCGCTTCGAGAGATGTAAATCTTATCGAACGGTAGCACACCGTGCGCCTGAGCTTGCTCGGCAGCACGAACCTTGAGCAGATCGAATACCGGCCCGACACGGTCCCAGAAGGTCATACCTGCGAATAGGACGCGTGCCTTGACCATACGCTCGACGAAGACCGCGTCACCGACTGGAATAGCCCGCCCCTCAAGGCCGAGCATCTCAAGCGTCGCGTTTTCGAAAGCGGGCGATTTATCGCTCTGCAAGATGGCGTACTCATTATGGCGGTCTTCGAGGAGCCAAGCGAATGTTGGAACGCGGTCAACCAGCCAGTGGTAGATCCCGCGAGTGTCCTTGATGCCGTGAATGGCCTTTGGGATATTCGGGACGTCGGCGCGAATGACTGCGGGAAGCGGCTTCCCATGAGCGATGAGGGTGGCACCATCCTCCTGCCAGACCTGCCCATGCCGGTCGACAAAAACGTTCTCGTACTCAACAAGCGCTGGAGGCTTCGCCCGACCGTAACTGACCCTAACTTGCTCCATTGATTTATTGAACGCGTCCAGATGCTTGGCATCGGTGCGTGGGGCGAGAGCGGCAGTGGCCGTTCCAAGAGGCGACTGTTGCGCGCCCTCATTCGGGAACTCAATCTCTGACACTGGCGGCTTGTGAAATATCCCGCCTTGGGTCGCGCCGCTCATGGCGTCGCGCATGATCTTTCGAAGCCTTCGATCTGTAGTATGCGCACGAATTCGACGGGCGTACTTGATATAGTCCGCAGAATTCTTTGCTTCGGGATCTGAATTGAGAACCTTCCAAGCGCTATCGGGATGACCTAACGAAAGAAACTGGCGCATGAATGCGCCTCTATGGCGACTTAACCAAGTCTTCGCGCACGCAAGTCTTGTGGCTCTACCGAGGAGTTTTTCGTCTTTATCGCGTGCCGCTGATGCGATCAGTGGCAATAAGAGCTTGTGATCTTCCAATAGGATGTTGTTTGGAATGGAAGAATATGAAGGTCTCTCGGAGTGTTCTTCGCTATGTTCAGCTAGATCAGTCACTGTAACCCACCCTCGACAAGGCCCGAACGCTCACATGAACGTGATGACAGACTTGGCGGATGTCAGGGTTCTCCGCAACCTAAAGGGGCTTTTTTGACGGGTTCCGCGCGAAATGCGTCCTGTGTGATGCCAAGCGACAACATCAATTTTCGGTGAGCCGCCTAATCGCGATGGCGCGAAAATCTTTGCGCTAACTGATGATGCCGGCTCTCTACCGCCTCAGCGGCGAATTGGGGGATAAGCGGGACGATGCGGGCGGGGCTAACCTAAGCTGCGAGAGAAGCAGCGTCAGCCTTGCCGAGAGCGTTCAGGGCAGCGTGGCTGTCGAAAGCAGGTTGCTCGTCGAAGCGGGCCATGTAGCCGTTCGCGCCAAGATGCGTGCCGCCGATGCGTGCCGTCTCGAAGGCCACTGCACCCTGGTCGGTGTTGGCGCCGGTCGCGTTAAGGCAGGTGATGACGCCTGGGTTTGCGAGAGGGCTACCCGTGTAGAAGTGATTGTCCATCCACATCGTACGATAGCGATCTACGAGAACCGGCGTTCCGCTGATCTCAGCCACGCGCGCCTGGATACGCTCCCACTGCTTCTGAGAGGGCGGGCCTTCCATGCCTTCGGTGAAGCCTTCGAACCACGCCTTGAATTCGCTGAGGGTCATCATGGCCTCGTGGCTCTGGTCTTCCATCTCCCTCGGCCTTGGGGCTGGGGAGAAGGGGAAAGGCCCCAGACACCGGCCGAAGCCTCATGCTGGGGATGCCAACCTGAGAGCAGGATGGCGTTGTGGGATGATCTCCGGGGCGGCAACCCTGCGGTCGCAATTCGGTGCCCAAAACAAGAAGCGGCATGGGCTCTAAGCACAACACGCCACTTCACATTAACCGCACGGTATTTCGTGATCTTGACGCTGTCAAGCGCGCGATTGTGGATTTCCGCAGCGGTAGTGATCGATGGCATTCGCGGCCAGCCGAAGGGCTCCTTCCATCTGTCCGGTTGGATCTCGATCCATCAGGCATACATGGACGAGCGCGGCGTTGCATTCGGTGACTGCGGGGCCAAGCGCTGCCATCATCGCCTCCTCTAGTTCCGCGAATGCCCGTTTAGATCGATTTGCGAGGGCCGTGGCGGCCTTCGGGTCTGGTTCCTCGCCATGGGCTCCTCCGCCCACGTTTTGAGCTAGGCAGCTTCCGTAATGGATTTGCGGAAGGCCTAGAGCGCGGGAGTACCGAACGAAGGTCTCCAGCCAGTGCTGCAGGGCGTCGTGCTGGATCTTGGTGAGGTTGCCCTTCAAGCGCATCCGGCCGAAGGCGTAGGCAGCGCGTTCGTCGGCGGGGCCGCGCGGACCATCGCCGCCAACCTTCGACACGGGGATGTTACGCCGATGCGGCTGGTTCATTGCGGTCCTCACGATGTCGGCCTTGCGTTCGGCTCGCGGCGCGCGGCGCAGATCGCCCGTCTCTCGCTCGCGCTGGCCGGCCTTCCGATCACGCCCCGTCTTCCGGGCGCGCCACTTGGACTTGGGGGCTTCGTCTGTGCTCGCGTGAGCCATCGGGCGTCTCCGGGATAAGGGTTAGGCGGAGGGAGGGGAGCGAAAGGGGGAGGCTGGCAGAGGCATCCAGAACGCGGGGTTCGCCGGTCTTGCGGTGAGTAGGCAGGGTCTATCCGCTTCCCAGAACCAGCCCTCGCCGCTGCGGTGAGCCTGATCTTCGCTGGCCCAGAAGCCCGCTCCGACGCTCACGCCATCTTGGTCGGCAAGGATAACTTCGGAGCCGTCCTTCGGGGCGGTCAGCATGTTGAGCCAGAGGGCGTTGCTCATCGCGCCACATCTGTGTTGCCGAGAGCGGCGTCGATGGCGGCGACAAAACAGGGCTTGGCGACGTCACCAGGGCCGGGCCGATAGCCAACCTTCTTGACGCCGTTCCATTGCTCCACATGAGCGGCGCAGGAGGCTTCCAGCATCTCTTCGGTGGGTTCGCGCAAGGCTTTCAACGCCGCCTTGGCGAGCTGCCGGTAACAGAAGCGCCGATACCCTCCAGCCTCTTCCCACGAGAAAAGGAAATCGTTGATCATTGCATCGGCAGCGAACAGCGCCTTAGCAACCGCGTCCACGGCCGGCAAAACCGGAGCGTCGGCCTGCCCTCGTTTTGGTTTTAGTCGTCCCACGGTCCCCTCCTCTGTTTCGGTTCTGGCGAAGCTGGCGGCTTTGTCGGTGAGGGTCATGGGCGGCTCCTAAACCGAAGACCAGTTCTCTGGCCGAGGGCCGCCGGCCTTCCAGACGACAGCCTGCCGCCATCCTCCGAACTCGCCTTTGCGATACGGGAAGATTGATCCGACTAACTGGATGTGCCGCGAGCAAATGCCCTCGTAGAACAGCACGCTGTACCGGTAGACGTTGCTGCCATTGCTGGCCTCGCCATTCAGGACCGCGACCAGCCTCGCCCGGTCGATCCATCTCAGGATTGTTCCGATCATCGCGCGTCCCTCTCTGCGGTCGGGGACTGACGGGGAGAGGGGGAAGGGGCGGTCGAGAGAATGTTGATGGCGATGCCTGCTCCAGGCTTCAGCGCCAGATCGGCAACGGCCAACGCCATGTCCCTCGTCAGGTAAATCTGCTCTTCGGTTTCTGTGGTCAGCAGCACCCCGCCCCGGTCGTCCCGGTCTGCGCAGACGGTCTTCTCGCCCTTGGAGGTGAGGAGGAGGCGGGTCATGCAGCGGCCTCGTCGTTCTGAGCGGCGCGACGGGCGGCAAGCTCAGCGTCAAAGCGTTCGTTCACCCGGCGGAAAGCGGCACGCTCAGCGTCGACCTGATCGCCAGTGCGCTCGGAAATGACGTTGCTGCGGCCCATCTCGGCCTTCAGTTTCGTCCAAGCCGCGACGGCTTCCTGACGCTCGCTCTCGGTCGTCGTGCTGTCCACGACCTCAGCGTCGAGGATCTGCGTCAGCTTGTGGATCTCGGTGTCGATCTCCAGCGTCAGAAAGGAGCATTCGGCGTTGACGTTGGCCGAGGACGGGAAGCCGTTGCCGTCCCAATTGCACTTCCATCCGCCTTTACCGAACCGCTTCCGGGCCTCGTTGATCGCCCAGGTCGGCTGGTTCGATAGTGCCTCAGCATAGATGCGAACCTTCGCGTCGGCCTCACGGTCAGACATCGGACCCGCCTTGGTCATCAATGAGCGGAAGCTTTGTCGCGTCAACCTAGACGAGCACCTCACCACCCTCCGCACCGAGAACGAAACCCTGCGGGCCGAACTGGATGCGGCGATAGCCAGGGCCGAGGAGGCGGAGCGGAGGCTTCAACTCGACCGGCAAATGGCGCCAGAGCGCATCGCTGAGATGGTCGAGGAATACGGGGCTTACGACGCAACCTGCAAGCTGGGCAAAGTCTACGGGACCGCTACCATCGGGGAGTTCGTGTCCGCGCTACTTGCCACCGCCAAACTCGCCCAGGCGGAGGGGGAGATCGCGACTCTCAAGCAGCAACTCGGCGAGCAGTACATGCTGCGGGCAAAGGCCGGCAACGCCATCATGCGTCTGAGAATGGCCTTCCTCGTCCTCACTGAGAGCGGCCACGGCGGGGCGATACACGCCGTCCGGAAGTGGTTCTCCGACGGTGCCGATGGGCCGGTCCCATTCTATCGCGGGGCGCTCTTTGAGGCTTGGGCCGCCGCGCACGGCATCAGCAACGTCGATGGCTTCATGGGCTATCGCGCCACCATTAAGCTCACCACCCCGGAGCATCCCCATGGCGATTGAAGCTGAGGCGCTGCGCGCACTGAGCGAGATGTGTCCTGCGCCAGTGAAGGCGGTCGGTAGGTCGTTGGTTGTCCAACAGAGCGAACATCGTCGGTTCGAGAGCTACCTTGGCTCACCCGAGATGGCGCAGTTCCTTGAGGCTCTGGTCAACGCCTACCGCGACGGCTCCCTCATCCACCGCTCCGCGCTAGCAGAAGACACGGCGCGCGCGGCGGAGGGGCAAATACCGGAGGGCTGGAAGCTCGTTCCCGAACGCGCGACCAAGCGCATGCTGGACGCTGCGTATGCGGCACATGACGCCTACGAGGCCGCCACCGGGCCGGCGGCTTGGTGTGGGCTGTCCTCGGCATACAGCGCCATGCTCGCTGCAGCCCCCGCCCTTCCCCTCGACAAGGAGGCCGCCGATGCCAACCGCTGAGACCTTGCGCGCGCTCATTGCTCTGGTGGAGGAGGCGAAGGGGCCGGACGACAACCTGGACGAAGCTTTATTCGCTGCGGTCTGGGGCTGGTCGTACCCTATCCATGGCGCCGCCAGAAATGAGTTCGAAGTTCTCGCCAGCGAGGCTGGGACTTTCTTCACCCTGTCGGTGGACAATGCCCGATACATCGCGCGACGTGCCCTCCCCGACTTCTGGATGTCCTCGGGCCTGTGCTCGCTGACGGGCCATGCCAGCATCGGCCCCGACTACAACGGGCCAGCCGGCGAACGCCTTCGGGCCGAGTGGCCGGAAACCGACTTCCACAGCGGCTTCGACGCTGATCTCAAGCCCGGCGATGGCCCGCACCGCGAGTGCTTCGCGATCCTGTCGTGCATGCTCCAAGCCATGCTCTCCCGCGCCCTCATCCAGCAATCGGAGACCTCCCATGTCGAGCGCTGAGACCACCCACCCCATCGAGTGGCGGGATGACGACTTTGGCGGTGAGGTAGCATGCCGCGCCGAACATGTGCTTGGCACGATCTGGCCTGCCGTCTGGGACACGCCAGCCGGCGCATGGTTTGCCGATACGAGGCCGCCACACTGCCTGCCACCGAAGTTCTTCACCAAGGAAGCCGCCCGCTCCTTCGTCGAGAAATCCGTCAAGGAGGCCGGCCATGGGGAGTGAGAACGGAGATGGCCATTCGAAGCTAAGCCCGAACTGGCTGGTCGAGGAAATGGAAGCCGCAGAGAAAGAGGTGGCTGCTTGGCCGGCCGGGCTGCGCGAGAGCTTCGAGAAAAGCTGCGAAGTTTACCTCGGTCGCTCTGCCCTTTCGACCACCACCAAGGGAGAGGGCGATGAGTGAACGCAAGTGCCCGATCTGCGGTGAGACCGATCCGCTACCGGCATCCATCTGCCTCACCGCGCTGACCGGAAGCGCCGAGCGCGGGAAGCCGTGCCAGTACAGCGTCGAGGGACAGGCGCGGACGAGCGCGGCGATCGAAGCCCATGCCGCTGAGGTCATGGCCGAAGTCGATGCCATTCGGGTCGCTCCCCGCTCCGCTCTCGCTCCCGAAATAAAGGAGGCGAACCGTGGCGAAGGCTAGGAGCTCCACCGGAACGCGCGACTACCCGCTGCCGCCTGGCGTGATGCCGTTCGGCCTCTCTCGAACTGAGGCTGCATGGCTCGTTGGCGTCTCCCCCAACACCTACGATGCCATGGTGAAGGATGGTCGCATGCCGAAGCCGAAGCGGATCGGCTCGCGCACGATCTGGGATCGATACGAGGTCGAGCGTGCCTTTCGTGAGATCCCCGGTGACGACGCGACCGCGGCATCAGACAAAGACCCGTGGGGCAACCTTGTCCTCTGATGCGGGGCGGCGGCATGCCTAAGAAATTGCCGCGCTACTGCATCGAGGACGTGGACCGTTACGGCAAGGTGCGTATCTACCTGCGCAAGCCGGGCCAGAAGAAGATCCGGCTTCACGGCATGCCGTGGGCACCTGACTTCATGCGGGCCTATGCCGACGCGCTCGAAGGGGTCGTGGCGGCCGAACCCGCGAGGATGGACGAGGTTGGGCCTGGGACGTGGCGCGCGCTCTGCGTGGCTTATTTCGCATCGTCGGAGTTCGCCGGATACGACGTGATGACCCGGAAGCGCCGGCGCTCGTCGCTGGAGGCCACCTTCGCCGAGAAGCCCGATCCGAAAGGCCGGGCGACCTACGCCGAGTTTCCTGTGCATAGGATGACGTCGGCCGCGATCCGACTGCTTCGTGACCGGAAGGCCGACACGCCCGAGGGGGCGAACAACCGGCTGAAGGCGATCCGGGCGGTGTTCAAATGGGCGAATAAGCCTGACGTCCAGGCCGCGTCGCACGACCCGTCGAAAGCCGTACAGCGCATCCAAAATGTCACTGACGGCCACCACACGTGGACCGAGGCCGAGGTGAACCGGTTCATCGACAAGCACCCGATCGGCACCAAAGCGTACCTCGCCCTGTGTTTGCTGCTCTACGGCGGCGGTCGGCGCTCAGATGTCGTGGTTTTCGGCCCTCAACACGTCCACGTTGAAGCAGGGGAGAAGTGGCTGACCTACACGCAGCACAAAGGGCGCAACAAAAACCCGATGAAGATCCAGGTGCCGATCCTGCCTGAGCTAGATGCGGCAATCTGTAGCTCATCGATTGGGGATAAAACGTTCCTCGTGACCTCGTTCGGCAAGCCGTTCACCTCGAACGGGTTCGGAAACAAGATGAAGGAGTGGTGCGTCGAGGCCGGGCTTCCCCATTGTTCGTCGCATGGTCTGCGCAAGGCAGGGGCGACGCTAGCCGCCGAGTCAGGGGCCACGGTCAATCAAATGATGGCGATCTTCGGCTGGCGGACGAGCGACATGGCCGAGCTCTACACCCGGAAGGCCGAGCAGAAACGCCTCGCCGGCAAGGGTATGAGCCACATCAAATTCGTGCGGACGGCCATCCAACCTGATGACCGCCCCAAGATTGGGTTGGACTTTCAGGGCGAATAAGCCAATACTTTCAATTCACTCTAACAAGGAGTGGCGACCCCGGTTGGGCTCGAACCAACGACCTGCCGCTTAGAAGGCGGCTGCTCTATCCAGCTGAGCTACGGAGTCGGGACGCCGCGCTTTTCCTAACACCGCTCTGGAGGGCTGTCATTAGCCCTCGCCGATTGCCTGGGCTGATCAAGTGTGGAGAGCACCAGATGGGCCTACGCTGCAAGGCAGCAGGATTTTCATGGCTTCCCCTACCGCAGATCCTGTGTTTGCGACATGTTCCGACCAAGGGTGATCGACGGTTGAGACAACAATTATAAAGTCCAATCCTCGTCGATCCACGGCTCGCCTAAAGCTCCTATAAAAACCATACCTTCCTGCAAATTTCAGCATTTTTCGCGACAAAGCCTACTTCGCGGCGCATGCCGGAAGTAGGCTTTGTCGGATGACCCGGATGATACTAGGTCGGGTCTTTGGAAAAGACTCAGGCCGCCTGCTTCTTGCGCGGGCCGCGACGCTTCTTTTCCGGCGCGGGAGCGACAGCTTCTTCCACCGGCTCGCTCACAACCTCTTCTGGAGCTGACTTGGTCACAGTCTTACGACGCTGCTGGCCGAGACCGAGTGCACGAGCTAGCTCGGACCGTTGTTCGGAATAAGCGGCGGACGTCATCGGATAGTCGGGCTGCAGACCCCATTTTGCCCGGTATTGCTCAGGGGTCAGTCCCCGTAGCGTGAGGTGACGGCGAAGCGTCTTGTACTGCTTGCCGTCTTCGAAGCTGACCAAGTAATCCGGGGTCACGGAGCGGCGGATCTCCTGCGGCGTCGCCTTGGGCGGCCCAGTGTCCACCGCCGGTGCATTGCTCGTGCTCACAGTGCGAATGGCTTCGTGCACATCGCTTAAAAGCTTAGGCAGTTCCGCGCTTTGAACGTGATTGTTGCTGACGTAAGCGGAAACGATATCAGCCGCTAAGGTGATAAGACGAGCCGATTCAGTGTCTGATTCACTCATGATATTCGTACCATCGATCCAATTTGTTGAAACTGTACACGAGACTAAGCTCTGTTTTCACCTATCGCAAGATGTTATTGCAGGAAATTCGGTGTTTTAAGGATCATTCGCTCGTGTGTATCGGGTTTTCGCCGTCTGCGAGAGCCATATCATGCGATCCCCATACGTTTGGGCGTGGCACGAAGCAGAGTTTATCCATCATTTCAGCGCATCAACGCCTCGCGGCGGCTCGCTCATCACCAGACCCGACAAAGGTCGCAGGGGAAAACTTCGTGGGTGGGATTGTCTGCCGGTCAAAACAATCACGACTGGCAAATCCACCTGGGCCAACCTCGAAGTTCCATCCGGGGGTAAGTCCGCTCCCGCCACTTCGCATAAGCTCAAAGGTCGTTGCGGCAGCCGAATCCAATTGCACGGCGCACTGCCACGCATCTGGAAGATCCATCATTCAGCCCTGTCGGTGGGGCTATTCGTCCAGATGTCATGCCGTGATCCCGATGTTGGAGTAGAAGGTGATTTTCCACCTTCGCCGAATAGCAGATGTCGCGACTTCTGGTGCGGAAGGCCGGCAAATAGTAGAAATTAAGAGTTTGCAATCGTATACCTCCCCTCTCATGACGTTTCGAGGTAGGAGTTCGGCAGCGGTAGCGGTGGATCTTTGGCCTCCTCGTCTGACATCTTCAAGGTGCTCGTGGAATTAGACCTTCCTCTCGCATCAGGAAAAGCTTCTTAGAAACAAGCATCTACTTCGACGGGGCATACGGTGAGTTTATCGACTTTCATTGAGCGACAAGAAACTTACCTCATCGCCGTGTTGGCAGGCGACGGTGGCTAACCTGTTCCACGGAAATCAGTTCCCTGTAACTTCAGTCAAAATCGCACCTTCATGCAAAAAGTATGCGTCGTATTGCTGCGAATATCAGCGGCACGATGAGAGGCAGATTCTCAAGCGGTCTCTTTTTAAGATGAGTCGTGAAGGTCGGTCTGAAATATCCGCCGTAATTTTGCTGAATATGGATGTCCCGTCAACGGGACGAACAAAATACAACTAATGCGCGTGGGGATAGTCTTTTTCGGGTCGGAGAGGAAGGAGGATGAAGTTGGACTCGTTGGTCGCTTCGATGTCCGAGAATCGACGTATGGCTGTCGCAACTCCGCGGCCGAGCCAGCCTATGGCGATGCGCTCTCGCATGGGAAATGCGCTGCCAGAAATATTATATACGCATTGTTCGAATGACGCCGCGTGAAGTCTCGGCGCCAAGTTCCAATTTCCGTCAGTCGACCGTTCCGGCGATACCCGAGCCACGCCCCATAATATGGACAGGCCCGGATAGTGTAGTGAGTCCTGTCCGCGTCGTTCGTTTAATCCAGCCCGAGCATGAGGCCAATATTCTGAACAGCGGCACCGGAGGCGCCTTTACCAAGGTTGTCGAGCCGGGCAACGAGCAGCGCCTGGGAATGGTCCGGTGTTCCATAGACCCTTAGTTCGAGACGATCAGTATCGTTCAGGCCCTCGGCATCCGGCTTGTCGTTCGGGCTGGTCTGTATCACCGTCACCAAGGTGTTGCCGGCGTAATGGGCTGCGAGAGCCGCTTCCAGTGCTGCCGCATCCGGACGCCCCAGCAGAGTATCGAGGTGAAGCGGAATGCTGACCAACATGCCCTGGCGGAAGTTTCCCACGGATGGGATGAAGATTGGCCTACGGGTCAAGCCGCCATAGGTTTGAAGTTCCGGCAGGTGCTTGTGTGCAAAGCCGAGGCCGTAGAGCTGAAAGGCCGGTGCGTCGCCGGCCTCATAGGCTTCGATCATGCTCTTGCCGCCACCGCTGTAGCCGCTTACCGCATTGACGCTGATCGGCGTGTCCGACGGCAGCAATCCAGCATCGACAAGGGGCCGTATCAACGCGATCGCCCCGGTGGGATAGCAGCCGGGATTGGCGACGCGCCGCGACTCGCGGATCACCTGTGCTTGGCCGGCGTTCAACTCAGCGAAGCCGTAAGCCCAACCGGGACTGACACGGTGGGCGGTGCTCGCATCGAGAATGCGGGGACCGCCAGCCGGAAGAGCATCGGCCAAAGCCACCGTTTCCTTAGCAGCGTCGTCGGGCAGGCAGAGGACGACGAGATCTACGTCAGCCAACAGCGCCCGTTTGACCGCGATGTCTTTGCGGCTCTCATGAGGGATACTTTTCAGGGAGACGCGGCCCTCGCGCTCCAGGCGTTCGCGAATGCCGAGCCCGGTGGTGCCGGCCTCCCCATCGATGAACACCGTGGGCTTCGCCAATCCGCTTTCGCTCATTTGAAAGGTTCCGTTTGTCTCGCCGTGGGATAACCGCCCTGCGCGCTCGCGAGGTGAAGACTCCGGCTTCTCAAGTCAATGTCGCGGTACCGGAGCCTTCGCGGTCGAAGCACCTTTATCGTCGTGCTTTCACACGGATTGATGACACGTCATACCCCGGGAACTGGCCCTTCCGGCGCATGTTGATCGCATGGAAACAAGCAAAGGCTTGAACGATGGCCGCCAGCGCAGAGAAGTCCGATCCTAAGCTGTGGGATAAAATCAAGTCCGAGGTCACCTCCTCGGATAAAGGAGGCAAACCCGGCCAATGGTCCGCCCGCAAAGCTCAAGCGGCGACGAAGGCCTATAAAGAGGCCGGAGGCGGTTACAAGGGACGGAAGTCCAAGGACAACAGCCTTACGCAATGGTCCAATGAGGAATGGGATACGAAATCCGGCGAGCCGAGCAGCGAGACGGGCGAACGGTATCTTCCGAAGAAAGCACGTTCCTCCTTGTCAAAGGAGGAGTACGACCGCTCGACCCGAAAGAAGCGTGCTGACACCAAAAACGGGAAGCAGTTTTCCAGTCAGCCGAAGGACGTAGCCGAGAAAGCGGCCTCCGCCCGGAAAGGTGGATCCAAGTCCCGCAAGGCCTCGGATGGGCCCACCAAGGCCCAACTGATGGAGCAGGCCCGATCGGAAAATATCCGCGGTCGCTCGAGTATGTCGAAGGACGAGTTGCAGAAAGCGCTTCATGCCTCCTGACCGTGGGAGGATTGATAGATCCCACGCTTCCCTGGCATCGTGGTTGAACGGAAGCGAGCCACGCCGAGTTCTGCCCTATATCTCTGTTCTTCCAGGACCCGTTTCGATGATCGCCAGACCCGTCGTGCTCGCACCTTGTCTCGTCCTATTGCTGACGGGGACCGTACTTGCTCAGAGCATTCCGGCTCCGGCCGGCATCGGCACGGCTCCATCGCAGAGTGGTGAAGCTGGCACACCCTCAGGGAGCGCCTTTGGCATGCCATCGACAAACTCCGTTTCTCCCGGGTCTCCGGTTGGAAAGCCTCCGGTCGGTGGTGCGGGTGAGGCATCGGGGCTGTCCTCCAGTGCGGGCGTCGGAACCGGCGTCGGTGGCCCCCCTGGGACCGGCGCCCTGCCGGGTAACGGTGGAACATCCGGCGGTCCTGGTGGAATTAACCGCTGATACCGTCAATCCGGTTTTGATGTCACGTTCTCCGCAATCCCAACCTTTGAGAGGTCTTCACATGCCCATCCGCCTGAAGTCGCTCGCGGCCGGCTTCGCCACCCTCGTAGTTCTCGTGACAGGGTTCAGCGAAGCCGAGGCGTCCTGCCTGCGCAAAGTTGCCAACCGGTCGACATTGACGCTCGTAGTGGGCCAAGGGGAGGGTGGAGCAGTGACGGTTCGCCCCGGCACGTCGAGGACAATCAAGCTCGATGGGTCGGCTCCGGTAGACGTGACCGGCTATTGCGACGTCCCGCGCCGAGGCGCACCCTTCGGACAACCCGTTGTTCAGCGCAGCTTTGCCGTGACGGCGGTCATGGATCGCTGCTTCTACGAAATCGGGAATGGGTTCTTCGAACGCGAACTCGGCCCGAGCTTCTTTCCGCGCGACGATACCGGAGCGTTTGCCCTGAACACTCCTCGTCAGGGGGATCTCGCTCTGGGTCCATCCGGCGAATTCTGCCCTGCAATCCGATAAGGCTCGACCCGAAGCGGATATGAAAAAGGCCCGCATGCGGTGCATGCGGGCCTTTTTCTCATTGTACCACGTCCGTAATTGTTAGATCGCGGCAACCTTCCGGTTGATGGCGAGCGCGCCCAAGGTCGCGACCGCACCCGACAGCAGGTAAACTCCCACCCAGGCAAGGCCGAATCGGCTCGACAGGCTCAGCGCCACCAGCGGCGCGAAGCCGGCTCCGATCAGCCAGGCGAGATCGGATGTGAGCGCCGCGCCGGTATAGCGATAGCGCGTGCCGAGATACTCGGTCACCGAGCCTGATGTCTGCCCGTAAGACAAGCCGAGCAGACCGAAGCCGACGAGCACGTAGATCGTCTGGCCGGTCTCGCTATCGCCGAACAGCAGCGGTGCGAGAATGCTGGCGAGGCTGAACAAGCCGATTAGGCTGGCCGCTATGCCGACGAGCCGACGCCGGCCCACCTGATCCGCGACGATTCCCGAGATCACAATCGCGCCAGCGAAGACGATCGAGCCGACGAATTGTACGAGCAGGAACTCGCCGGCCGAGCGCTTCGTGAACAGGGTGATCCAGCTGATCGGGAAGATGCTGACGAGATGGAACAGTGCAAAACTCGCCAGCGGCACGAAGGCGCCGATAAGGACAGTTCGCCCCTGTGCGCGGATCATTTCCCAGACCGGGGTCGGGGCGAGTTCGCGCGTCTCGAGAAGCTGCGTGAACTCCTCGGTTGCCACGAGGCGAAGTCGCGCGAAAAGAGCGACGACGTTTACCGCGAAGGCCACGTAGAACGGGTAACGCCAGCCCCAATCGAGGAAGTCGTCCATGGTCAGGTTGGCGAGAAAGAACGAGAACAGGGCACTTGCGAGCCCGAAGCCGATGGGCGCTCCGAGCTGCGGGATCATCGCATACCAGCCCTTGCGGTCACCGGGGGCTTTGATCGACAGAAGCGAAGCGAGGCCGTCCCACGCGCCGCCCAGCGCGAGCCCCTGCCCTATACGGAAAGCGGCGAGCAGCCAGACCGAGGCCATCCCGATGCTGTGATAGGTCGGCAGGAACGCGATCGACACCGTCGAGCCACCGAGCAGGAACAGGGCGATCGTCAGTTTCACGCCTCGCCCATGCCGTCGGTCGATCTCCATGAAGATCACCGAACCGATGGGCCGTGCCACGAAGGCGAGAGCGAAGAGGGCGAACGCGTAGAGCGTGCCTTCCAGGGGCGGGACGAACGGAAAGAAGACCTTCGGGAAAATCAGCACCGAGGCGATGCCGAAGACGAAGAAGTCGAAGAATTCCGATGTCCGGCCGATGAGGACACCGACGGCAATGTCGCCGGGCGCGACTTCGGGTTCGGATGCGCCGGCCCTGGCACCTGCACTCAGATGCGGCGGGGTCTGCAACGCGTAATCTTGGCTCATGGACGGCCATTCGCTGCTTGAAGGGTGGGAAGGACACGCCGCACTTGGCGCATCCCTGTGTTCCGATTATGAGGGCTTGTTGCACTGCGGCAAAGCGATGCAACGTCACGTTTCGCGGATCAGTCAGGCATATGTCCCGCGGGTGATGCTTCCCTTCTTACTGCCTTCCGCGATGGAAATCAGCTATGCTCTCAACGCCCGGCTGATTAAAGCCGCACGCACTTGCCAGGGCGCCTTTGCACTGCGCAGGAGAAGCCCGTATCGAAACGGCATCGCGGCAAGCAATCCAGTACGAGCCGCCGCTTTTCGTAAACCAAATGTTTCCTCCCGACGTTCCGCCCGCGGACGTCTCACTGCAGCCGGTCGGATGTCATCCAGATCCTTGCGCGCTCTCGCATTCCTGCCTCTCATGGCCCTTCTCTCGGGCTGCAACATGGTCGTCATGCAGCCAGCGGGCGACATCGCCACGCGGCAGCGTGACCTCATTGTCGCCTCGACGGGGCTGATGCTGCTGATCATCCTTCCGGTGATCGCCTTCACGCTCTTTTTCGCTTGGCGTTATCGCCAATCGAACACCGAGGCCGAGTACGACCCCGACTGGCACCACTCGACTCAGCTCGAAGTGCTGATCTGGTCGGCGCCTCTCGTGATCATCATCGCCCTCGGGGCGCTGACCTGGATCAGCACACATACGCTCGATCCCTACCGGCCCCTGAGCCGCATCGACGCTTCCCGTCCGCTCACTGCGGATGTGAAGCCGTTGACGGTCGAGGTCGTGGCACTCGATTGGAAGTGGCTGTTCTTCTATCCCGACCAGGGCATCGCCACGGTGAATGAACTGGCGGCGCCGGTGGATGTGCCAATCAATTTCAAGATCACCTCGGCCTCGATGATGAACTCTTTCTTCATTCCGGCGCTGGCGGGACAGATCTACGCCATGGCCGGAATGGAGACGAAGCTGCACGCCGTCATCAACAAGGCGGGCGTCTACGAAGGTTTCTCCGCTAATTATAGCGGCGAAGGCTTCTCGCGGATGAACTTCAAGTTCCACGGGCTTGACCAGGGCGGCTTCGACCAGTGGGTCGCCAAGGTGAAGGCCGAGGGTAAGGAGCTCAACCGCGACGCCTACATCGCCCTGGAGAAGCCGAGCGAGCGTGAGCCGGTGGGCTACTATTCCAGCGTCGCGCCGGGGCTCTATAGCGCCATTCTGAACATGTGTGTCGTCGAGGGCAAGATGTGCATGGGCGAGATGATGAGCATCGACTCCAAGGGCGGCGCCGGCAAAGAGAGCCACGCCAACCGGGAGCGGCTTCGTTACGACGACAGGCATGCCGTCCGCGGCGAGGAGGCCCAGGGGGCGACGTTCCCAGCCACCGAAAAGAAGACGCGCAGCCAGGAGGTCGACCCGGACAAGGGGCATGATCACCACCACGACCATTCCGGGTCTGACACGAAGCAAAGTGACCCTGCCCCCGCGCAGCTGAACCGCTAGGCCGACGCGATGACGCGCGGCCTTCGGGACAGGCGCATCACAGTGGCGGCACCATTAAATTGAACCCATGAGAGACGAGTACCGAATCGGTCGGTACGTCCCCTCGCCGACAACCGGGAACGAAGCGATCCCATGTTTGCCAATCTCGATCTTCAGAAGCTCGTCTTCGGGCGACTGACTCTCGAAGCCATTCCGTATCACGAGCCGATCCTGCTCGTGACGTTCATCGGCGTCGCCATCGGTGGCGTCGGATTGCTGGGCCTCATCACCTATATGCGCTGGTGGGGTCCGCTGTGGCGCGACTGGTTCACCTCCGTCGACCACAAGAAGATCGGCATCATGTATGTCGTTCTCGCGCTGGTGATGCTGCTGCGCGGCTTCTCCGATGCGCTCCTCATGCGCTCGCAGCAGGCCATCGCCTTCGGGGCCAACGAGGGCTACCTGCCGCCGCATCATTATGATCAGATCTTCACTGCCCACGGCGTGATCATGATCTTCTTCGTGGCGATGCCTCTGGTCACCGGGCTGATGAACTTCGTCGTGCCGCTGCAGATCGGTGCACGCGACGTGTCATTCCCGTTCCTCAACAATTTCAGCTTCTGGATGACGGTCAGCGGCGCCGCGACGATCATGGCGTCGTTGTTCGTCGGCGAGTTCGCCCGTACCGGATGGCTGGCCTACCCGCCTCTCTCCGGCCCTGCCGGAAGTCCCGGCGTCGGCGTCGATTATTACATCTGGGGGCTTCAGATCGCCGGCATCGGCACCCTGTTGTCCGGCATCAATCTGATCGCCACCATCGTGAAGATGCGCGCGCCTGGCATGACCATGATGAAGATGCCGATCTTCACCTGGACCGCGCTCTGCACGAACATCCTTATCGTCGCCGCTTTTCCGATCCTCACGGCCGTTCTCGCGCTGCTCTCCCTCGATCGCTACGTGGGCACGCACTTCTTCTCGAACGACCTCGGCGGCAACCCGATGATGTACGTGAACCTCATCTGGATCTGGGGTCATCCGGAGGTCTACATCCTCATCCTGCCCGCTTTCGGAGTGTTCTCGGAGATCGTCTCGACCTTCTCCGGCAAGCGGCTCTTCGGCTACGCCTCGATGGTCTACGCCACCGTGGTCATCACGATCCTGTCCTACCTCGTCTGGCTGCACCACTTCTTCACGATGGGCTCGGGTGCCTCCGTGAACTCGTTCTTCGGCATCACGACGATGATCATCTCGATTCCGACGGGGGCGAAGCTCTTTAACTGGCTCTTCACCATGTACAAGGGCCGCATCCGTTTCGAGGAGCCAATGCTCTGGGCCATCGGCTTCATGGTGACCTTCACCATCGGTGGCATGACCGGCGTTCTCCTCGCCGTGCCCCCGGCCGACTTCGTTCTCCACAACAGCCTGTTCCTCATCGCCCACTTCCACAACGTCATCATCGGCGGCGTGCTGTTCGGTATGCTGGCCGGCATCACCTACTGGTTCCCCAAGGCCTTCGGTTTCAAGCTCGATCCGTTCTGGGGGAAGATGTCGTTCTGGTTCTGGCTCACGGGCTTCTACTTCGCCTTCATGCCGCTTTACGTCCTAGGCCTGATGGGCGTGACGCGCCGCGTGCAGCATTTCGACGATCCTTCGCTGCAGATCTGGTTCATCATCGCGGCCTTCGGCGCCGGGTTGATCGCGTTCGGCATCCTCTCCTTCATCATCCAGCTCGTCGTGAGCTTCATGCGACGCGAAGCATTGCGTGACCACACCGGCGATCCGTGGGGCGGCCGTACCCTCGAATGGTCGACCTCCTCGCCGCCGCCAGACTACAACTTTGCCTTCACGCCCGTGATTCACGATCACGATGCGTGGTCGGACATGAAACGCCGTGGCTATGCCCGACCGCTCCAGGGTTTCCGCCCGATCCATATGCCGAAGAACACCGGCACGGGCATGATCCTCGGCATCCTCAGCATCGGCTTCTCGTTCGGCATGATCTGGTACATCTGGTGGCTTGCCGCACTGACGTTCATCGCCATGGCCGTCGTCGCCATCGGGCATACGTTCAACTACAACCGCGACTTCCACATCCCGGCCGACACCGTGATCGGTACCGAGGCTGAACGGACCCGGTTGCTCGAAGGTCGGGTCTGAGAACCATGGCGTCGCACGCTCCCACCCTCGCCAAGGAAGGCGAGGCACCCTCCTTCTACATGGAGGAGGATCACCATCCCGAAGGCGGCACCATGCTGGGCTTCTGGATCTATCTGATGAGCGATTGTCTCATCTTCGCGGCCCTGTTCGCCACATACGCCGTTCTCGGTCGAAACTATGCGGCAGGTCCTTCTCCCAAGGATCTGTTCGACCTGCCGCTGGTGGCGTTGAACACGTCGATGTTGCTGTTCTCGTCCATCACCTATGGCTTCGCCATGCTGGAGATGGCCAAGGGCGAGCAGCGGCGGATGCAGCTCTGGCTCGGCGTGACCGGCCTGTTCGGCCTCGCCTTCATCGGCCTGGAGCTCTACGAGTTCGCACACCTCATCCATGAAGGCGCCGGGCCGCAGCGCAGCGCCTTCCTGTCGTCGTTCTTCACCTTGGTGGGCACCCACGGCCTGCACGTGACGCTCGGCCTCGTCTGGCTCGTCGTGCTGATGGTCCAGACCGAACAGAAGGGCCTTATCCCGGAGAACCAGCGCCGGCTGCAGTGCCTTTCGATGTTCTGGCACTTCCTCGACGTGATCTGGATCGGCGTCTTCACCTTCGTCTATCTCATGGGAGTGCTGCAATGAGCGCCGCCAGCCAGTCCGCCCATGCGGCGGACCACGAAGAGGACGTGAAGGGCCACGGCGACCATAGCGGTCACGGCTCGTTCAAAGGGTATGTTACCGGCTTCGTGCTGTCAGTGATCCTGACCGCGATCCCGTTCTGGCTGGTCATGGGGGATGTGCTCGGAAACCCGCGTCTCACCGGCCTCGTCATCATGGGCTTCGGTGTGGTGCAGATCGTTGTCCACATGGTCTACTTCCTCCACATGAACACCAAGTCCGAGGGCGGGTGGACGATCCTGGCGCTGATCTTCACCCTGACGCTAGTGGTGATCACGCTCACAGGCTCCGTCTGGGTGATGTATCATCTGAACACCAACATGATGCCGATGACGCCGACCAGCTTGCATCAGCACCACTAGCGCACCGTCCCAATTACTGGACGCCGGTTTTCGGGAAGAACGATGCGAGACCAGTACCCTACGGCCACGCCTCGGATCACGTATCCGAGGCGTGGCCGTAATTTTATCGTCTCGGCATTCTGATGAGAACGGATAGACCCCTCCGGCCCTCGGGCACTGGCCTCGCGGTAGTCGGCGTTCTAACTCTCCTGACCGTAGCGGCCTTTCTTGCGCTGGGCACTTGGCAGGTCCAGCGCCGCGCGTGGAAGCACGACCTGATCGCCCGCGTCGATGCGCGGATCCATGCCGCTCCGGTCCTCGCACCTCGGCAGTCGGATTGGCCCTCGATCGATGCCGGCACCGACGCTTACCGCCGGGTCTACGCCACCGGGACCTTCGCGAACGATCGGGAAACCCTCGTCCAGGCCGTGACGGAACTCGGCGGCGGATATTGGGTAATGACGCCGCTGGTGGGCGCGGACGGAACGACCATCATCATCAACCGCGGCTTCGTCCCGGCGGATAAGCGCGATCCTGCATCGCGTGAACTTTGCCGGACCATAGGCGAAACCCAGGTCACCGGCCTGCTGCGCATCTCTGAGCCCGGCGGCGGCTTTCTGCGCCACAACGATCCCGGGGCCGATCGCTGGTACTCGCGCGATGTCGCAGCCATCGCCGCTTCGCGTGGCCTCGGAGCGACCGCGCCCTACTTCATCGATGCCGATGCGGCGGCCAATCCCGGCGAGTATCCCGTAGGCGGGCTCACAGTGGTGGCCTTCAGCGACAACCACCTCGTCTACGCCCTGACATGGTACGCGCTCGCCATCATGGCCGCGGCTGGTGGCGCCTACGTCATCCGCGACGGGATGCGCCGGCGCGGCGCCTGAGACGCTTCAGCTGTCCTCCGGAACCCAGCCGATCGACTGCCGAAGGAAGCCCATTCCGAGGGCCAGGAAAGCGGCGGTCTCGGAATTGTCCTTGCCGTAGCCGTGACCTCCGGCCGCCGGCTCGAAGAAAGCCGGGTCGTACCCGAGATGGCGTAGCTTCTCCGCCATCTTGCGGGCATGCCCCGGATGGACGCGGTCATCGCGTCGCGTCGTGGCGATGAGGATCGGCGGATAGGGCTTGCCCGCTTCCGCTGTGTGATAGGCCGAGATGGCGCCGAGGAAACTCCAATCCGCCTCCTCATCGGGATCGCCGTATTCGGCGATCCAACTCGCGCCCGCCAGGAGTTTCGAATAGCGCCGCATGTCGATGAGCGGGATCGTGCAGAACAGGGCGCCGAAGCGCTCGGGGTAGCGGGTCAGCATGTTGGCGATGAGGAGGCCGCCATTCGAGCCGCCCTGCGCGGCGATGCGCTGGGGTTTCGTGATGCCGCGCGCCACCAGATCGGCGGCCACCGCCGCGAAATCGTCATGCGCCAGCGCCTTGCCCTCGCGCCGGCCGGCCTGATGCCACCGAGTGCCGAACTCGCCACCGCCACGGATGTTGGCGACGACGCCGACGCCGCCCTTCTCCAGCCAGAGTTTGCCGAGAACCGCCTGATAGGTGGGAAGCAGCGAGATCTGGAATCCGCCATAGGCTGACAGATGCACCGGCGCGTCACCGCTCGCCCCGGCAGGGCCGACCTGGACGTAGGGGATGCGCTCGCCATCCACCGAGATGGCCTCGTGGCGGGTGACCGTCAGGCCTTTCGTGTCGAAGGCCGATGGCGTCGTGCGCAGGATGGTGGGAGCCGAGAGATCGCCGGGGATCGACAGCAGCGTCGGCGGCGTTAGCGGATCCTGAACCAGCGCGAGCAGAGACCCGTCCGACTCGCTCTGCTCGGAATCGAAGGGCCAGACGGACACGCTGCCGATCTCCGGCAGGCCCGGAAGGCTGAGGCGGTTCCAGCCGCCCTCCCCCGGTTCGAACACGTTGTAGGACGGGCGCAGATCGTCGAGGGCGTCGACGATGAGGCGCGGCCCGGCCCAGGAGACGTTCTGCAGCGCCCGGCGGTCGGAGGGCGTCCACAACACGGTGAAGCCGCGATCCCCGTCGAGGAAGGCCGGAAGGCCGATGGCGAGGACCGTATCGGGCACGTGGAGCGCGCCGCCGATGCTCCATTCAGAGCGGGTTCGGATGACGAGATGGTCGCCGTGGAGAGAGATTTCGGCGTCGGTGGGGGCGTCGATGCGGTGGGTCGGGCCAGTTCGATCGCCGATATGCAGGATGCCGTCGAAGAAGCCGGTGCGCTCCATGAACACCACGCGCTCGGAGGGCGCGGCGTGGTCGACCTCGCCCCAGAGACCCATATTCTCGGGCGCGGTCTCGAACAGGACGGTGGCCGCGAGCGGGTCCTGGCCGCGCGTCCAGAGCCGAACCGTGCGCGAATAGCCGGAGCGGGTGGCCATGCCTTCGCCGAGGGCGCTGGACAGGATCAGCGTGTCGCGGTCGAGCCAATCGGCCCCGCCCTTCGCCTCGGGCAGGGTGAAACCGTCGGCGACGAAGCTGAGCGTCGGCAGGTCGAACTCGCGTAGGATGGTGGCGTCGCCCCCTCCCCGGCTCAGCTTCAGCAGGGCGCGGTCATGGGTGCCGGGGATGAGCGTCGCGCCGCCCCAAACCCAATCCACGCCTTCGGTTTTCGCCAGGGCGTCGATGTCGAGGAGGTTTTCCCAAGCGGGGGTGCCGGCGCGGTAGGAGGCTTCGTCGGTGCGCCGCCACAGGCCGAGGGGATGCTCGGCGTCGCGCCAGATGTTGTAGAGGAGTTGGCGGCGCCGTGACACGAGGGGAATCTTGTCAGGCCGGTCGAGGATGGCCTTCACCGCCTCTCGGTCGCGCTCCATGACAGGGTCGGTGAAGCGGGCCAGCGTCTCGGCGTTGCGCGCTTCGACCCAGGCGACGGCCTCCGCACCCTCCACCTCTTCGAGCCAGAGATGGGGGTCGTCATCGGGTTCGGCGCGGGTGGGACGGGGGTCGAAGGAGGGTTTCGTCGGCTGGATCATGCCCCGAAACTAGGGCGATTCCACCGGAATGGCGACGGCTTCCGAGCGGAATCGGACCCCCCTTTCGAGCGGTACGCGACGGGTCTTCGCGCGAATCTCTAACCCTCGAGCGTTCCCCAGCTCGGCTTCCATGCGCTCTGCGGATCGATGACCACGATTTCCATGCCGCCCTCGTTGGCCACATGCACGGCGATGCCGAAGGCCTGGGCGATGGGAAGCAGGCCGGTGGTGCTGAACTGGCGTCCGTCGGCGAGCTTCACTTCGCCCTTCACCTCGCCACCGGCCTTCGACAGGCAGAGCGTGACCGCGGTGACGACGGGGGCGTGAACGCGCCGGAAGACGTTGGGCATCGAGTGACCTTCGGACTGTGTCGCGACAAACGAAAAGGGCGGCACGAGGCCGCCCTTTCCAAAACTCGAGAGAACCGAAACGCTCAGCGCTTCGAGAACTGGAAGCTGCGGCGAGCCTTCTTGCGGCCGTACTTCTTGCGCTCGACCACGCGGCTGTCGCGGGTCAGGAAGCCTTCGCGCTTCAGGGGCGCGCGCAGCTCCGGCTCGTAATAGGTGAGCGCCTTGGACAGGCCGTGACGGACGGCGCCGGCCTGGCCGGAGAGACCGCCGCCATGCACCGTGACCGTGATGTCGTACTGGTCGACGCGGTTGGCGATGGTGAGCGGCTGGCGCAGGATCATGCGCAGCACGGGGCGGGCGAAGTAGGTCTCGACCGTGCGGCCGTTGACCACCACGGTGCCGTTGCCGGGCTTGATCCAGACGCGGGCGACCGCGTCCTTGCGCTTGCCGGTGGCATAGGCGCGGCCCTGGGCGTCGAGCTTCTGAACGTGGACGGGGGCCGCGTTCTCGGGATCTTCGACGTTGGCGCGGTTCAGGTCGGAGAGGGACTGGAGGGTCGCCATGATCAAGCGCTCACGTTCTTGCGGTTGAGGCTGCCGACGTCGAGCGCCTGCGGCTGCTGGGCGGTATGGGGATGCTCGGTGCCCTTGTAGACTCGGAGATTGCCCATGATCTGGCGGAACAGCGGTCCACGGGGGAGCATGCGCTCAACGGCCTTCTCGACCACGCGCTCTGGGAACCGGCCGTCGAGGATGAACTTCGCGGTCCGCTCCTTGATGCCGCCCGGGTAGCCGGTGTGGTGGTAATACACCTTCTGCTCGCGCTTGCGGCCGGTGAACTTCACCTTCTCGGCGTTGATGACGATGACGTTGTCGCCGCAATCGACGTGGGGCGTGTAGGAAGCCTTGTGCTTTCCACGCAGGCGCATCGCGATGATGGTGGCGAGCCGGCCGACGACCAGACCCTCCGCATCGACGATGATCCACTTCTTGTCGACGTCGGCGGGCTTCAGAGAAAAGGTCTTCATCCCGTGGCGTTCCGTATGATGTCTTGCAAAACGATGCGCCGCCACGTGAGACACGCAGCGGCGTTGGAGGCTGCAATACGGGGCAACGGGTGAGTCGTCAAGGCATTTCGGGTGAGGGGAATCGGCAAAAACCTCAAGGAAACGAGGTATTTCGGGGTTGAGGTATCAGGATACCGTATGGCTCTCCCTCCCCTCCCACCCGCGACCTCATCCCGAGGCGCCCGCGCCCGCGGGCCTCGAAGGAGGGCTTCAGCCATCATGCGCAAGCTGGAGCCCTCCTTCGAGGCCTCCGCTGCGCTGCGGCGCCTCAGGATGAGGTGGATGGGTGGGAATGGCCGGGCGCTTCGGCGGGTTCGAGACTGGGCACGTCGCGATGGGTGAGCGAGACGGGCTGAAGCGGGAGGAAGCGTGGTTGTCCGGGCTTGGGCTATTCGGCACCGGCTCCCCCCCTCTCCCCTCTGCGGGAGAGGGTGGCCCACGAAGTGGGTCGGGTGAGGGGAGCGCCATCTCCGGAGAGGTCGCCCCCTCACCCGCCTGCTCCGCAGGCACCCTCTCCCGCAGAGGGGGGAGGGTGGCGCGCCGGCTCACCGCTCGAGCGGGATCGAGGATGCTAAGCGGTGTCAGATAAGCGAGATCGGCTGAAGCGTGAGGAAGCGCGTTTTCCGTAGCAGGAGATATCCGGTACCGGCTTCCCCTCTCCCCGCGTGCGGGGAGAGGATCACAGGCACCTTGTCGTGCCTGTGATGAGCGGAGCGAGGGTGAGGGGGCGTCGCCGGAAGAGGCTCCCCCGGAACCGCCCCCCTCACCGTCGGCTGCCGCCTCGACGCGCCGACGACGGGGTCGTCGCGTCCCTCTCCCCGCAAGCGGGGCGAGGGGATACTCACGCCGGACCCGCAGAGGGCGAAGGGTGCCGGCTCACCGCTCCGGCGGGATCGAATACGTCCCCGTGGCGTGGCAGACGAGGTCGTCCGAGCCGGTGGCGAAGAGGCGTGCCTCCCCCACCGCGAGGCGCTTGCCGAGCTTGAGGAGCGTGGCCTCGGCGACGAGCCCGGTGGGGCCGGGTTTCCGCAGGAAGTTGAAGGAGAGGTTCGTCGTCACGGCGAGGCCCACCGGGCCGATATTGGCGAGGATCGCCGCGTAGAGGGCGTAATCGGCCAGCGCCATCATGGCCGGGCCGGAGATGGTGCCGCCGGGGCGCAGGAAGCGCTCGTGATACTCGAGCCGCATCCGCGCGGAGAGCAGACCCACCGATTCGAGGTGGAACGCCGGCCCGTCATGGTTCATCTGCGGGAAGTCCCGCTCCAGAAAGGCGATGGTCTCGGAAAGGCTCATGGCAGTCGTCATGACGTGCCTTGCAGCATGCGCCGCGATGGCGGACAAGTCTCGGGCTTCGTTTTCAAGAGTTCCGATGACCCAGCCCGACGCCGCCCAGCCCGACACCTCGCGCCACGACCGCTATGCCGATGCGCTGATCCGCCGGCTCCTCACGGAAACGAAATCGATCGCCCTCGTGGGCGCGTCCGCGAACCCGGCCCGGCCGAGCTGGATCGTGCTGAAATACCTGCTCTCGCGGGGCTACGACGTGATCCCGGTCAATCCCGGCCTCGCCGGGCAGATGCTGCTGGGCAAGCCCGTCGTCGCCCGCCTCGCCGACCTCCCCGGCCCGGTCGACATGGTCGAGATTTTTCGCAATTCCGACGCGGCCGGCGGCCTCGTGGACGAGGCCCTCGCCCTGCCGGTGCTGCCGAAGATCGTCTGGATGCAGCTCGGCGTCCGCGACGATGACGCCGCCGCCCGCGCCGAGGCGGCGGGCGTCACCGTGGTGATGAACCGCTGCCCCAAGATCGAGTACGGGCGGATCTCGGGTGAGATCGGCTGGACCGGGGTGAATTCCCGGATCTTGAGTTCGAAGCGGCCGGTTTTGGGGGGTAAGGGGGTGCAGCGGTTGACGATTGAGCCACGGTAAGGTTGTCTCGGTCAAAATGGACGATGTAATATGGTGAACGTCGTAGAATGCTGAGAACGTCGTTAGCTTCGCCTCTGGCGTGGACTTCAGAGGCACGGATTAGATCAACGGCAACATCTCACCGCTTCGTACTGCGGACTAAATTTTTGGGCCAAGCGATTCCATGATATACCTTCCTGCTGGGACGCGGTTAGCTTAGTTGGGTTTTACAGATGGCGCATCAAATCGTCTTAGATGAATGTCCCGCAGAAAACCCGATCGACGAGCTATCAGAAATCGAAATTTATAAAACCCAATCTATTACAGACAATGATTTCTGTATTGGTGTCGTTGTTCGATTTAATTCCATATCGGTTGCATGCGACAATTGGGCTTATACGGTTTTAGTTAGATTAAAAGAGGCAACTATACAGGTATCAACAGAGAACTCCCGCATCTCTCAAGACGGCAGAGCCGGGGATCACAGTCGACCCTTTTCGATTGCGAAATCGCATTCAAAAGAAGAAAAGATCAGTTCTCAGGTAAATACCGGTGCAAAAGTTGGTGCCAACATTTCAGTCGGCCCCGAGGGATTTAAGGTCCCATCGTTAGCTTTGTCTGCAAACGCATCATCTCAGAACGATAAAGTAAATAGAGATAGTGAAAGTTATAAGTTGATTTCAACGATTAATTCCCTGACATCTATGCCGGGAGGCCGGTGGTTAATTGCTGATGTGATTTCCGATACATTGTTCGGTAAATATCAGCCAGATGAGCACTTATGTAAAATTCGTATCGATGAAACGAAAATGAGTGGTAGCGCGACTGGTGCTCTCTATTTTTTCCCGCGAGATTTATCGATCGAAGCGATCCACACGGAGAGCCTAAATTTAAAGAAATTTATAAAAGAACGACCAGAGAAAGTCGCTGTCGCAAAAGCTTTAATCGCAAAGCATCTCAAAGGATTAAATCCAACGGGTCAATCCAGCATAGATGGACGAATTGTCATTGGGACAAGTAAAGTGAATTTTAGATTGGAAGAAGTGCCGAATGGAACATCTGCTCCACGCAGTCCTGTCCGCAGAAAGCGTTAATTTTGCTGAATTATTAGTTATCGCGCAACTAGATCCTGCGACGGATTTGCGAGGATGTGATTTTCAAGGAGTAGATTTTGGTAGTCTAACCTCAAACAATATAGACCTTTCTCACTGCAATTTGACAGATGCAAACCTTAGCAAAGTACGGGGGGATCTAAATCTTCAGGGCGCTATAATATTTGGCGCAAAGCTTCCAAGTTAATATTCTTATGTCGGATCGATTTCTCGAACGGCAATTAAAGTAAAATTTAGTTTGCTTAAGCAGGTGCTTATTTCTGCGCACCGTTTCTATTTACCATCCAGAGTCCAGTCTGACATTGTTCGGCAAATCGAACAAAAAATGCCTGTTCTTACCTGCTATAGAAGTCATACCGAACATCAACTCATAGAAGAAGCCATTCGTGAGGCATTAATCGCTGCTATGGATGAGAAGATTAGCTATCTTTTCGACCGTCGAACTAATCATGCTAGTATCAAAATAATAGAAATTACTAGTAAGTCTTTATCGTCGAGGCTTCCAGTATCGGGTGTGCCGTCCTTAGATGCGGCCTTTTTCAAATCCTTAAAAGATTGCAAAGTCGAAAATCTGTTTGATAAAAGAGTAGAAGTAGGATTCATGGCACGGATAATCGATAATTTTCGCGTAAGTAAATGGCGATCATCCGAGGATTATGACGAGTTAAAAATATTTGCCAATAATATAGATGGAATTTCTACGGGTAGATCGCGCTTCGCTAATCTGCTTCATGACCAATCAGCGCATGGCTTGAATATATTCTTGATGAGTGGAATCTCTCCCTTCTCAACGAAAACTTATAAGGTCATTGAAAAAAGCATACCAAACTCACGGTTCATATGGATTTTACCTTCTAATATACTTTATGGCGATATACCTAATCTGATTAGTAATAATATAATTCCTAAATCTTCCGTAGTTTACCCGAACGAAACGCTCAGAATTGAGGATGTAGAAAAATTTATTAAGCGATTCGAGTCTTACCAGAGATATGGCCTCATTCTGACTGAAGAGACGAAATCAGAAATTGTAAAGCATGTTAACAAGCCAGTAAGTGTGCTGAAAAATATGTTTATAGGTAAAATAATGGAGGTTGCTCAATCTCGCGGAGATGAAAATGGATCCGTGATTTTATGACGTATCCTGTAGTTTCCGTCAGGCGTAATCGTTTCGGATCTCTTGATTTCCCGTCTCCTCCATCAGCGCTACAGCCACAAAACTAACCCCAGCCGCCACAGCTAAATAAAGCCCAACCCAACCGATCCCGCCCCACTCACTCAGCCGCTGCGCCAGATACGGCGCGGCGGAAGCTCCCAAAATGCCGGCGAGGTTGTAGGTCACCGAGGCGCCCGTGTAGCGGACGCGGGTGGGGAAGAGCTCGGGCAGCAGGGCGCCCATGGGGCCGAAGAGCCAGCCCATGGCGAAGAGGCCCAGACACAGGAAGCCGAGCACCAGGCCGCCCTGCCCGCTTCCCAGCATCGGGCCGAGCAGAAGGCCGAGGGACGCGGTGAAGGCGAGGCCGGTGAGGAGGACGGGGCGGCGGCCGTAGCGGTCGGCGGCCCAGCCGGAGAGCGGGATGCCGAGCGCCATGAACAGCACGGCGACGCATTCGAACAGCAGGAAGGTCGGGCGGTCGAAACCGAGTTTCGAGACGCCGTAGCTGAGCGCGAAGACGGTGGAGAGGTAGAACACCGCGTAGCAGGCCACCATGGCGAAGGTGCCGAGCAGCGTCGCCTTGATGTATTTCGTGAAGATGGTGGCGAGCGGCACGCGCTCGGGCGGGGCCTTCTCCATGGCGGCCTTGAAGACCGGGGTCTCGGTGAGCTTCAGGCGGACATAGAGCCCGACGCCCACGAGTACGGCGGAGGCGAGGAACGGGATGCGCCAGCCCCAGGCCTGGAAATCGGCCGGGGTCAGGGCCAGCGCGAGGCCGAGGAAGCCCAGATTGGCGGTGATGAAGCCCACCGGCGCGCCGAGCTGCGGGAAGATGCCGTAGAGGGCGCGTCGCCCCGGCGGGGCGTTCTCCACCGCCAGCAAGGCCGCGCCGCCCCATTCGCCGCCAAAGCCGATGCCCTGGCCGAAGCGCAGGACGCAGAGCGCGAAGGGCGCCCACCATCCGGCGGTGGCATAGGTCGGCAGGCAGCCGATGAGCACGGTGGAGAGGCCCATGATCATCAGCGAGGCCACCAGCGTCGCCTTGCGCCCGACCCTGTCGCCGAAATGCCCGAAGAACGCCGCCCCCAGCGGCCGCGCGATGAAGGCGATGGAGAAGGTGGCGAAGGCCGCCAGCGTCTGCACCGAGGGATCGTCGGCCGAGAAGAAGATCGGCCCGATCACCAGGGCGGCGGCCGTGGCGTAGACATAGAAATCGTAGAACTCGATCGCCGTGCCGACGAAGCTGGCGATGAGGATCCGCGCGGCGGGAACGGGAGGGGGCGGAGCGGGCTGGAGCATGTGCGGCGCTATAACCGCAGGCGGGGGCGAGTGCCATGCGAATTCTTGCAGGATCGTGCTGGAGGCGCGCCCCCCTCTCCCCGCCGGGCGGGGAGAGGATCGCGGACACCTTGTCGTGTCCGCGATGAGCGCAGGCGAAGCCGGAGCGAGGGTGAGGGGGTATTGCAGAGTGAGGCTCTTCCGGAAGCCCCCCTCGCCCCCGGCTGCCGCCTCGACACGCTCCCCGGCCGTTCTAGGATTTCGCCCGCAGCGGCAGCGATGGCTGTTCCCTCTATCCGGGAGGATTCGACCTGAGGCGCGACGGGCTCCCTCTCCTGGAAGGAGAGGGTTGGGGTGAGGTGTGGTCCATCTCCGGAGAGGTCACACACCTCACCCTGTCCCTCTCCTTCCAAGAGAGGGGACCCGCGCTGCCCGCGAGCTGTGTGAACAGCGTAGCCCGTTGCGGGGAGCGCGCTCCACCTCAGCGGGCCGAGTGAGCCCCCGAACCTATGTCTTCAGCGGGTCGTGGCCCCAGTTCATCAGCGAGAGACGCCAGGGTGAATCCTCCACCGCGTCCTTGTCTTCCGGGCCGCCCTGTTTGAGGTGGCGGTTCACGTAGCCGGTGACCTTGCGCATATGGGCGTAATCGTCGTCGGTGAGATCGGCCTTCTTGGCTTTCAGAATTGCGACGATGCGCCGGCCCGAGGCGTGGCCGGTGGATTCGGACGCGCCGTCCTTCTTCTGCCCGACCGAGCGGCTCTGCTCGCTGTCGAGGAATGTCTCCAGGGCGGCGGGCGTCATGTTCACCGCCTCCTTGAACGCGCGCCAGGTCTCGTCGTGGTCGTCCTTGCTCACTAGTCGCCTCCGTCGCATCGGGACTGGATCAAGCGGAAGGCACGGGGCGGGTTCCTCAGGGACGGGAGGGGCGAATGGTCACGAGGTGTCGGCGCCCGCGCCGTCATCCTGGGGCGCTGTAGGCGAGCCCAGGATCCAGACGCGGTGACGGCCTTCGCTGGATAAGGGTTCGCGGTTCTGGATCCCGGGCTCTGCTGCGCAGCCCCGGGATGACGGGAGTGATCTTCCCCCCTCGCGACATCACCCACCCTTGACCCGCGCGCGTCGTCCGCCATAAAGAACTTCTGTTCGTTTAAGCGGAACGGGGGCATGGCTCCTCTTCCGTCTGGCCCGGCACAGGCGCTAGAACGACGTCCAGTGCGTGCCCGCCGGCCCCCGGAGTAAGTGATGACCGACCGTATCCCAGGCTTCAACACGCTGGCGATCCATGCCGGCGCCGCTCCCGATGCCACCACGGGCGCGCGGGCCACGCCGATCTACCAGACTACGTCCTTCGTGTTCGACGACGTGGACCACGCCGCCTCGCTGTTCGGGCTGCAGGCCTTCGGCAACATCTACTCGCGCATCACGAACCCTACCAACGCGGTGCTGGAAGAGCGCATCGCGGCGCTGGAAGGCGGCACCGCCGCCGTGGCGGTCGCCTCGGGCCACGCGGCCGAGTTCCTCACCATGCATGCGCTGATGCAGCCGGGCGACGAGTTCATCGCGGCCAACAAGCTCTATGGCGGCTCGATCAACCAGTTCAACCATTCCTACAAGAGCTTCGGCTGGAACGTGGTCTGGGCCGATACGGACGACCCGGATTCGTTCGAGCGGGCCATCACGCCGCGCACCAAGGCGATCTTCTGTGAATCCATCGCCAATCCGGGCGGTGTCATCACCGACATCGCCGCGCTCTCGGTGATCGCCAGGCGCCACAAGATCCCGCTCATCGTCGACAACACCATGGCGACGCCGTACCTGATCCGCCCCTTCGAGCACGGGGCCGACATCGTCGTGCATTCGGCCACCAAGTTCCTCGGCGGCCACGGCAATTCCATCGGCGGCCTCGTGGTCGATGGCGGCACCTTCGCCTGGGCCGGCGACGACCGCTACCCGATGCTGTCGCAGCCGCGCCCCGAATATTCCGGCATGGTCCTCTCCGAGACCTTCGGCAATTTCGGCTTCGCCATCGCCATCCGGGTGCTGGGCCTGCGCGATCTCGGCCCGGCGCTCTCGCCGTTCAACGCCTTCCTCATCCTCAACGGCATCGAGACCCTGCCGCTGCGGATGCAGCGCCATTGCGACAACGCGCTCGAGATCGCGACCCATCTCAACGCCCATCCGGCGGTGGAATGGGTGAGCTATCCGGGGCTGGAGACCGACAAGTATCACCAGCTCGCCCGGCGCTACACGCCGCTCGGCTCCGGCTCGGTCTTCACCATCGGCCTCAAGGGCGGCTACGAAGCGGGCGTGAAGCTGGTGGCCAATCTCCAGCTGTTCTCCCATGTGGCGAATATCGGCGACACCCGCTCGCTGGTGATCCACCCGGCCTCCACCACCCACCGCCAGCTCACCGACGCGCAGAAATCCGCGGCCGGCGCCGGGCCCGAAGTGGTGCGGCTCTCCATCGGCATCGAGGACCCGGCGGATCTGATCGAGGATCTCGACGCGGCGTTAAGCGCTTGATTTTGCTGGCAGGCCTGGGCGCGATCCCGGCCCGACGCCCCCGGGTTGACCCTCGGCGGCGTCGGGACTACCCCGCGAACCATTCCTCCATCGAGATCGTTCGCATTGCATGACGCATGATCCTTTCGAGACTTCCGGCGAGCCCCCGGTCATCCTTGTCGTCGAAGACGACGGCCTTCTCCTGATGGAGGCGGCCGATACCCTGGTCGATGCGGGGTTCCGCGTCCTCGAAGCGCCGCAGGCCGACAAGGCGCTTACCATCCTCGAACGCAACGAGGAGATCGACCTGCTGATGACCGACGTGGACATGCCGCAGGGCTCCATGGACGGGTTCGCCTTGGCCCGCCTCGTCGCCCATCGCTGGCCGACCATCCCGGTCCTCGTCGTGTCCGGCATGGGCACGCCCGGCCCGCACGACATGCCCGAGGGCGCGCGCTTCATCCCGAAGCCCTACGCGCCCAACACCCTGGTCCGGACATTGCGGGCCTTCGCCAGGCGCGCTGCCTGACCCCGCCACCTCTTTCGAAGATCGCGACGCCCATCATGGCCACCGAGACCCGCCCGCTCCGCTTCGCCACCCAGGCCGTCCATGCCGGTGCGGCACCCGACCCCGCCACGGGCGCGCGCGTCCAGCCGATCTACTTCACCAACGGCTTCGTGTTCGAATCCACCGAGCAGGCCGCCGACATCTTCGCCATGCGGCGCACCGGCTTCTCCTATTCGCGCGGCTCGAACCCCACCGTGGCCGCCCTGGAGCGCCGGGTCGCCGCCCTGGAGGGCGCCAAGGCCGCCGTGGCCGTCTCGTCGGGCCAGTCCGCCCTGCTCCTCGTGCTGATGACGCTGATGAAGAGCGGCGACGCCTATGTGGCCTCGCCGCGTCTGTTCGGTGGCTCGCTCGGGCTGATGAACCGGCTCGACGCCCGCTACGACCTCAAGCCGCTCTTCGCCAAGGGCCTGACGCCCGCCGATTTCGAGGCCGCGATCACGCCGGAGACGAAGGCCATCGTCTGCGAGTCGATCGTCAATCCCTGCGCCACGGTGATGGACATCGCCGGCATCGCCGAAGTGGCCAAGCGGCACAACTTGCCGCTGGTGGTGGATAACACCCTCGCCTCCCCGGCGCTGATCCGGCCGATCGAGCACGGGGCCGACATCGTGTTCCACTCGACCTCGAAGTTCCTCGGCGGGTCCGGCCAGACCATCGGCGGCATCATCTGCGATGCCGGGACCTTCGATTGGCCGGCGGCGGAGGGGCGTTACAACCTCATCACCGAGCCCTGGGCCGATTACGACGGGCTCGTGGTCTCGGATCGCTTCCCCGATTTCAGCTTCGCGGTCGCCTGTCGACTCTTCGGCCTGCGCGATCTCGGCCCCGGCCTGTCGCCGATGAACGCCTTCCTGACGCTCACCGGCATCGAGACCCTGCCGTTGCGGATGAAGCGGCATTGCGAGAATGCGAAGGCCGTCGCCGCCTTTCTCAAGGACCACCCGGCGGTGGCATGGGTGAGCTATCCGGCGCTGCCCGGCCAGACGGGCGAGGACCTGGCCGCCCGCTACGTGCCGGAAGGGCCGGGCTCGATCTTCACCTTCGCACTGAAGGGCGGGCAGCCGGCGGCGGTGAAGTTCATCATGAGCCTGGAGCTCGTCTCGCATCTCGTGAATATCGGCGAGATCAAATCCCTGGCGATCCACCCGGCCACCACGACGCACCGCCAGCTGAGCGATGCCGACAAGGCGGCGGCCCTGGTCGGCCCCGAGACCGTCCGTCTCTCCATCGGTCTCGAAAATGCCGAGGATCTGATCGCCGATATCGCCCAGGCGCTGGATCAGGTCGATTCCTGATCAGGCGAATTTGAGCTCGGTGGTCGCTGCGCTCTTCGGCTGCGCGACAGCGCCGCCGTGGTGCTTCAGGAACCACGGCACCCGGCTCTGCGGCATGGGCTTGCTGTAGAGATAGCCCTGCGCATAGGCGCAGCCCTGTTCGCGCAGGAAGGTCGCCTGCGCCTCGGTCTCCACGCCCTCGGCGGTGACGTTGAGGCCGAGGCTCTGGCCCAGTTGAACCACCGCCGTGACGATGGCGGCGTCGTTCGGGTCCCGCTCAAGATCGCGCACGAAGCTGCGGTCGATCTTGATCTCGTCCACCGGATATTGCTTGAGGTGGGTCAGCGACGCGTAGCCGGTCCCGAAATCGTCGAGCGCCACGCGTACACCGGCGCTGTGCAGGCTCGCCAGCACCGCCGAGACTCGGTCGCCATGGCCGCCGAGCAGGACCGTTTCGGTCACCTCCACGCCGATCCGGTCATGGGAGAGGCCCACGGCGGCCAGATCGGAGATCAGGTTCTCGGCGAGGTTCTCCTGGGCGAACTGGGCCGAGGACAGGTTCAGGAACACCCGGCCGGGATCGTACCCTTGCGCGATCCAGCTTGCCAGATCGGCGAAGATCTGGCGCGCGAGGACGGTCCCGACCGCGACCCCGATCTCCGCGTCGTCGAACACGGTCGAGAAGCTGGCGGGCGCCAGGAGTCCGCGGCTCGGATGCTGCCACCGCGCCAGGGCTTCGAACCCGATGATCTCCCCCGTGGCGAGGCCGATCTTCGGTTGATAATACGGAATCAGCCCGCCGACTTCGAGGGCCGACCGCATCTCGCGGGCGACGGAGACGCGGTGCTCGATATCCGCCCGAAGCGCCGGGACGAACAGCGTCGCCCGGTTCCGCCCGGCCGCCTTGGCCGCGTAGAGGGCGAGGTCGGCATTGGTGAAGAGGTCGGTCGGATTGGCGGCGTGTTCCGGGAACAGGGCGAGGCCGAGACTGGCACGCGGCGAGACCACACGCCCCGAGACGGCCATCGACGGTTTCAGGACCTCGAGGATCGCCCGGGACAGGGCGTGGATGCGCCGGCTCGGCTGATGGCGATCCTTCTCGCACAGGGCGATGATGACGAATTCGTCGCCGCCGAGCCGGGCGACGAGATCGTGCTCGCCGATGATGTTGCCGAGACGCCGGGCGACCTCCTTGAGCAGGGCATCGCCCGCGTCGTGGCCGAGGGTGTCGTTCACCTCCTTGAACGCATCGAGATCGATCAGAATGAGGCCGACGCGCTGGCCGGACGCCTCCGCCTTGCTCAGCGCGGCGTCGAGGGTCGTCTGGAACAGGGCGCGGTTCGGCAGACCGGTGAGGACGTCGCGCTGGGCGGCGAGGCGGATCCGCTCCTCCACCGCCTTGCGGCTCGTCATGTCGACGAGACTGGAGATCACACGGGTCGCGCCGTCCATCTCCACGATGACCGCCGACAATAGGGCGTCCCGGCGTACACGGCCCGAGACGCCCGTGGCGATCTCGATCTCGCTGGCGGTTCCATTCCGGTCGAGTTCCGCCTGGATCACGCGCCGGGTCGGCCCGTCGACCAGATCGCGTATTGTGTATCGGGTCAGCTTTTCGCCATCGTCGAGTCCGTAGAAACAGCTCGCGGCGTCGTTGGCATCGACGATCTGGCCGTCATCGGCGCGAGACACCACGATTGGAATCGGCGCTGCCTTGAACATCGTCTCGAACAGGCGCCGGCTTTCCGCCAGTTCCGCATTGGCGCGCCGCTCCGCCTGGGTCGCGGTCCATTCCAGACGCCTCAGGCGGTTCGACCGCACCACGAACAGCAGCGTGGCGACGTTGGACAACAGGACTGCGAGACAGATGCCGAGGGCCGTGGACGGCATCGGCGGCGGCAGGAGATAGCCCGCCACCAGCGCGGTGGAGGCGATCGCGCTCGTCGTCAGGCTCCAGAGAAAGCGCGTCGGCATGACGATCATGTAGATCGCCGGAAGCAGCAGCATCACGAAGAGCGCGATGTCGGATCGCGACGAGCACAGGACCGCGACGCATCCGGCGACCAGGATCTCCCATGTCACCATCACTCCCTGCAGCCTGCCGAAACCGGTGACTTTCCAGGTCGCCAGCAGGCTGGCGAGGGACAGCACGATGATACCGGCGCGGGCGGGTACGGCGACCCAGAAATGGATCTGCCCGGCGAAGCGCCAGTCGCTGAGCAGGAAGAGCGTGTTGAGGAGAATGGCGCAGAGAAAGATCAGGCGCGCATGGCGCAGGGTCTCGGGAAAGCGCTCGTCCTGAAACGCCCTTTCCCGATCGACCGAGACGAATTCGCCGCCGATGGCGTTGAGTCTATGCTTCCACATGGCGCCCGACACTCGCATGCAAAAGTCGCGCAGGCGTTAAGAACCAACTAGATCGATAACAATTATCAGCTCTGAGGCTTAGTTCGGGTCAAGGCGCGCAATGCTCCGCGAAACGTCCTGACATCCTGTTCGGTCATTGCCATGCGATGCAGCATGTCGCGCATGTTTCGGGCGATGACATCCCGCTTTTCGGGCGGGTAGAATCCGCCCGCGTCGAGGCTACCTTCCAAGCTGGCGACGAGGGAGGCCATCGCTTCGCGCGTGGCGGGTGGAGATTGCATCTCGCCGGTGAAGGGGAGCCGGGCCTGCCCCGAGGCCTTGCGCCATTCGTAGCCGACGAGGAGCACCGCCTGAGCGAGGTTGAGGGACGGAAAGTCCGGGGAGACCGGAAAGGTGACGATGGCGTCGGCCAGCGACACCTCGTCGTTGGTCAGCCCGATCCGCTCGCGGCCGAACATCACGCCGACGCGCTGTGCCGTTCGCGAGGCCATGTCGGTCATCGCCTCGTCGGGACCGTAGGCGCGCTTCATCTGCCCGCGCTCGCGGGCCGTGGTGGCGAGCAGATAGTTCAGGTCGGCGATGGCCTCCGGCACCGTGGCGAAGACGGTGGCGCCGTCGAGGACATGCGTCGCCCCTGAAGCGGCCTCCCGCACGCCCTTCTTGGGCCAGCCGTTCTTGGGGGCCACGAGGCGGAGTTCGGCGAGGCCGAAATTGGCCATGGCGCGGGCGACCATGCCGATATTCTCGGCCAGCTGCGGTTCGACCAGGATGATGACGGGGGCGCTCATCGACGCCCTCTGCCACGGGTCGGCCCGGACGGAAAGTCCGTTTGGGGAGGATGGGGAGCCGCGGGCACCGTCGGCGCCGCGGCTCCCCCATTCGCAGTGGAAACGCTCAGATCTTACCGTCGAGGCCCATCTGGTAGTATTTGTGGATGATCTTGTCCTGGTTCTCGAGGAGCCAGTCGATCGAGGGCTCGTTGGTCATGGCCTTGCGGATCGCCTCGGTCATGCCCTTGCGCTGGATCTCGAACAAAGCCTTGTGATCGACCGTCTCGGCCTCGATCACGCCGGGGCTGAGCCAGACCGAGCAGATGATGCCGAGATCGTTGGCCTTCTCCTTGGGGATATAGCCGAGGCGCACCGCGTCAAGGACGCCGTTGGCGATGGCGAACTGCACCGTGCCCATCAGGATGGAGGTGTACTTGCTCTCCGTGACGCTGACCTTGGAGACGCAGAGCGTCACCGGCCGCACCATGATGTCGGTGTTCAGGAGCGCGAAGACGCGGGAATGGCCCACCACCTGATCGCCCGTGAGGGTGGCGAGCGCCGTGCCGACCGGCCCGTCGAGTTCGCCGATGATGACCTCCGGCTCGGAGGCGGTGTTGGGCGGCCCGCCGGCGACCAGGGCCTCGCCGGCCCGCAGGATGATGCGTTCGCTCATGGAGATATCCTTCACAGAAATCGGAATGGGCCGCAGATTCCCGGCCCGAGGGCGGATGTCCAGAGCCGGCCGGGAATTATCTCGGTCGCCGACGCAGTTCCCGATCTGTAAGGGGCACGGCTTTCGCGTCCTGTTGCAGCGCGCTATGACCGCGGGCGAGCGGGAGCGCGGCCGGTCCCGGCCGCGTGATGAGAAAGGTTCTGAGGATCATGTCGAAGATCAAGGTGGCGAACCCGGTCGTCGAACTCGACGGCGACGAGATGACCCGGATCATCTGGAGCGAGATCAAGAACAAGCTCATCCATCCCTATCTCGACCTCGACCTCGATTATTACGACCTCGGTGTGGAGCACCGCGACGAGACGAACGACAAGGTCACCGTCGATGCGGCGGAGGCGATCAAGCGCCATGGCGTCGGCGTGAAATGCGCCACCATCACCCCCGACGAGCAGCGAGTGGAGGAGTTCAAGCTCAAGGAGATGTGGCGTTCGCCCAACGGCACGATCCGCAACATCCTCGGCGGCGTGATCTTCCGCGAGCCGATCATCTGCAAGAACGTGCCGCGCCTCGTGCCGGGCTGGACCCAGCCCTTCGTCATCGGCCGCCACGCCTACGGCGACCAGTATCGCGCCACGGACTTCAAGGTGCCCGGCAAGGGCCGCCTGACCATCAAGTTCGAGGGTGACGACGGCACGGTCATCGAGAAGGAAGTCTTCAAGTTCCCGGCCGCCGGCGTCGCGATGTCGATGTACAATCTCGACGAGTCGATCCGCGACTTCGCCCGCGCCTCGCTGAATTACGGCCTCGCCCGCAAGTACCCGGTCTACCTCTCGACCAAGAACACCATCCTCAAGGCCTATGACGGCCGCTTCAAGGACCTGTTCCAGGAAGTGTTCGACGCCGAGTTCAAGGCGAAGTTCCAGGCGCTCGGCATCACCTACGAGCACCGCCTCATCGACGACATGGTAGCCTCCTGCCTCAAATGGTCCGGCGGCTACGTCTGGGCCTGTAAGAACTACGATGGCGACGTGCAGTCGGACACCGCCGCCCAGGGCTTCGGCTCGCTCGGCTTGATGACCTCGGTGCTGATGACGCCGGACGGCCAGACCGTCGAGGCGGAAGCCGCGCACGGCACGGTGACGCGCCACTACCGCGAGCATCAGAAGGGCAAGGAGACCTCCACCAATTCCATCGCGTCGATCTTCGCCTGGAGCCGTGGCCTCGCCCACCGCGCCAAGCTCGACGACAACGGCGACCTCGCCAAGTTCGCCAACACGCTGGAGAAGGTCTGCGTCGATACGGTGGAAGCCGGCTTCATGACCAAGGATCTCGCCCTCCTCGTCGGCCCAGAGCAGAAGTGGCTCTCCACCACCGGCTTCCTCGACAAGGTCGACGCGAACCTCAAGACCGCCATGGCCTGAGCGCGAAGTGCGGGTTCCCCTCTCCCCGCCGGGCGGGGAGAGGACGTCGTCCTCCCCTTGTCGGGAGGCGACGTGAGCCCGGCAGGGCGAGGGTGAGGGGGTAGCTCCGGATGTGGCTCCTTCGCGTGAGCCTCCTCCGGACGCGCCCCCTCACCGTCGGCTGCCGCCTCGCCACGCCAACGACAAGGTCGCCGCTTCCCTCTCCCCGCGTGCGGGGAGAGGGGATTCGCGCCGGCCATCATTCGCTTAGGATGAGGGCCTTGCCGCCTCGGCGTTGCGCTTGCGGGTCGCGGCGGCTTTCTTCGCCGAGGCGGAACGTTGCTCGGCGGTGCGGGAGGCCGAGGCCTTTCCGCCGGCGGCTCCGCCCTTGTGGGCCGCCGGGTGGGAGCTCGACTTGCCCCTCCCCGATCCGCCCGGATGCTTGCCGCCGCCATCGTCCTTGTTGACGGTTGCCCAGGCGCGGGCCTCGGCTTCCTTCTCCGGGACGCCGCGCTCTTCGTAGGATTCCGCGATGTGCTCGGCCTTGCGGATCTGCTTGTCGGTGTATTTCGACTTGTCACCCTGTGGCATGGCGAGTTTCCCGTATCGGGCCCCTCGCCGCTGCCTCAGCTGTCGTCGGTCGGACCGTCCAGGATGGCGCGAACGCGGCGGATGAGATCGGTACGGCGATAGGGCTTGTTCAGAAGGTCGAACTCCGAACCCCCGGCATCGGTTCGCTCGAGACTCGCCTCGGCGTAACCGGTGGTCAGCAGGACCTTCAATCGGGGTTGCCGCCGCCTGGCCTCGCGGGCGAGCATGATGCCGTTCATCCCGCCCGGCATGATGAGGTCGGTGAACAGCAGGTCCACCGAACCGCTCGAATCCAGGATCTCCAGCGCCTCACGGCCGTTCTGGGCCATCAACAGTGTGTAGCCGCTGTCGCGCAGGATGGTCCGCGCCAGTTCGGCCACGTCCTCGCGGTCGTCGACGATGAGGATGGTCTCGGTCCCTTGGCGATCGACCGTCCCCGACACGGCGCGGTTGGGCTCCCTGTCGTCCTCGGCGGCGGCGGGGAAGGACAGGCGGACGCGCGTTCCCTTGCCGACGACGGACTCGATCTGCGCCGCGCCCCCGGATTGCCTGGCAAAGCCATAGACCATCGAGAGGCCGAGCCCCGTGCCCTTGCCCTCGTCCTTCGTCGTGAAGAACGGCTCCATCACCCGCGCCAGGATCGGCGGCGGGATGCCCGCCCCGGTGTCGGCGATGGTCACGGTGACGTAGCGGCCCTCGCCCAGGGAATCCGATCCGCCGAAATCCTGCGAGCCCAGATCCTGCGCGCCGATATCCCGGTTCTCGGTGGAGATGACGACGGTGCCGCCCTCCGGCATGGCATCGCGAGCGTTGATGAGGATGTTGAGCAGGGCGACCTCGGCCTGAGCCGGGTCGACACGGCAGTTCCAGAGGTCTTCGCTCAAGTCGAGCCGCAGCGTGATCGCGTCACCGAGGCTGCGCGCGGCCATATCCTCCATGCCCTTCACGAGGGCGTTGAGATGGACCGCGCGGCCATCGAGACGCTGCTTGCGCGCGAAGGCGAGAAGCTGCTGGGTCAGGGTGGTCGCCCGTTCGGCGGCGGTACGGATATTGTCGGTGGCGCGCCGAAGGCGGTTGCGGTCCGCATCCGGACGGTCGAGACCGTGGCTCAGAATATCGATGTAGCCGACGATGACCTGGAGAAGGTTGTTGAAGTCGTGGGCGATGCCGCCGGTCAGCTGGCCGAGCGCCTCCATCTTCTGGGCCTGCCCCAACGCCTCCTCGACGGTGCGGCGGCGGGAGACATCGAGCTGCGAGGCGAAGAAATACACGAGGTCGCCGGCCGCATTGTAAATGGGCGCGACGAACAGCGCGTTCCAGAAGGTCGATCCGTCCTTGCGGTAGTTGATGATCTCGGTGGTGAATTCCCGCCGGGCCTGGATCGCCTCGCGCAGGGCGTTCACGCTTTCCCGGTCGGTGTCCGGTCCCTGCAGGAAGCGGCAATTGCGACCGATGATTTCCTCGGTCGCATAACCTGTGAGGCCCAGGAAGGCCTTGTTGACGAAGACGATCGGGTTGTCGTCCTGCCGGGGGTCGGTAACCACCATCGGCATCCGGGTCGCCTCGACCGCGGTGAAGAAGATGTCGCTCGTGTGATCGGCGATCTCCGACACAGCCCCGGTTCTCACGCGCGGCGGTTCACCTGCAGGCGGTTTCTCGGGGCTCTCGGTCATCATCGGTCGGTTGTTTTGCCAGGCAATGAATGTGGGTCAGGAATGCCCAACGACTGGCGCTTCATCCGTTTCCCTCGACAAATCCCGCGATGACGACGCAGGTGCCGACGGCGCCCGCGTCGTCATCGATCGAAATGGCCTGGAGTCGCGCCCGACCGCCTGGGTCGGGACGCATCTCCAGGCCTTTGTTCCGCCGCGCCCGTCCTGGCCGAAGCGGCATCCACTTCGTCGGAGCGCGCTTCAGGTCGCCGAGGGGGCGAAGCGCACGCTCTCGATATTGGCGCGTTCGAAAGCCTGCATCACGTGCTGGTAGGAACGCTCCATTTCGGTGGCCTCGTCGCCTTCGGTCTCCTCGGGCTTCAGCACGAACATCAGCATCGAGCGTCCGGTGACCTCGTACCGGTCGCCGATTTCCCAGGTGCCGACCTCCTGACTGTCGGGCAGGTTGGTGTCGAGGAGCCGGGTCCAGCCGACGCCGCCGACGGAACCCGGCAGGGTGAAGGAGACGAGATCGCTGTAGGCGTTGTAGAGGATCAACAGCGTCGCATCGCCGCCCCGGCGGTGGATGCCCGAGGCCTGCGCGCGTCCGTCGAGCAGGACCGCGATGGAATGCGCGCCGCCATCCGTCCAGTTCTCCGTGGACATCTCCTCGCCGTCGGGGCGCAGCCACGTCACGTCCTTGACGCCGAGATCCTCGTCATAGGCGCCCGAGAGGAAGCGCCCGCGGGTGAGGATCGGCAAGGCTTCGCGCAGGATGGTGAGGCGCTGTGTGAACTCGGCGAGGTCGCGGCCCGCCTCGTCGATCCCCTCCCAATCGAGCCAGGAGATCTCGTTGTCCTGGCAATAGGCGTTGTTGTTGCCGCCCTGGCTCCGGGCGAATTCGTCGCCGGCGAGCAGCATCGGCGTTCCCCGCGAGAGGAACAGCGTCGCCATCATGTTGCGCATCTGGCGCGTGCGCACCGCCTTGATCGCCTCGTCGTCGGTGGGACCTTCGACGCCGTAATTGTTGGAGAGGTTGTGGGAATGCCCGTCCCGCCCGTCCTCGCCATTCGCGAGGTTGTGCTTCTCGTTGTACGAAACCGTATCGTTCAGCGTGAACCCGTCATGGGCGGTGAGGAAGTTCACCGAGGCCCAGGGCTTACGCCCGCGCTTGTTGAACTTGTCGGCCGATCCGGTGATGCGCGAGGCAAGGCTCGGCAGCAGGCCGGAATCACCGCGCCAGTAGCCGCGGACATCGTCGCGGAACCGGTCGTTCCATTCCGCCCAGCCCGGCGGGAAGCCGCCGACCTGATAGCCGCCGGGGCCGCAATCCCACGGCTCGGCGATGAGCTTGACCGAGTTCAGCACCGGATCCTGCCGGCAGGTGTCGAGGAAGCCGCCGCCCTCGTCGAAACCGTGCGGCTCACGCCCCAGGATGGTGGCGAGGTCGAAGCGGAAGCCGTCGACCCGCATTTCCGTCGCCCAGTAGCGCAGGGAATCGGTCACCAGCTGCAGGACGCGCGGGTGGGACAGGTTGAAGGTGTTACCGGTGCCGGTATCGTTGATGTAGTAGCGCTCCTCGCCCGGCATCAGGCGATAGTAGGAGGCGTTGTCGACGCCCTTGAACGACAGGGTCGGGCCCTTCTCGTTGCCCTCGGCGGTGTGGTTGTAGACCACGTCGAGGATCACTTCGAGGCCGGCGCCGTGCATGCGCGCCACCATCTCCTTGAACTCGGAGAAGGCGAAGTCCGGCACCGCCGCGTAGCGCCGCGCCGGGGTGAAGAACGAGATCGTGTTATAACCCCAGTAATTCACCAGGTTCTTTTCCTGGAGATAATCGTCCTGCACGAAGGCATGGACGGGCAGGAGTTCGACCGAGGTGACACCGAGGCTCTTGATGTAGTCGAGCACGGCCGGGTTGCCGAGACCGGCATAGGTGCCGCGCAGCTTCTCCGGCACGGCCGGATGCAGCTTGGTGAAGCCCTTCACATGGGTCTCGTAGAAGATCGTCTTCTCCCACGGCACGTGGGGCTTGCGGTCCCGTCCCCAGGTGAAGGCCGGGTCGATGACGCGGCTGCGCCGGGTGAAGGGCGCCGAATCGCGCTCGTCGAAGGTGAGGTCGTCGCCCGTCTCCATCTGGTAGCCGAACAGGGCCGGGTTCCAGGTGATGGAGCCGACGAGACCCTTGGCGTAGGGGTCGATCAGCAGCTTGTTGGGGTTGAAGCGGTGCCCGGCCTTGGGCTCGTACGGTCCATGGACCCGGTAGCCGTAGATCGTGCCGGGACGCGCGTCGGGCAGGTAGCCGTGCCAGATCTCGTCGGTGTATTCGGGCAACTCGATCCGCTCGAGTTCCTGCTCTCCGGCATCGTCGAACAGGCAGAGTTCGACTTTGGTGGCATGGGCCGAAAACAGGGCGAAATTGACGCCGAGGCCGTCCCAGTTGGCCCCCAGCGGATAGGGCGATCCCTCTTTGATGCGCGACCGCACGGCCTTCGTCTGCGTGGCGGCCTGCGGCATCGGGGGGTTCTTAGCGACCATGATCACTCCAGGGTGGGCTCGCTGCGTGACGCGGAGCCCGACGGCATGAATTCCGCCGAGTGAACGCTGATGCTTGACCGTAAGGTCCGTGATCGTGGAAACTTTTTGCGTTGCGAGACGGACTCGCGCGCAGGCGCCGTACTATGATCCGGCCGCTTCGCCGCGCCCGGCATCTTCGCCGTTTTGGAGGCAGCTCATGTCTTTACGGCTCATGTCTTTGGAGACAGCCCATGTCCGATAGACCCTCCGTCCTGCAAGCCGCCGCCGAACGGCACGGCGTGAGCATCGACGCCGTCCGCCACCTCATGCGCGCATTGGAGGTGGGCAACGGAACCATGGCGCAGTTCAACCATCCCGAACTCGGCGGTTTCGGGCAATGGTCGTCCGGCGGCATGACCATGATCGGCAACATGTTCGATGCCAATCTCAAGTCACGGGTCGCGGCTCTCTGCGCGGATCTGGCCCAATCCCTGCCCCCCGGCGGATGGGACGACGGCGCGGCATCCGGGAATTGGTGGCCGGCGGAACTCGGCCGACCGGCCACGTCCGGCTCGCAGAACAGCATGCGCTACGCCTATTTCCCGGATAGCCGGCTGCTCGCCGTGGAGACCTCGGGAACGCTCGTCCTCTACGATACCGGGCATTACGACATTTCCGGCGTCTCGCAGCAGCAGGGGGATACCCAGAGCCTTCGCTTCAGCGGCCGCAACGGCTATGTCGATCTCGAATCGCTCCAGCGGGTCAGCGTGGCTCCCGCACCGGATCGTTCCCTCGAGCCGAAGCCGTTCCATCCCGATCCGATCCCGGCGCCGATCCGCACCGAAGACCGCCCGCGTCCGGCCCCGGAGCCGGATTTCGCCCAGGCCGGAGCCCCCTCGGGCGACGTCATCTCGACCCTGGAGCGCTTGTCCGACCTGCACCGCAAGGGCGTGCTGACCGAGGCCGAGTTCTCGACCAAGAAGGCCGAACTCCTCGCGCGGTTGTAGGGGGCCCCATCGATCGGCGGGAGGTTTCTCGGGGCGTCTGCGGCGACGCATGTCCATCGCAGGCGGACGACCCGTCACTCGCGATGGGAACGGCGCCATCTCACGCAATGGTCGTGGGGGCGCCGTCCATCCTCCGGACCCGCTCCCATTGTGTCGGTATTTGGTGTAACGACGATTCGATGACCAATGATGACATGCGCGAATCACGCGCCGCACTGATCTTGCTCGCCGTCGCGGTGGCGTCGGTCCTGATTTTCGGGGTGGTCACGATCCTGATTCAGCTTTGAGCCGAATGCGCGGATTGCGACTCGGCCGTCGCCTCAGTGGGTCCAGGGCGCCGTGCGGTTGAACTTGAAATTATCCGAATAGGACAGACCCTTGCGGATCACGGGCTTCTGGGGCTGCTCGACGCGGTAGGTGATGCCGTTATGGGTCGCGTAGGCCACGGCCTCTTCCTGCGTCTCGAACGACAGCCTGACCTGCTGCAGCATGTCCGACGAACCGGTCCAGCCCATCAGGGGGTCGGTGTCGCGCGGAGAGCTCTGGTCGAATTCCAGCACCCACGCTTTGGTGCGGGCCATGCCGGATTGCGTGGGATCCTTGGCGGGCTGGTAGATCCGGGCACTCGGCATCGTGGGGTCGATAGCTCCTGCAGGATGGAACGGCCGATAAGCACGCGATTGGTCGGGGCGATAGGATTCGAACCTACGACCCTCTGGTCCCAAACCAGATGCGCTACCAGGCTGCGCTACACCCCGACTGCCCGTTACGGCTCCATCGCTCTAGCGGTTGCCCGGTTTCGGCGCAAGCAGCCTCTCACGTGCCGAGCCGCTGGCGGTGAAATCCCGACCGTTCCGCGCCCGCCGCCTTCGGCCTCCCTAAGGACGCCGATGGCGGGCGGTTCCGCTCGATCCCGTTTGGCGGACGTCGCGGCAGACCGCTATGTCTGCACCACGCTCATCTGTGACACGATCTGAACCTTGCGGAAGTCCTCCGGGAGGATCACCGCTTCATTGTATCTGCTGCCGCCGAGCTTGCAGAACAAAAATCCGCCTCTCATGCTGACCTCGAACTGTCGTCCCTTTTCCAAGATCAACCGGCCATTTTTTCCGTCTGATGCGGTGATCTCTTCGAGGACGACAATTCTGTCTCCCGGCCGATACGATGCCTCGAACAGAGCTGGATCCACGTCGTCTTTCCAATGTGCCATGTCGTCTTGTCCCGTCTATGCAATTGGATATGGCTTTTGCTCGAGCGATGGAGTCGACTCGCACCGAGTGGACGCGTCGTGTCGCCGACCTGCAGCCGTCATAGCGACAGAGTTCGAATCGGAAAAACCGGCATTCCCCCGCATGGCGTGCATTGCCTTGATGCGGCCGCTCGAAACTGCGGGGCATGTGCAAATGTGGTGGAGGAGCCATTCGCGGCACGCTGCTAGCCGCGTTGCACGGACGCGGAGAGTGAATCGCCGTTTGGGGCTTCAGGGTTCGAGCCCATATCCGCGACCCTGCGGTGCCGACGATCCCGGCACTTGGCATTCCCGCCCTTGACCCGTCCTGCGGATGTCCTGGCGGCGCCGGCGTTCAGAGCGAGAAAGCGACGCCGAGCTTTCGGTCCCGTCTCCAGACCACAGTACAGGCGCGGGGCTTCGCATAGGCCGTCATGACCAGGATGAACTCGTCCGGAACCGCCTCCGGAACTTCGACTTCGATCTGGGCGCCGGTTTCGGACTGGTCCCAGACCAGGCAGTCGATATCAGGCCGGTCGTTCCCGAATGAAAGCGCCCCGATGCGGAAGGCATCTTTGCGTGAGGCGCTGCGACGATTGGTGGTCACGTCATGGATCCCGATCAAACCTGATGTCGACTGTCATTGCAGCCGGTTAATTTTCAGGCCTTCGGTACGGCACTAGACGATCACATCGACGACGCGGTCCTGACCTGTCGGACGGGCGTTCAAGGTCGGTTCGGTGCGCGCGCCGACATTGACGGAGACGAGGTTGGACTCGGTCTCCCGCTTGCGCAGGGCGTCGATACGGGCGTTCGCCACCACGTCGGTGGCTTTCAGAACTCCGAGCGAGTTCAGCGAAACCGTGATCGTCATGGTGAGACACCTCCGTCGATGGATGGGGACGCTACACGAGAATGTCGAGGACGCGCTTCTCGGTGTCGAGGGTCGATTTCAGCACGGCTGTGTTGAGTTCGAAGCTCGCCTTGCTCTCCATGAGCTGCACGGCCGAGCTCGACAGGTCCACCTGGGTCGGGCTGGGGAGGATCTGATCGGCCTGAGTCGGGCTGGGCATGGTCATGCCGACCGTAGCGATCTGTTCCGCCGCATTGCTGAAGCGCTGGGAGGCCGCCACCATCCCGCCGCCGCTGATCGCCGTCGCGCTGCTCATCCTGCCGGTCTCCCGCTCGGGTTACCCCGTGGAGGGGGATGCAAGCACGAGAACCTTAAAGCGATAGGGTGAAAAATCCGTCGCATTCGACCGAACGGTGCCGGCTTGACCTCGGTGCCGGCGGTCGCCACCTCGGCTTTCAGCGCCGCCCGGTGATCGCGGCTCGCTGGAGGGATTTCGATGATCGATCTGCATTACTGGCCGACGCCGAATGGCCATAAGGTGACGATGTTCCTGGAAGAGGTCGGACTTCCCTACACGATCAGGCCGGTGAACATCGGCAAGGGCGAGCAGTTCAATCCGGATTTCCTGGCCATCGCCCCCAACAATCGGATGCCGGCCATCGTCGATCACGAACCGCAGGGCGGCGGCGAGCCGGTCTCGCTCTTCGAATCGGGCGCGATCCTGCTCTACCTCGCCGAGAAGACGGGACGCTTCATCGCCTCCGACCCCCGCGGCCGCGCCGAGGTGCTGCAATGGCTGTTCTGGCAGATGGGCGGGCTCGGGCCGATGCTCGGCCAGAACCACCACTTCTCGCAATATGCGCCGGAGAAGATCCCCTACGCGATCGAGCGCTACGTCAAGGAGACGAACCGGCTCTACGGCGTCCTCGACCGGCGCCTGGCCGACCGGGAGTTCGTGGCAGGGCCGGATTACTCCATCGCCGACATGGCCTCCTATCCGTGGATCGTCCCCTGGGAGAAGCAGGGCCAGAACCTCGACGATTTCCCCAACCTCAAGCGCTGGTTCACGGCGATCGCCGAGCGTCCCGGCACCAAGGTGGCCTATGCCCGCGCGCCCGAGGTCAACCCCGATCACGGCAAGACCATGAGCGAGGACGCCAAGAAGGTGATGTTCGGCCAGACCGCCAAGCGCGGCTGAGCTATCGCCGGAGGCTGTCCAGCCTCACCGGGGCGGCGTGCGGGCGGGTCGCCAGCATGCCGTCGATGAGGGCCAGCACCTCGGCCCGGCCGCAATTGGCGGCCGGCTCGAACGGAGTCCAGGTCTGGGTGAAGTCGAGCTGGGCGAAGACGTCGCGGTAGCGGCGCAATTCGTTGGTGGTCAGCGGCACCCCGCGCACGAAGGCCTTGTGCGCCGAGATCGTCTCGGCCCGGCGGAAATCCTTCGGGTCGAGCTCGAATTTCAGGGCATCGCCGCAGAACAGGATCTTTCGCGCCCGGTCGAACAGGATCGCGTGACCGTCGAAATGCCCCGCCGTGCGGTGGAGTTCGAGGCCGGGCAGCGGTTCGAGGAAATCGTCGTAGGGCCAGGAGACCTGCAAGGCCGCGCTCCAGATGAAGTCGGCGGCCGGTAGGCAGAGTTCCGGGTCGAACCGGTCCTGCAGCTGCACCAGCGCCCCGTAGGCATGCGGGTGCGACGAGGACAGGACCTGCATTCCGCCGAGCGAGGCGATGTGCTTGAGCGCCGCCTCGCTGAAGACCGGGCAGGCCTCGAAGCCCATATTCCCGTCGGGCGTCTGGATCAGGTAGGCGCTCGGCCCGATGCCCGAGACGGGATCGTTCCAGAAACGCCAGATTCCGGGCTCCAACTCCTCCCAATGGCAGGGGAAGCGGTCCTGCGCCTCGCGTTCGCTCCAGAATTGCCAGCCCTTCTGCGGCACCACGTGACGTGCGTCGAGGCACATCGGACACGAGGGCGGCGGCGCGAAATGGCGCTGCCAAAACCCGCAATTGTCACAGGTATAGGCGGGAAGATCGAGGGCGCCGGCGAAGGGCAGGTATCCGGGAGACACAGTGGCGTTGCTCGGGTTCGGGGCGGGAGGTCGAGGCACAGCCATATAGGTCGTGCCGTGAGGCTGTCGCGGGTCGGATGACGAGAGGATCGCTTCGGGGCCGGCCGGAACGCATGGCTCCTGCACCGGACGGCCCGCTTGCGAAGCGGCGGCGGCGTCGCGATCTCTTCCGGGTGGGGACGTTCATGGCCGGCGCGAGCCGGTCGCTCATGCAAACGGACACGCAATTCATGATCCCTCTTTCCGTTCTCGACCTCGCCTTCGTGCCGCATGGCGCGACGCCCGGGGACGCCCTGCGGAACACCCTCGACCTCGCGAGGGCGGCCGAGCGCCTCGGCTATCGGCGGTTCTGGCTCGCCGAGCACCACAACATGGTGGGCATCGCCAGCGCGGCGACCTCGGTGGTCATCGGCCACGTGGCCTCGGGCACGAGCCGCATCCGCGTCGGGGCCGGCGGGGTCATGCTGCCGAACCACTCGCCCATGGTCATCGCCGAGCAGTTCGGCACGCTGGAGACCCTGTATCCGGGCCGGATCGATCTCGGCCTCGGCCGGGCTCCGGGAACCGACCAACGCACCCTGCGCGCCCTGCGGCGCTCGCCCGAGACGTCGGACCAGTTCCCGCAGGACGTCCTCGAACTCCAGGCCCTGCTCGGCGACGCGCAGCCGGGCCAGGTGATCCAGGCCGTTCCGGGGACGGGCACCAAGGTGCCGCTCTGGATCCTCGGTTCCAGCCTGTTCGGCGCGCAGCTCGCCGCCATGCTCGGCCTGCCCTACGCCTTCGCCTCGCATTTCGCGCCGGACGCGCTGATCCAGGCGCTCGCCGTCTATCGCGAGCGCTTCACCCCGTCCGAGCAGTCGACGGCGCCCCATGCCATGGTCGGCGTCAACGTCGTGGCGGCCGAGACAGATGCCGAGGCGCGCCGCCTGTTCACCTCGGCGCAGCAGCAATTCGCCAACATGTTCCGTGGCACGCGGGGCCTGCTGCCGCCGCCCATCGACGATATCGAGACCTACTGGTCGCCCTCCGAGAAGCGGCAGGCTTCGGGGATGCTCGCCCGCGCCATCGTCGGTTCGCCGGAGACCGTGCGCCGGGGGCTCGCAGACCTGATCGCCGAGACGGGCGCGGACGAACTCATGGTGGCTAGCGCCATCCACGACCATGCCGCGCGCGTGCGCTCCTACGAGATCCTGGCGGATGTCGCCGGAGCGCCGATCCGGGCAGCCCCGGCGCGGGAACTCGTCGCGGGCTGATCCCGGCTCCGCCGGGCGGGGTCTCGCCTCACCCGGACGGTGTGCCTATGGTGCGGCACCAACCTCACGGGCCGACATGATCAAGAAGACGCACCTTCCCTCCGACGCGACTCTCGCGGACGTCGTCCCCACCCTGGAGGAGGCCGACGCCTATTTGAGCCGGCTGCTCACCAACATGCGCTTCTGCCAGAAGCGGCACGGCAACGCCTCGGTCCGCATCGCGGTCACGGGCAAGGGCGGCCACCCGTCCTACCGGGTCGATTATGTCAAGCCGGTGGCGCCGGACCCGGACGGCACGCCGTTCGACGCCTATGGCGGCAAGGCCCATTACAGCTTCACCGCCATCAACATCATGGAGACGAACTGGAGCAGCCGGTCGATGAGTCTCGACGAGGTGCTGAAACTCCAGGCGGAATTGCGGAAGCCGAAATTCAAGGATCGGTGAGTCCGGGGGCCTCGCTCTGATCGCTCTCGGCCGAGCCTGCCGGATTTATCCATCCACTCGACGGCTGTTCGCTCTATTCAAGAGGGTTCGCCTTGAGGCGCAACGGGCTTCCTCTCCTGGGAACAGAAGCAGATTGCAGTGGCCGATTTGCTCGTCGGAAGCCTAATTGTAGCCTCAGTCATCCTGGGGCCGCGCAGCGGAGCCCAGGATCCAGAAACACAGGTGGTGAGGACTTTGCACCGTCTGCGGCTCTAGATTCCGGGCTCGCCGGTGGCGACCCGGAATGACGGGGTGGTGCCATATGCAGGCGCCCTGCCTTTCTCGAGCCGTGTCCCGCGCATCCCGCGAAATGCGCGATGATCATAGCGCTCGACCGGAGGCGGTCGGTTCAGCCTGCCAGCGGGATGCGCGAGGCCCGATCGGGCAGGCGCGAGGTTTTCGCTCCGCCCGCCTGACCTGCGCCGAAGTTCGGCCGGGACGCGAAGGGCAGGAATGTCCAGCCGTCCCGTTTCCGGCCCTTCGTGACGTAGAGCGCGGAATCCGCGCATTCGATCAGTTCCTCCGGCATGTGGTGTCGGCCGGGGACGGCCGAGGTCACGCCGATGCTGATCGTCAGCCCGATGCGTTCGCCACGCCAGAGGAAGGGTGAAGCGCGCAGGGCCGTGTTGGCCTGCTCGGCGATCCGACCGGCCGCATCCCCCTGGACGCCGCGAAGCAGGATGCCGAATTCGTCGCCGCCCAGCCGCGCGAACACATCGGCGGGACGGATGATTCGCCGGACCGCGTCCGCCACGTGTTTGAGCGCGGCATCGCCGGCCATGTGGCCGAGGTCGTCATTGATCCCCTTGAACCGGTCGAGATCCATCAGCATCACGCTGAACGGCTCGCCCGTCTTGCGCGCGCATTCCCCGGTGAGCTGCTGCATGAACTGGCGGCGATTGGGCAGGCCGGTCAGGTCGTCCTCGGCGGCGAGCCGCTCCACTTTCGCCATCAGGCTGTCGACCACCGAGACGATGAAGCCGAAATTCCAGATGATGCCCGCCAGGATGAAGACCAGCAGGTCGATGGCCGCGAGGGAGACCAGGGAGACATCCGGCGCGATGCCGCTGAGCCTCACCGTCACCGCGCAGGCGACGATGCCATGGGCCGTGATGGCCGACGCCAGTGCGCTCATCGTGATGAGTGCGCCGAGCTCCCGTGTCCGGCGCCGGGCGAGATAGAGAATTGCGAGCACGAGAGGAATGCATTGCGACGTGACGTAGAGTGGGTTCTGGCCCCACCAGGGCCGCCAGGTGAGGGCCATGGCCAGGATGCTGGCGGCCAGCAGCCCGGCATGGAGAGCCCAACGCGGCCTGTCCCCGTGGAAGCGGCGCAGGCCGACCGTATTCAGGTGAAAGGCCAGACAGGCGACGGCATTCCCGCCAACGGTGGTGGCGAAATTCCCGACGCCGCCATCGATGGTGAGCAGGATGCCGCCCGCCACATGAGCCATGCTGCCCGCCAGCCAGTAGCGCACCCCCGGCAGCGTCCTGTAGCGATAGAGGATGGCGGCCCAGAGCACGCAGTGCGAGAGCCCGGCTATCAGCACGATGAGGTAGAGCGTATAAAAGTCCGGCATGCGGGGCAGGTGCTTCTTTCGTCATCCGCGAAGTCTGAGGCCGATTCTCGGGCCCGGATTACGGGCCTCGCCGCGCCCAAGCTCGAAGGAAGCGACGCCGAATACGTGATTCGCAGCCGTCTCGACGTTAAACGGAGGAATATCGAGGCCAAGCACCATACTCCCGGCCGCGATCGCGTGGCGGGATTTGTCCTTGGTTTCCACCGCGATCTTGACTTGCGTGGGCTCTCGGACTAGTCCGCCAACCTCATATCCGACGACATGTCGTCAATACGAACGCCGACCGGCCCGGTGAGGCTGGAGGTCAACGCCCGACAGCGCGATGCGCCCTCGGGCGAGTTTCGTGTTGGAAACAGGCCGTCGCTCCGCCGATCCAGACGAGTGAGTCTCGCCCTGTCGCAAGCGCATGAACCCCTTCGCATCGAGGATGCGGTCAACGACGTCTGCCCCTGGTCGGGCAAGCCGATCGCGGCCGATTCCCTGACGCTCTACAACGGGTCCGTCGTCGGATTCTGCAATCCCGATTGCCGGGACAAGTTCGCGTCGGCGATCAACGCCTTCGAGGCGGCGCTGCAGGTGCGGCGCGTCTCGTCCGCCGGCCTGTTCCAGTAGGTTCGGAGAGCCAGACGATGTTCGAAGGCCTGTCCGACCGCCTGTCCGGTATCCTCTCGGGGCTCACCCGTCGGGGTGCGCTCACGGAAGCCGACGTCACCGCGGCCCTCCGCGAGGTGCGGCGCGCGCTGCTCGAAGCCGACGTCGCCCTCGAAGTGGTGCGCGGCTTTACCGAGAAGGTCCGCGAGAAGGCGGTCGGCGCCGTCGTCGTCAAGTCGGTGACCCCCGGCCAGATGGTCGTGAAGATCGTCAACGACGAACTCGTGGCCATGCTCGGCTCCGAGGCCGGCCTCATCGATCTCAACGCCCCCGCCCCCGTCGCCATCCTGATGGTCGGCCTCCAGGGCTCGGGCAAGACCACCACCACCGCCAAGATCGCCCGGCGCCTGACCAACCGCGACAAGCGCAAGGTGCTGCTCGCCTCCCTCGACACCCGCCGCCCGGCTGCCATGGAGCAGCTGGCGATCCTGGCCAAGCAGGTCGGCGTCGACAGCCTGCCCATCGTCGAGGGCCAGTCGGCGGTGCAGATTGCCCGCCGCGCCATGGATGCCGCGCGCCTCGGCGGTTTCGACGTGGTCATGCTCGACACCGCCGGCCGCATCACCCTCGACGAGGCGCTGATGGCCGAGGCCGCCGAGGTCAAGGCGGCGACGAACCCGCACGAAGTCCTGCTGGTGGCCGATGCGCTGACCGGCCAGGACGCGGTGGTCACCGCCCGCGCCTTCGACGAGCGCCTGGGCGTCACCGGCATCGTGCTGACCCGCATGGACGGCGATTCGCGCGGTGGCGCGGCGCTCTCCATGCGCGCCGTCACCGGCAAGCCGATCAAGCTCGTCGGCACCGGCGAGAAGGTGGACGCGCTCGAGGAGTTTCACCCCTCCCGCGTCGCCAACCGCATCCTCGGCATGGGCGACATCGTCTCTCTCGTGGAGAAGGCGGCCGAAACCATCGACCATGAGCAGGCGCTCCGCACCGCGGAGAAGATGCGCAAGGGCAAGTTCGACCTCGACGACCTGTCGATGCAGCTCGCCCAGATGGAGAAGATGGGCGGCATCGGCGGCCTGATGGGCATGCTCCCCGGCATGGGCGCCATGAAGAAGCAGGTCGAGGGCGCCAATCTCGACGAGAACATGTTCAAGCGTCAGCGCGCCATCATCTCGTCGATGACCGCGCAGGAGCGCAAGAATCCCGACATCCTCAAGAATTCCCGCAAGAAGCGCATCGCCGCGGGGTCGGGGACGAAGGTGGAGGAGCTCAACAAGCTCCTCAAGATGCACCGGACCATGGCCGACATGATGAAGGCGATGGGCTCGGGCAAGCGCGGCATCGGCCAGGCGCTCGGCTCGATGTTCGGTCTGGGTGGCGGCGGGATGGGCGGCATGCCCGGCCTTCCCCCCGGCATGCCCGAGCCGACGCCCGAGCAGATCGAGGCCATGCAGAAGCAGTTGGGCGGCAAGCTGCCGCCCATGCCGCCGGGCTTCGGCGGCGGAAAGATGCCGGGCCTTCCGGGGCTCGGAGGACCGAAGGGGCCGGGCGGTCTGCCGGGCCTCGGCGGTTTCCCGTTCGGGAAGAAGAAGTAGGGGCGAATGGGGAGTAGCGAATAGCGAAGGGGCGGCAGGCCGGCTCTCTTCGCTACTCACTACTCGCTATCCGCCAAGAACGATCAGACTACCAACCTCCAGGAGCACACCATGTCCCTCAAGATCCGTCTCACCCGTGGTGGCGCTAAGAAGCGCCCGTATTACCGCATCGTCGTCGCCGATGCCCGCGCGCCCCGCGATGGCCGCTTCATCGAGAAGGTCGGCGTGTACGACCCGATGAAGGCCAAGGACGATCCGGCCCGCATCGTGCTCGAATCCGAGAAGATCCAGGCTTGGCTCGCCAAGGGCGCCCAGCCTACCGACCGCGTCCTGCGCTTCCTCGATGCCGCCGGCCTCGCCAAGCGCCCCGCGCGCAACAACCCGCAGAAGGCCGAGCCGGGCGAGAAGGCCAAGGAGCGCGCCGCCAAGCGCGCCGAGAAGGCCGCCGCCCCGGCCGAAGACGCCGCAGCCTAAGGCGTCCTCGCGATGGCGCGCCGCCCCGGAGGCACTTCTTCCGCCGGCGATGGCGGCCGTCGCGACCGCCCGAGCCGCTTAGGCTCGGGCTCGGCGACCTCGGCGCATCGGCCCAGGCCGATGCCGGAGGTGCCGCTCCCGTCCACCGATCCGAGCCTCGTCCAGATGGGCGAGTTCGGCCGCGCGCACGGGCTCAACGGCGAAATCCGCCTGAAATCCTATACCGGCGATCCGCAGGCCATCGGCTCCTACGGGCCGCTGATCGGCGCCGGGGGGCAGCGCATCGAGCTCACCGATGTGCGCCGGGCCGGCGGAGCCTCGCCCGACCTGCTCGTGGTGCGGGTGAAGGGCGTCTCCGACCGCACCGGCGCGGAAGCGCTCAACCGCCTCGCCATCTACCTGCCGCGCGACCGCCTCGGCCAAGTCGAGGACGAAGACGAGTTCTTCACGGCCGACCTCGTCGGGCTCGATGTGGTGGATGTGTCGGGCGCGGTCCTCGGCACCGTCACCGACGTGCCGAATTACGGCGGCGGCGATCTCCTGGAGATCAAGCCGGCCCTCGGCGGCGCGACCGCGCTCCTGCCTTTCACCAAGGCCTTCGTCCCGACCCTCGACGTGGCCAATGGCCGGATCGTGATCGATCCGCCCGACGACCTGTTCGCGCCCGCCGGGCCGAAGCCGCCCGACGAGCCCGCCTGAGGCGGGAGCGCCGGAACCGGGCCGTCGCTCAGGGCTTCGGGCTCGTCATCGCCGTCCGCGCCATCTCCAGCGGTGCCGACGTGACCGGCATCGGCCCGTCGAAGGGCCGCTCGTGCAGGCCGATCATGCCCAGCGTCGTCACCGTGGCGGCCGAGAACAGGATCATCGCGACGGCCTGCGGCACCGGCTTGTCCACGTGGATCAGCCCGATGGAGAAGAGGGTGAGCAGCGCCAGTACCATCAGCGTCAGCCATTTCGACTGGTCGCCCTGAACGTCGGCGAGGCCCAGGCGCGTGCCCCGCTCGGCCCGCAGGTTCATCACCGCGTCGAGCAGGCTCCCATGCGCGGCGGCTCCCGCCTCGGTGCTGTGCCGGGGATCGGCCACGGATTGCATCAACTCGCCCAGGGCGTCGTTCGCGGTCCCCGAAGACTCGCCCTGTGTCATCTTCGGCCATTCGTCGTCGATCAGCGCGTTCGCATAGGCGAGCAGCTTGGTGCGGATCGCGGACATGTCGGAGGCCGCGGCGAGGCTCAGATCGTGAACGGCGAGGAGGTTGGTCTTCTCCGATTGCACGATCTTCGTCGCCTGCCGCTGCCGTTCCCAGGCGTCGTTCGCCACGAAGCCCGTGAGCAGCGCCAACATCACCGAGATGGCGTTGAAATAGGGGGCGACGACGCCGATGCCGAGCTTGTGCATGCCCGGGCGGGTCGCGGACCAGACCGAGAGGATGCTGATGACGCCCATCAAGACGGCGAAGACCGCCGACAGAAGGACGAACATCAACCAGACCGGCTGATCGAGCCAAAACGTCAGGACCACGCACGTATTCTCCCGCTCGCTCTTCGAGCTGGGACGACGATAGCCGTTCGCCGCTACCGAACCGTGAATCCGCCCTCGCTCAACGCTGGCCGGTTCGCGTCGCCCCATCCGTGCACGGGGTGATCGACGAGGGATCGGGGCGTGCCGCAGGGGCCGGAGCCTCGAAGATCGCGAGATAACCGACTCCGCCCTCCAGCACCGAGAAGCCGATCTCGCGATAGCCCGCCGCCGAGAGTTCGCACCGCAGCAGCGCCGGCGGCGTACCGTGCCGCGACGGGATGGCGTCGGCATCGACGATCCCGACGCGGCCACCGGGTTTCATCGCCGCGGCCAGGTTGTGCAGCAGGCCGTAGGGCTGGGCGATCTCGTGGTACATGTGAACCAGCAACGCCGCGTCGAGGGAGGCCGGCGACAGGCGCGGATCGTGCGGCTCCCCCCGCACCACGGTGACGTTGCCGAGCTTGGCGCGCGCGAGACGCGCCGTGAGGTCGGCGAGATAGCGCGGCGTCACGTCCTCGGCGAAGACATGGCCTCGGGGACCGACCCGTTCCGCGAGACGCGTCGTGTAATAGCCGCTCCCCGCCCCGATATCGGCCACGGTCTGGCCCGGCGCGATCCCCATCAGCCGCGCCACCTGGCCCACCTCATCGACCTTGTCGCGCTGGGCTTCGGAGGCCCAGAGCGGCGCGATGATCTCGGCCACCGGCCTGTCCGGTTTGGGAAAGGCCGATGCCGGTGCTCCGGCCGGTGCCAGGGGCTCGACGGCCTGCGCCGGAACGGTGAGAGCCAGAGAGACGGCGATGGCGAGGGAGCGAAGCATGCCGGGACAACGGAAACCACTGGGGGAAAGTGCCCTGGCCCGGCTGCGGCGCAGTTGCGATGACCGGCGGGACCGTTTCGCGGCCGCAACGTGCGATGCACGTTGACCCGCCCTCACCACACGCGCCATCAAGCGCCATGATGCCCGCGCCCTGGTCCGCCACGATCCTCACCCTCTACCCGGAGATGTTTCCCGGCCCGCTCGGCATCTCGCTCTCGGGTGATGCGCTCGCGCGCGGAACCTGGGCGCTCGAAGCCCGGCAGATCCGCGACCACGGGATCGGCCGCCACCGCGCCGTGGACGATACCCCGTCGGGGGGCGGAGCGGGCATGGTCCTGCGCTGCGACGTCCTCGGCAGCGCCATCGATGCCGTGGCCTCCCCCGGCGACACGCGGCCTCGGCTGCTGATGAGCCCGCGCGGACGCCCCCTGACGCAGGCGCGCGTGCGGGAACTCGCGGATGGGCCGGGACTCGTCGTCGTCTGCGGCCGGTTCGAGGGGGTGGACGAGCGGGTGATCGCGGCGCGACACCTCGAAGAGGTCTCCATCGGCGACTACATCCTGTCCGGCGGCGAGATGGCCGCGATGGTCGTGCTCGATGCCTGCATCCGGCTTCTTCCCGGCGTCATGGGTAAATCCGCCTCGGGAGAGGAGGAGAGCTTCGAGGGCGGCCTCCTCGAATATCCGCATTACACGCGACCCCGCGAATGGGAGGGACGGGCGATTCCCGAGATCCTCAATGGGGGCAACCACGGCGCCATCGCGCGCTGGCGCCGGGGCGAGGCGGAGCGGATCACGCGCGAACGCCGGCCTGACCTGTCTGTGCGATCCGGCATGTCCTCGACAAAGCCTTGATCCGACAAGGTTTGACCGCGAAAGATCATGACATTCCGGAGGGCGGGACTGAATTTATCCGCAACGCATCTTGCTTATTCGTCGCGTGAGGTTCATTGGCAGCGGCGGGCCACTCCTCCCCAACGAGGAGCATTCATCTGTAAGGATGGACTTTGTCATGACACGTCCCACCACGCGCCCCCGCGTGCCGAATTTCTCGTCCGGCCCCTGCACCAAGCGTCCCGGCTGGACCCTCCAGGCCCTTCAGAACGCCACTCTCGGCCGCTCGCACCGCTCTCCCGCCGGTAAGGCCAAGCTGGTCGAGGCCATCGAGCTGACCCGCACCGTGCTGCGCGTGCCCGCCGATTACCGCATCGCCATCGTCCCCGCCTCGGATACCGGCGCCGTCGAGATGGCCATGTGGTCGATGCTCGGCCCGAAGACGGTCGAGGTCGCCGCCTGGGAAGCCTTCGGCTCCGAATGGGTCACCGACGCGCTGCAGGAACTGAAGATCTCGCCCATCGTCCACGAGACCGCCTATGGCGTGCTGCCGGACCTGTCGGCCATCGACACGAAGCACAACGACGTCATCTTCACCTGGAACGGCACCGCCGCCGGCGTTCGCGTGCCGAATGGCGACTGGATCGCCGCCGACCGTGAAGGCGTGACCATCTGCGACGCCACGTCGGCCGCTTTCGCCATGCCGCTCGACTGGGCCAAGCTCGATGTCGTCACCTTCTCCTGGCAGAAGGTGATGGGCGGCGAGGCCGCGCACGGCATGCTGATCCTCTCGCCCCGCGCCGTCGCGCGCATCGAGAGCAACACCCCCGCCTGGCCGATCCCGAAGGTCTTCCGCATGGCCAAGGGCGGCAAGCTGATCGAGGGCATCTTCAAGGGCGACACGATCAACACGCCCTCGCTCCTCGCGGTCGAGGATTACCTCGATACCCTGCGCTGGGCCCAGAGCATCGGCGGTCTCGACGCCCTCCACGCCCGTGCCGACGCCAATGCCAAGGTCGTTCACGACTGGGTGGCGCGGACCCCGTGGATCGGACACCTCGCCGTCGACCCGGCGACGTATTCGAATACCGGCGTCTGCCTCGTCATCACCGATCCGGACGTCCTCGCGATGGGTGACGCCACGGTGGCGTCGGTGGCCAAGGGGATCGCCGACACGCTCGATTCCGAGGGCATCGCCTTCGATATCGGCGCCTATCGCGATGCGCCGGCCGGCCTGCGCATCTGGTGCGGCGGCACGGTGGAGACCTCGGATCTCGAGGCCCTGATGCCCTGGCTCGACTGGGCCTATGCCGCCCAGAAGGCGAAGCTCGCCAAGGCTGCCTGAGGCAATGCTCCCCTCCCCCTCTCCCCTCTGCGGGAGAGAGTGGCCCGCGCAGCGGGTCAGGTGAGGGGAGCGCGCTGTCCGGAGAGGTCGTCCCCTCTCCCGGTCGCTCCGCGACCACCCTCCCCCGCAATGGGGGGAGGGTTGAGACCTGCCGCGCCCTCACACCTCACCTCCGAAATAATTCCCTTCCTCAAGAGCCGGAGGCCATCATGGCTGCTCCCAAGGTGCTCATTTCCGATTCCCTCTCCAATGCCGCCGTGCAGATCTTTCGCGATCGTGGAATCGACGTCGACTTCTTCCCCAACCTCGGCAAGGACAAGGAGCGCTTCGCCGCGATCATCGGCCATTACGACGGCCTCGCCATCCGCTCGGCCACCAAGGTCACGGAGAAGGTGCTGGCCCAGACCTCGCGCCTAAAGGTCATCGGCCGGGCGGGAATCGGCGTCGACAACGTCGATGTCGCCGCCGCCACGGCGCGCGGCGTCATCGTGATGAACACGCCCTTCGGCAATTCGATCACCACCGCCGAACACGCCATCGCGATGATGTTCGCCCTGGCGCGGCAGATCCCGCAGGCGGATCTCTCGACCCAGGCCGGCAAGTGGGAGAAGAACCGCTTCATGGGCGTGGAGCTGACCGGCAAGACGCTCGGCATCATCGGATGCGGCAATATCGGCGCCATCGTCGCCGACCGCGCGGTCGGCCTGAGGCTGAAGGTCGTGGCCTACGACCCCTACCTCTCCCCGGAACGCGCCCTCGAAATCGGGGTCGAGAAGGTCGAGCTCGACGTGCTGCTGGCGCGGGCCGACATCATCACGCTCCATGTGCCGATGACCGACAAGACCCGCAACATCCTGTCGGCCGAAAACCTCGCCCGCGCGAAACCCGGGGTGCGGATCGTCAATTGCGCCCGTGGCGGCCTCGTGGACGAGGTGGCACTCCGCGCGGCCCTCGATTCGGGCCATGTGGCCGGGGCTGCCTTCGACGTGTTCGTCGACGAGCCAGCGACCGAGAATCCGCTCTTCGGCCATCCCAACGTCATCTGCACCCCGCATCTCGGCGCCGCCACCAACGAGGCCCAGGAGAACGTGGCGCTGCAGGTCGCCGAGCAGATGTCCGTCTACCTGATGACCGGCGCGATCACCAACGCGATCAACTTCCCGTCCATTTCCGCGGATGAGGCTCCCCGGTTGAAGCCGTTCGTGGCGCTCGCCGAAAAGCTCGGCTCGTTCCTCGGCCAGCTCACGGACGCGCCGATCAAGGGCATCCGCATCACCTACGAGGGCGCAGTGGCGGGCATGAACACCCGCGCGCTGACGGCGGCGGCGGTGACCGGGGCGCTGCGGCCGTTCCTGCAGGACATCAACATGGTCTCCGCCCCCGCTCTGGCGCGGGAGCGCGGCATCGTGGTGGACGAGATCAAGCGCGAGGGCGGCGCGAGCGACTACGAATCCGTGATCCGCATTACGGTCGATGCCGAGGATATGCCGCGCGACGCCGCCGGGACGGTGTTCCATGACGGCAAGCCGCGGATCATCGAGATCCGCTCCATCGCCATCGACGCCGCCTTCGCGCCGCACATGCTCTACGTGCGCAACCACGACAAGCCGGGCTTCATCGGTCGGCTCGGCACCATCCTGGGCGAGGCCGGCGTCAACGTCGCGACCTTCAACCTCGGCCGCGAGGAAGAGGGCGGCAACGCCATCTGCTTCTGCGCCGTCGACGCGCCGATCTCGGACAGCGTACGGGTGGAGATCGAGACGATCCCGCAGGTGAAGCGGGCACGGCCGGTGAGCTTCTGAGCTCGTAGCCCTCTCGTAGGGGGCACGTTGCCGTCATCCCGGGGCGCCGAAGGCGAGCCCGGGATCCAGAACCGCCAACGGCGAATAGCCTTGCACGACCTGCGTTTCTGGATCCCGGGCTCCGCTGAGCGGCCCCGGGATGACGTGGTGCAACACCGGGTGTTCGGTCGAGCGACGCGGCCCGGTCGATCGCTCCGCGCCTTGCAATGGGTCGGGCGCGTAGCCCAAGGACTGGCCCTTGCGCCCGGAACATGCGAGAGGCCCGCGCATGAACATCGACGGCAAACCCTACCGCACCATCCTTCCCGCCGCCGACGGCGCGTCCGTCGAGGTCATCGACCAGACCCGCCTGCCCTTCGCCTTCGAGATGAAGCGGCTCGCCACCCTGGACGAAGCCGCCGTTGCCATCCGCACCATGATCGTGCGCGGCGCGCCGCTCATCGGTGTGACGGCGGCCTACGGCCTGGCCCTGGGCCTGCGCCGGGATGCTTCCGATTCCGGGATCGACTATGCCGTCGAGACACTGGCCGCCACCCGTCCCACCGCGATCAACCTGCGCTGGGCGCTCGACCGTGTCGCCGCCAAGCTGCGCGAGGTCGCGCTTCCTGAGCGCGCCGCCTTCGCCTTCGCCGAGGCCGGGCGCATCGCCGAGGAGGATGTGGAGAGCTGCCACGCCATCGGCCGCCACGGCGCCGCGATCCTGGCCGATCTGCACAAGGCCAAGGGTTACGATAAGGAAGAGGGCCGCCGCCTCAACGTGCTGACCCATTGCAACGCCGGATGGCTCGCCACGGTGGATTGGGGCACCGCGCTGGCGCCGATCTACGTAGCGCACGAGGCCGGCATCCCGGTCCATGTCTATGTCGACGAGACCCGGCCGCGGAACCAGGGCGCGGCGCTCACCGCGTTCGAGCTCAACGCCCACGGCGTGCCGCACACCGTCATCGCCGACAATGCCGGCGGCCACCTGATGCAGCATGGCGAGATCGACGTCTGCATCGTCGGTTCGGACCGCACCACGGCCTCGGGCGACGTCTGCAACAAGATCGGCACCTACCTGAAGGCGCTGGCGGCGTCCGACAACCGCGTGCCGTTCTACGCCGCCCTGCCCTTCTCCACCATCGACTGGACGCTGGACGACGGTGTCGCGCAGATCCCAATCGAGGAGCGCGACGGCCGCGAAGTCTCCCATCTCACCGGCCGCCTCGCCGATGGCGGCTTCGCCACGATCGAGGTGGTGTCGCCGGGCAGCCCGGTGGCGAACCCCGCTTTCGACGTGACCCCGGCCCGGCTGGTGACGGGGATCATCACCGAGCGCGGCGTGGCTTCGGCGGATGCGGAGGGGTTGTTGGCGCTGTATCCGGAGCGGCGCTCGGCGGCTTAGAGCTGCGCCCGACCACGTTGGGTCGGCGCATATCTCTAAGCCATTGTCTTGCCGCGCTCTTTTTCGCCGAACCGGAATCCACTTCGGCGGAGAGCGCTCTCGCGGGTCAAGACGCTTCCCACTGCCAGAACACAGACCCCGTAAACTCGAACACCCGCTCCCCGCGCTGGTTCTGCGCGGTGTTGTGGTGGGTCGCGACGCCCCAGCCGGGGCGCGAGGCCGATTCGCGCTTGTCGAGCAGGGTGCAGGCATATCGGATCGTGTCGCCGGCATAGACGGGCGCGAGCCAGCGCATGTCGCGAAAGCCCGGCGAGGGGCCGAGCTGCGGCACAGGACCGGCCCGTTCCGTCAGGGCGATGTCGCGCTGGCGGGTGATGTGCAGGCGCTTCATCCACACCGCCGCCGTGTGCCAGCCCGAGGCGCAGAGCGCGCCGAAATGGGTCTTTCGGGCGGCGTCCGCATCGAGATGGAAGGCCTGCGGATCGTAATCCCTGGCGAAGGCGATGATTGCTTCGGGCGTGAAGACGTGCCGGCCGAGATCGCGGACCGTGCCGAGCTTCGCCTGTTTGAGGAAGAGCAGCGGCTCCGCATCGTCGCCTTCGATCACCTCGACCGGGTCTCCGGGCGTCACCGCGCGGGGCGGCAGGGGATCGGCCCCGCGCCGGGCGAACATGACCGTGAAGGCCTGAATCATCACCGTCTCGTCGCGCCCGTTCACGACCGTGAGGGTGAAGCGGACGAAGCCGCGATCCGGCTTCGAATTCGAGGCGCGGCACTCCTCCACCTTGGTGACGATCCGCAGCGCGTCACCCGGCAGGACGGGGCGGAGCCAGCGCAGCTGCGAGATGCCGGGCGAGCCCATGGAGGTGGCGCCGCGAAAGACATGGGCCTGGAGCAGGCGCATGCCGAACCCGGCCGTCTGCCAGCCGGAGCCGATCAACCGACCCGCCAGCGTCGCCTTCGCGGCCTCCTCGTCGAGATGGAAGGGCTGCGGATCGAACTCCTTTGCGAAGGCGACGATCGCCTCTCGCGTCACCGTGAGCGGGCCGCCCTCGATCACGCCGCCGGGGGTGAAATCCTCGAAGGTGATGCCGGTCATTGAACCTCTTGTCCCCGGGTCGAAGAGTTTCGGGTCGAAGGATGGCGCTGCGCTCGCTTCAGGGGCGGCCCGCCTCTCCCCGCTTGCGGGGAGAGGATCACAAGCACCTCGTCGTGCTTGTGATGAGCGGAGCGAGGGTGAGGGGGCCGTGCCGGAGGAGGCTCATTCGGACGAGCCCCTCACCGTCGGCTGCCGCCTCGCCGCGCCGACGACGGGGGCGTCGCGGCCCTCTCCCCGCGTGCGGGGAGAGGGGATGGGCGTCCTCACCCCGGCGGATGCCGGCAGGCCGGTCCAGCTCCTCAATTGGCGAAGCGGAAATGCAGTACGTCACCGTCCTGCACCACGTATTCCTTGCCCTCGAGGCGGAACTTGCCGGCCTCCTTGGCGCCGCTCTCGCCCTTCAGGGCGGTGTAATCGGCGAACGCGATGGTCTCGGCGCGGATGAAGCCCTTCTCGAAATCCGTATGGATCACGCCGGCGGCGGCAGGCGCGCGGGTGCCCTTCTCGATGGTCCAGGCGCGCGCTTCCTTCGGACCCACCGTGAAGTAGGTGATGAGGCCGAGAAGCTCGTAGCCCGCGCGGATGACCCGGTTGAGGCCCGGCTCCACGAGCCCCACCGCTTCGAGGAAGTCGCCCTGGTCGGCGAGCGGCATCACCGCGATCTCGCTCTCGATCTTGGCCGAGACCACCACCGCGCGCGCCCCCTCGGCCTTGGCCTGGGCGATCACCGCCTCGGAATAGGCGTTGCCCTTGTCGGCATCGCCCTCGTCCACGTTGCAGACATAGAGGACGGGTTTCGCCGTCATCAACCCGAGAGTCTGGAACAGCTTCTCCTCTTCCGGCTTGCGGCTCACCAGACGGGCGGGCTTGCCCTCGCGCAGCAGCGGCAGCGCCCGCTGGACGAGGTCGAGCATCTCCTTGGCTTCCTTGTCGGCGCCCTTGGCCTTCTTTTCTAGGGCGAAGAGGCGCTTCTCGAGGCTGTCGAGGTCGGCGAGCATCAGCTCGGTCTCGATGGTCTCGATGTCCGCCTTCGGGTCGACCTTGCCCTCCACATGGGTCACGTCACCATCGGTGAAGCAGCGCACCACATGGGCGATGGCGTCGACCTCGCGGATATTGGCGAGGAACTGGTTGCCGAGCCCCTCCCCCTTCGAGGCGCCGCGCACGAGGCCGGCAATGTCCACGAAGGTCAGCCGCGTCGGGATGATCTCCTTCGACGTGGCGATCCGCGCCAGATCGTCGAGGCGCGGATCCGGCACCGCCACCTCGCCGACATTCGGCTCGATCGTGCAGAACGGATAATTCGCCGCCTGCGCCGCCGCCGTCTGCGTCAGCGCGTTGAAGAGGGTCGACTTGCCGACGTTCGGCAGGCCGACGATGCCGCATTTGAAGCCCATGATATTCCTCAAGAGTTCGCGAAGATCGATTCCGGTAAGGCCCGAAACGGATTCACGATTGTCGTTCCTTCGACCTCGCGGCCGTGCTGATAGTCTTCCGACAGGAGGAAGCGGCATCCGGCCCGGATCGCGGAACCGAGGATGACGCAGTCCCACCACTGAAACCGGGTCTGCTCCCGCAGTGACCACGCATCGCCGACGAGGGCGAGATCGGTGGCGCCTTCCGACCATTCCTCCAGTGCCAGCGTCGTCTGCCGCGCATCCTCCGAATCGATCGGGAGCCGACCGCGCAGGATGACGGCATGCAACTCGCCGAGAACCTGCGGGCTCACGACGATCAGGCCCCGATCCGCCAGCGCTTCCAGCCAATGCCGCGCCATGGATTGCTTCTCAGGGAAGCGGTCGTCGCGGGCATACACGAAGACGTTGGTATCGACGAACACCCGGCCCGTGACGGGGACGGTATCACTCGGCATCGTAGATCTGATCGCGCGTCGGCGCGCGCCCGTTCTCATCGAGGAGATGGAGGGGTGGCCCCGCCAGGAAACGCTCTAGTGCCTGACTCTGGGAGAGCGGCCGGCCGACGCGTTGTTCGACCGTCTCGGCGATGAACTTCGAGAGGCTCTTGCCGTCACGCGCCGCGGCGACGCGAGCGCGTTGCAGGAGGCTCTCCTCCATCGTCACCGTGACGTTCCTCAACCCAGCCTCCCCACCCGTCGAATCCGAGCTTCGATATCGTGTTCCCGTGTTTTCGTGTCAATCACGGCCGGTGGCCGCCGCGTTGACCTGTTTGACGTCGTCCCAGCCCCGGCCCGCCATGGCGAGGTGGACCTTGTTCTGGAAGCTCGCATCCTCGCCCTGGGCCAGGAGCGGAGCGTGGTCCGCCACGGCGCGGCAGAGATCCTCGACCCAGGCGCGCTCCCCCTTGCCGAAATCGTTCAGGACGTAGGCATGGACCAGGGCCTTGTCGCCCGGATGACCGATGCCGAGGCGGACGCGCCGGTAATCGTTGCCGCATTGGGCGGTGATCGAGCGCAAGCCGTTATGGCCGGCATTGCCGCCGCCGAGCTTCACGCGGAGCTTGGCCGGGGCGAGGTCGAGTTCGTCGTGGAGCACGATCACGTCGGCGAGGGCGATCTTGTAGAAGCGCTGGGCTTCCGAGACCGAGCGGCCGGATTCGTTCATGAAGGTCTGCGGCTTCAGCAGGACGACCCGTTCGGTGCCGAGCGTCGCCTCGGTCACCTCACCCTGGAACTTGCGCCGCCAAGGCGCGGCGCGGTGGACGCGCGCCATCTCGTCGAGAGCGAGGAAGCCGATATTGTGGCGGTTGCCCGCATAGCGGGCCCCTGGATTGCCGAGCCCGACGATCAGGCGCATGGCATCATCTCCAAGACGATTTCGTCACGAGAGCGCTCTCCGCCGAAGTGGATGCCGGTTCGGCGAAAAAGAGCGCGGCAAAACAGAAGGCTTAGAGCTGCGCCCGACCCAAAGTGGGCGGGCGCAGCTCTAAGGACGGACGACGAAGGGGCGACGTCAAACGAAAAGGTGCCCCGACCTCGCGGCCGGAGCACCCGTGGACGAAGACGAGACCGGGGCGCGAAGCCCCAGGGCCTCAATCCTCCTTCTTGTCTTCTTCAGCCTCGGCGGCCTCTTCGGCCTCAGCCTCGGCCTTCTCTTCGGCAGCTTCGGTCGACTGCGCCTCGGCAATCGCGGCCTCTTCGGCCTCGACCTCGGCGCCGAGCACGGTCGGCGGCACGACGTTGGCGACGACGGCCTCGGCCTCACCGGTGAAGGTCGTGTTGGCCGGCAGCTTCACGGCTTCGATGTGGATCGAATCGCCGATCTGGAGACCGGTGAGATCGACCTCGACCGCGTCGGGGATCGCGTCTGCGGGCACTTCGAGCGAGAGTGTGTGCAGGACGACGTTCAGGGTGCCGCCGTTCTTCTTGATGCCGGGGGCCTCATCCTCGTTGATGAAGTGCACGGGCACTTCGACGGTGAGGCTCTGGCCGGCGACGACACGCAGGAAGTCGACATGCAGCGGTACGCCGGTCACCGGATCGAGCTGGAAGTCGCGCGGGATCGCGCGGGTCTTACGACCACCGGCATTGATCTCGAACAGCGTGGTCTTGAAACCGCCGGCATAGATCAAGGTCCGGGTGCGGACGAGATCGATGGCGATGGATTGCGGAGCCTGGCCACCACCATAGATGACGGCGGGAACGTTGCCCTGGCGACGAACTTCCCGGGCGGCCCCCTTGCCGACCCGGTCGCGTGCCACGGCCTCAAGCGGCTTTACTGCGCTCATGGCGTGATCCTTCAAACAAAACAGAAAAAAGCCGCGCAACGCCAAAGGCCGCCCGAAACGGACGGCCCTCACCGATCCACGACGCGCCCGTGCCTCCAAGGGTGTCTGGCGGGCGCGTGTGGTGCATACCCGCAAGTGACCGGAAGTGCAATGTTTCCACTTCGATCGCCTTCGCCCGCATATCGGAAGGGATCGTTCCGATCTGCCCCGGCGCGCGACCGGTGCTGAAGCAGACTCGTCGAATTTCCGGCCGCCCGTCCTATTTCGGGCCGCCTCCTCCGCCCCCGCTTCCCCCCGTGGCCAGGTTGCGGCGGGTATCGGCCTGCCCGCTGACATCGCCGAAATACTTCGTCGCATCGCCGAGCTGCATCGACGGCATGCAATTGGGCGTGCAGGAATAGGATTCCCGGTCCAGCCCGCGCTGAACCGTGACGATCGAGCCTTGAGCGGCTTGGACGCTGACGATGGATTCGGCGAGCATCGTGCCGGACGCGTCGAGGGCGATGAGGTTGGTGGAGCCGAAGCTCTTGCCGGTCAGGATGACGATCCCGTTCCGCTGGAGCGCCACATCAGCCACCAGCGGGTTGCCGACGATCACCGTCTGCGTCCGCTCGGGCAGGCGAATGACCTTGGCATTGTCGACGCTCACCGCCACGGTGGCCGGGGCCGTCTCCGCCAGAGCGGGCACCGCGCCGAGAGCGAGGCAGAGGGCCACTCCGCCCCCTCGAGCGTGGCGCGTCAGGGGCGAGCGTGTCGGCAGTGACCGGTGGCCCATGGCTCTGATGCTCTCGGCTAAACCCGCGCGTTTCCGGCTGAGCCCCCATGCGGAACGGCCAGCCTCTCTTCGTCAGGCGAGTGTTAAGCACGTGGTGGTGAACGAAGCGCTAAGGCCGTTCGGCACACATCTCGACGCATCGGTCCGTGACGTCTCGACGAAATGATTTGGCATCATGTCGCCATGGCGACGGTCATGGCAGTAGATTAATCACGAGATGCAGCGGAGTTTGTTCTTCGCGGAATGTGTAAAAATACATCTTTTTCATTCATTTCCCTTTTACCAAAAGACAATCGAGGGCTTCTCGACGCTATTTGCGCGGCCGATTTAACCCAATCTCAAGAGAAAACGGGCAATGTTGTTTTCAGTCGCCGATCGAGACAAGGCAACGTTCGACGGCAACTTGGCAAGACAACCAATCGGGAAATACTGTTATGTCGAGCATCTTCAAACGTTTTGCCGCCGACGAATCCGGCGCGACGGCCATCGAATACGGCCTCATCGCTGCGCTCATCTCCGCAGCGCTCGTCGCTGCCTTTGGCCTCCTTTCGGGCCATATTAAGACTGGATTGGATAACGTTGGGAAAACCATCGCTGGGACGACGGCGCCGGCGGCGGGGAGCTAAGATTGTCATCGGTTTTGCCAAGTAAAGATGGCAACATGCTCCGTGGGACCGTCATTCGCCCATTCCTCTGGCAGTGACGATCCAGCCGGCTGTGCTTGGGTGACGTAAGTGCCCTGCCGGACGATCTTTCCCGATCGTCCGGCGCAGCCGTTTCTGGAATGATCGTGTCGCGAAGACCGACACCCGTGATCGCGGTTCTACGCACCGCGTCGATGACGAAGACCTGACCGGTTTCGGATCACCGGAACCCGCCGGGCGTATTTTCCGGCCGAGATCGAGGCTGTTCCCATGGCGAGCGTCGCGCTGCTGATCGTGTTTCCGTTCCTGATGGCCTATGCGGCCGTCCGCGACCTGTTGACCATGCTGATCCCGAACACGGTGTCCCTTCTCCTGCTGGCAGGCTTCGCTCTGTTCGCGGTCGCGACGGGATTATGGGGGTGGGACCTCATGAGCCATCTCGGCGCCGGGGCGGTGACGCTGGTCGTTACTTTTACCCTCTTCGCCTTGGGCAAAATCGGCGGTGGCGATGCCAAGCTTGCCGCTGCGACGGCGGTATGGATCGGGTTCGACCGGTTGCTGGAGTATCTGGCAGTCGCCTCGCTCGCTGGAGGCGCGCTCTCCCTGGCGATCCTGATGGCGCGGGCGCATCCGCTGCCGCTGCTGCTCGGCCGCCTGCCCTTCGCCCTCCACCTGCACGATGCGAAGACGGGCGTGCCCTACGGAATCGCCCTCTCCTTCGGCGCCCTGATCGTGATCCCGGAGACCATGACCTGGGCAAGAATGATGGCATCGTGATATAAGATGCACGTCCAGGGTGAGCTTGCCGAGCCCGGTCTGAAGCCTGGAAAGTCCTGACCTCAGCAAGAGCAGATCTGTCGCAGGACAGTCGCGCTCGGCCATCGTTAGTTTTTGTTAACCGTAATTTGAGGAATCCCGTCGAACAAGGGATGGTGACGGCACGAGGCCGTCCTGTCAGGTTCGAACACGGCGATGAAACCAGCCCGCCTTGCCGTTCTCGCCATCGCCCTCGCCGCCGGGGGCGGGGCCGCGTTTCTGATGAGCGGCAGCGATGCACCGCCCCCGGCCCAGCCGGTGGTCCAGGCGCCCCCTCCCCCGCTCCCGGTCACGGATGTGCTGGTGGCCGCCGCCGACCTGCCGATGGGGCAGAACATCCAGGCAGCCGACCTGCGTTGGCAGCCCTGGCCCGACCAGGCCATCACCGTCGGCTACATGACGCGCTCTGTGTCGCCCAACGCCATGGAAACCATCATCGGTTCGATCACCCGCAGCGCCTTCCTCGCGGGCGAGCCGATCCGCCCGCAGAAGATCGCGCGGTCCGACGGCGGCTTCATGGCGGCGATCCTCCCCTCCGGCATGCGTGCCGTCGCCATCGTCACCGATACGCGCGGCTCGAGTTCGGCCGGCGGCTTCATCCTCCCCAACGACCATGTCGACGTCATCCGCACCTATCGGGACGAGGATTCTTCGCGGTCCGGCGGTGGCGAGGCGCAGATCTCCGAGACCCTGCTCACCGACATCCGCGTGCTCGCCGTCGGCCAGATCGTCCAGGAGAAAAACGGGACGAATGTCGTCACCGGCGAGACGGCGACCCTCGCCTTGACCCCGTCCCAGGCCGAAACCGTCACCCTGGCGCAGAAGGTGGGACAGCTCTCCCTCTCCCTGCGCAGCCTCGTGGATGCCGGCCGAACCGTGGATGCCGTACCCGAGACGCAGCAGGATTCCGCGATCACGGTCGTGCGCTTCGGCGTCGCCAGACAACAACCGCGTCGCTGAGATGCCGAACCGCGCGATGTTCAAGGATTCTTCGATGACCACGAGACATCGCGTCCGCGTGGGCAGCCTGGCCGCGTTCGCGGCCCTCGTGGGGCTGGCATTCCCGGCCACGCCCGCCGTGGCGGCGCCGAGAGACAGCTTCACCCCCGCCCCGATCGTCGATGTCGGGGGCAATGAATCCGGCACCTCGCGCCGCGTCGAGCTGACGACCGGGCGCTCCCTCGTGATCGACCTGCCGCGCGACGCCAAGGAGGTCTTCGTCGCCAATCCGAAAGTGGCCAACGCCGTGGTGCGCTCGACCCGCAAGGTCTTCGTGATCGGCATGGAGGACGGAGCGACCTCGATCTTCATCATGGATGCCGAAGGCCGCCAGATCACCGCCCTCGACGTCACCGTGGCGCGCGACCTCAAGCTCGGAACCCTGCGGCAGATCCTGCTCCAGAGCATCGTTGGCGGGCGATTCGACATCCGGACCGCGGGGGATTCCCTCATCCTGTCCGGCACGGTCGGTTCCGCTGCGGAGGCGGCCCAGGCCATGGACATCGCCACTGCCTTCGTCGGTCAGTCCGGCGGCGGTGCCGGCGGTCCTGGCGCGAAGGGCGCGGTCATCAACAACCTCACCATCCGGGGCAAGGATCAGGTGATGCTCCGCGTCACCGTGGTCGAGGTCGCACGGACGGTGCTCAAGCAGTTCGGCGTCAATCTCAGCGGCAACTGGTCCGGTTTCAACCTCGCGAACGTCGCGCCCTTCGGTCTCAATGGCGGGCAATTCCCGAACGGGAACGAGATCAGGGCGACGATCAACGCAGGCGGCGGGGCGAGCGTCTCGGCGACCTTGCGCGCCTTCGAGCAGGCCGGCGTCTCGCGCATTCTCGCGGAGCCGACGCTCACCGCCATTTCGGGGGAATCCGCCAAGTTCACGGCCGGCGGCGAGCTTCCCGTGCCCGCCACCCAGAACTGCACCGGCGGCGTCTGCACCACCGGCATCACGTTCAAGACCTATGGCGTGACCCTGAACTTCACGCCGGTGGTGATGGCCGAGAACCGCATCTCCGTGCGCGTCGCGACGGAGGTCTCCGAGATCGACCAGACCAACTCCTTCACCTTCACCCAGGGCGATTCCACGGTCTCGGTGCCCGGTTTCACCTTGCGCAAGACCGAGACCACGGTGGAGCTCGCCTCCGGCGGAACCATGATGACCGCCGGACTGATCCAGCAACGCAACAAGGCCTCCGTCGGCGGTCTGCCCGGCCTCGTGAACCTGCCCATCCTCGGAGCCCTGTTCCGTTCGCGCGACTACCAGCGCCAGGAAACCGAACTCATGATCATGGTGACGCCCTACATCGCCAAGGCGATGGAGGCGAAGCAGGTGGCGCGGCCGGATGACGGCTTCATCGATGCCCAGGACGGCCAGGGGATCCTGCTCGGACGCTTGAACCGGGTCTACGGTTCGGCTCGCACAGCGCCGCTCGGCGCCACGTATCGCGGACGCGTCGGCTTCATCACCGACTGACGCCCCGTGCGAGATCCGCGCAGCCACGACATTGCAGGACGAAGCGGCCCCGGCCCCATCAGGACCCGACCCCCATGTCACTCATCCCGTTCCGCTCCCCCCTCGCCGTGCTCGCCTCGATCGCCCTGGCCGGGACTTTGGGTGCCTGCCACGCCGACCGCGCCGAGACCACCGGCTCGCTCTATCCGGCCGATTACCGGGCCCGTCATCCCATCGTGCTCGCCGACGACACGCGCTCGCTCGATGTCTTCGTCACCGGTACCGGTCATATCGATCCGCGACAGCGCGCCGATATCGAGGCCTTCCTGCTGGAATTCCGCCGCTACGGGCGCGGCACCGTGATCCTCGACATGCCGCGCGGCGTCTCGCCGTCGCTCGGCGCAGCCGTGGAGCGGACCGGTGCCGGTATCCGCAGGCTGGGCGCAGAAAACGGTGTCGGCGGAGGGCAGATGGTGGTCACCGGCTACGCGGTCGCGGACCCATTCCTCGCCTCGCCCCTGCGCCTCAGCTTCCGGCGCCTGGAGGCGAAAGTCGGCAACCAATGCGGCCTGTGGCCCCAGGATCTCGGGGCCGGAAGCCCTGCCTTCTCCGCGCGCAACGAGACGCATTGGAACCTCGGCTGCGCCATGCAGTCCAATGTCGCGAGCCAGATCGCCGATCCGGTGGACCTCGTGCGCGGTCGCCCGGAGGGGCGCATCGACGCGGTCCAGCGCACGATGGACATCAACAAACTGCGCGAGGGCAAGGATCCGTCAACCATATGGCGCCAGGATGGGAAGACGTCGGTGAAGGCAGCCATCGATAACTGATCGGCGCTCTCCTTCCGTCGTTCGACAGAGCTTCGGCCTTCGTTTCCAACCAGAGACCGGACCCCGCCCCATGCCCGATATCAACGAGTCACCCGAGCGCATCATCGCTCCGGTGCCGCGGATCACGATCCAGGCATTCTGCGAGACCGGCGAAACGGCCGCGACGATCGAGGCGGCCGGCAGCGACAGGCGGCTGCAGAAGGCGCAGATCAAGATCCAGATGGGCGGCGGTCCCGCCGCCGTCGAGGCTTTCCGCCACGCGCCCACGCCGAACGTCGTCGTCATCGAGACGCAGAGCGCGAAGTCGCGTCCCCTGGAGATCCTCGATTCCCTGGCGGAAGTCTGTGACGAAGGGACGAAGGTCGTCATCATCGGCCATGTCAATGACGTGCAGCTCTACCGCCAGTTCATCCAGCGCGGCGTGAGCGAGTACCTGATGGCGCCGGTGGAGCCGGTCGTCCTGATCCAGGCCCTGTCCGACCTGTTCACTGCGCCCGGAGCCCGCCCGGTGGGGCGCACCATCGCGGTGGTGGGCGCCAAGGGCGGCGTTGGCTCGTCCACCATCGCCCACAACCTCGCCTGGACCGTGGCACGCGAGCACGCGATGGCCACCGTCATCGCCGATCTCGACATCGCCTTCGGGTCGGCGAGCCTCAACTTCAACCAGGATCCGCCGCAGGGCATCGCCGAAGCGGTCTTCGCGCCCGAGCGCCTCGATTCCAACCTCCTCGACCGGCTGCTCTCGAAATGCAGCGACAATCTCTCGCTTCTCTCCGCGCCCGCCACCCTCGACCGGACGACGGACCTGAACGAAACGTCCTTCGACAACCTCATCGACTTGATGCGGGCGGCCGTGCCCTGCGTGGTCCTCGATGTGCCGCATACCTGGTCGGCCTGGACCCGGCGCCTGCTGATCTCGTCCGACGAGATCATCGTCGTCGCCCAGCCTGAACTCGCCTCCTTGCGCAACCTCAAGAACCTGCTGACCCTGCTGCAGCAGAACAGGCCGAACGACGCCCGTCCGCGCATCGTCCTCAACAGCGTCGGCGTGCCGAAGCGGCCGGAAATCTCGGCCGGCGAGTTCGCGAAGGCCCTGGACGCCACGCTGACGGCGACGATTCCCTATGACCCCGCCCTGTTCGGCACGGCGGCGAATAACGGCCAGATGATCGCCGAGGTCCAGGCCGGCGCCAAGGCGTCGGACGTGTTTTCCGAGCTCGCCGCACGCATGATCGGCCGCCCCGAGGCGCGCCGCCCCCGCGGGAAGCTGTTCGAGCCCCTCTTGTCCCGGTTGTCCCGACGCAAGGCGTCCTGATGGACCCGAACCGTGAGGAGCCCTGTCATGTTCGGTAGGAGGAGCACCGGCACGGCGGTCGCGGCCACCATCGCGGTTCCGTCGACACCCAAACCATCGGCCTCCATCCCGGTCTTCGACGACCATGCCGCCGAGGCGAAGAAACCGCAGGCGGAGCGGCCCGTCCCGGTCCGGGAGACGGTGAAGTCGGAGGACTATTTCCGCACCAAGAGCATGATCTTCGGCGCGCTGATCGAGGCCATCGATCTGGCGCAGCTTTCGCGTCTCGACGTCGAGTCGGCGCGCGAGGAGATCCGTGACATCGTCTCGGAAATCATCGGCCTCAAGAACATCGTCCTGTCCATCGCCGAGCAGGAGGAACTCCTCGACGACATCTGCAACGACGTGCTCGGCTACGGGCCGCTCGAGCCGCTTCTGGCCCGCGACGACATCGCCGACATCATGGTCAACGGCGCCAACCGGGCCTTCATCGAGGTCGGTGGCAAGATCCAGCTGACCAATGTGCGCTTCCGCGACAACCAGCAGCTGATGAACATCTGCCAGCGCATCGTCAGCCAGGTCGGCCGGCGCGTCGACGAATCCTCGCCGATCTGCGACGCCCGCCTGCCCGACGGTTCCCGCGTCAACATCATAGCGCCGCCGCTCGCCATCGACGGGCCGGTCCTCACCATCCGCAAGTTCAAGAAGGACAAGCTCACCCTCGACCAGCTCGTGACCTTCGGGGCGATCTCGCCCGAAGGCGCGCGGATCCTCCAGATCATCGGCCGCGTCCGCTGCAATGTGGTGATTTCCGGCGGTACGGGGTCCGGAAAGACCACCCTGCTGAACTGCCTGACGCGCTACATCGACGAGGACGAGCGGATCATCACCTGCGAGGACGCGGCCGAGCTGCAGCTGCAGCAGGCCCACGTGGTCCGCCTCGAGACCCGGCCCGCGAACATGGAGGGGTCGGGCCAGGTCACCATGCGCGACCTCGTGAGGAACTGCCTGCGCATGCGGCCGGAGCGGATCATCGTCGGCGAGGTTCGCGGCCCGGAGGCGTTCGACCTGCTCCAGGCCATGAATACCGGCCATGACGGCTCGATGGGCACGCTCCACGCCAATTCCCCGCGCGAGGCCCTGGCCCGTATCGAATCGATGATCACGATGGGCGGCTTCAGCCTGCCGTCGCGGACCCTGCGCGAGATGATCGTCGGATCCATCGACATCATCGTCCAGGCGACGCGCCTGCGCGACGGCTCGCGCCGCATCACGCACATCACCGAGGTGCTGGGCCTCGAAGGCGACGTCATCATCACCCAGGACCTCTTCGTCTACGACGTGCTGGGCGAGGACGCGAACGGCAAGCTTCTCGGACGCCATCGCTCCACCGGCATCGGCCGTCCGCGCTTCTGGGAGCGCGCGCGCTATTACGGGGAGGAGAAGGCCCTGGCGGCCGCCCTCGACGCGGCCTCAGACGGCGCTGTCACCCCATGAACGGGCTGCAGATGCCCCTTGCCGTCGGGCTCGCGGCAATCGCCGCCGGGGCTGTCGCCTATGTGGTGTTGACGCCGCTCCTGTCGGGCGAGAGCCGCGCGGCCAAGCGCAGGCAGGCCGTCAGCGTGGTGACGTCCCCTGCCCAGCGCGTGGCGACGGCGAGCCGGCGTGAGCAGGTGGCCAGGAGCCTGAAGGAGGTGGAGGCCAAGCGTGGCGGGACGAAGGTCTCGCTCGAGCTCAAGATCGCCCGCGCCGGGCTGGATTGGACGAAGCAGAAATTCTACGCCGTCTCCGCACTCATGGCCGTCGCCACCGGCCTCGTCGTCTTCGTCCTCACCGCACATACGTTCGCGACTCTCGCGGGCCTCTTCGCCGGCGCCTTCGGCCTGCCTCTATGGCTGCTGAGCTTCCTGCGTAAGAAGCGCATCAAGGCCTTCATCACCGAACTGCCCACCGCCATCGACATCATCACCCGCGGCGTGCGCTCCGGCATCCCGGTGGGCGACTGCTTCCGGATCATCGCCCGGGAAGCTCAGGAGCCGATCCGTGGCGAGTTCCGCCAGGTGGTGGAATCCCAGACCATGGGTCTCACTCTCGGCGACGCCATGGTGCGGATGTACGAGCGGGTGCCCGTCTCCGACGTCAACTTCTTCGCCATCGTCATCGGCATCCAGGGCCGGTCCGGCGGCAATCTGTCGGAGGCTCTCGGCAACCTGTCGAGGGTCTTGCGTGAACGAAAGAAGATGGAGGGAAAAATCCAGGCCATGAGCATGGAGGCCAAGGCGTCGGGCGGTATCATCGCGGCGTTGCCCTTCGTCGTGGCGGTCCTGACCTACCTCTCCAGCCCCGATTACGTCGCGCTGCTCTGGACGACGAATACCGGCAAGATGGCCCTCGTCGCCTCTGCGATTTGGATGTCGATCGGGATCTTCGTGATGAAGAAGATGATCAGCTTCGAGGTCTGACGCCCATGTTGTCCGTCATCGGCGAAAAGCTCATCGACCCGCGCTTCATCGGCATGGTGTTGGCCGGCGTGGCGGCCGCCGCGACGGCCTTCGCCCTGCTGCAGCCGCTTCTGGAGCCCGACAAGCTCAACAAGCGCATGAAGCTCATCGGCGAGGAGCGCGAGGAGTTGCGCCGCCGCGAGCGGGACCGGTTGAACAACAGGTCGACGCTGCGGGTGGCACCGAAAGCCTACATGAAGCGGGTCGTGGACCAGTTCAACCTGAGCCGCTGGCTCGGCACCGACACCGCTCGGCAGCAACTGGTGATGGCGGGATACCGTTCGCCCGGCGCCGAGACCGGGTTCCTGTTCTTCCGGATGGTCATGCCCATCGCGGTCGGGTTGGCGGCGATCGTCTATCTCTTCGTCTTGAAGATCCTGGTTTACTCCGTCACCGTCCGCCTCATGATGGTCATCGCCGCCCTGCTGGTCGGCATCAAGGCACCCGAACTCTACCTCATCAACGCCACCAAGAAGCGCCAGGCCGAGATCCGGGCGGCATGGCCCGACGCCCTCGACCTCATGCTGATCTGCGTCGAGTCGGGCATGTCGGTGGAGCACGCCATCCGCCGGGTCAGCATCGAGACCGTCACCCAGTCGGTGGCGTTGGCCGAGGAGCTCGCCGTCACGGCAGCGGAACTGTCCTATCTGCCGGATCGGCGCATGGCGTTCGAAAACCTCGCCAACCGCGTGGGCCTCGATGCCGTCAAGGCGGTCGCGACCGCGCTGATCCAGGCCGAGCGGTATGGCACGCCCGTGGGTCAGGCCCTTCGCGTGCTCTCCCAGGAGAGCCGGGACCAGCGCATGAACGAGGCGGAGAAGAAGGCAGCCGGCCTGCCGCCGAAGCTCACCGTGCCGATGATCCTGTTCTTCCTGCCGGTTTTGTTCGTCGTCATCCTGACGCCGGCAATCATCCAGATCTACCGCTGATACTGTATCCGCGTCTCAGGGGCGCGCAGTCCGCCGCTCTGCTCGGAGTGATTGGATGTCCCTCAGACGGGCGGGAACTCGCCGGCCGGCGAGCGTCCGGGGGATTTCGCGGCTCTGGGCTGTCGCACCGGGGCGGACATGGCCCGCAGGGAGGCGGCGTTGGCCGCCGCATCTTCCGGAGACAGGTCACCACGGGTGACCTCTTCCGCCTCCGCGATCTTGCCCCGTAATCCGAGGACCAGAGCGAGGTTCTGGCGCACGCGTGCATCCGCGCGCGGCTGGGCCACGGCGACGCGCATCACTGCCTCGGCCTGGTCGAGCTGCTTTGCCAGCGCGAAGGACAGTCCGAGATTGGAGAGGACGGTGGGGTCGTTGGGCTGGATCTTGAGGGCGGCCTCATAGAAGCCTTGCGCGCGGACATGGTCGCCCATCTGGTCGGCCACCGCGCCCTGTGCGGACAGGACACGCCAATCCGGCCGCGCCGGGGTATGGGCGTTCTGGAGCACTTCGGCGGCTTCGGTGAAGCGCCCGACCTCCCCCAGGACCTTTCCGTAGGCGGCCAGAACGGCCGAATTCTTCGGGTTGCGCAGAGCCGTCTGCTGAAGCACCGCCACGGCTTGGGGCTTCTGGTTCGTGGCCCTGAGTGCCTGCGCATAGCGCAGGGCGAGGCCGACATCGTTCTGGTCGGCATTGTATTTCTGACCGAGCGCGTCGACGTCGCCGAGGCTCACGACGCTGCGGTCCGGCGCCCGTCCGAAGTTCTTGAGGGAGAAGCCGCCGATGGAGCCCGTGGTTTCCGGAGAGCGCGACTGGCAGGCGCTCGCCAGAAGGCCGAGCAGCGCCACGCCGGCCAGGCGTAGCGGCAACCGAATGGGAGTCGGCGAACCCGGATGAGGCTGGTCTGAACGCAACGACACCATGACGTGCTCCGCACGAGCCTGCCGGTCGACGCTTCACGCCACCGGTGGCGCAGTGATAGACCGTTAACCCTAATCGCCGGTTAACCCGACTTTAGGGCTTCAGCGGATCAGCCGGCCGCGCCACGCAACGCCCCCGAGAATCCATCCTGTCCCATCTCAGCGCCGACGATCCCTCCGCCCTGCCGATCTGCTGCCTCCGGAGCGACGAGTGGAGCGGCTTCGAAGCGGAGCTCGGCCCGAGGCACAGGGCCTTCGCCAAAGCGACCGACTTCCTGCCGAAAGCCGGGCGGGTGGCGCTTCTTCCCGCCGAGGATGGGACGATCGAACGGATCCTGTTCGGCCTCGGCGACGGGGCCGATCCGTTCCTCGCGGGCAAACTGCCCTCGCTGCTGCCGCCCGGAACCTACCGCCTCGAACCGAGGGCTTCCCTCGACATGCAGGCCGCTTCCCTGGCCTGGCTGCTCGGAAGCTATCGCTTCACGCGCTACCGCAAGCCGATACCGAAGGGACCGCTCCTCGTATCGCCGGAAGGCGTCGACGCGGCCGAGATCCATCGGATCTCCCAGGCCGTCGCCCTCGGGCGCGACCTCGTCAACACTCCCGCCAACGATCTCGGCCCAGCAGAAATCGAAGCCGTCGCCAGGGCCCTGGCGGAGGAACATTCCGCACTGATCTCGGTGACCGAGGGGTCGGATCTCGCTCGCGAATTTCCCCTGGTCCACGCGGTCGGCGCGGCCTCCCCCCGCGCGCCCCGCCTCATCGACATGAGTTGGGGGGATGAGGACGCGCCGAAAGTCACCCTCGTCGGCAAGGGCGTCGTGTTCGATACGGGCGGCCTCGATATCAAACCGTCGAGCGGCATGCTGCTGATGAAGAAGGATATGGGCGGCTCGGCGGCCGCCCTTGCCGCAGCGTCGATGATCATGGCCGCCGGTCTGAACCTGCGCCTGCGCCTCATCATTCCGACGGTAGAGAACGCCATCGCGGGCAACGCCTTCAGGCCGGGTGACGTGTTCAGGAGCCGCGCCGGGCTCACCGTGGAGATCGGCAATACCGATGCCGAGGGGCGCCTGATCCTCGCCGACGCCCTCGCTTTGGCCGATGAGGACAAGCCCGATCTGCTGATCGATTTCGCGACCCTCACCGGAGCGGCGCGGGTCGCCCTAGGGCCCGATCTCCCGGCCTTCTTCACGGAGGATGACGCACTGGCCACGGCCGTGTCGAAGGCGGGTGACGAGGCCGTCGACCCGGTCTGGCGGCTGCCGCTCCACAAGCCCTACGCGAGCCTGCTCGATTCCAAGGTGGCTGACCTGAACAACGTGTCCGGCGGACCCTTCGCAGGCGCGATCACCGCGGCTCTGTTCCTGCGGCGGTTCGCGCCAGCGACGCGGGCGCATGTGCATTTCGACCTGTACAGCTGGAATCCCTCGACAAAACCAGGCCGGCCGGAAGGAGGCGAGGTCCAGACCGCCCGCCTCGTCTATACCCTCTTGAAGGAGCATTATCCGGCCCGTTAGCGGGCGCCTTCAGGCCGCGAGTTGTGCCTTCTCGGCAATGTAGGCGACGCGCACCACGTCCTTGCCATAGGTCCGCTCCAGACGGCGCACGGTGAAATGGGCGCGCGCCATCGCCTGGAAATGGTTCATGAAGGCGGTGTTCACGGCAGCCCCGCCGACGGCGCCGAGGATCGGCACCGCTTGCGCGGCGACCTTCTGCGAGACCACCAGACCGAACCGCGCGGCGATCTGCGTGGAGAAGCGGATCAGGGCCGGAGCCGCCTCGTCGAGCAGGGCGCGGTTGCCGGCATAGCGTGCCGCTTCCGACATGGTCTTGGCCAAAGCCGCGCGCACCGCGAAATATCCGCTTTCCGTCAGCGCCGTCTCGGCACCGCTGCGTCCGCCGAGCGCGAAGACCTGGACGCAGGCCAGCGCGTTCTCCGGGTCCGACAGGTCTTCGCCCTCTTCGCGAGCGATCTCCGCGATGGAACGCAGCATCAACGTTGTCGAGACCGGCAGTTCCAGCGGCAGCGTCGCGATGCCGAACGCGCCGCCGACCGCGCCGGACAGGGCCGCCATCGCCTTGTGCCCGAAATCCCCGGTGGGCAGGAAGCGCGCGAAACGCTCGCCCGCCGTAGAGGCTGCTGGGGTGGGGAGGTCGTCGACCACTGCGGAGCCGGTCGCTCCGGCGGCCGATGCCGGGACGATCGTCTTCTCCGCCTCGGGCAGGGTCGCGAGGGCGACGCGCAGGGCCGTGCGCATCGCCCCCTCGGTGGCGCGTGAGACCGCTTCCGTCACGGGAGCCGGAAGGCTGCGGCTGATCATGTCGAGGGGCGCTCCGGCCACCGAGGACAGCCGCGCGGCGAGTCCCGGCGTCTCCAAGGTGCGGACGGCTCCGACGAGGGCCGCACGGTCGGCTTCACTGAGGTTCGAACCGGTGGCGGTCTCCGCCGGGGTGGAGCAGGTATCGTCGACGAGGGAGATGTTGCTCACGACTAGGGTCTCATCCGTGTTTCGGGTGCCGGCGCGCCGGGCCGATCGCCGGAAGCAAGCGTGAGGCCCGCAGAATGGTTCCCGCTCACGGTCTCGGTGTCGCCTGAGGCCGCGGTCTCGGCGGCGGCGCGGGCCGCGCTGCGCTCGCCGGCGCGTCCGACGAAGAAGCACAGGATCACCACCGGAATGCCCACGGCCGCGGTGAAGGCGAAGAAGACGGGATAGCCGTAGCTGGCGACGATGAAGCCCGACGTGCCGGCCACGAGCTTGCCCGGGAGCGCGTAGAGCGACGAGAACAGCGCGTATTGCGTCGCCGCGAAGCCCGGTGCCGTCAGGCTCGACATGTAGGCGATGAGCGCCATTCCGGCGAAGGATCCGCAGAAATTGTCGATGGAGATCGCCGCCGTCAGCCGCCACACTTCAGGCCCGCCATAGGAGAGCCAGGAAAAGGACAGGTTCGACGCCGCCCCGAGGAACGCCCCGATGACGAGGGTGGGGAACAGGCCGAGCCGGGTCATCGCCCAGCCCCCGACGAAGGCGCCGGCAATGCCGACCCAGATGCCGTAGAGCTTCGACACCGCGCCGATCTCGGTGAGGGTGAAGCCGATCTGCCGATAGAGCGGACTCGCCATGACGCCGGAGATGAAATCCGGCATGCGATAGAACGCGACCAGGATGAGGATCGCCCACAGGCTCGGGCCGAGGCGGGTATGGAGTTCGGTCAGGGGTTCGAGCACCGCGCCACGGAAGGACCAGACCTTCGCCGGTGCACCATCGGGCCGTGCCGGTTTGGCCTCCGGATCCTCATCATGCTGTCTGTCGAAGGCGGGGGCCAGGAGAGCGGCGATCATGCCCACACCCATGAGCGCGGCCATGCTGAAATAGGCGACAGACCATCCCGCCCAGTCAGCGATGAACAGGGCCCCCGCCCCGGCGCACATCAGCGCCAGACGGTAGCCCAGGTTCGAGGTCGCCGCCATGACGCCCTGCAGATCGGTGCCGGCGGCATCGATGCGCCATCCGTCGATGACGACGTCCTGGGTCGCGGCGCAGATCGCAACGAGGAAGGCGCCGAGGCCGAGGAGGACGAGGCTGCTCGCCGGGTTGGCCGTGGCCATGAGCGAGAGCGCGAGAGCGACGGCGACCTGCGTCGCGATCATCCACGAGCGCCTGCGGCCGATGCGTGCGCTGAGGACCGGCACGTCGAAACGGTCGATGAGCGGCGCCCAGAGGAATTTCAGGGTGTAGGGGAGCGCCAGATAGCTGAAGAGGCCGATTGCCTTGATGTCCACGTCCGAATAGGCGAGCCGCGTCGAGAACGTGCCGAGCACGAGCAGCAGCGGCAGGCCGGACGAGAAGCCGAGGGCCAGCATCAGGATGATGCGGGGATCTTCAAAGATATCCCGCATGGCGAGCTTGGAGCGCGCCTTCCCCGCTACCGCTGCACTTTGAGCCATTCGTGGAACTCCTGAAGGCTTATGACCCTTGAAGGTCGGCTGCCATGCTCGTCGGTGGGTGGATCGCCCGTTGGATTGCCACGATGCGTCGCGGCGACAGCGGCCCCGTGTGACAGGGATGAAGAATGGTCACCAGGAACTTAAAGAGTGCATGGTCTTTGTAGGTAGCTATTGGCTTGCAATGGGACATATTTCGACCTGACGAGTCGAAGTGACGGGGCAGATCGGCCTCGATTTATCTCTTGGGGCGGTCGGGTCGGTCTGTACCGTCGAAGTGCTGTCATCGTTCGAGCGGCGGCGTAGGCGTGATGTCAGGATGATGGACAGCAGCAACAACCCGGTTTCGGCCGAACTCCGTCCGGTGGGTAATGCCCTCATGGATGCCAAGATGTTCGCCATGGCCTTCGCTGCCAGTCCCACGCCCATGGTGGTGACCGACCCCCGCCTCGCCGACAACCCCATCGTCTGGGTCAACGACGCCTTTCTGAATCTCACCGGTTATACCCGGCAGGAGTTGGAGGGCCATAATTGTCGGATGCTCCAGGGACCCGATACCGACCCTCGGGCGATCGATCGCATTCGGGAAGCCGTGCGTCGGCAGGTACCCATCGAGGTGGAGCTTCAGAACTACCGTAAGGACGGAACCTCCTTCTGGAACGCCATGACGATCACGCCGGTCCGCAACGATGCGGAGGAGCTCGTCTATTACTACGCCGCCCAGGCCGACATGACCGAGAAACACGTGCTCGAGCTCGCCATGAAGGGGACGAACGACGAACTCGAACGGCAGGTCAACGAACAGACCGCCGACCTGAGGGCCGCCCTGGACGAGAAGACCGCGCTCCTTCACGAGGTCGATCACCGGGTCAAGAACAACCTGCAGGTCATCTCCTCCCTGGTCTTGCTGAAGGCGCGGCGAACCCCCCAGGGCGAGGCGCGGGACGCCCTTCAGGGCATGGCCGAGCGGATCGGGGCGCTCTCCATGGTCCATCGCATGCTCTATTCGGCCGGAGACGTGACACGGTTCAACCTGGAGGAGTTCGCCGACGACTTCCTGTCCGATCTCACCGCCAGCATCGATCCGGCGCGTACCGCGGTCACGGCCGAGATCGATCCGATCTCGTTGCCGGCCGCCATCGCGGCGCCTCTGGCGCTCATGCTCCACGAACTTGCTACGAATGCCGTGCGCCACGCTTTCCCCAATGACCGGGAGGGGCGCGTCTCCATCTCCGCCCGCCAATGCGAGACCGGCTTGCGTCTCCTGATCGAGGATGACGGTGTCGGTCGGACGGCGGGCGTGTCGAACCCAGCCGGGTTCGGCTGTTCCCTGGTCGAGATGGTGGTGAAACAGTTGCGCGGCGTCATCACCTGGCACGAGCCCGGAACGGGGACGCGCGTCGAGATCGTCATTCCGTTGCAGCACGAGATCAGGAAGCCGACCGCAGTCCCACCGCGCGAAGCTGCGATGGGACAGGCAGGGTGAGCCACGTACCCGGATTGCGCATTCTCGTCGTCGAGGACGAGGCGCTCATCGCCCTCGAACTCGAATGTCTGCTGGACGACCTCGGCTATGTCACGGTCGGCGTGGCGGGAAGCTCCGCCGAGGCCATCGAACTCGGCCGTACCACGGTGCCCGATATCGCCCTGGTGGACATTCACCTCATCGACGGTCCGACAGGCATCGATGTGGCGAGGACGCTCAGTTCGGACCCGCGCACGAGCGTCGTGTTCATGACCGCCAACGACAAACGCATTCCGGCGGATTTCGCCGGGGCTTTGGGAGTCATCGCCAAGCCCTATTCCGAGCGCGCCGTCGCCGGCGCGCTGCGTTACGTGGCCGCGCTACGGGCCGGCGGCCAGCCTGAAGCGGACGGGCTGGATGGGTTCCGGCTCGCCACCCATGGTGCACCGGGCCACGAGTTGTAGCCGCCTCGGCCGCCGCCGGGACCGAAGGCTCGATCCGTTTCCGGTCTCGTCGTCACGCTTCGCGCGCCGCCTTCTTCAGGCGGTAGAGAACCTCCAGCGCCTCCCTCGGCGTCAATGCGTCGGGATCGATCCCATCGAGTTCCTGACGCAAAGGGTCTTCGCGCGTCGGAACCTGCACTTCCGGCATGGGCGGCGGCGCGAGGCTGGCGAAGAGAGGCAGATCGTCGATGCGGGGACGGGTCGGACGGTCGCGCTCGGCTTTCTCCAGGTTCTTCAGGATCGAGCCGGCCCGGGCGATGACCCCGGCGGGAAGGCCGGCGAGACGGGCGACCTGGAGGCCGTAGGACCGCTCGGCCACCCCCGGCACGACTTCGTGCAGGAACACCACTTCGCCCTTGTGCTCGGCGACTTTGAGCGTCGCGTTGTCGAGCCGCGTGAGACGCTGGCTCAGGGCCGTGAGTTCGTGGAAATGGGTGGCGAACAGCGCGCGGCACCCGTTCTGCTCATGCAGGTATTCGAGGCAAGCCCAGGCGATGGAGAGACCGTCGAAGGTTGCCGTGCCCCGGCCGATCTCGTCGAGGATGACGAGGGAATGCCGGCTCGCCTGGTTCAGGATCGCGGCCGTCTCCACCATCTCGACCATGAAGGTCGATTGCCCGCGCGCGAGGTCGTCGGCGGCCCCGACCCGCGAGAACAGCCGGTCTACGACCCCGAGATGCACGCGGGTCGCCGGCACGAAGGCGCCCATCTGGGCGAGGACGGCGATGAGGGCGTTCTGGCGCAGGAAGGTCGACTTGCCGCCCATATTCGGCCCGGTGATGAGCCGGATGCGCCCGCGCCCTTCGCCAGAAAGGTCGCAATCGTTGGCGATGAACGGCTCGCCGGATCGCCGCAGGGCCGATTCCACCACCGGATGTCGGCCGCCCTCGACCACGAAGCTGAAACTGTCGTCGACGAAGGGCCTGCGCCAATCCCGCTCCACCGCCAGTTCGGCATGGGAGGCGGTGACGTCGAGGCTGGCCAGGGCGTCAGCGATGGCGGCGACGGTCTCGGCCTGGGCCATGATCCGAGCGGCCAGTGCATCGAAGACCTCTGTCTCGAGGGCGAGAGCGCGGTCGGCTGCTCCCGAGATGCGGCTTTCGAGATCGTTCAGTTCCACGCTCGAGAACCGCATGGCATCCACCATGGTCTGGCGGTGGATGAAGGTCTCGCGCATCAGGCCCTTGAGGCAGTTCTCGCCGACGGCCTGCGGCACCTCGATGTAGTAGCCGAGCATGTTGTTGTGCTTGATCCGCAGGGTGCGGCAGCCGGTCTCCTCGGCATAGCGCGCCTGCAGCCCGGCGATGACCTTGCGCGAATCCTGACCGAGGAGCCGGGCCTCGTCGATCTCGGCATCGTAGCCGGCGCGCACGAAGCCGCCGTCGCGGCGGTTGAGGGGGAGGTCGTCGGCGAGCGCCGCGCGCAGATGCTCGACGAGATCGGCATCGACCGTTCCCAGCCGCTGGACGATGGCGCCGAGGGCGTCCGGCAAGGCCTTGACCTCTCCGCAACGCTGCGAGATCGCCAAGGCCGCGTCGAGGCCGTCACGGAGGGCGGCGAGATCGCGTGGGCCGCCACGTCCGAGGCCGAGCCGCGAGAGGGCGCGGGCGATGTCGGGCGCCCGCGCCAGGGCGTCGCGCAGGGTTCGACGAAGGGCGCCGTCTTCCACCAGGAACGACACTGCCTCGTGGCGGCGCATGATGGCCGAGAGGTCGGTGAGAGGGCCGGCGAGATGCTCGGCCAGCAGTCTCGCGCCGATGGCCGACACCGTGCGGTCGATGGCGTCGAGCAGGCTGCCGGTGCGCTCGCCCGAGAGGGTTCGGGTGAGTTCGAGATTGGCGCGTGTCGCCGCATCGATGGCCAGCGTCGCGCCGCTCGTCTCCCGGGTCGGCGGGGACAGAGCGGGCCGCGCGCCGATCTGCGTGCGCTCGATATAGAGCAGGGCCGCTCCGGCGGCGGCGAGTTCGGCCCGCCCGAACTGCCCGAACCCGTCGAGGGTCGAGACGCCGAACTGTTCCTTGATCCGCCGCTCCGCCGAGGCGGGTTCGAGCTCCGCCTGCGCCAGGGGCGTGACCGGGGCTCTCACGTCGCGCCAGAGGCCGGCGAGAGACGGATCTGAGTGGATCGCCTCGGAAAGCACGATCTCGCGCGGATCGTGCCGGGCGATGGCAGCACCCAGCTCGCCTTCGGGAACCTCGCTCAAGGAGAACCGGCCGGTGGAGATATCGACGGCTGCGATGCCGTAGGAGTAGCCGGATTCCGAAAACTTGCGGCGGCCGAGGGCGAGGAGGATGCTCGCCCGTGACGGGTCGAGGAGACGGTCCTCGGTGATCGTACCGGGGGTGACGAGGCGGACGACCTCGCGCCGCACCACCGATTTCGGGCCGCGCTTCTTGGCCTCCGCCGGGTCCTCGGTCTGGGCACAGACCGCCACGCGATGGCCGAGGGCGATGAGGCGGCTGAGATAATCGTCGGAGCGCTCCACCGGCACACCGCACATCGGGATATCCGCCCCGCCATGCTTACCGCGCTTCGTCAGGACGATGCCGAGCGCACGGGATGCGATCTCCGCATCCTCGAAGAACAACTCGTAGAAATCTCCCATCCGGTAGAACAGGAGGCAATCCGTATTGGCGGCCTTGATCTCGATATACTGCGCCATCATCGGCGTGGCGCCGGCGATGTCGAGCGGCGAGGCGCTCACGGTTTCTTCCGCCGTGGCATGGGTCTTCGGACTGGAGCGGACTGCACGCTGGGACATGCCCCATCATAGCAGAGGCGACCGGACCGGATCAGCGCTCCCTTCCGCATCATCTGGGGAGAACCGCCGAGCGACGAAAAAAGGCCGATGCGTCTCCGCACCGGCCCCTCCGACGAAAATACCGCCGCTCAGCTTAGTAGCGCGGGCCGCCCGACGTGGTGCCCTTGCGCTGCATGTAGCCCGGCTGCTGCGGGTTGCGGGAGTTCGGATCACCGTGGCTGTAGGCGGCGGGGGCGCGGCGATGGCGCATGCCGTGACGATGATGGTGGTGGCGATGGCGCATGCCGCGATGGCTGGCGTAGCCCGGGTGATGACCGCGGGTGACGATTTCGGTGGTCAGTGCCTCACCGGCGATCACGGGAGCGCTCGGCATGGCCGGGGCGGCAGTGGCGGCGCCGAGGCCGAGAGCGCTGAAAAAGGTTCCTGCTGCAAGAGCAAGGGCAATCTTGGTCATCAAGTCCATCCGTTAGGATCGCGCCGCGCGCGTCGAGGCAATAAGTCGTTCGCCCGGACTCCGTTCCCATTCTTTTTTAACGCATGTTTGTCCACCAAAAAGCCGGTAAATGAGCCGGAACGAGGGGATGATTCCGGTATCCCGCACGTGATCGATGACGCCGCGCCGAATCGGGGTTGCGCATCTCACCGCTTGCCCGCACCACCCCATCCGCGATGGCGACGAACCCCTCCTTCTCTGCTGCCCTCCCGATCGATGCGGCCCTGCCGCGCCTTCTCGCGGCGCTCGAACCAGCCCCGTCGGCGGTGCTCGTGGCACCTCCCGGAGCCGGCAAGACCACTCGCGTCCCGCTGGCGCTTCTCGATGCGCCATGGCTCGGCGCCGAGGGCCGGATCATCCTCCTCGAACCACGGCGCCTGGCTGCCCGCGGCGCGGCCGAGCGCATGGCCGCCACCCTCGGCCAGCGCGTGGGCGAGACCGTGGGGCTGCGCGTCCGCCTCGGCTCGAAGATCTCGCGGGCGACGCGGATCGAGGTGGTCACGGAGGGGGTCTTCACCCGCATGATCCTGGACGATCCGGAACTGTCCGGCATCGGCGCGGTGATCTTCGACGAGTTCCACGAGCGCTCCCTCGACGCCGATCTCGGTCTCGCCCTCGCGCTCGACGCCCAGGGTGGTCTCCGCGACGACCTCCGCATTCTCGTCATGTCCGCCACCCTGGACGGTGCCCGGGTCTCGCGCCTGATGGGCGACGCGCGCATCGTCGAATCCGAGGGGCGGGCCTTTCCGGTGGAGACACGCCATACGGAGCGCGATCCGAACCGGCGGATCGAGGATGCGATGGCCGACGCCATCCTTCGCGCCCTGCGGGCCGATCCCGGCTCGGTCCTGGCCTTCCTGCCCGGACAAGGCGAGATCCGGCGGGTTGCGACGCTCCTCGCCGAACGAGTGGACGAGAGTACCGAGATCGCGCCGCTCTACGGTGCCCTTCCCCCTGCCGAACAGGACCGCGCCGTGGCTCCCGCTCCGCCCGGAACCCGGAAAGTCGTGCTGGCGACCAGCATCGCCGAGACGTCGCTGACGATCAAGGGGGTTCGGATCGTGGTCGATTCCGGTCTGTCCCGCGTGCCGCTCTACGAGCCCGGCATCGGCCTGACCCGCCTCGTCACCGCCCGCGCCTCCCGCGCCTCGGTGGACCAGCGGCGTGGCCGCGCGGGGCGGACCGAGCCGGGGATCTGCTATCGACTGTGGTCGGAGGCGGCGACCAGCGCCCTCGAACCCTTCACGCGACCGGAGATCCTGGCCGCCGACCTGTCCGGCCTTTTGCTCGACTGCGCCGCCTGGGGCGTCTCCGATCCCACAACCCTGTCGTTCCTCGATGCTCCGCCCGCCCCTGCTCTGGCGGAAGCGCGCTCGATGCTGCGCGACCTCGCCGCCCTCGATGCCGATGGACGCCTCACCGAGACGGGACGGGCCTTGCGTGCCATCCCGCTCCCCCCACGCCTGGCGAGAATGGTGGTCGCTGCGGCCGAATTCGGCCGGGCGCGGGAGGCTGCCGACCTCGCCGCGATCCTCGTGGAGCGCGGGCTCGGCGGCGACGATGCCGATCTCTCTATCCGGGCCGATCGGTTCGCCCGCGACCGCGGAACCCGTGCCTCCGACATGCGGCGTTTGGCGCGAGGCTGGGCCGAGCAGGCCGGGGGATTCGTTCGCGCAGTCAGGAACGTGGATGTCTTCGGGGCCGGGCCGCTCCTCGCCCTTGCCTATCCCGACCGCGTTGCCCGCTCGCGAGGCCGCGACGGCGAGTTCGTGATGGCGAACGGACGCGCCGGGCGCGTGGACCCGGCCTCGGCCCTTGCCCGCGAACCTTTCCTCGTGGTGGCCGATATCGCCGGGACGGCGGCTACCGGGCGCATCCTCGCCGCCGCCGCGATCACGCTGGAGGAGATCGAGACGCTGTTCGTAGAGCGGATCGAATCGGTCACCCAGGTCGTGTTCGACAAGGGCGCCCGGTCCCTGCGGGCACGCGCCTCCCGCCGTCTCGGCGCGGCAACCCTCGGCGAGCGGATCCTGCCGGTGAAACCGGATGCCTCCTCGGCCGCGATCCTGGCGCGGGGCATCGTCGGGCTCGGCCTCGACAATCTGCCCTGGACGCCCGCCCTCGCCCAGTGGCGGTCCCGGTTGGCGTTTCTTCGCGCTGCCGAGGGCGAAACCTGGCCCGATCTCTCGGATGAGGCATTAGGCGCGTCGGTGGAAGACTGGCTCGCGCCGGAAATCGAGGGCCGTGTGAGCCTCGATTCCATCACGGCAGACGATCTCGGCCGCGCGCTCGGCGCGCTTCTACCCTGGGAGATGCGTCATCGCCTCGATACGGAGGCCCCGACCCATTTCGAGGTGCCGACGGGATCGCGCATCCCCATCGACTACGATGCCGAGGGCGGGCCGGTTCTGGCCGTCCGGGTGCAGGAATTGTTCGGCCTCGACCGCCATCCCGCCATCGCCGGCGGTCGCGTGCCGTTGGTCCTCCACCTGTTGTCTCCGGCCTCGCGTCCGATCCAGATCACCAAGGACCTGCCCGGCTTCTGGCGCGGCTCCTGGACCGCCGTGCGCGCGGAGATGCGCGGGCGCTACCCGCGCCATCCCTGGCCGGACGACCCGCTGACCGAGCCGCCGACCCGGCGGGTGAAGCCGAGGGGGACATGATGACGGGCTTTTCTCGATGACCGGCTTTCCTTGGCCTGCGGCGCATTTCGATCCGCGAGGCCGCCTGTCCCGCCGAGCCTATCACCGTCAATTGATCGGCACGCTGCTGCTTGTCGTCGTGTCGGGCAGCATCGCCATCCTGGTCTCGTCGATGGAGGCGCGGTCCGCGGCGCTGATCGTTGTGGCAGCAGGCACCATCGGGGCCGGGGCTTTCGTGACGGTCGCCACGGTCCGGCGTCTGCACGACCGGGGGCGGACCGGATGGTGGCTGCTCCCCAACGCCTTCGTGACCGTCGCGGGTTTTGCCCCGATCGAGACTCTCGCCGACGCCTATCCGGTGGCGGTGATCGTCGCCACCCTGGCGATGACCGGGTTCAATCTCTGGTTCTTCATCGAGACCGTGGGGCTGGCGGGCATGGCGGGCCCGAACCGCTACGGGTTCGAGCCGGAGCACTGAGCCGCGTCAGTGCTGCCGCGCACGGTCCACCACCGCGCGCGCCGCCTCGAAGGCCTCGTCCGCATCGAGATCGGTGGTGTCGAGAAGAACGGCGTCGGGAGCGGCCTTGAGAGGGGCTGTCGAGCGTTGCGCGTCGCGTGCATCGCGGGCGACGATGTCGGACAGGATCGCCCCGAGGCTCGCCGGCTCTCCCCGTCGAAGGAGTTCCAGATGCCTACGCCGGGCGCGCTCCTCGGCGGCGGCGGTGATGAACAGTTTCACCTGCGCCTGCGGGCAGACCACGGTGCCGATATCTCGCCCGTCGAGGACGGCGCCGCTGGCGCCGCCGGCAAAGCGCTGCTGCCAGGCGAGCAAAGCCGCGCGCACGGCCGGGATCAACGAGATGCGGGAGGCCGCGTCTCCCATTGCCCGCTCCCGGAGGCGCGGATCCGCGAGGCGGTCGGCGATCAGCGTCGCGGCGGCTCGAGCCGCGGCGGCATGGTCGTCGAGGTTGCGCCCGGCATCGATCACGCTGAGGGCCACGGCCCGGTAGAGCAGACCCGTATCGAGATGGGGCAGGCCGTAATGCGCGGCGAGGCGCTTGGCCAGGGTTCCCTTGCCCGAGGCGGCGGGTCCATCGATCGCGATGACCATCGGCATGGGACCTACTCCGCGATGCGGCCGCCGAGCGCCCGCATCGTCGGCAGGAAGCTCGGGAAACTGGTGGCGATCATGGCACCGTCATCGACGGTCACGGGTTGCTTCGTCGCGAGGCCCATCACCAGGAAGGCCATGGCGATGCGGTGGTCGAGATGGGTGGCGACGGTGCCGCCGCCGCGCGCGGCGGAGCCGTCGCCCTCGACGATGAGATCCTCACCCTCGATCCGGTAGGTCACGCCGTTCTCGCGCAAACCATCCGCCACGGCGGCGAGGCGGTCGGATTCCTTCACCGTCAGCTCGTGCAGCCCGTTCATCCGGGTGACGCCCTCGGCGAAGGCGGCGGCGACGGCGAGAGCGGGATATTCGTCGATCATCGCCGGGGCGCGCTCGGCCGGCACATCGACGCCCTTGAGCCGGCTGGCGCGGACATGGAGATCGGCCACGGTCTCGCCGCCCTCGTCGCGCTCGTTACGACGCTCGATATCGGCGCCCATCTCCAGCAGCGTGGTGATGAGGCCGATGCGCAGGGGGTTCATCATCACGCCCTCGATCGTCACGTCCGAGCCGGGGACGATGAGCGCCGCCACCAGCGGGAAGGCCGCGGAGGACGGATCGGCCGGCACGATCACGTCGGTGCCGCGCAGGATCGGCTGGCCCGTGAGGGCGATGGAGCGGCCGTGGCCGCCGGGGCCGTGCGGACTCACCGCGACCTCGGCGCCGAACAGGCGAAGCATGCGCTCGCTATGGTCCCTGGTCGCCGCTGCCTCGATCACCGTCGTGGTTCCGGGCGCGTTCAGGCCGGCGAGGAGCACCGCCGATTTGATCTGCGCCGAGGCGACCGGGGTCTCGTAGGTGATCGGGATGGCTTCCTTCGGTCCGCGAAGGGTCAACGGTACGCGGCCGCCCTCCTCCTCGCTCAGCACCTGGGTGCCCATGCGGATCAGCGGATCGAGGATGCGGCGCATGGGGCGCTTGCGCAGGGATGCGTCGCCGTCGAAGGTCGCGGTGACGTCCTGCCCGCCGACGACGCCCATCATCAGGCGCGAGCCGGTGCCGGCATTGCCGAAGTCGAGCACGCCGGCCGGGTCCATCATCCCGCCGATGCCGACGCCGCGCACCGCCCAGCTGCCCTGCCCGAGGCGATCGATGCCCGCACCGAGGGCTCTGGCGGCGTCGGCCGTGCGCAGCACGTCGTCACCTTCGAGCAATCCCTCGATACGGGTCTCGCCGATGCTGAGGAGGCCAAGGATCATCGCCCGGTGGGAGATCGACTTGTCCCCCGGAGGCCGCAGCGCGCCGCGCAAGGGCGCGCCGGCGGAAGCGGTCAGGGGCTGCGGTTCGGAGTGATGCGACACGGGATCGACAACTTTTCGGCTTCTGGCGCGGTCGCGCCGTCAGGGGCCGGCCATGCAGCCGGCGAACATCGTAGCGCCGGTTACCACGCAGGCGGGGCGGCGTCATCCGACCCGGAGAGGCCTCCGGGCGGTTAAATCCGGATAAGCCGGTGGCCCAGGTAGTCGGGGTGTCCTGACGAGGGTATTTGACAGGACGGTTTCACCCGACTAACGGGGCCCCTCTCCCAAAACCCTATCAGAGGTTCGCCCGTGGCCAGACCGGAACTCGGCTTGAAGCGTCAATGCATGAGCTGCGGCGCGAAATTCTACGATCTCGACAAAGATCCGGCGACCTGCCCGAAATGCGGGACCATCTATCAGGCCGCCGCTACGTCGCGCATGGCCGCTCCCGCGCTCGCCTCCCGCTCCGCAGCCGTGCCGGCTGACGACGACGAGGATACGGATGCCGAGAAGGGCGGTCCCGAGATCGTCTCCCTCGACGAGGTCGAGGCCGCTGAGGACGAGGCGGATACCACGACCGGCGACGACGATGCCGATTCGACAGATGCCGACGACACCTTCCTCGAGGAGGAAGATACCGGCGACGACGACGTGGCCGACCTCATCGACGGCGATATCGAGAACGACGAGGAAAGCTGAGGCCCGACCTCGGCACCCTTTGCGTCCCCGAGAGCGATCGCAGCAAAATCCTATGCCGCGTAAAATTCTCGGCGGTGAATGCGATTAGGGGCTTGAGTCCGGGCAAGCGCCCGAATATAGAACCGCCTCCGCCGGACGCCGCAAGGCAGGTTGGCGGAACGACCACCGCGAGACATGTTGCGGTGGTCCCAGAAGTGGGGCCTTAGCTCAGCTGGGAGAGCGCTTCCATGGCATGGAAGAGGTCATCGGTTCGATCCCGTTAGGCTCCACCATTTCTTTTCGTCCGAGTCGTCGATGTGGTTGCGAGATGCGGCCTTCGGCGGGCCGGAAAACAGCAGATCTCGGTGGTGTTCACCGATGATGACGACGATCGTGAGACGATGTCACGATTGTTTCGGAATGTGGGGCCTTAGCTCAGCTGGGAGAGCGCTTCCATGGCATGGAAGAGGTCATCGGTTCGATCCCGTTAGGCTCCACC
>NZ_CEEDMV010000002.1:866281-916253 GCF_979256025.1 Methylobacterium sp. AC832
ATTCGCTTTCTTCGATAGTCCGGCCTCATGAGCCGCGAGCGAACGAAGCATGATATCCCCACGCTCGTCTCGGATATCGGAATACCGGCCGCGCCGTGTAGAACGACGCGCCCGGCAGGGATGATAGGTCCACTTAAACGATGTGGAAATCGACATAGGTGAGCATGATCGGCTGATCGAGGACGGCGAAGGTGACCGCAAGGGCGCTGCCGCTGCCATCCTTGTCGTAGGACACGGTCCCGGTGGTCCGGTCATAGAGAATGCGGTCGCTGGCATCCACCGAACCGGTGGACAGGTCCTTGAAGGCCGCGGCGGCCAATGTCCCGATGGGCAGTGCCGGCACGATCGTCCGCGCGATCTCGATCGTATCGGCGGATGCGAAATCCGTGATGTGGTCGAGATTGGCCGCATTGAAGGCGGTGCTGAAACGGAACGTGTCGCTTCCCGCCCCTCCGGTCAGGATATCCTTACCCAGCATTCCGTCGAGGCGGTCGCCGCCGGCATTGCCCACCAACGTGTTCGCCACCTTGCTACCGGTCATCGTGTCGGCGAAGACCGATCCTGAAACCGATTCGATCGAGATCAGGCTATCGGTGCCGCCATAGGTGTCGGTGGCCGTGCCGGCCCCGAGATCCACCACCGCGCCGTGGGTCGCCCCGGCGAGATCGTCGTTCCGGAAATCGATCGTGTCGAGCCCGGCTCCGCCATCCAGGACGTCGTTGCCGCCTTGCGCCGTGAAGCGGTTCGCCAGCCCGTCGCCGGTCAGACGGTCGGCGGAAGCCGTGCCCACGACTGCCTCGATCCCCGATAGCGTATCGGTATTGCCGAAACCGTCCGTCGCCGTGCCGGTGGCGAGGTTCACGACGACGCCCCGGGTGCCGCCATTATCCACATCCCGGTCGTAGCGGATCTCGTCGAACCCCCGACCGCCGGCGATCGTGTCGTTACCCCCAAGTCCGTAGAAGCCTTCGTAGGCGGCGCTCGCCGTATTGCCGCCCGTCAGCATGTCCGCGAACTGCGTGCCTCGCACGGCCTCGATGCTGATGAGCGTATCGCGATAGCCGAACCCATCCGTCGCGATGCCCTTGGCGAGATCGACCGTGACGCCCTGGGCTCCGCCGAAACTCGCATCCCTGTCGTAGCGGACCGCGTCGTTGCCGCCGCCGCCGTCGAGCGTGTCGCCGCCGCCGAGGCCGATCAGGCTATCGAAGCTCCGGTCGTTCGAATCGTTACCGTGCAGGGAGTCGGCGTATTGCGTGCCGCGTACGCCTTCGATGTTGCGGAGCGTGTCGGTCGCTCCGAACCCGTCGGTGGCTCTTCCCGCGGCGAGGTCCACAATGACCCCACGCGTGCCACCGAAATTGACGTCCTTGTCGTAGCGTACCTCGTCGTAGCCCGAACCGCCATCGATGACGTCATTCCCGTCGAGACCGAGGAAAAAGTTGTTCGGACCGACGGGATCGGTGTCCCCTCCCGAAAGCCGGTCGGCAAAGGCGGTGCCCCGCACCGATTCGATGTTGCGCAGCGTATCGACGGTTCCGAACCCGTCGATGGCCTTGCCTGTCGTGAGGTTGACGGTGACGCCCTTCTTGCCGCCGAACCCTGCATCCCGATCGTAGCGGGCTTCGTCGAAGCCGCTGCCGCCATCGATGATGTCCGTGCCGGCGAGCCCGTAGAAATACTCTCCCGCGCTGTCCAGGGCTTTATTGCCTCCCGTGAACCGGTCGGCGAGCCGCGATCCCATCGTCGCCTCGATGCCGATCAGCGTATCGGTATTGCCGAACCCGTCGGTGGCCTTGCCGGTGGCGGAATTGACGATGACGCCCTTGATGCCCTTGGCCTCGTAATCATCCATGTAATTGGCGATGTCGAAACCCGCCCCACCGTCGATCACGTCGTTCCCGTCCCGACCCGAGATGATATCATCGCCGGATAGACCGTTGATCGTGTCACTTCGCCCGAGCAGGTTAACGTAGACGTCGGAATTTTGAGTCAGGTTCACCACCGCCATTTGAGTCGCTCTTGTTTGATAAAAATTTGAGTTATGGATTCGTGTCACTATGCGGGTATAAACTGTTATCGAACGATGAGATCAAATTCAGTTAAATAAAACGTGGATCGGCGCCTCTGGCGATTTCTGTCGATCCGTGGTGTTCGCAGGTCACGGGCCTCACGGTCATCGGCGCGGGCGGCATGTGACGATCCCACACCAAGGCGCTTCCCGCCCCGAGCAGCCGGCCCTCCCTTCCATCCCGCCAAGGATGCCGAGACGCTGATGAGTTCCTGCGCGCCCGCTTTCCCAGCGGGGACAGGTGCCCGATCATGGCGTGTGTCGGTTTCGGCCGCATGATAGGTCGAAGCCATGACCCTTCCCGCCGGACCGCATGCCCCCCTCGCCTCCTGCTCTACGGAAACGGCCGAGGCGCTGATCGAGACCCTAAGCGCGCGGCTCCTTGGCGGCGACAGTGCGACATCCGTGCTGGAAGGCTGGTGCCGGGAGCGTCGGCTCGCCTCAAGCGCCCATCTGGTGGCGTCGCGGGTCGTGGGTCCCGAACGACAGCCGAGCCCCGTTCAGAGTCAAAGGCTCGACCTCTCCGACGGGGAGGTGGTCCGGTACCGGCACGTCCGGCTGAGCTGGGGAGGCCATGTTCTCTCCCAGGCCGAGAACTGGTACGTCCCGGCTCGTCTAACGAGAGAGATGAACCTGCTCCTCGACGAGACCGAGATTCCCTTCGGCCGGGTGGTCCACACCCTGTTCCCCAGACGGCGAAACCTGCGACTGCTTCGTTTATGGCCCCAGGATGCAGGTGTTCCCGGCCCGTCCGACCAGGTCTTCGCCATCGAGGCGATCCTGTCGGATCGATCCGGACGCCCGATCTGCGAAGTCAGCGAGACCTATACGGGCGCCATCCTGGCAATCGGCGACGCTTAGCCTCGTCCGTCACTCGTCGAGGCGGGATTCCGGGTCGAGCTTCGACAGTTTCAGGAGGTTCTGGCCGTAGGCGGTCTTGGCGAAGAGTTCGCCGCGCGCGATCAGCTGCGCCGTGTCGATGAAGCCCTGGAGATAGGCGATCTCCTCCAGGCACGCGACCTGGAGGCCCTGCCGGTTCTGCAGCGTGCGCACGAACTCGCCCGCTTCCAGCAGGCTGTCATGCGTCCCCGTATCGAGCCAGGCATAGCCGCGCGACATGCGCTGCACATGGAGTTCGCCGAGGTCGAGATAGGCCTGGTTGACCGATGTGATCTCCAATTCGCCGCGCGCCGAGGGCTTCACTGCGGCGGCGATGTCGAGCACGCGGTTGTCGTAGAAGTAGAGGCCGGTCACCGCCCAGGGGCTCTCTGGTACCTGGGGCTTCTCGACGATGCGCAACGGCCGCCCCTCGCGGTCGAGCGTGACCACGCCGTAAGCTTCCGGGTGATCCACGTGATAGGCGAAGATCGTCGCGCCGGTCTCGCGTTCGCGCGCCTGTTTCAGCATGGCGCTCATGCCCGAGCCGAAGAAGAGATTATCCCCCAGAACGAGGGCGACATCGTCCGAGCCGACAAAGTCGCGACCGATGGTGAAGGCCTGGGCGAGGCCTTCCGGACGGGGCTGGACCGCGTAGCTGAAGGAGAGGCCGAACTGTTCGCCGGTGCCGAACAGGCGTTCGTAATTGCCGAGATGCTCGGGGCTCGAAATGATGAGGATCTCGCGGATGCCGGCGAGCATCAGCACCGAGACCGGATAATAGATCATCGGCTTGTCGTAGACGGGCAGAAGCTGCTTGTTGATCGACAAGGTCGCCGGATGGAGCCGCGTGCCGGACCCGCCGGCGAGAACGATGCCCTTCATGACTGTGCCTCTGCTGAATGATGCGCGGGGCCGATCAGCCGGTCGAGGATGTCGTCCAGGGCGGCCTGCCAAGGGCGCGGAGTCAGCCCGTAGGCTTTCGTCAGGCTCTCCGTCGACAATTCGGAGTTGGCGGGCCGCCGCGCCGGCGTCGGATAGGCGCTCGTGGGGATGCCGTTGACCGGAACGTTCCGGCCCCCGCGCGCGACCGAACCGGCGACGATGGCCTGCGCGAAACCGTGCCAGGTGGTGGCACCCGCATTGACGAAGTGGTGCGTGCCCGTGGGCGCGTCGCTGTCGGCGGCGAGACGCAGGGCGATATCCGCGAGGGCGTCGGCGAGATCGGCGGCGGAGGTCGGGCAGCCGCGCTGGTCGTTCACGACGTTCAGCGCATCCCGCTCGGCGGCGAGCCGCAGCATCGTCTTCACGAAGTTGCCCCGGTGCGGGCTCACGACCCAGGCCGTGCGCAGGATTGCGTGACGCGGATTGGCGGTGCGGACCGCCATCTCCCCAGCGGCCTTGCTGGCGCCGTAGACGCTCGTCGGGCCGATCGGCGCGTCGGACGTGTAGGCGCCCGAACCGGTGCCGTCGAAGACGTAATCGGTGGAGACATGGACGAGGAGGATGCCCCGCCGCGCCGTCTCGGCCGCCAGGATGGCGGGAGCCAGGGCGTTGAGGCGCCAGGCCTCCACCACCTCCGACTCGGCCTTGTCCACGGCGGTGTAGGCGGCGGCGTTCACCACCGCCCCGATCGTGCGCTCGGTAAAGATCCGCGCCACGGCCGCAGCGTCCGTGATGTCGAGTTCGGTACGGGTCGGGGCGACGAGGGTCACGCCCGCGCCCCAATGCCGGGAGGCCAGCAGTTCGGTGCCGACCTGGCCCGCCCCGCCGAGGATCAGAATATTCATCTCAGGCCTTCGCGGCAGGTGTGCCGAGGCCGAGGCGCTCGCCGGTATAGCGGCCCTCGCGGATCGGACGCCACCAGGCTTCGTTGTCGAGATACCAGCGTACGGTGTCCTCGAGCGCGTCCTCGAAGGATTTGGTGGGGGTCCAGCCGATTTCCCGCTCGGCCTTGCCAGGGTCGATGGCGTAGCGCCGGTCATGGCCCGGACGGTCGGCGACGAACGAGATCAGGCGCTCATGCGGGCCATGCTCCGGCCGTAGTCGGTCGAAGGCGGCGCAGAGAGCCTTCACCACCGCGAGGTTGTTGCGCACCGACCGGCCACCGAGAAGGTAGGTCTCCCCCAGCGACCCACGTTCCAGCACCGCGACGAGGCCGCGTGCGTGGTCCTCGACGTGGATCCAGTCGCGCTCGTTAAGCCCGTCGCCATAGACCGGCAGCGGACGGCCTTCGAGGGCGTTGAGAATCATCAGGGGGATCAGCTTCTCCGGGAAATGCCGGGGGCCGTAATTGTTCGAGCAGTTCGTGATCAGAACCGGCAGGCCGTAGGTCTCTCCCCAGGCTCGCGCCAGATGGTCGGAGGCGGCCTTGGAAGCCGAATAGGGCGAACGCGGGTCGTAGCGGCTGTCCTCGGTGAAGAACTCGTCCGGCGGGAGCGAGCCGTAGACCTCGTCGGTGGAGACGTGGAGGAAACGGAATCCCGCCCTCGCCTCGCCGTCGAGGCTTTCCCAATAGGTGCGGGCGCCGTCGAGCATCACCTGCGTGCCCACGACATTGGTGCGGATGAAAGCGCCCGGATCGGTGATCGAGCGGTCCACATGGCTCTCGGCGGCGAGATGCATCACCGCGTCGGGCCGGAACTCGGCGTAGAGGGCATGGACGGCGGCGGCATCGCAGATGTCTCCCGTGACGAGCCGGTGACGCGGATTGCCGTCGAGGGACGCCAGCGAGATCGGGTTGGCCGCGTAGGTCAGTGAGTCGAGTGTCGCGACCTCACGGCCGAGATCCTCGACGAGGTGCAGGACCAGCGCCGATCCGATGAAGCCGCATCCGCCCGTGACCAAGATGCGTTGGGGTTTGGCCATGTCGACAAATCCTGGTGGTCGCGCATCAGCGGGCTCGTATCCTGTCGCTGAAGCTGCGGTCGCTGAAATTGTGGAAGGACCGCCGATCAGAAGACCGTGCCCAATTGGGCGAGGGACGGCGCCACCCGGTCCTTGTCGGACAGGATTGCTGCTTCCGCGCTGACCGGCCAGGAGATCGCCAGATCCGGATCGTTCCAGGCGAGATTCTGGTCATGCGCCCGGCTGTAATAGGACGACACCTTGTAGGCGACCATGGTGTCGGGTTCGAGAGTGCAGAACCCGTGGGCGAACCCGACGGGAACGTAAAGCTGCTCCCCCTCGGCCGCGTCGAGCCGGACGGCGACATGCCGGCCATAGGTCTCGGACCCATGCCTCAGATCGACGGCGACATCGAGGATGGACCCGGAAAGCACGCGGACGAGCTTGGCCTGCCCTGCGGGTTCGAGCTGGAAATGCAGGCCGCGCACGGTTCCGGTCTGCGCCGAGAAGGACTGGTTGTCCTGCACGAAGGCGACGTCGATGCCGGCCTCGGCCAGGATGTCCGCCCGGAAGGTCTCCGAAAACCAGCCCCTGTCATCGCCGAAACGATTGGGCACGACCCGTTTCACCGCAGGAATTTCTGTCTCAATCACACGCATCGCTGGATACAACCCTCGCCAGACAGTGCCTGTAGGCGCGTGGACGGCTTTCCTGTCAAGGGATGCCCCAGCCCTCGATCGACTTGCTCCCCCCGTACCGGAGGGGTAACTCCCGCCTCCTTCAGAGCCGGGCCGATCCGACGGCCGCCGTGACCATTCGAGAGCAGAAAGGATCATCATGACGTCGAGGCAAGTCACCTCACGGCCCACCGTTGCGCTTTTGATGGCGCTGGCCATGACCGGGGCGGCCTTCGCCCAGAAGGGCATCGACCCGAGCGGGGTGTGGTTGACGGAGAACGGTGATTCGAAAGTGCGGATCGCACGTTGCGGAAGCGGCTATTGCGGCACGCTCGTCAGCGTTCCCGGTCCGGGGCTGGATTCCAAGAACCCCGATGCGTCGCTGAAATCGCGCAACCTCATCGGGATTCAGATCATGAATGCGGGCACCCCGTCGGGGGACGGCTATGACGGCTCGCTCTACAACCCCAATGACGGCAAGACCTATTCGGGAAGTCTCACGGTGAAGGGGCCGAACGTCGTCGAGGTCGCCGGCTGCGTAATGAGCGTGTTCTGCAAGCGGCAGACCTGGAAACGCGTCAACTGACCGACAGGGCTTCGCGGATTGCGTCGATGGCGGCCTGGGCGCCCGATCCTTCCGGTCCGCCGGCCTGTGCCATGTCGCGGCGACCGCCGCCGCCCTTACCGCCCAGATGCCCGGCGCCCGCCCTGACGAGGGCGACCGCGTCGTAGCGGTCGGTGAGATCCGCGGTCACCCCGACCACGAGACCGGCTTTTCCATCGGCCGACAGCCCGACCAGAGCGACGATCCCGGAGCCGATACGGCTCTTGCCGGCATCCACCAGGCTCTTGAGATCGCGGGTCTCCACGCCTTCCACGACCTTGGCCATCACCTTGATGCCGGCGATTTCGGTGACGCCGTCATCGCCCCCCGACGTTCCGCCCATCGCCAGCTTCTTCTTGGCTTCGGACAATTCGCGTTCCAGGCGGCGGCGATCCTCGATGAGGGCGCTCAGTCGCTCGGGCACGTCGGCGCTCTGGGACTTCAGCAGGCCTGCGATCTGGCTCAGGGTGCGGCTTTCCTCGGCGCGGTGACGCCGGGCCGTCCCCGCCGTCAGGGCCTCGATCCGGCGTACGCCGGCACCGACCGCGCTCTCGCCGAGCACGGTGATCTGGCCGATTTCGCCCGTACGAGCCGCATGGGTGCCGCCGCATAGCTCGATGGAGAAGGCCGGGAGCCGGCCCTCCTCGGCGAGTTCACCCTGGTTGTCGACCGGACGCCCCATGGAGACGACGCGAACCTCGTCGCCGTATTTCTCGCCGAACAGCGCGCGGGCGCCGGAGGCGACGGCCTCGTCCTGGGCCATGAGCTTGGTCACCACCGGCGTGTTCTGCAGCAGCACGGCGTTGGCGATGTCCTCGACGGCGCGAAGTTCGACCTCGTCCAGCGGTTTGGGGTGGCTGAAATCGAAGCGCAGCCGCTCGGGGGAGACCAGCGAGCCCTTCTGGGCCACGTGGTCGCCGAGTACCTGACGCAACGCCTCGTGCAACAGATGCGTCGCCGAATGGTTGGCCCGGATGGCCGAGCGACGGGCATGATCGACGGCAAGCTCGACCGGCTGACCCATGGTGAGCCGACCTTCGTCCACGGTGACGTGGTGGACGAAAAGATCGCCGAGCTTTTTCTCCGTGGCGGTGACGCGCGCCTTGAGGCCGGTGGCAGAGAGTAGGCCGGTATCGCCGACCTGACCGCCGGATTCGGCGTAGAAGGGTGTCTGGTTGACGAGGACGAGGCCGGTCTCGCCCGCCGACAGGCCGTCGACCTCGCTGCCTTCACGTAGGATCGCGGTGATGATGCCTTCGGCGCTCTCGGTCTCGTAGCCGAGGAACTCGCTGGCGCCGACGCGCTCCTTGATGCCGTACCAGACCGTCTCGGTGGCGGATTCCCCGGAGCCGGTCCAGGCTGCTCTCGCCGCTTGGCGCTGGCGCTCCATCGCCTGGCCGAACGCCTCCGTGTCCACGCCGATGCCGCGCGCCTTCAAGGCGTCCTGCGTCAGGTCGAGAGGGAAGCCGTAGGTGTCGTAGAGGGTGAAGGCGGTCTCACCGGACAGGTTCTGGCCCTGAACCAGCGAACGGCTTTCCGAATCGAGGATGGCGAGGCCACGCTCGAGGGTACGGCGGAAGCGGGTCTCCTCAAGGCGGAGGGTTTCCGAGATCAGGCTCTCGGCGCGGGTGAGTTCGGGATAGGCCTGACCCATCTCGCGGACCAGGGTGGGGACCAGGCGGAACATCACTGGCTCGCGTGAGCCGAGGAGTTCGAGGTGGCGCATGGCCCGGCGCATGATGCGGCGCAGGACGTAGCCGCGGCCCTCGTTCGACGGCAGCACACCGTCGGCGATGAGGAACGAGACCGAGCGCAGGTGATCGGCGATGACGCGGTAGGAGGCGACGTTTCCTGCCTCGGGGGGACGGCCGACGGCGTGGCTCACCGAGTCGATCAGCGCCTTGAACAGATCGGTGTCGTAATTGCTGGTGACGCCCTGGAGGATCGCCGCCATGCGCTCCAGCCCCATGCCGGTATCGATGGAGGGGCGTGGCAGAGCGAGGCGGTTGCCCGGCTCGATCTGCTCGTACTGCATGAAGACGAGGTTCCAGAATTCGAGGAACCGGTCGCCATCCTCGTCCGGCGAACCGGGAGGACCGCCCTGCAATCCGGGGCCCTGATCGATGAAGATCTCCGAACAGGGACCGCATGGGCCGGTATCGCCCATCTGCCAGAAATTGTCCGAGGTGCCGATGCGGATGATCCGGTCGTCGGAGAAGCCGGCGATCTTGCGCCAGAGCCCGGCCGCGTCCTCGTCATCTGCGTAGACGGTGACGAGGAGCCGGTCCTTCGACAGGCCGAACCCCTTCGTGATCAGGCTCCAGGCCAATTCGATCGCCTGCGGCTTGAAATAATCGCCGAAGGAGAAATTGCCGAGCATCTCGAAGAAGGTGTGGTGGCGCGCGGTATAGCCGACATTGTCGAGGTCGTTGTGCTTGCCGCCGGCGCGGACGCATTTCTGCGCCGTGGTGGCACGGTTGTAAGGCCGCTTCTCGACGCCGGTGAAGACGTTCTTGAACTGCACCATCCCCGCATTGGTGAACATCAAGGTCGGGTCGTTACGGGGAACGAGGGACGACGACGGCACCACGGCGTGGTCCGCCTTGGCGAAATAGTCGAGAAAGGCCGACCGGATCTCGTTGACGCCGCTCATCGTGAAATGACTCTGTCGTGCGCTTGGGGCGGTCGAGACGACAACCCGAGGCTTCTTCGTGGCTTGCGCCCTCATAAGGAGGCCGGACCGTCGAGTCACGCCCGCTCCGCGATCGTGCGTTCCTGTTTCTTAACGCTGCACCCTTCGAACGCTCGGCGGCGCTCGTCTCTGGACTTGGCGATCGACCAAAGAGTGAGCATCGGGCCGATTCGCACCGATAGGATAATCCGAACATGAAAGAGGCCGCCGCGATGGTCCGCGACGGCCTCTTTCATGACTTACGAGGCGATCAGGCCTCGCCTTCGTCCAGATCGTCCGCCGTGGGCTTGGCGGTCTCGAGGATCTTGTCGGCCAGCAATCCCGAATTCTGCCGGATCGCGGCTTCGATCTTGTTGGCGATGTCCGGATTGTCGCGCAGGAACCCCTTCGAGTTCTCGCGGCCCTGGCCGAGGCGCTGGCTCGCATAGGAGAACCAGGCGCCGGACTTCTCCACGATCCCGGCCTTCACCCCGAGGTCGATCAACTCACCGACCTTCGAGACGCCCTCGCCGAACATGATGTCGAACTCGACCTGCTTGAAGGGCGGCGCGACCTTGTTCTTGACGACCTTGACGCGGACCTGGTTGCCGATCGCCTCGTCACGATCCTTGAGGGTCGAGATACGACGGATGTCGAGGCGCACCGACGCGTAGAACTTCAGTGCATTGCCGCCGGTGGTCGTCTCCGGGCTGCCATACATGACGCCGATCTTCATCCGGATCTGGTTGATGAAGATGACCATGCATTTCGAGCGCGAAATCGAGCCCGTGAGCTTGCGCAGGGCCTGGCTCATCAGGCGGGCCTGAAGGCCGGGCTGGCTGTCGCCCATCTCGCCCTCGATCTCGGCGCGGGGCGTGAGCGCCGCCACCGAATCGACCACGAGCACGTCGATAGCGCCCGAGCGCACCAGGGTGTCGGTGATTTCCAGGGCCTGCTCGCCGGTATCGGGCTGCGAGATCAGGAGATCGTCGAGCTGCACGCCGAGCTTGCGCGCATAGACCGGATCGAGAGCATGCTCTGCATCCACGAAGGCGCAGACGCCGCCCTTCTTCTGGGCCTCGGCGATGGTGTGAAGGGCAAGGGTGGTCTTGCCTGATGATTCGGGGCCGTAGATCTCGATCACCCGGCCACGCGGCAAGCCGCCGACGCCGAGCGCGATGTCGAGGCCGAGCGAACCGGTGGAGACGGTCTCGACCTCCGCCACCTTATCGTTCTTGCCGAGTCGCATGATCGAGCCCTTGCCGAAAGCACGCTCGATCTGGGACAGCGCGGCATCGATCGCCTTCGCCTTGTCCTTGTCCACCATCGGGGAATCCACAACTTTCAGCGCGGGCTGAGCCATTCGTCGGCATCCTTATGCATGGGGAGAGCTCAAGGCTCAATGTGCCTCGGATGCGAATGATGTACTTGTTTTGTTCTCTTTTTGCAAGGTGCCGGGTGCCGATTTCGCATCATTCGGCGGGAGAACGTCGCCCTAACGGGCGATCGTCTCCTTCACCGTTTCCACGAGCTGCTTGAGGCTGAAGGGCTTGGGCAGGAAGTTGAAATCCTCGCCGTCGGGCAGGTTCTTGCGGAACGCGTCCTCGGCATAGCCGGATACGAAAATGACCTTCAGATCAGGACGGTGCTTGCGCAGTTCGCGTAGCAGCGTCGGGCCGTCCATTTCGGGCATCACCACGTCGGAGACGACGAGATCGATGGTTTGGTCGACATCGCTGATGAGGGCCAGAGCGTCGAGGCCCGAGGCCGCTTCCAGCACTGTGTAGCCCCGTGCCGACAGGGCCCGGCTGTTGACCGCGCGGACCGGATCCTCGTCCTCCACCAGCAGGATCACGCCCTGCCCGGTATGATCGGGCGAGGGTTTGCGCGGGGCGGATTGCCCGCCACTGCCGGGCTTTTCGAGGTCACGCGCTCCCCTGAGCCGGCTGGCGGCGATCTCCGCGTTGCTCTGCGGGGCAACGGCGACGGCGATTTCCGGAACGGGCTCGGCCGCAGGCTCGTGACGCGGCAGGTAGATCCGGAAGGCGGTGCCGCTGCCAACGGTCGATTGCACGTCGATGGTGCCGCCGCTCTGCTTGATGATGCCGAAGACGGTGGACAGGCCGAGGCCGGTCCCCTTGCCGATATCCTTCGTGGTGAAGAAGGGCTCGAAGATCTTCTCCATCACGTCGGGCGGGATGCCCTCGCCGGTATCGAGCACCTCGATCAGGACATGGTCGCCCGCCGGTGCGCCGGGTTGGCGCTCGTTGGTCTCTTGGCCTTCGAGGATGTTGGCGGTGCGGATGAGCAGCTGGCCGCCATTCGGCATCGCGTCACGGGCATTCACCGCGAGATTGACGATGACCTGCTCGAACTGGTTCACGTCGGCCTTGATCGGCCAGATGTCGCGCCCGTGCTTGAGGTCGAGATCGACACGCTCGCCGAGCAGGCGCTTGAGCAGCAGCGTCAGATCGGACAGGGCTTCGCCGACATTCATCACTTCCGGGCGCAGGGTCTGGCGCCGCGAGAAGGCCAGCAGCTGCCGCACCAGGCTCGCGGCCCGGTTGGCGTTCTGCTTGATCTGCATGATGTCCTGGAAGGCCGGATCGGTCGGCCTGTGGCTGGCCAGCAGAAGGTCCGAATATCCGATGATGGCCTGGAGGACATTGTTGAAATCGTGCGCGATGCCGCCGGCGAGCTGGCCCACCGTGTCCATCTTCTGGGTCTGGGCGATCTGCTGCTCGAGCTGGCGCTGCGCCGTGGTGTCGAGGGCATAGAGGATCACGCGCTCGCGGTCGGCCGGCGTGGCCGCATCCGCTGCTGCCGAGGTGTCGCCGCCGGCCGGGCTGAGCCAGACCCGCGCGGAACGGTTTCCCGGCCCCGCCAGCGCCACCTCGATCGGTTGGACTTCCACGGTCCCGTCGGCGGCCTTCACCAGGGCGCCCTCGAGGACGGCCCTGTCGCGGTCGAGCAGGGCTTCCCACATCGTCGGCTCGGTGCCGAGCTCGCCACGCCCATCCGGCACGGCCTGGCGTGGGGTGCCGCCGAACAACCGGGCGAAGGACGCGTTGGCCCGGGCGATGCGCCCGGTCCGGTCGAGGGTCGCGATGGCGATGGGGCTGTTGTTGAGGAAGCGGGCGAGCCGCACCTCGGCGGCGCGCTGCGGCTCGTCGCTCTCGGCCCCGGCGGAGCGGTTGAGCACGAAGGTGCGCGACGGGCCCGGCTTGCCGTCCTGGCCGAAGGCGACGCGATGGTAGAGCCGGGTCGGCAACGGCTGGCCGTTGCGGCGCCGCAGGTCGAGGTCGAACCGGTCGGTGCGCACCTCGCCGGGCAATCCCTCGGTGGCGGTGAGCACGTCGGCGCTGGGTGCGATATCAGGCAAGCGCAGGCCGCCGGACCCCACGGTCGCGAGGTCGTAGCCGAGCCAGAAGGCCAGCGTCGCGTTCATGTAGACGATGGAGCCTGCCGGATCGATGGACAGGAAGCCGGCCGGCGCATGGTCCAGGTAATCGATCGCGTGCTGAAGCTCCTGGAAGACGTTCTCCTGGCGCTCGCGCTCGTGCGTGATGTCGGTGACTGTCCACAGGGTCGCCGGGAGTCTCGGCCTCTCCACCGCGCGCACGGCGATGCGGAACCAGGCGAAGGCGCGCTCGGTCTCGCCCTGAGGCGGGGGCGCCATGCGGATTTCCTCCACGTGGCCGCGCCCGTCATGGGCTGCCTGGGCGAGGCGGTAGACCGCCTCCGACACATCGGGCGAGCCGACGAAGACGCGCTCCACCGGCCTCAGGTTCGAGAAGGTCTCTCCACCGGAAATACGGAGATAGGCTTCGTTGGCGTAGATGAGGCGGCCGCCATCCTCCACCACGATGGCGCCTTCGGGCGACGCGTCGACGATGGCTTTGGTGATGTCGTCGCGCCCGGTCTGTCCCGAGAGCTGGAGCGCGCCGATCGCCAGGGCGAACAGGCAGAACACGCCCGCCATGGCCAGCAGCGCGAGGAGGCCGAGGATCAGCGGCTGCGCCTGTTCGTTCGCGACGAAGGACAAGCCCACCGCCGCGCCCACGAGAAGTCCGGCGAGAACGAGGAGCAGTCCGACCCGCCCAGGCCTCTCCGACCGGTCGATGGCGCTCGACACCGGTTTCGTTGGTCCGCTCACCTCAGCCATTTCGGCGCCATTCCACCCTCGACCGATCCCGGTTAGCGCCCGGGCCGCGTCGGCAGCAAGGGTATCCTCAGGACGTCACGGACCAGTCTCGTCAAAAACGGTGCATAAAGCGTGGCGTTTTCACGCCGCGCGGCGCTTCAGCCGCATGACGAAGCCGATCACCTCCGCCACCGCGCGGTAATGTTCGGCCGGAATCTCGGAATCGATCTCCACCGTGGCATGGAGCACCCGGGCCAGCGGCGGGTTCTCCATGATGGGAACATCGTGCTCCTTGGCCACGGCCCGGATGCGCAGCGCGAGGGAATCGACGCCTTTGGCAACGCAGATCGGAGCCGCCATCCCGGCCTCGTAGCGCAGGGCGACGGCATAGTGGGTGGGGTTGGTGAGAATGACCGTGGCGGTCGGGACGTCGGCCATCATGCGCTTGTTGCCCCGCGACGCGCGGATCTGCCTCATCCGGCCCTTCACTTCCGGATTGCCCTCGCTCTCCTTGTGCTCCTGTTTCATCTCCTCCTTGGTCATGCGCAGCTTCGAGCGCCAGCGGAAGCGCTGATAGAAGGCGTCGCCCATGGCGATGACCACGAACATGGCGAGCATACCGCCGAGAAGCTTGAGGGCGATGCCCAGGATGGCAGGCAGCATCGCCGCGGGGTCGAGCCGGGCGAAGACCTCGAGCCGGTCGCGCTCGTTCCACAGGATGGTGCTGGCGACGACCCCCACCAGCATCAACTTGGCCAAGCCCTTGATGAACTGGACCATGGCCTCCACGCCGAAGATGCGCTTGACGCCGGCCATCGGTGAGATGCGATCGAATTTCGGCATCAGGGCATCGGTGGAGAAGACCAGGGGGTGCTGGACCAAACCGCCGGCGAGGCCTGCAATGACCACGAGGCCGACGGGAATCAGGAGCGCCTGGCCGCAGATCAGCAGCATCCGCATCCCCATCTCGGTATAGGCGGTGGGGTCGGAAGGGACCTGATGCGCGTTCATCAGGAAGGCGCGCAAGCTGACGAGGAGGTCCTTGGCGATCGTTCCCGATGCCAGCAACAGCGCCATCATGAAGGCGGACAGGATGAAGAAGGTGTTGACCTCGATGCTGTTGGCGACGTTGCCCTGCTCGATCGCTTTCTCGATGCGCCGCTGAGTCGGCTCTTCTGTCTTGTCTTCCTGATCGCTGTCGTCGGACATGGCTCAGCGCTCCCCTGTCCGCTGTCTCACAGGTCCTTTCGACACTGCCGTCACCGCCCGGTCAACTCGCCGAGATAGCGGCCGATGTCGTCGAGGAAGACACCCATCATGATGCCGAGGCTGCCGAACAGGATCAGCATGCCGATGAGGACGGAGGCCGGCACCGCGATGAAGAAGACCTGCATCTGCGGCATCAGGCGCGAGAGCACACCGAGCCCGACATTGAACAGGATGCCGAACGCGATGAACGGCGCCGAGATCTGGACCGCCAGGAGGAAGCCCCGCGCCATCGCCCGAAGGGCGAGCTGGGCCGCCTCCCCCATGGCCAGCACGCCGCCGGGCGGCAGCATCACGTAACTTCGCCCGATAGCGTCGAGAGCCACGTGGTGCAGATCCGTGGCGAGGATGAGGGTGATGCCGAGCATCATCAGGAAATTGCCGAGCGCCGCCTGCTGGCCCCCCTGCGTCGGGTCCACGGTCATCGCGTAGGACAGGCCCAATTGCTGCGAGACGATGACGCCCGTGGTCTGCAATGCGGCCAGCACCATGCGGACGGTGAGGCCGAGGACGAGCCCGATCAGTAATTCGCCGATAAGAAGCGAGATCAATCCGGGGGCCGCGAGGGTGGCGCCCTGCATCGGCAGGAGCGGGCGCACCATCGGGAACAGGATCAGCGAGACCAGCAATGCGAAGGCGAGGCGGATCCGCGGCGAGACGGATTGTTCTCCGAGCCCCGGCAGCAGCATCATCAGCGTGCCGATACGCGCGAAGGTGAGCAGGTAGGCCGCCGCGATGCCGGGCAGGAGCAGGTTCATGATCCTGCATAGCAGCGCCCGGCCCGGCGCGTCATCCGCCGGACACGATGCGGGCGGCGATGCGCGTCATGTAGCCGGCGAGCGCATCACCCATGAAGGGCAGCATGAAGAGAAGCGCTGCGAAGACCGCGACGATCTTGGGCACGTAGATGAGCGTCTGTTCCTGGATCTGCGTCAGCGCCTGGAGCAGCGAGACCACGAGACCGACGACCAAGGCGACGATCATCAGCGGTCCTGCGACCTTGAGAAAGACGAAGATCCCGTCCCGGGAGACGTCGAGGATGGCAAGGCCGGTCATGGAAGTGAGCTCGCGGATTGTTTCGGGGCGGCGGCGATGTCGGCCGGCATCTCGTCTGCGCCCTCATCCTGAGGTGCCGGAGCGGAGGCCTGGAAGGAGGGCTCCAGTTCGCTCGCCGGGCTCTGGAGGGCTCCTTCGAGGCCCGCTGACGCGGGCACTTCAGGATGAGGAGGCGGGCAGGAAGGCAAAGAAAAGCGGTGGCGACTAGATCTGCATCCGCATGATTTCCTCATAGGCGGAGATCACGCGGTCCCGGACGGCGACCAGGGTCTGGAGTGCCGTCTCGCTCTCCGCTACGGCGGTCACCACATCGACGACGTTGGCCTTGCCGCCCGCTACCGCCAGGGTTTGCGCATCGGCCTTGGCGCCGCTCTCGCCGATCTTGTCCAGGGCCGAGGAAAGAAGCGACGTGAAGCCGCCATCCGCTGCCGAAGTCGGGGCGATCTTGGGCGCGCCGCCCTTCATGCCGCCGATATTCTGGACGGCGGCGTAGGCTCCTGCGGCGAAGGCGTTGGTCGGCATGGCGGCGGACTTTCGGAGGGAGAGGAGCGTCAGGCCTTGAGGATGGCGAGGGTGGCGTTGATCATCTTGCGGGTCGCGGTGACCATGTTCAGATTGGCCTCGTAGGAGCGCTGTGCCTCGCGCATGTCCATGTTCTCGATCAGCCCGTTGACGTTGGGCATCCGCACTTCACCGCGCGCATCGGCGCTGGGATTGCCGGGATCGTATTTGGTGCGGAACGGAGAGGGATCGCGCCTGACCCGCCCGGCCTCCAGCATCGACGCGCCGGTCTCCCGGTCGATGTGCTGGGTGAAAGTCGGAATCTTGCGTCGATAGGGTTCGGCGCCGACCGCGCTCGGGGCCGAATCCGCATTGGCGATGTTTTCGGCGATGATCCGCATCCGGCCCGACTGGGCCTTGAGACCGGATGCGGCGATGGTCAGGGATTTGAGGAAGTCCACGGCAGGTTCTCCGCAAGCTCAGAGGGCGGGACGATCAGCGCTTGCCGATGGCGATCTTCAATTTATCGAGGCTCTTCTGGTACATCGTCGCGGCGAATTGATATTCGGCCTGGTTGTCACCCGCCTTCATCATCTCCTCCTCCAGATTCACTCCGTTCCCGCTCGGCCTGATCTCAAAGCCATTGAACCGGCGGGGATCGGCACCCGGTCCTTCGGGACCGCCGTTCAGGGCGATGTGGGCCGGGCTGGTGACCGCGAGGCCCGAGTTGCCGCCCATGGAGCCTGCCGGCTGAGCGAGGTCGCCGGCTCCGTTGCCGAAGCGCGGGCTCGCGAGATCACGCGGTTTGAAGCCCGGCATGTCGGCGTTGGCGACGTTCTCCGAGAGCAGCTTCTGGCGCGTCTGGTGCCATTGCATCCGGGTGCGGAGCATGGACAGGATGGGAAGGTCGGTGACGGACACGGTGCTCGAAGCCCCTCGGCGCCGCCAGAATCTCCCGGAGCGCTGGGCAAAATCTGCCGCCTCCATGGTTAATGTTCGGTTAAGAACATTCCTGGACGCGACCGGCGTTCGGGGCGGAAAGTTTGTGTTAACGAAGTCTTAAGGAAGGATGCCTGACCAAAGGCTGACCGGGAGATCGGCTCCCGCACGCGCCGCCCAATCAAACCGAGTTAGCAGATAGCTTCGATACGGCCTGATGTGCCGTTCGTAAAACGATGACGGGTCTGTTTTCGCTCCTCCTCCAGCACATGGCTGAGCTTTACCAGGACCATCGGACATCCCCCGACTCTGCAGAGCGGATTATACCAGATGACAAGATGGAGGCGGATAATATAAATTTACATTTTTACTGATTAACAGGCTAGCTGGATTTTGCTTGCGCCATTAGAGTTCTCGTTTCGGCTGGGCATAATGTATTCGCTAATCAACAGATTTAGTCTCTCCGTTCAGGCGAGGACGAAGAGCGCCATTTCGCAATGAAATAAATGGCAGCCATGACAAGCAGAATCGGGATGCTAAACCATAGCCATCCCATATCCGGGTAATGGCTGCCCGCTGGGCTGGGGGCCGGTTGGGTCCGACCCGCTTCGGTATGTGGTTGGTCTACGGATTGTGCGAGTGAAGCGGTCGTAGTCACCACCCATATTGCTGGGGTAAGTCGTCTCGCTTTGGACATGACGGATCACTTTCACGCTGACAGTTGCGAGGACGCGACAGCCGGACGCTGATCAGGGGTTCGGTACAGTTTCATCCTGCTCGACCGCGTTGGTTATCTCGTCTCCCGTCATCCATTGCACCCCTGCGGGGGAATGAATGGCATGCGCGAATAAACCCATTTGAAGTTTCGTTTTGGCGGCTGCCAGGGCCTTCTCGGAGCTTTCATGCTCCTCGTGGTTCCATTGCCCGCCGGCTCGGTTGGTGCTGTCGCCCCATTGCAAGATCCACATCGCGTGCTCCTTCTTTGAGGATCAATCCTGCAATACCCCCGGCTGGTTCCGCGTACGGTGTCGGACAGTGATGGGTCGGCAATCAGATTGACCTTCGGCCTCTCTCAGCCGTCTTTCAGGCTCGAACCCGATGCGTCCTTGCGAAGAGCGCGGCCAGAGCCGCGAGGCAGGCCGTCAATCCAGCCGGGAAGATCAAGGCGAAGATACCGATCGCGCTGTAGACGGCGGCACCGCCAATGGCTCCGATCAGCAGGGCCAACCAAACTGCGGCATCACCAATCCAGCCCAGCGGCGGTCCCGTCTTCGTGAAGGCAGCGGCGATCTTTTGACCCAGGCTGAACAGCGCCCCAGTGATGAACGTCGTTCCCGCTCGGAAGCCCTGCACCGAGCCGAGAACCGCGTTCTGTGCGCCCATGGCGAGAGCCAGGAAGAACGACACCAGACCTAAATCAGGCAGTTGCAGCCCGAGGGCGAACGCTCCGAAGACCAGGATGGCCTCGTAGGTCAAAACGACCGTCGTCTTCCAAGGCGCGGGCGTGACGATCGACAGGCCGCTGGCAATGGTCGACCCGAGCAGGAACGTGGCGATCAGGACTGCCGGTTTTACGATGCCGTCCACCGCACCGTAAGAGATCGACACCCCCATCTGTGTGGTGTTGCCACTCATGAACGATGTGTAGAGCCCGGTGAGCTGAATGAACCCGATGGCATCGATGTAGCCCGCCAGCCCGGTGAGCAGCAGGCCGAAGGTAAGTTGCGACGGTCGGTTCAAGATCCCGCTCTTCGATACGCACGCACTGTTCGCGGCGCTGCCGGTCTACCTTGCCGTCCTGACGGCGTCTGGCGCAAGAGCCGAATGGGTGCGGCGCCCGACACGTTAGAACGGGTCGCCGGGTGATGGGCCGGCTGGACTTTTGAAGGACGCCATTGCCGGCCAAGAGGTCATGCGTCTTCCTCAGCGGGGAATACGATGCTGCTCATTGGATGAATGGTGACGGGAGCGCGAGGCGAAAGGGAACACTGACCGCCGCCGGCTCCCATAACGGTGGCCGACGTGCCGCCGTTCCTGCAGGTGCTGCGCGCGCGGCAGTCGACGTGATGAAGGAGTTCCGTGGCCTCGCCCCCGGCAGACCGAGGTCACTAACCGGATCGCAAAGACCGTCCGGGTCATCCATGACCAGGGGGAGCCTCACAGCGGGTTACTGACCGCAATCGTGTGAGAGCGAGCAATCGAGAACCAAATGCACAGATGCGATGCACGTGTTCAGCGCGCCCTTACAGCATACTGGACCCGACGCTGCCCATCCCGACTTTCGGTCATTCCGACAGCACGATCTGGCCCCGCCCGGTGAAAACCGGAGCGGGGTTTCCTTAACGCGTCTTTGCGCAGCGGTGTCTGCCGATCAGTAGCCGCGATAAACCGGGCGACCGTAGGGCCGGTAGTAGGGGCGGGCGTAAGGCCTCGCATAGCCAGGGCCATAGAAGCGGCGCGGGCCGTGATTGATGGAGCCGTTGCCGCGGCAGCGCCCGGTGAAGCGGTCAGGGTAATAGCCGAGGCCGCAATATCCCGCCGCCTTGGTCACAAGCCCGTTCTCCAACTCGCCGGCAGCCGGTGCAGCGGCGAATGGGGCTGCCTGTGCGGCACTGCCGAAGCCAATGGCGCTGGCCACGATCGCAATCGCAGAGAGCATTTTGTACGTCATCGTTTTCCTCCAAATCCAACCTTAGGCTGGGCATTTCGATGAGCCCAAGCCGTCGCTCCAAGGAACCTATACGCCAACTCGATGAATGCGGCATGAGGACCAGTCACCCTTCACCAGCCCGGTTCACACCACGGCGGATTCTGGTTTTCAATCGAACCAGCGACGAGGCGTGAATCCATAGACGGCCAGGAGCGCCAGCATCGCAAGCAGGAATGGCAGATCGTAGAGAAGCGCTAAGATCAGCAGGCCAAAGTAGCCGATGGCGGTCGAGGCCATGATAACCGCGACATACGGGCTCATTGCTTAGTGCCCTTCCGAGTTTCCCGCTGCCTGTTTTCACAGCTTGTCCAACTTGGTCATCAATCAGACGGTTCGGTGCATTCGGCACGATAATTCTATTTCAGCCTTGTACAAACGCATGGTTGCCCATACAAGGCTAGATGAAAAGAAATCTCAAGTTGTATAATTCAAGATCCAATGAAAAAATCAGCCGGACGCCTTATAAATAAGATTTCCGACGTCGTGTTATCTGTGTGGCCGGGTCGAAAGCTGCGAAGAATAGAAACTGAAATCGCCAGAATGGAGCGTATTATTGAAAAAGAAACAATGATGAGTTCACCTAAACAGGATGTAATTAAAAATGCAGAGATAGTGCTTCTAAAACTCAATGGCGACAAAACAAAATCGCGAAAGAAAAGTCGTCATACTATATAAATATTGTATAATAATAAAATTTTTCTGGTATTATGATATATAATACGTCAGTATATCATACAAGCACAATTGCCATTACCGTAAGAGTTCCTAAGTTGCATAGTCAGGTGCATGTCGGTGGAACGCCTCATCCGGTTATGGAAGTGCGGAGTAAGGCGGATCGAAATTTTGCCTTGTGGAACGAGGCGACGGCCCCCCCCCCGTAAGATCCCATCTTTCGGACAAGATGCGATAGGTTTCTGGCGTCCTTACTTGATACATCTACTCCGCAAGGCCGCGTGAGAATGAAAGCCCGTAGCCTGACGAGACATGCCCGTGAATACGCTAAGCTGATGCTACAGCCGGCCTTTCGATTTCCGAATTGGATTTGAAGCAGCGGAATATCCAACGGATCCCTAGCGCGCCAAGTGCGGTCGCTGCGCTCCAGCCCAACGCGCTATCACGCGGTAGGTACGTGATCAGCCCAAACCATATCTGATAGCTCAGCCATAAGAGTACGAGCCCCGCGATTCCCTTGAGGGGCCTTACGACATATCGCGATTGTGTCGGCACCATCGCTCTTGGCCCCCAAGTCCTGCCCATCCAGGCAGTTCGAGCTTCACCGTTAATATATGCGCGCTCGCACAGATGACGTGAGACAGGATCCTGCTCGAACATCCGTCTCGCCCAGTCGTTGGTCTCGTTGAAGACGCCAGCGAGGACACCATGACCGAGAAGAAAACGCCCCAAACCGATCAGGCAGGCCCAACGGCTGCGCCGGACGCTCAGGATCCGCTGAACGTACCAATGGATCAGGTCATCACGAAAACCTCGAAGATCGAAGGCAGCCATACCCAGGAAACCGTCGATCCGGCCGAGCGGCTGTCTGATGATCCCGAGGAGCAGAACGATCTCGCTTGACCCTCTGCATGCTGCGAATTCTGCCCCGCATGGCTTCGGCCACGCGGGGCATTTCGCTCATCGCTCAACGGGTCAGGCAGCCCCAACCTCGAATTCCATCCCCCGCCCGGGACCCTCGTCGGTATAATCGACCAGAACGTACCCGCGCTCAGCCAAACCCGCTTCGAGGATATCGCGGTGCTTCCGGTACATCTGGCCGATCGCCAGGGGGGTCAGCCGGGGGTTGCCGCGTCGCAACTGCTCGACGCCAATGCTGACCGGCGCTCCTTCGCGGTCGGCGATCCGAGCGAGGGCCAGCGCCAGATCGGCGGCCTTCGTCTCCGAGGCTGATTTCGCTTTGAACGCCATCGCGGTCCCCTTCCCTCAAGCCACCCGCAGGGCTGAGCCGGCTTACTCGAACCTTAGGCTTCGATAGCTGATCGAGGAAACCCAGCGGGCCTTATCGGCCAGTTCAATCGCAAACGCAGCGCTCCTTCGATGGTCGCGAAGGACGAGTGCAATCGTCGCCCCGAACGTGAGGCCGTCGTGCCGGCTCAAGCCGGCCTGCAGAAGAAGCGGACCCGGTCGACGAAGTTTGAGATGCTCAGTCCGCGCTTCACGGCACAGATGCGGAATGACCCAGCGCGCATGGTCGAAAGACAGATCCGTCGTGGCGACCCATCCGCGGGCCTTAACCCCTCGGCCTAATCCGAAGCACGAAGGCTGTTGATGAAACGCCTCGCTATCTCGCGCACAGCCTCATCATCTCGGGTGTCGTCATGAGCCTTGTCCCAAAGATGATCCACGCTGCGGTCGAGTTCGTCCAGTAAGTCCGGGTGGCGCTGGGCGACGAACCGAATCGTGCCAAACAGCAGATGCTCAATCGCGATTTCCCGGCGGTTCGCATCCGCGATCTTGTCCGAGGTCGGGGTGTGAGGCGCATTTGTCATAAACCCACAACGTAACGCACCCTCGCTAGGTTCGCCACGCGAACCCGGTACGAGTGCCGCAGCACCGTGCGTTTGCGGCACGCGAGACGAGGCAGATATCTCGACACAGGACTCGCGGCTCGAACGGTCATCCGCTGCGTCTAACGCTTCACCGTCCAGATCGGCACGGCACCGTGCGGTCGCCCCGGCACAGTCCGAAAGTATCGCGTCCGCTCGAAACGGATGAAGTCCGGCTCGACCTTCGACACGAGATCGCTACTCAGAACGAGGGCTCCGCAGAAATCGGAGCGGATCACGCCGAGTTCGGGGTGCACGCCGAACAAGTCCAGCGTCGTCCAGCCGAGACGGCCAGCCTCGTCGGCGTACTTGTCGAGGAAGTCCAGGGCCGCGGCATGGACGCCCTGCCAATTCTGTACCGTCAGCCCAGGGCAAGGGACCACATTAGGCTTCATGCTGAGGAAGGCTTCACGCCACGATTGGGGGCTGCCTCGTTCGATCTTGAAGGCGGGTGATGCAGACATGGGGTCCGGCAGTTGTGATGGGCCGGACGGAATAGGGGGCGCAGGATGGAGGCGCTATGCCCGATGCATCACAGGTGACGGCCCAAAGGCATCATCCAATCAGTCCGAAGCGGTGTAGGAGCTTCTGTCCATCAAGGCAGCGGCGAACGATTCCCGATGGCGGGCGTTTAAGGCCATGCTTGCGCGATCGCCCCCTCGACAGTCTCATTCCAGGGCATCGGCTATCGCCGATCGTTTCGAGGCTGGAGACGTCACGGCGGGGCTGACGCTCGCAGGCGCCAAGGATCATCCGGCCGTTCGAGCGCTAGGGCTAGCGAGCGAAATCGGAAGTTGGAAGTCGCTGCTCGCTCTGTCGGCTGGTGCTTTGGCCTTGGGCATCGTGAAGCGCGATCGTCGCCTCGCTGAGGCAGGGCGACATATGCTCCAGGCCGGTATTCTGGCGAGCGCCGTGAAAACGAGCTTGAAACGGACGGTGCATCGAACGCGCCCAAACGTTCTCATGGATGAGGGGATCTACGCGCGAGGGTGGCCTGGAACCGGCAACGGGCCATGGCAATCCTTCCCCTCGGGCCATTCCGCCCTGAGTACTGCGGTCGCTTGTGCCGCCGTTCGAGTCTATCCTGAGGTCAAGGGTGCCGCGTATGTCACCGCTGCCGGGGTTGTCGCAGCTCAAGTTCTACGCGGGGCGCATTTCCCCGCAGATGTGTTGACAGGCGCTCTGATAGGTCTTGCCGCAGAATCGGCGGTCAATAGGCTCACGACGCAAGGCCCGAGGACGCGTTCCTAGCCAAGGGCCCCCACAAATAGGTCGGCTCGCTCCGGCTGTCTCTCGCATCTCAACCTGTGCATGCAATGCACCGGCTCGTTTAGATTCATATCGCGACGGATCTGTTTACAGGACTGAGACAACCGGCGCGCGATAGTCATTCTGCCGGATCGCGCCGGGCTCCGGCCGCCACAACCTTCATCATGGTGTCGGGCAGCGGGCGCTGTAGCTCGAGGGCGATCTCGGTCGGCGCCTCGAGCCACGTCCGCCACTCCTCCGATGTCGTCAACAGGACCGGCATGGCCTTCGGGTGAACCGGGCCGACGATCCCATTGGCCTCTGTCGTGAGAAACGAGAACAGCCGGTGCTCGGCTTCCTCGCGGTCGGGGTTCTCGGCCTTGGTACCGCGCACGCCGGTCCAGGGACGCCAGATGCCGGCGAAGGCGAAGAGCGGACGGTCGTCATCGAGGGCGAACCACGTGGGCGTCTTCTTCGGCTTGGTGTCCGCGTACTCGCTGAAAGAGGAGACCGGGACGAGACAGCGGTATTCCGGCTTGAGCCAGGGCCGCCAATGCGGGCTCTTCACATTCCGGACGTTTGTGACCGGATGCTCGCCGTACTGCTTCGGACCTGGGATGCCCCATCGAAACATCTCGAGGGCCTGCCTGCCATCCTCGATCCGCACGATGGGCGCCATCTGGTCGGGGAAGATGCCCGGCATCCTCGGGAGGTTTCCGGCGCGATCCTCCGCAACGCCGAATGCCTCACGGATATCTGCCTGCGAGGTGATGAGGCTGTAGAGGTTGCACATTCCAGCACCATTCTGCCGCAGCTACGAACGGCCTTCTGTCACGTTAGCCGAGGCCCTCGGAAGGACAGACGATGACCTCAGACCCACGCACAGCCGGCCCCCGCCCGCCTTTCCCCGGCGACCAGCAGCAGGAACGACCTGGCTTGACCTCGAAGATGACGCCCGTGCCGGACCATGGTGAGGAGAGCTATGTCGGCAAGGGGTTGTTGATCGGCAAGGTCGCCTTGATCACGGGTGGCGACAGCGGAATCGGTCGCGCGGTGGCGATCGCCTATGCCCGCGAAGGAGCGGATGTCGCAATCTCCTACCTGTCGGTTGAGCAGTCCGATGCGGAGGAGACCGCTCGGTGGATCGAGAAGGCCGGCCGGCGTGCTCTGTTGCTGCCGGGCGATCTACGCGACGAGGCGCATTGCCGTGAACTCGTCGCTCGCACCGTCGAAGCGCTGGGTGGCATCGACATCCTGGTGAACAACGCAGCTGCGCAGACGGTCAACGAAGATCTCGACGACGTGACGTCGGAGGATCTCGAAGGGTCGTTCAGAGCCAATGTGTTCGCCATGTACTACCTCTGCCAAGCGGCGGTACCTCACATGAAACCCGGCTCCGCGATCGTCAATTCGACCAGTCAGCAGGCCAAGATCGCCGATAAGACGATGCTGATCTACGCAGCGACAAAGGGCGCCATCGCGAGCCTCACCATTGGCTTGTCGAACTTGCTCGCCCCCAAGGGTATTCGGGTGAATTGCGTGGCGCCCGGCCCGATCTGGACACCCATCCAACCCATCGTGAAAAGCCCGGAGCAGATCGAGAAGCTCGGAGAGGACACCCCCCTTGGCCGAGCGGGTCAGCCTGCCGAGCTCGCGCCGGCCTATGTCCTTCTGGCTTCGCGCGAGGGCAGCTACATGTCCGGCGCGTTGGTGCCGGTGACAGGGGGCACTCCCATGTTCTAGGCGGGCGGCACATCCCGGCATCGTCGAAAACGGCCGACACGTCACTGTGGGGCTGGACGAGTTCCGTGAGGCGGCGACTTGCCGGTAGCGGGGTGCGCGATCGACCTACAGACCTCTCTGAGCTGATTTCTTCTCTGTACAGGATCGCACCAAGTCGGAACTAGTACGGCCTCCTGGGCATGACCTCGTGTTCCTCCCCTGAACGGACTTCGCCCGCCCGGCTCATGCCGCGGCGGGCTTTTTGTTTCAGATGAACGCCTCACCGGTCATCGACGACTGGCTAGATGGGCACAATAATTCCATCGACCTCAGCAATATGCTCGCCGAGCACGCGATCACTGGCGTGTTGCCGCTCAGCTGCTTGAGCTCGTGCGATCGCTCGCTTCTTGGGTGACCAAGCATTTCTATAAGCTCGGTCATACACGTCAAATAACACTGGTCGCTGGCGGTCCCGGTTGCTCTTGGCCCTACCGCGGTTATCGCGTGCCGGGCTTTTTCTGTGGGCAACGGCATTCCTGCAATTTCAGCGAGCAGGGGAACGTGCGTTAACCAAATCAACGAGTTACCGTAAACGAAATCTTAACGTTATTGCCTGTGACCGCCCCAAGCGTGATATCAGGACAACCTGTGCGTATGGCCTCGGCCAGAAACCCGAAAGAGCCCGATCTTGTCAGCGTTCTTTAATTCGGACGGCTCGTTTCCGCTCCAGTTCCTGATCATCTTCGCCGTCATCTTCGCCGTGCTGGCTGCGATCGTGCTGGTCTTCCGGCGATTCTCGGGGAGGGGCATGGCGTTGGCCAAATCCGGCCCCCGCGGACGACAGCCCCGCCTCGGTATCGTCGATATCTACGAACTCGACAGACAGCGGCAACTGATCCTGCTGCGCCGGGACAATGTCGAGCATCTGCTTCTCGTCGGTGGCCCCAACGACGTCATCGTAGAACGCAACATCCATCGCGGCGCCGGCGCCCGCCTCCCTGTCGACGAAGTGGCCAAGGTCGATCCGCTTCAGGAGGAGTCGGCCTTCGAGCCCGCGCGGTCGACCGAGCCTCCGGTGTTCCAGGCGCCGGTCTTTCAAATGCCGGATCTGCAGCCGCCGGCCCCCCGTTCTCAAGTCTCGAAAGCTCAGGCCTACAGCGAGCCGAATTCACCGGCAGCGGCGCCGGATCTGGCGGCAATGCCCAAGCCGCGCGGCGATGATCCCGAAGAGCCGAAGACCGCTCCGAAGCCCAGCAAAGCCGACATCATCGCCGCAAAGGCGGCCCGTCGGAATCCGCCGCCGCTCGCGAACCTCAAGGCCGAAGCCCCCGACCGTCAGCGCCCCACGGAGACACGCTCGGATGCGGCCAATGAACCGGTGTCCTCCGCCCCAACGCCGAATGCCAATGAGGTCGTTGAAGCCCCCCCGGCCCCAGTCGCGCCACCGGTGACCGAGCCTGTGCGCACCGAGCCGCCGGTGCGTCCACAACCCACGGCGAAACCCGCCCCGATGGTCGAGCAGGTTCCCGCCGTTCCGCCGCCGCTGGCGCGGCCGACGAGTTCCCGTCCGGTGGATGCGGCGATCCTGTCCGACATGGCAAGGCAGCTCGAAGAGGCTCTTCGCCGGCCATCCGCCGCGATTTCTCCGTCGCCGCAGGCCGTGCCGCCGAAGGCATCCACGCCGCTGGCGGAGCCCAAGCCTGCGCCGAGGCCTGAGCCGGTTCTCGATCCGATGAAGACAGAGAAATCCGCCCCTGATCGGCCCGTGGATCCGATTGCGGCCGCCATGGCCGAGCCCGCAGATGCCGAACCGCCGCAGGCCGCGGTGCCTCCCAAGGCCGATCCATCGACGGTGAAGCCGAGCCGGGACGAGCCCGTTCCGAGTGAGTCTGCTCCCGACGGTCAGGACAAGAGCGAACCGGAAGTATTCTTGCCGGCACCACCATCTCCTATCCCAGCCGCTCGGGAGCCGGCGAGCAAGGAGCCGCTGGCCCCGCGGCGCGCCACTCCCGCCGCGCAGAATCCATTCTCCGTGGAGGAGATCGAGGCCGAGTTCGCGCGGCTGCTGGGGCGTCCCCTCGACAGGAAGGGCTGAGGGCGGCGCCTACTCCGCCGCAGAGCGTGACGGAAAGCCCTTTCCGTCATTGGCCAGTGTGGCCGGCAGGGCGAATGTCCCCTCGGTGGGTTCGTCCTTCCGCCCGATGAAACGGCCGAAGAGTCGGACGAAAAGGCGAGACAGGTCGTCGACCAGGACGAAGATGGCCGGCACGAAGATCAGCGACAGGCCGGTCGAGACGATGAGGCCGCCGATGACCGCGACGGCCATCGGCGCGCGGAATTCGCCACCGATGCCGAGCGCCATGGCCGACGGCACCATGCCCGCCGCCATCGCGATGGTGGTCATGACGATGGGGCGGGCGCGTTTGCGCCCCGCATCGATGATCGCGGTGGCGCGATCCACGCCCCGCGCCATTTCCTCGATGGCGAAATCCACCAGCATGATCGCGTTCTTGGTGACCACGCCCATGAGCATCAGGATGCCGATGACCACCGGCATTGAGATCGGCATGTGGAAGATCAAGAGACCGAGGATCGCTCCCCCGATGGAGAGAGGGAGCGAGAACAGGATGGTGAGCGGCTGCAGGAAGTTTCCGAACAGCAGCACCAGAACGCCGAAGACCATCATCAGTCCCGCACCCATGGCGAGGGCGAACCCTTCGAACACCTCGCCCATGATTTCCGCATCGCCGGTCTGGCTGATGCTCACGCCCGGCGGCAGGTTCTGCGCAGTCGGCAGCGCCATCACGGCTTCGATCAGGGTGCCCAGCGCGTCCGAGCCCTCCATGTCGGCCTCCAGGGCCACGCGGATCGAGCGGTCGTAACGGTCGATCGCCGTGGGACCGCGACCGAGGCTGAGATCGGCCACCGTGGAGAGCGGAACGGAGGCGCCCCCCTTCACCGGGACTTTCAGGCTCTCCAACTGGGACAGGTCTCCGCGCAGGGCGAGGGGCAGCTGCACCCGTATCGGCACCTGCCGGTCGACGGCGTTGAACTTGGCGAGGTTGGCGCCGATGTCGCCGATCGTCCCCACCCGCACGGTCTCGGCGATGAGGTCCGTGGAGACACCGAGATCGGCGGCGACGCCGGCTTTGGGGCGGATGCGGATCTCGGTACGGTCGAGCGGTGCCGTGGAGAGTACGTTGACGAGGTGGGGCACGGTGGCCGCCTCACGCTGCAACTGAGCCGCCGTCTCCGAGACGAGGCGCAGGTCCGGCCCCGAAATGATGAGCGCGAGATCGCGCTGCCCGCTGTCTCGCAGCGACCAGAACCGGATGTCCGGCTCCTCTCGCAGAATCGCACCGATGATCCGGTCGAGCTGCTTCTGCGTGCGATGACGGGCGTTCTTCGGCGTCAGGTTGATGGTGAAGCTCGCGAGCCGCACCTCCTTCTTGGCCGGCAACTGGCGGCCGCCATCCACGAATACGCTGCGGACTTCAGGCAGCGCCCTGATCTTGTCGACGATGCCGTCCGTGACGCGGGTGGTGTCGGCGAGGCGGGCACCGGGCGGCAATTCCACGACGAAGATCGTTCGTGCCGCATCCTCCGCGGGCAGGAAGCCGGCGGGCAGCAGCCCGGTGGACATGATCGACCCGGCAAAGCACGCGAGGCCGACGACCAGCGTGACGTATTTATGCCTGACGGACCAAGCGACCACGCGGGTATAGGCCCGCATCACAGGCCTCTCGCGCTCGTGATCGGGTCCGTGATCGCGCAGGAAATAGGCGGCGAGCAGCGGCGTGATGAGGCGCGCCACCAGCAGGGACATGAACACGGCCGCCGCGATGGTGAGGCCGAACTGTTTGAAATACTGACCGGCGATGCCGCTCATGAAGGAGACGGGTGCGAAGATAGCGATGATCGTCGCGGTGATCGCGATGACAGCGAGGCCGATCTCGTCGGCGGCTTCGAGAGCCGCCCGGTAGGCGGATTTCCCCATCCGCATGTGGCGGACGATGTTCTCGATCTCCACGATGGCATCGTCCACCAGAATGCCGGTCACGAGGGTGATGGCGAGCAGGCTGACGGCATTGAGCGAGAAGCCGAGGGTGCTCATGACCCAGAAGGTCGGCAGCACCGAGAGCGGCAGCGCGATGGAGGCGATGAGCGTCGCCCGCCAATCCCGCAGGAACAGGAACACGACGATGACGGCCAGCGCCGCGCCTTCGATGAGGCTCAGCATCGCCGAATGGTAGTTGCCCACCGTGTTGATGACGGAGGTGTCGATCAGGTCGAACCGGACACCGGGATTCTTCGTGCCGAGATCGGCGATCTTGCGAGCCACCGCGCTGGCGACCTCGGCATCGCTGGCGCCCGTCGCGCGCGAGATCGCGAAAGCCACCACCGGCTCGCCGTTGAAGCGCGCGAAGGTGCGCGGCTCCTCCGACCCGTCCACCAGCGTCGCCAACTCGTCCAGGCGGACCTTGCGGTTGCCCGGCACGACGATCGAGGTCTGGGCCAGGGTGTCGAGGCTGGCGGCACCGGCCAGCGTCCGGATCGACTGTTCCTGGCCGCCGAGTTCGCCGCGCCCGCCCGCCATGTCGGCCGAGGTGAGGCGGAGCTGGCGGTTCACGTCCGCCGCGGTGATGCCGAGTGCCAAAAGGCGGTCGGGCTTCAGCGTCACGCGGATCTCGCGGGCGACGCCGCCCAGACGCTCGACGCCGCCGACGCCCTTCACCCCCTGGACCTGCCGGGCGATCACGTCGTCGATGAGCCAGGACAGGTCTTCCGGCGTCATCGCCGGCGCCGAGGCGCCGTAGACCATGATCGGCAGCCCGGCGATCTCGACGCGGCTGATGATCGGCTCGTCGATGGTGCGTGGAAGCGTCACCCGCACTTTGGCGATGGCGTCCTTCACGTCGTTGACGGCGCGGTCCACGTTCACTTCGAGGCGGAACTCGATGGTGGTGGCCGAGACGCCCTCCGAGATCGTCGAGATGATGTGCTTGACGCCCTTCACCCCGGCAACCGCATCCTCCACCACCTTCGTCACCTGGGTCTGCAGCTCGGAGGGAGCCGCGCCGGCCTGGGTGACCTGGATCGCCACGATCGGGATGTCGATGTTCGGGAATTGCGTGATCGGCAGCGAGCGGAAGCTGACGAGCCCGAGGATCATCAGGACGAGGAACAGCACGATCGAGGTGATCGGCTTGCGGATCGCCCAGGCTGAGATGTTGAGGCGCATGGGCTGACGGGTCCGATTCTCAGCGCGACGTCACGGAGGCGGCGGCTTCGGCTTTCGGCTGCACCGGTCTGACCCGGTCGCCATGGCGAAGGAAGCTGCTGGCCCGCGCGACGACGGCCTCACCGGATTTCAACCCCTCGCGGATTTCCATGAACCCGTCCGCCGCGAGGCCGGAGACGACCTTGCGGGCCTCCACCGTGCCGTCATTCACCACGTAGACGAGGGCCGAGCCATCGATCCCGTAGAGTACCGCGGAGAGGGGGACGGCCACGGAATCGCGCCGCGCCACCTCGACCTTGCCGCGCGCGAAGGCGCCGATGCGCAGGGCCGGGTCGCGGTCGAGGCTGATACGGATCTTGCCGAGGCGCGTCAGCCGGTCGATCTCGGGGTCGATCCGTCGGACCTTGCCCGTCACGATTCGCCCCTGGTCCGCTTCGAGGCGCACGATGTTGCCGCGCTTGATCCGGGGCATCCAGGTTTCCGGCACTTCGCCTTCGAGTTCGATCTCGCCGCGCGCGATAAGCCGGAACAACGGTTCGCCCGTGGACGTCGCCGCCGCGCCGATCCGGGCGGTGCGGCGGCTGACGATGCCTCCGTCGGGTGCCTTGATGTCGGTGCGCGCGCGCTTGAGCGCGATCTCGTTGCTCTGCGCCCGCGCCGCCGAGAGATCGGCCTCGGCGAGTTGCAAGCCGCCCTTCGCCGCGGCGAGCCGGCCTTCGCCGCCTTGGGCTGCCGAGACCCGCTGCTCCAGCACCGCCGCCGTGGCGTTCCCGGTCTTGATGAGGGAGCGGGCGCGTTCCAGCGCGAGGTTGGCCTCGATCTGCGCGGCCTCGGATTGGACGATCTGGCTACGGGCCTGAACGATGGCCGCCTGCGCCTTGGCGATGGCGGCGGCGTTGGCCGCCTCCTGCGTGGCGATCATCTCCAACGAGAGCCGGGCCAGGACCTGGCCCTTCGTGACCTCTGCCCCTTCCTCCACCAGTAATTCGGTGATGCGGTAGCCCTCGATTTCAGGCGCCACCAAGATCTCGTCGCGCGGGACGAGCGTGCCGGTGACCACGGCCTGCTCGACGATTTCCCGGCCGGCGGCCGGCACGATGGTCACTGCCGGGGCTGGCGCGGTTGCGCCGCTCACCGGCGGCGCCTCAACCGCCCGAGCCGTCGAGGACAATGCCAAGAGCATGAGGATCGAGAGAAGCTGAAGCAGGCGCATGGAAACGTAGCTCACCGTTCAGCGGAGAAGTCTGGATGACCCAGGCGAAGCGAAGCCGCCGCGCTTGTCTCTTCTCTAAGACGCCGGCCTTTTCATGACGCACGATCAATAGAGGTTTCGCGCTGGCCTGAGCTTCGATCATCCGAGTCGCAGACTTGCGACGGCAGCTTGGCAACCGGGCTGGCGTCATGACTGCTTGGCGAAAGCCTTTTCCAGGAACTTCGCGGCCGAGAGCGCACGAGCATCGTCCCCGAAACGGGCGATGATCTGCACGCCGAGCGGGGCCCCCTCCCCCGGCACGGGGATGGTGACGCAGGGCACTCCCATCAGCGTCCAGAGCCGGTTGAAGCGGGAATCCCCGGTGGAGGCGTACCCCTCCGGCGCCCGGCCCGGGGCCGAGACCGTCAGAAGGACGTCGAGATCGGAATCGCGCAGGATGTCCCGCAGGCTGCGCCTCGCATGATGAGCCACCCGCCGGGCGGCATCGTAGGTAGCGGCCTCGATGGTCCGGGCGGTGTCGAGATGGCCGCGCAGGAGCGGCGGCAGCGAATCGCGGTGGGTTTCGTATTCCCAGGCGAGGGCTTGCGCCGATTCGAAATCCTGGATCGTCGCGTGCGCATTGAAGGCATGGCGGAACTCGTCGGGCAACGCGAAGTCGCGGATGTCGGCAGCTGCCGCTTCCGCCATCACCCGCGCCCGGTCGAGAGCCTGCAGCGCGTCGGGTTCGGCGGCCTCGCAATACTCGGGAACGAGGAGGCCGATCCTTGGAATCGGCCCCGTCCCGTCGATCTCCGGCCGGCCGGCGATGAGGGCGAGGGCATGGGCGGCGTCGGCTGCGCTCGCGGCGAACAGGCCGAGTGTGTCGAGGGTCCAGGAGAAGCACTTCACGCCGACCGTCGGCAGCAGCCGGAACGAGGGTTTCACGCCCACCACGCCGCAAAAGGCCGCTGGCCGGATCACCGAGCCGCCTGTCTGTGTTCCCAGTGCCAGCGGCAGCATCCCGGCGGCCACCGCCGCTGCCGAACCTGCGGACGATCCACCCGGGGTCCGGCCCGGCGCGCGGGGATTTCGTGTCTCCGTGGGATCGACGAAGGCGAAGGCGGTCGTCGTGGTCTTGGCCAGGGGCACGGCGCCGAGGCGCTTCAGACGCGCCACGATCGGCGCATCGGCGCGCGGCTGCCAACCGGCATAGATCGACGATCCCATCTGCGTCGGGAGGTGCGCGGTGTCGATGATGTCCTTGATGCCGACCGCGATGCCGGCGAGCGGGCCCGTATCGGACACTTGCGGGGTTGCATCGGTCGCCACGAAGGCACGGACCGACGGTTCGTGCTCAGCTATCGCGTCCCGGGTCCGCACGATGGCCTGGGCGGGGGTGAGCGTTCCCGCCTCGATACGGGCGCGGAGGGACAGGAGCGAGAGCATCGTCATCGGGTGGCTCGCTGGGGCACAATGAAAGGGAGAGCCGGCGGCTTGTTCCAGGAAGCGCCGTCGGGAGCGGGTGTCACAAGCGTGTCTCGGGCCGCTCGACGAACAGTCGAGGTGATGCCAGGAACGTCGGGAAGCGTCCAGCACATCACGGTGGCGCTGGTGCTGCGGCCTTGCAACTTCTGCGAGAGTTTTCGATTCCCGCTCAGCTTTGGTCTCGCTCATGCATGGCGGTTGCGTCACCGGTGGACGACGATGACAAGCGTGCCGGAGACACGCCCGTGGCCGAAACGCTGCGAAAAGGGATGCGAGTGGGCGATGGCGGGAATTGAGACGCAGGTGGCCAAGGATCGCGTGGGAATGATGTGCCAATCCCTGCGCCGCGCCATCGTCGAGCGCGCGCTGGCGCCCGGTGATCGCCTGCCGGAAGATGCCCTTGGCGACCGTTTCGGCGTGAGCCGCACCATCGCGCGGCAGGTGCTGGGGCAACTCGCCGGTGAAGGGCTGGTGGAACTCCGCCGCAACCGGATCGCCATCGTGGCGACGCCGAGTTGGGAAGAGGCACGCGACACGTTCGAGGTCCGCATCTCCCTGGAGCGCCTCGTGGTCCAGCGACTGGCCGGTCGCCTCACCGCCGAGCAGGAAGCGATTCTGCTCGCACATATCGACGAGGAGGACGCGGTCCGTGGCGGACCGGAAGCCCCATCGATCCGGCTCGCCACCGAGTTTCACCTCCTGCTGGCGCGAATGACCGGCAGCCCCGTCCTCGTCCGCTACGTGGCCGAGCTCGGCTATCGCTGCGCGCTGACCCTCTCGCTGTACAGCCGTCCGCACTCCTCGGATTGCGCCGTCAACGAGCACCGCGAGATCGTGGCGGCGCTCATGGCCGGCGACGTCGATCGTGCGACTCATCTGATGGATCATCACCTCGATGCCGTGGCCGTGCGGGCGCATATCGTTGCCGAGCCCCCGCGCGAGCGTGACCTCCGCCGGGTCCTGGCGCCCTACGTCACCGAGAAGAGTACTTTGCGACGCCGGGCTGGTTGAAGCGGCGCAAATGCGATTCCGCGCCGGCTTGCGACATGCGCCAATCCGGCGGCTTTAATCTCTCGGCAACCCTGAAAGCCTAGGCCCCTCTCCTCGGACCGTCGGCCCTGACAGGAGAAGCCCGCCTTGCGTGAACCTTTCGTTCCCGATGCGCTGGCCGAGCGGCTGCGGGCCAAGCGGCGCAATACGAGGCCGGTGGCGGCCCTGGTCTGCGAGCCCGCGAAGCCCCTCTTCGCCGAGTTACTCGATGGGCGCGGGCATGGCACCGGGCAGTTCGTGCGTCTGTCGCAGGGAATGGTGGAGCGCATCGCGCGGGTGATGCGCGATGAGGTGGTCGGCGAAGAGGCTTGACCATCCGGCGAGGCCGCATCCCGCCGGGCAGTGTTCCGGTTCGGCGAGAACGGCCTTACAGAGCCGGCGATGGACCTGAGACCTTACCAGCGCGCCAGCCTCGACGCACTCTATGCCTCGTGGCGCAACGAGACCGGCGATGGGCTGATCGTCCTGCCCACGGGGGCGGGCAAGGCCTTCGTCATCGCGGCCCTGGTCCGCGAAGTGCTCGCCGAGCGTCCCGGCGCGCGGATTGCCATTGTCACACATACCCGCGAGCTCATCGCCCAGAATCATCGTGAGCTTATGACCTACTGGCCGGCTGCGCCGGCCGGTATCTACTCGGCCGGCTTGAACCGACGCGAAACCGCGACGCAGATCCTGTTCTGCGGCATCCAATCGGTCTGGAACCGCTTCGACGCCATCGGTGCCTTCGATGTCGTGGTGGTCGATGAAGCCCATCTGATTCCTCGCGACGCGGAGACTCGGTACGGCCGGTTCCTCGCGGCCCTGCGTGCCGCCCGACCGGAGCTGAGCGTCGTCGGCCTCACCGCGACTCCGTACCGCCTCGATAGCGGCCGCCTCGACGAAGGCGAAGGCCGCCTGTTCGAACGCATCGTCTATGAGGCCAATGTCGGCGACCTGATCCACCAGGGCTACCTCGCCCCCCTGATCTGCAAGGCCACCGCCACGGCGCTCGACGTGTCTGGCGTGGCCAAGCGCGGCGGCGACTACATCCCGAGCGCCCTCGAGGCGGCGGTGAACCAGGATTGGATCACCCGCGCGGCGGTGGAGGAAATGGCCGGTTTCGGCCGCGACCGCCGGGCCTGGCTCGCCTTCTGCGCCGGTGTCGCCCATGCCGAGGCGGTGCGCGATGCGGTGCGGGCGGAAGGCTTCAGCTGCGAAATGGTGACGGGCGAGACCGGCAAGCGCGATCGCGACCGGATCGTGCGCGATTTCACCGCCGGAAGGCTACGCTGCCTAACCTCGGTCGGCGTCCTTTCGACCGGATTCAACGTCCCGCGCGTGGACCTCATCGCTCTGCTGCGGCCGACCCAGAGCACGGGCCTCTACGTCCAGCAGGTGGGCCGTGCGCTGCGGACCGCGCCGGGCAAGTCCGATGCGCTGATCCTCGACTATGCCGGCCTGGTACGGATGCACGGGCCGGTAGATATCGTCACCGCGCGCAGTGCCGCCGCGATCAAGGGCCGAGAGGGAGAGATCCGGGCCAAGCCCTGCCCCGGCTGCGGCGCGCTCATCGCTCTCAATGCCAGCACCTGCGAGGCGTGCTGGGTCGAGCCGGACGAGACCGACGAGGATGGGCCGAGCCATGAGGCCGCGGCCGACGACGAGCATCCGATCCTGTCCCGCGCGGTACCGGTCTGGCGCGGCGTCTCCCGGTGGCGGCTCGGCCGCCATGCTTCATCCGGCAGCCTCGACGTCGAGTTCCAGACCGATGACGGGTCGAGCCACCGGGTGCGGATCGCCTTGGAGCAGGCCGGTTACCCCCGAGAGAAGGCGGTGCAATGGTGGCGTCAACTCGGCGGCGGCCGCGACGTGCCGATGACGGTTGCCGAGGCGCTGACGCGGATCGACGATCTCACCCGGCCCTCCGCGATCCTGATCCGTGCCAACGGACGACTGTCCGAGAGCATCAGCTATCGCTTTCCGGATGGCCGCACCTTCGTCGACACGCGGCGGCTCGCCGGAGCCGACGCCTGAGGGGAGCGCCTAAGCCGAGACGCCGTGCTTCGTGAGCAGTCGTTCGGCACTGTCGTTCCAGACTTCCATCGTCACGATCAGACCGTCACGTACCGTGAAGCGGTCGACGTAGCGATTGCCTTCGAACGGCGTTCCATCCGGCCATTCGCCGTAAAGGGTGCCGAGGCTGTAGACCGTGGTGCCCCCCTCTCCCGGCACCACGTCCAGACGCTCCATGCGCTTCTTCACCCAGGCATAGCGGCCCGCGTTGAAGGCCGTCACCTCGCGGGGATGCCGGAAGACCCGGGCGCCAGTGAAGACGATCTCGATCCCCGGCGCCATATAGCGCGCGGCGGTTTCAGGGTCGGGCACCATGGAGGCTTCGAGATAGGCAGTGACGATGGCCGCATCGGTGTCGGTGGTGGTTTCTGCCTCGGTCGCTTGGGTCATGCTCTGGTCTCCGTTCGATCCCGACACTGCTCCGAGCTCGCAAAAAGTGCATGCAACAAGTGTATGCAGTTTGGCGTGAAAGCAGGCATCGCAATCCGCGCTTTTGGAATTAGATAAAAGATATCAACGCTTTGACAAATGGCACGGTGGTTGCGGTGATGGGTCCGATTCCTCCGGAGAGCCGTCCATGCGCAAGCACAGCCCATCATCGCTGACCCGCCGCCTCGCCCTCGGGGCGACCGCGTTGGTCGGTCTCGCGTTCGTCGCGCCGGTGCAGGCGGCGGAGACAATCAAGATCGGCCTCGTAACCGCTTTGTCTGGCCAATCCGCCAAGTCCGGCGAAGCGATCTCGCGAGGCATCGGTCTCGCCATCGACGAGGTCAACGCTGCCGGCGGCGTTCTAGGGCGGCCTCTGGAGCTAGTGGCGCGGGATGACGAGGCCAACCCGTCGAAGGGCGTGCTGGCCGCCCGGGAGCTGATCCAGCGCGTCGGCGTCGTCGCCCTGGTCGGCGGTCTCGATACCCCGGTCTCGATGGCGATCGTGCCCATCGCCAACCAGATGAAAGTGCCCTTCCTCGGCCCCTGGGCGGCGGGCACCGGCATCACGCGTAACGGTGCCGCCGACAACTACGCCTTCCGCGTCTCGGCGGTGGATGCCCTCGTGGACGAGGCTCTCGTCGCCTATGCGATCAAGACCCATCAGGCGAAGAAGCCCGGCATGATCCTCGTCAACAACGCCTGGGGCGAGTCGAACCAGCAGGGTCTGACGGCGGCCTTGAAGACAGCCGGTCTTCCTGCCGCCGGCATCGAGAAATACGAGGCGTCCGACGTGGACATGGTGCCCCAACTCACGCGGCTGAAGGAGGCCGGCGCCGACACCCTGTTCCTAGTCGGCAATGTCGGGCCCTCGGCCCAGATCGTGAAATCCCTCGACCGGATGGGATGGAGCGTACCCGTCGTGTCGCATTGGGGCCCCGCCGGCGGTCGCTTCGATGAGCTTGCCGGCCCGAGCGCCGCCAAGGTGCATTTCATTCAGACCTTCACCTTCGCCGGCAATACCTCGCCAAAGGCGATGGCGGTGCTCGATGCCCTGAAGGCCAAGTATCCAGCGATCAAGTCCATGGCCGATGTGACCCCAGCCGTGGGCATCGCCAACGCGTACGACGCGACGCATCTCCTGGCCCTTGCGATTGGCGAGGCCAAGTCCACAAAGGGGCCGGACGTGCGCGACGGCTTCTACAAGATCGCCACCTATCCCGGCCTGATCAAGACCTACGACAAGCCCTTCGCCCCGGACCGTCACGACGCGCTCGGCCCACAGGATTACGTGTTCACGCGGTTCAAGGACGGCGAGATCGTCGCCGTGGCGAACTGAGGAAGCGGCCATCGCCGTTCATCCCACCCGCGACCTCATCCTGTGGCGCCGCGAAGCGGCCTCGAAGGAGGTCTCCGGAACTCACTGTGCGAACTGGACGCCTCCTTCGAGGCCTCCGCTTCGCTGCGGCGTCTCAGCGATGAGGTGGCTGGGTGGGATGGACCACATGATACGGTGAAAGTGAGAGTTCCATGCTGACCGGCTCCCTTGTGAGCGGCCTCGGTCTCGGGAGCATGTACGGGCTCATCGCCCTCGGCTTCCACGTGACCTACGCCGTCTCCGGTACGGTGAATTTCGCGCAAGGAAGCGCCGTCACTCTCGGGGCGGTGCTGGGCTACATGCTCGGCGTCACATTAGGCTGGCCGATGCCGTTGGCGCTGGCCGCAGCCCTGGCCGGCTGCGCGTTTCTCGGCATCGTGGTCGAGCGCATTCTGGTGCGCCCCTTCGTCGAGCGGAACTCGGATGCCTGGCTCCTTGCCACGGTGGCCGGGGGCGTGGTGCTCGACAACGTCATTCTGTTCACCTTTGGCAAGGAGCCACGCAGCCTGCCCTCCCCGCTGGCGCGCAACCCGGTCGATTTCTTCGGTACCGGAATCTACCCACTGCAGATCGTGATCCCCGTTGTCGGGCTCGCCGTCGCCTTCGCCATCCACACGGTGTTCCGCCGGACAGATCTTGGCCGCGTTCTGCTTGCGGTGGCGCAGAATGCCGACGCCGCGCGGCTGATGGGCATAGACGTGCGTCGCACGGTGGCCTGCGCCTTCGCGCTCTCCGCCCTCCTCGCGGGGGCGGCGGGCCTCCTCATCGCCCCGCTGTTCTCGGTCTCGGCCGAGATGGGCACCCTGTTCGGCATCAAGGCCTTCGCCGTCGCCATTCTCGGCGGGATCGGCTCCGCCACCGGCGTGGTCCTGGCCGGTCTGCTCTACGGCGTCGTGGAAGCCCTGGTCACCGGCTATCTCGGTTCCGGCTACACCCAGATCGTGGTGTTTTCGGTGATCATCCTCGCGCTGGCGCTGCGTCCTGACGGCCTCCTCGGCCGGGCCGCCGTGAACAAGGTCTGAGCCGATGCGCGCCGGAAGCTCCGCCCTGCCCATCGCCATTCTCGCCCTCACCGTCGCGGGGATCGGCCTCGTGGCCGCCACCGACGGCTACAGCCATTTCATCATCGCCCTCGTGGCGTTGACGACGCTGGCCGGAACGGGGCTGAACGTCCTCCTCGGCCTCACCGGCCTGATCTCCTTCGGCCATGCCGGTTTCTACGCGATCGGCGCCTATGCGAGCGCCATCCTGACCCTTTCCGGGGTGAGCTTCTGGCTGGCGCTCCCCGCCGCCGGCCTGCTCTCCGGGGTTCTTGGCGGCGTACTCGCGATCCCCGCCATGCGGGTCAAGGGCCCCTATCTCGCCATGGTGACCATCGCCTTCGGCTTCATCGTCGAGCATGGGCTGATCGAGGGCGGCGCGCTCACCGGAGGCCAGAACGGCCTCGTCATCGCCACCGGCCCGACCCTGTTCGGATTCCCGTTCCTGGAGCGCGAACTCGCGATCCTGTCGGTCCTCGGCGCCGGCCTCGCCCTCTACGGCTTCCATCGCCTCGCGCGCAGCCGCCTCGGCCTCGCCATGCGGGCGGTGCGGGACGCGGATGTCGCCGCCGCGTCCCTCGGCTTCGATCCGGTGCGGGTAAAGACCCTGGCCTTCATGATCTCGGCGGCACTGACCGGCCTCGCCGGGGCGGTGCTGCCGCCGTTGATGCTGTTCATTGCGCCGAGTTCGTTCCCGTTCACCCAGTCGATCCTGTTCGTACTCTCGGTGGTGGTGGGAGGCGCCGGCACAGTGCTGGGGCCGCTCTTCGGTGCCCTGGTCACCGTTCTCCTGCCAGAGACCCTCTCCGGGCTCGCAGAGTACCGCCTGCTGTTCTTCGGCCTCGCGACGCTGGTGGTCCTGTGGCTGGTGCCGGCCGGCATCGTCGGGAGCCTCGCCCGGCTCCTGCCGCGCCGCGTTTCCGGGACTGCGTCTGGAACCGGCGGCGACGTCGTGTCCTACTTGGCGCAGACGCAGCCGGAAGCGCTCTCGGTGGAGGGGATCGGCATCAGCTTCGGCGGCATCAAGGCTGCGGAGGGCGTCTCGGTGAACGCCGCACCTGGCGCCGTCACGAGCATCATCGGCCCGAACGGGGCCGGCAAGACCACCGTGCTCAACATGGTCTCGGGGTTCTACCGGCCCGGTGCCGGGGCGATCCGACTCGCGGGTCGGGATCTCGCCGGTCTGCCCGCCCACCGTATTGCCCGCGCTGGCATTGCCCGGACCTACCAGACCACGCGGCTGTTCGGTTCACTGTCGGTCATCGACAACGTGGCCCTCGCCATTGCCCCCGGGCGTCTGTTCCGAGCAGGCGCGAGAAGCGATGTCGCCGCCTCTACCGCCCTCCTCGCCTTTGTCGGCTATACCGGAGCCCTCCACCGGCCCGCCGCCGAACTGCCTCACGTGGATCGCCGCCTCGTCGAAATCGCGCGGGCCCTGGCCGGTCAGCCACGCGTCCTTCTGCTTGACGAGCCCGCAGCGGGCCTCACTCGCGCTGATACCGACCGTTTGGGTGGTCTCCTGCGCCGCATCGCCGATTGCGGTATCGTGGTGGTTCTCGTCGAGCATGACATGCCCCTCGTCATGGGCATCTCGGACCATATCCTCGTCATGGATGCCGGCCGGCCCATCGCGCGGGGGGACGCCACTGCGGTACGGGCCGATCCCGCTGTCCTGCGGGCCTATCTCGGTGGTGCCGATACCCCTGCCCGGCCGCGCCCGTCCCCTTGGAAAGGTCCCGCCGACGCGGTTCTCTCGGCTCTCGACCTGACCGCGGGTTACGGCGCCGCACCGGTCCTGGACCGGCTGTCGCTGGATGTCCGTCCCGGCGAGACCGTCGCGCTCCTCGGCGCGAATGGGGCGGGAAAATCCACCGCCATGCGTGCGTTGAGCGGTCTCCTCCGCCCGGTAGAGGGCGCGGTGATCCTGGAGGACCGTGCCATCGCCGGCCTACCGGCCCATGCCATTGCCCGCCTCGGCCTCGCCCTCGTGCCTGAAGGCAGGCAGGTCTTCCCGGAACTCTCCGTGTTGGAGAACCTCCGGCTCGGCGCGCATGGACGCAAGGCCCCGATCGATCCGAGTGAGATCGAGGCCCTGCTCGACCGGTTTCCCCGCCTTCGCGACCGGGCAACGAGCCGGGCCGGGCTACTTTCGGGCGGCGAACAGCAGATGCTGGCCATCGCTCGCGGGATGATGGCGCAGCCGCGCATCCTCCTCCTCGACGAACCCTCGCTCGGGCTCGCCCCGTCCATGATCAACGCCCTCTACGCCGTCGTGGCCGAGTTACGCGACCAGGGCGTGACCATCCTCATCGTCGACCAGATGGCCGCACTGGCCTTGACCGTGGCGGATCGCGGCTACGTGCTGGAACAGGGCCGCGTCGTCGCCTCGGGCTCGGCGGCGGAACTCTCCGCCGATGAGACCCTTGCCGCGGCCTATCTCGGTGCCGCCTGACAATTCGAGGGAATGAGATCGATCATGGAGCGCGATGCATTGAGGGATGCACCGAAACACCACGGCCGCTACCGCTATAGCGCCCTGCCCGATCGTCCCGTCTACGACTGGCCGGGGGGGAAGCGCCTCGCGGTCTATGTCGCGCTCAATCTCGAGACTTTCGATTTCGGATCGGGCCTCGGCGCCGAACTGGCTCCCGGCGGTCTCCAGCCGGACGTGCTGAACTATGCTTGGCGCGACTGGGGCAATCGCGTCGGTGCCTGGCGGATGAAAGCGCTGTTCGACGAGCTTTGCCTTCCCGCCAGCGTCCTTGCCAACAGCCGGATCTACGAGGATTGCCCCGGTCTGATCGAGGCTTTCCGGGCACGCGGCGACGAGATCGTCGGGCATGGCCGCACCAACGCGGAGCGACAGGGCAGCCTCGACGAGGATGCCGAACGCGCCCTCATCGCCGAAGCCACTGCCATCCTGGCTCGGGAGGAAGGCAAGGCCCCCGCCGGATGGCTCGGTCCCTGGATCTCGCAATCTCGCGTGACGCCGGACCTCCTGGCCGAGGCGGGATACCGCTATCTCCTCGATTGGGCCCATGACGACCAGCCGATCTGGTTCTCCACACGCGGAGGCGGGCGCATCCTCTCAGTGCCGTATCCCCAGGAACTCAATGACATCCCCGCTATCGTGGCGAGGAAAGATTCCGCGCGGGACTTCGCCGATATGATCGTCGATGGCTTCGACGAGATGCTGCTGCAATCGGAGCGGGCCCCGCTTGTCATGGGGATTGCCCTGCACCCCTATATCGTCGGTCAGCCGCATCGGCTGCGGCCGCTTCGGGCGGCGCTTGCCCACATTGCCTCCCACCGCGACGAAATCTGGCTCACCACCGCTGGAGCCATCGCCGACCATGTGACGAGCCAGGCGGGACCGGAGCCGGGATAGCGCCACCACTTCGCACGTTGCTCCGACCCAGAGCGCCCGCTGGGTTTGTTCCGTCAGTAAGCGATATGGCTATTAAAGGGTGGAAGGCGCGCAAGGCTTGCGCCATATAGGGGACATGACCGAAACATCGACATACCCCTACACCCTGGAAATCCTCAGCCCCCGCACCGAGGGCGCGACCTACCAATGGGCCATTCGCAAGGGTGGCAAGCTGGTTCAGCGCTCGGACCGAAGCCTGACTAGCGAGGCCAAGGCCCGCGAGAACGGTCTCGCTCAGATCGAGAAGCTCCTATCGGGCTTTGGCGAGCGATAAGCTCGGTTTTCTTCGGTTCCGCACCCGGATAGCAGCAGGTCCTGGTTGAACGCCGGACCGCCGCTAAGACCGTATCGCCGGAACGTGACGTGGGAGCGGGCTTCCCTAATTGGCTTCGGCCGATGGGATATATGGCGTCATGGTTGATGCCTGAGCCCTTCCACGAACGGCCGAATTCCTTCCTGACTACCATGGCCGCAGCGACCTAATCCGTATGGGTCCTGCCGGCCGCTTTGCAAATTGCGTTGGCATATTATATCCCAGTATGTGTCTCTGACGCCGATTGCTGGGAGGTCGCTCGATGGTGAAGCTGGTGCAACCCGATCGTCCAATCTGGCCTCCTTTTCCGGACGAACCCAATGAGGTGCCTCCTTCGATAGAGGATGGGCTTCAGGGCGGAACGCCAAGCGAGCGGATACCGCAGGCGGAACCTGGATACAGCCATGCGACCGAACGTAAGGAGCTTGTTCGACCCGCCATATTGCCGGGTTCATAGCTGGCTGCCTACAAGGTCTTGAGTTGTGGCGAGTGTGATACGCTGCAAAGCTTGAAACTGATCGCCTTCACGTAGGTTGACGTCTCAGAGATTCACTTGTGAATTCTGGGACGTTTCATGACGAAGATCGCCACTTCCTTCTTTGCGGTGATGATGACTGCGTCCGCTCCCGCCTTCGCGCAATCGACAGGGCCGGCGGAAATCAAGCAACCCGGCCCGGCACGTATGACAACGCCAGGGACCACCGGCGCACCGGTGGTGAAGCCGGGGGGCATCGATAACGGTGGTCCAGGCTCTATTGGAACCGAGGCGTATGGTGCCGTAGGCGCGGAAAGCCGTTCGAATAACTCGGGTGCTGCGGGCAACGCCAACAAGCCTGAAGTCGCGATCCCCAATACGGGCGGTGGTGGCGGACGATAGACCGTGCTTTGGACGTACTCACACAACCGTATTGGTGCTAGTCAGTTGCTCGTGCCGACGGTATAGATCTAGGATTTCGTTGAACGAGGGCTTTATATCGGCAGATATGACTTGGCTTATACGATGATATCAGCTCGACATTAGATTTTATTCATTCGATTGCTGAAAATTAGAACGCTACGGGTGTGATGAATTCGTGGCCTGTATGGCATTCACGCAATCCGGTATTTGCATTTGGGCGGAAGCCGCTCCGCTTAATCGACCGTAGACCAGTTATCAGACGATCGACCGGCCCGCGCGAGGAGGGCACCATCGCGAGCCGGTCGATGTACCGCGCATTCACCGGGTGAATGCGCGATGTCGGCATGCCCGAAGCGGCCGGGCATGATTGATGTGTCCTGCTACGATGCGGCCGGGTGAGCCATCGAGGTCGCGCCAACAGTCGTCCGGTCCTTGTCCGGAACTCGCTTCACGCGGAACCAGAGGGCATAGAGCGCGGGGAGGAACAGCAGGGTCAGAAGCGTCCCGACACCGACGCCTCCGATGAGGACGTAAGCCAGCGCCCCCCAGAACACCGAATGGGTGAGCGGGATGAAAGCGAGCATGGCGGCGGCTGCGGTCAGGATGACGGGGCGGGCGCGCCGCACCGTCGATTCGACGATGGCGTCGTAATCCGACAGGCCCGCTTCACGGTCGTGGTGAATCTGGTCCACCAGAATCAGTGTGTTGCGCATCAGGATGCCAGACAGGGCGATCAACCCTAGGATGGCGTTGAAGCCGAAGGGCTGGTGAAAAATCAGCAGAGTCGGCGCGGCACCGACCAAGCCCAGCGGGGCGGTGGCGAAAACCATGAACATGGCCGCGAACGAACGCACCTGAATCATGATGACCGTGAGGGTCACGATCAACATGATCGGGAAAACCGCCACGAGCGACATCATCGCCTTCGCGCTTTCCTCGACCGCGCCGGCTGTGTCGATGCGGTAGCCCGGGGGTAGCTTGGCCTTGATCGGATCGAGCAGGGGCGCAACCTGAGCGTGGATGTCCGGTGGCTGCTTTCCGTCGATCACGTCGCCCTGGACGCGGATATAGGTCTCGCGATTGTAGCGCTTCAGGACTGCATCCTCGCTGGTGCTCTCGAGCCGGGCGACTTGGGACACGGGCACTTGGCGGCCGTCCTTCGTCGCCAGCGTCAGGTCACCGATCTCGCCGAGTGAGCGCCGCTCCGGGCCGGGGCTGCGCAGCAGCACATCGACCGAGCGCAGGTTCTCGCGCACCTGCGTGGCGGGGGTGCCGTTGAGATAATTCTGCAGCTGCTGGCCTGCCTCCTTCGGGGTCAGCCCGATCAGGCGCAGTCGCTCCTGGTCGAAGGCGAGCCTCAGATTGGGGGTCTTGTCGCCCCAGTCCAGATGAACCAGGCGCAGGTTCGGGTTGGCCGCCATGACCTCTCGGATCTCGGCTGCGATGCCACGGATCACGTCGAGATCAGGACCGACGACCCGGAAGGCCACGGGGAAGCGGATGGGGGGGCCGAACACGATCTGCAGCACGCGCACCCGCGCCTCGGGGAAGCGGCCCTCTTCCACAAGTTTGCGGACTCTGCCGCGTAGGACGTCGCGGGTCGCCGCATCGGCGGTCTGCACCACGATTTGGGCGAAGGCCGGATCTGGCAGTTCGGGATCGAAAGAGAGCACGAAGCGGGGCATGCCCTGGCCGATATAGCTCGTGATCTCCCCAGCCTCGGACAGTTCGCGTACGGCCGCTTCGATCCGCTTGACGCTGGCCTCGGTGGTGGCGAAAGCCGATCCCGCCGGCAGGGTCACCTCGACGATGAGTTCGGGGCGCTCGGAATTCGGAAAGAACTGCTGTTCGACCTTCCCCATGGCGACCACCGCGAGCGCGAACAGACCTACCGTGATGCCGGCTGCCATCCATTTGTGGTCGACCGACATCCGCACGACGCGGCGTAGGCGCTGGTAGTTTTTCGTGGCGTAGATGGCCTCGTGGCCACCTTCCACTTTCTTGATGTTCGGCAGAAGCTTGACGCCGAGATACGGCGTGAAAGTCACGGCGACGATCCAAGAAATGATCAGCGAGAATGCTACGACCCAGAAGATGTTACCGGCATACTCCCCGGCGGTGGACGCGGCGAAGCCCACCGGCAGGAAGCCTGCGATGGTGACAAGCGTGCCCGTCAGCATCGGCGCGGCGGTGGCGCTCCAGGCATAGGCCGCGGCCTCGATCCGGTCGGCGCCTTCCTCCATGCGCACCACCATCATCTCGATGGCGATGATGGCGTCATCGACGAGTAGCCCGAGCGAAATGATGAGGGCGCCCAGTGTGATGCGGTCGAAGTCGCGGCCCGTCACCATCATCACGACGAACACCGCCGAGAGGGTGAGCGGCACGGCGAGCGCCACGACGATGCCGACCCGGAAGCCGAGCGCCACAAGGGAGACGAAGATCACCACGCCGAGGGCCGTGAAGAACTTGACCATGAATTCATGGATGGCGTCGTCGATGACCTTGGCCTGGTCGGTGATCTTGGTGAATGTGATGCCCACCGGCGTCTCGTGATGGATCGCCACCTCCTCGGCATTGAGGGCCGCGCCGAGGTTCAGGCCATTGAAGCCAGGCTTCATCACGAGGCCGAGCATGAGCGCCGGTTCGCCGTCGTTGCGGATCTCGAAGGTCTTCGGGTCTTCGTAGCCGCGCTTGACCTCGGCGATATCGCCGAGCTTGAGACTGCGGTCCCCGGCCGCAACGGGGAGGTTTCGGATCGCGTCGAGTCCGTCGATGGCGCCGTCCAGGCGCAGGTAGACGCGTGGACCCACCGCCTCGACGAAGCCTGCCGGTGTGACGTCGTTCTGATTGGCCAGCGCCGCCAGCACTTGCTGGCCGGTGATTCCGAGGGTGGCGAGGCGCTGATACGAGATTTCGACGAAGATCTTTTGGGCCTGCTCGCCGAGGATATTGATCTTCTCGACGCCGGGCACGCGCAGTAGGCGCTGGCGCATATCCTCGGCCCGTAGCACCAGCTGCCGGTGCGGAAGACCCTTTGCCTGCACCGCGTAGAGGGCGAAATAGATGTCGGAGAATTCGTCGTTGAACAGCGGCCCAAGCACGCCACGTGGCAGGCTGGAGGCCTGATCGGAAAGCTTCTTCCTGGCCTGATAGAACTCCGATTGGAGCTTGGCCGGCGGCATGTTGTCCTTGAAAATGACCTTGGTCATCATCAGGCCGGGCCGGACTGTCGTCTCGGCGCGATCGTAGTAGACGAGTTCCTGCAGGCGCTTTTCGAGCGGGTCGGCGACCTGACGCTGCATTTCCTCGGCGGTGGCGCCGGGCCAGGCAGCCGAAACCGTCATCACCTTGACGGTGAAGGCCGGATCCTCTCCGCGCCCGAGCTTTTCGAACGCGAAGAAGCCGGCGCCCGTAAGGGCAATGAGGAGAAAGAGCGTGACCGCTCGTTCTCGGACCGCAAGTGCTGAAAGGTTGAAGCCGCTCACCGCACGACTCCCGTCATGCTCGCCGGGGCCGGCCTGACCTTCTGGTCGGGCTTCAGCAGATGAGCACCCAGCGCCACGATACGGTCACCCGCACTCAGGCCCGCGAAGATGTCCGCGCGCTCCTCGCCCATACGAGCGACCTTCACGACTTGAGGCCGCACTGTTTCAGTGGCTGCGTCGTAGCGCCAGACGGAGGTGCCTTGGCCTTGGTCGAACAGCGCGCCAAGCGGAACTTCCACCGCGGCGGCACGGCCGGCACTCAAGGTCTTAAGCAGCAGGGTCACGGTCGCGCCGAGTGGCGCGGTCTCGCCGCCGCCCGACAGAATGTAGCGCGCGCGGTAGGTGCGCGTGGCGGGGTCGGCGGTTGCCGAGAGTTCACGTAGCCGCGCGGGATAGGTGCTCTCGCCTTCGGCGTAGAGGGTGGCCGAGGCTTCGCCTTGCGCGGCACGCCGGCTGCCCTCCGGCAGGAACACTTCTGCCTCGCGCGCGCCATCGCGTGCCAGTTTCACCACCGTCTGCCCGGCGGCGACCACTTGACCGGGCTCCGAGGGGACCTCCATCACGACCCCGTCCGCATCGGCCTGCAACTCGGCATAGCCGGCCTGGTTGGCGATCTGGCTCGCTTGGGCTTCGGCATTGGCGAATTGCGCGGTGGCGGCGTCGGCCGCGCCTTTGTTCTGATCGTAGGTCTGTTTCGAGGTCCAGCCGTCTGAGACGAGTTTTCGGCTGCGCTCCTCGTCGGCTTTGGCCTTGATCATCTGAGCGCGGGCAGCCTCGACGGAGGCGCGGGCGGCGTTGAGCGCGAGGCTGAAATCGGTCCGGTCCAGGCGCATCAGAGGCTGGCCGCGCGTCACCCGGTCACCCGGATCGACGAGACGTTCGAAGATCTTACCTCCGACGCGGAAGCCGAGATTGCTCTCGGTGCGAGCCCGGATCACCCCCGTGTAGCGGGCCATCCCGCTGCCGCTGCGCACGACCTCCACGGTCTGGACCAAGGGCGGCTGAGGTGACACGGCGGTCTCGGCCGGCGAGCATGCCGTCAGGGCAAGCCCGATCATCCCGAGCGCAATCCTCGCATCCATCACGCATTTCCCCGTCGACGACTCATCGCGAATAAGATGATGAGTAACATATATTTTGCCAAAGAGAAGCGTCAAGATGCGTCGCTGTGGAGCGCGCCCTGTCTGAGGATGTCGCTCTCGGCCTATCGGGGGGAAAGGCGGCTCTGCCGGTACTGAAGGCCGCGGCGGTCAGAGTTTTGTCGTCTCCGCCCGCATTGTGATCGGGCCGCCAGGGACTCTCAGCGAAAATCTCAGAACACGGGCAACGGCATGAGCCGATGCTGGGTCAGGCCGCACAAAGAGGCCGCGCGACTCCCGTTTTCAACGAAACAGCTGGCGCCGAGACCGGAAAACGGGGTCAGCCCCGCATGGGGCGGGCTTGCAGGATGGCCGCCAACACGAAGGGGCGCTTCATCAGGGGGCCGGCATTGCCCCGGTTGACGAAATCATTCGCGCCGGGATGCCGTCGCACGGCTTTTCCCAGATCGAGACGGTAGCCTTCCTTGAAAACGAAAGGCGGCGCCATCGAATTTGCAAGAAACACTTCGACGGCAGCCGCCACTTCCTCTTGGGAAATCAAATTCAGGTCGCACAGGGCGGCTGTCGTCAGCTTTTCGGTCATTCCGAATGGTAGAGCCGCGCCGCTTTCCCGGCAACCATTAGCGCACTCAGTGCGGCGGCATTCTTCATTGGGCAAGCCATGCCTGACGGTCTCGCAGCCATCAGCCGAACCCCTGAACCATCCGTCTGAGCCAGCGCACTAGTGATGGGTCGATGCGTTAGAGGGCGCACGCGACTTGCTTCAGTGACAACGCCGGTGCAGGGCGATGAGGGTGTTCGGCCAGATCTCCGATTCCGCCACCGGCGCCAGGTCCGGTTGCCAGTGATCGAGGAACCGTTCGATCCAGCGCGGCGCGTCGAGGGGCATGTACTGATGGACCGCGCCCGCCGGCAGGCGCCGCCCGATCAGTTCGGCGGCGCTGCGCGTCCCCGTCGTGACGAGGACGCTGAAGCCCCGGGCGATCAT